>JAJYDN010000031.1 GCA_021777535.1 Pseudomonadota bacterium
AACCCTGATCGTCTGATACCACATGAATGCGGTGGCTGCGCCACCTGCTCTCTGGCTGAAATCGTAACCGATTGAATGGGCAATATCTTTTTTACAGCATGTTAAACATGGGTTAGGCAGAGCTCGCCGCCTTGCGCCATCAGCGCGAGGAGCTCGCCCAAGAGGTCGAGCAGCGGGTTGGGCAACCCTCTTGCCCCGGGACCGGAGCATGCCCGGAGTCGGCATCAGGACCGCAGCCAGGCTCCTGACGGAGGTCACCACTCGGACCCTTCGCCTCGGCCGCCCATCTGGCCGCCTACGCGGGCCTGGCGCCGGTCACCCGCCGTTCGGGTAGCTCCATCCGTAGCGAGCATCCCTCCCGGCGAGGCAACAGGATCCTGAAACGGACCATGTTCCTGTCGGCCTTCGCGGCGTTGCGCGATCCCGTCTCCCGGGCTTACTGCGACCGCAAGATCAGCCAGGGCAAGCGGCACAATCAGGCGCTTATCGCTTTGGCCCGCAGACGCAGCGATGTGTTGTATGCGATGCTGCGCGATGGGGCTTTTTATCATGCCGCACCTCCAGCTAACGCTTGCCAAAGGACATAGGGGCACTCCCCCTTGCTTGGCCCTGGCACTGCCGGGCGTCTCGTTGTGCTCGGTGTGCAAAGGATAGGCGGCGGCGCCCTCTGCCAGGCGGCCATGCACCCCCTTTTCTGCTCCGGGTGCTTACACGACTAGGGGGGCTGTTCTTAGGGAATTGCTCTAACTGCTTGTTTCATTGGTGGGCCGTGTTGGGATCGAACCAACGACCACCTGATTAAAAGTCAGATGCTCTACCGACTGAGCTAACGGCCCGCAAGACGCGCATTATTTGTTACCACCATCGGCCCTGTCAAACGAAAGCGCCGGATCCGCCAGTCCGGCGTCTGCAAATCCCTTTGCGCGGAGGCGGCAGGAATCGCAGTGGCCGCATGGATACCCCTGCGCATCCGGACTGTAGCAGGAAATCGTGCCCGCATAATCCACCCCAAGGCGCAGGCCGGTCTGGATGATTTCCGCCTTCGACATGGCGATGAGTGGCGCCCGGATACGGAAAGGCCGCCCTTCTACGCCCGCCTTCGTGGCCAGGTTCGCCATCGCCGCAAAGGCCTCGAGAAATGCCGGCCGGCAGTCCGGATAGCCGGAGTAATCCACTGCGTTGGCCCCGATGAAGATGTCGTGGGCATCGAGGGCCTCTGCCCAGCCCAGCGCAAGCGCCAGAAAGATCGTGTTGCGCGCCGGCACGTAGGTAACCGGAATTCCTTTCGATGAATGAACAGGGACCTCGATGGCGCGGTCAGTGAGCGCTGACCCGCCCACCCAGCGCATGTCGAGCGGCACGATCTGATGCTGGACCGCTCCCCACGCGGCTGCCGCCTGGCGTGCCGCCGCCAGCTCCACCGCATGGCGCTGCCCGTAATCGATGGATAGCGCATAGCAGGCATAGCTCTCGTGACGCGCCCACGCCAGGGTGGTGGTCGAATCCAGTCCGCCCGAAAGCAGCACAATAGCCCGCCGCTCAGCGTCCACGCACATCCCCCCATAAAACCTTGTGCAACTGCAGCTGAAAGCGGACGGGCAAGCGATCCGCGAGGATCCAGCCTGCGAGCTCCGCCGGCGGCAGGCCCCCGGCCACCGGTGACAGCAAGATCTCGTAACGCTCGTAGAGCGAGCGCTCCATGACGAAGGCCCGGCTCCATTCGTAGTCTTTCCTGTCCGTAAGCACAAACTTGACCTGGTCGATGGGTTTCAGGTGCGCAAGATTGCCGTAGTCGTTGCGGGCTTCCTCGCCCGATCCGGGCGTTTTCACGTCGAGAACCACAGACACACGCGGATCGATGCCGGCTACAGACAAAGCGCCACCCGTCTCGATCGACACCGCGTAGCCGCGGTCGCACAACGCCCGCATCAGCGGCAATACGGCCGGTTGGGCCAAGGGTTCGCCCCCGGTCACCGTGACATAATGGGGAGAGTAAGTGCCGACTTCGTCCACGATCGCTTGCTGGCTGCGGCGCGTCCCGCCGCTAAAGGCGTACGCGGTATCGCAGTAATGGCAGCGCAAGGGACAACCCGTGAGGCGGATGAACACGGTCGGCAGCCCGACAGTGCGCGTTTCCCCTTGCAGGGAATAGAAAATTTCGGTGACACGGAGATCCTGATCCATGGTCCATCTTAGCGGACCTGGGCAACACTGTCATGGCGCAGGCGAAGCACCCGGCGGCGACAGATTCGCCAGCGCGCTGCGTGCCACCTGGGCGGCCGCGCTCATCGGATATCTCTGCATCAGGTTCTGCCAGATCGTACGCGCCTTGTCCGGATGGCCCTGCCATTTGGCCATATAGCCGATTTTCAGCCAGGCATTCGGCACGCGCTTGCTTTGCGGGTAGGCGTACACCAGCGTGCGAAACGAGATCTTTGCCGCCTTGTAGTTGCGTTCGATGTACTGGGTTTCCGCAATCCAGTACTGGGCTTCGGAATCGCGCCTGTCGCGCGGATAACGGGCCAGAAATTTCTGAAAACCGGCCACCGCATGACGATAATGTCCGGCGCGCAAGGCATCGAAAGCCTGTGCGTAAAGCGCCTGCGCACCCGACGCCTGTGGGGCCGCAGGTGTCGCGGGCGTCCCCGTTCCCGTCGTATCCGGCGGCACGATCGTTACGTTTGGGTTGGCCGCCGGACTCGCCGCGCCAGGCGGACTGGCCGGCGGCTGCGCAGCGGGCGCACTGGCGCCGCCCGGGGGAACATTGGCGCCCCCTGCAGGCGGCGTCGCCGGTGCCCCCGGCGGCACAGTGGCCGCAGCAGGCGGTTGAGCGGCCGTCGACGGAGGCACGGATGATGTAGAGCCCGGCGCTGAAGGAACGAATGCCGGGGAGGGTGTCTCCACGCCCTGCTTGCGGCGCAACCGCCGCAGCTGACGGTCTATGTCAGCAAGGAACGACTGCTGCTGGCTACGCAGCAACTCGATCTTGTGGTTTGTAATCTCGGCCTGATTCTCGAGACTGCGCAACTGCGCGCGCATCGCGTGCAGGATCTGCATGATCGCGAGCAATCCTGTGCCGGAATCGCCCGCCTCACCGTCAGGAGAAGTCGGATAGGAGATGATGGGCGCGGCGTGATCCTGCGCCAAAGCCGGGGTCGCAAGGACCCCGGCCAGGAGCATTATCCGAAATGCGCGGCCCCCAAATACCGCCATTGCTTACTTGCTGGCGAAGTACTTGTAGTTGAAGTGCACGCGACGGTTGATCGCCCACGCCTGCGGATTATGGGCGAGAGCCAGCGGACGCGCCTTGCCGTATGAGATGGTTGCCATGCGGCTTGCGGGCACGCCGAGCACTTCCAGCATGTGCTTGACCGCGTCGGCGCGGCGCCAGCCGAGGGCCATGTTGTACTGGGCAGTGCCGCGTTCGTCGCAGTTACCTTCAAGGCGAATGCGGATGTTCGGATGGGCCAGCATGTATGCCGCGTTTTCCTTCACGATCTTGCGGTTCGCCGTGTTGATCGCCGCGCTGTTCGTGCGGAAATGCACCATATGCGGGAAGCTGCTGAGCGCCACGCCCTGGCCGCTCACGGCACCACTTTGACCCGCCCCTGAGGCCTGCGTGTTCGTGCTGCGCGAGGCCGTTGCGGAAGCCGGCGAATGCTTGACTTGCTGACCGGCACAACCAACCAGCGCAGCCGCCGCACAACCCATGATGACTGTACGCACGTTAATTTTCATTTACACCACTCCTTCGTATAATAAAGAAATATTTATTGATGATGAAATGGCGACCAAGCGGGATCACTGATATCCCCCCCTCGCAATCCTAGGATACGATACCCCCGCCCATTGACCGACACCGTAGCCAGAACCCGATGCCCCCCAACTACTGTACTGTAGAGGATTTCTTGTCCATTAGGCGCAAACGTTGGGGATTCGTCAAGGCTGGTCTGCGTCAGGGTCATTAAGGTCGAGTCTGCCAACTCTAGCACGGCAGCATGATACTGCCCATCTTCGCGACTTACCAGCGTCAGCCATTTGCCGTCGGAAGAAAAAGACGGATCGGCGTTATAGCGGCCGTTGAATGTCAGCCGGTTCTTGCCGCTCCCATCGGCATTCATTTCATACACTTCCGGGTGACCACTCCGGTTCGACGTAAAAACGATATGGTTCCCACCCGGCGACCAGTGCGGCTCAGTGTTGATGTCCGGACCAAAGGTCAACTGGCGCAGATGACCGGTTGCCAGATTCATGACATAGACCTCGGGGTAACCACTGAGCGACAGGCACATGGCCATATGGGTCCCGTCGGGGGCAAACGCAGGCGCGCTGTTTAGCCCATGAAAAGCCGCCACCATCCGCCTTTGCCCGGTCGCCACGTTTTGCACGTAGATAGCCGGCCAGCCCGTCTCGAATGATACATAGGCAATGCGGTGCCCATGGGGCGACCAGTTCGGCGCCATGATGGGCTGGACGGACCGCAAGATAACGCGCACATCGTGCCCTTCGGCATCGGCAACCTTCAACTCATAGAGAAAATGGCCCGGCTTTCCGCGCGGATACATCGTCACGAAGGCTATGTGCGTGGTGAAAATACCCCGTACACCGGTCAATGCCTTGAAGATCGCGTTGGCGATGGTATGCGCGACCGTGCGCAGCTGTGCGCCGCTCACCTGATACTGGAGACCAACCAGCTGCTCGCCCTTGGCCACGTCGTAGAGACGGAACGCCACCGTATATTCGCCGTTCCCGGCCGCCTGCACATGCCCGATGACAAGGGCGGTGGCCTTGAGGAGCCGCCAGTCGTTGAATTCGACCTGTGCCGCGTCATGGGGAAGGGCCAGATAATCCTTGACCGGCAAGATATTGAACCAGCCGCTACCCTTGAGATCGCGGCGCACGATCGCGCTCGGACGCAAGGTCACCGGCAACGCGCTCTCGCCCTTGAACGGCACGATGGCTATCGGAAACTGTTGACCATAAGCATGCCGGATATTGATGGTGACCACGGCGAAGGCCGAGGGCATGAACAATAGAGCGACCAGCGCGAGCCACCATCTCCTGCGAACGACTTTCATACTGACTCCACTACTCCACGGGGGCGGTAAACACGAACTTGAAACGCCGCAAGAACCGCAACTTGGCAGGCGAACGGGGTACGGGCAAAGGCACCGCATTGTAGATTGCCGCCAGCACCGAGCGATCGAACACATCGTTTCCGCTGCTGTCCAGAATGCGCGCACTCAAGACCTGCCCGCCGGCAATGACATGCACCGCCACCGTGCAGCGCAATCCCGCATGCACCCCGGGCGGCGCCACCCAGGCGGCACTCACCTTGGCCTGAATCAGCGCACGGTAACGGTCGACGATTCCCTGGGCCTCGACGGCCTGCGCCGCCTGCTCGGCCTGGAGCTCACGCGCCTTCGCCGCCGCTGCGGCCTGTGCCTTGGCTTCGGCTTTCGCCTGGGCCGCCGCCCGGGCCCGGGCTTTCGCCGCAACCCTGGCAAGCGCCTCTGCGTGCGCGCGGGCCTGTGCCTCGGCCGCAGCCTTCGCGCGGATCTGCTTCTTGGCGACCGCCAGGGCGCGCGCCTGCGCCTGCGCACGGGCCTTGGCGAGCGCTTGCGCACGGGCCAGGGCGAGCGCCTGCGCATGGGCCTGCGCCTTCTCTTGCGCAAGGAGCAGCGCCTGCTTCTTTTGCGCCTTGGCCCGGGCTTGCGCCTTCGCAAGGGCCTGCGCCTGCTCCGCCTTTTGCGGCTGCGGTTGTTGTTTGGGTTGGCTATGCGTCCTGGCTGGCGCGGCCGGCAACGGACGCAGGCCGACCATGTAGGCATGGATTACATGGGGGCCATTTCGCAAGACGTAAGCCGTCGAGTTCTCTTCGAAGTTGAGACTCACAAAGAGCAGACCCAGTAAAACGACATGCACCAGGATGGCATACGCGGCGGCCCGTGCCCGGCCTATCGGCTCTCGTACCATCACATCCACGAATCAGGATCCTGTGTCTTTTGTCATCAGACCGACACTGCCTGCACCGGCTCTCTGCAGCAACACCATGGCCCGTACCACGTCCGCATAAGGGACCGCCCGGTCGCCACGAATGAGCACGGGGGTGTGCGGCCGCAGTCTCAGCAGGTTCGTGGCACGCCGGCTGAGCTCGGCCGGCGTCACGGGATGATTGTCGAGAAAGTATGCCCCTTCCCGGTTCACGGTCACGATCAGGATGGCCCGGTGCGGGTTCGGGATGGACTCAGCCGCTGCCTGGGGAAGCCTGACCTTGACGCCTCGCTTCAATACCGGCGCCGTGATGATAAAGATCACGAGCAGTACCAGCATCACATCGATGTAGGGAACGACGTTGATCTGACTCATGGGCCGCAATCGGGCCCGGCGCCCACCTCTCATGAACCAACCTTCGCGACAAAGACCTGCCGCTGCAGGACGCTTGCGAATTCCTCGAGGAAAATCTCATAGCGCGACACGATGCGATCCGCATCATCCGCGTAGCGGTTGTAGGCGATGACCGCGGGAATGGCCGCAAAAAGACCCATTGCGGTGGCGATCAGCGCTTCCGAGATGCCGGGCGCCACATGCGCAAGAGTTGCCTGCTGCATCTGGCCGAACGACTGGAATGCCGCCATGATCCCCCAGACGGTCCCGAAGAGACCGATATAGGGGCTCGTCGAGCCAACCGTCGCCAGGAAAGAGAGATTCCTCTCCAGGAACTCGATTTCGCGGCTAAGCGCCACCCGCATCGCCCGCTGCACGCCGTCCAGGACGTTCATCGGCTGCATACCCTTTTGCTTCTCGAGCCGGATATATTCCCGGAAACCGGCCACGAAAACGCTCGACATGCCAGAGAGCCGGCCCTCGTCGCGCGAAAGCTCGGTATACATCTGATTGACGTTGGCGCCCTTCCAGAAGCGATCCTCGAAGGCGTCGGCCTCCCGGTAGGCATTCTTCATGATGAACCATTTGCGGAAGATCATCGTCCAGGATGCAATCGAGGCGGCGAGCAGGATCAGCATCATCAACTGCACGACGAAACTTGCGTGGATGACCATGGACCATAGGGCGATGCCCTTATGGGAAGCGGCAATTCTCAAAGGTTTCTCCTTGCTGGAATAGCGGTAAAAGTCGCGGCACCAGCCAGTTCCGGTGGCAACTTGCGTGGCCGGAAACCGGCGGCGTCGAGGCAGGCGAGATCAACCTGTCCCTCACACAGAAGCTCATCCCCCCGCAGGCAGCTCTGCCGCAACGTCATGCTGGCTCCGCGCACCGAGACGATCTCGGTCGTGACGGTGAGGAGGTCGTCCAGCCGTGCCGGACGGCGATAATCCACCCTTACCGAACGCACGGCAAGTAAGACCTGCTGGGTACGGGCAAGTTCAGCGCTCGACAGGCCGAACTGCCGCAGCCACTCCGTCCGTGCCCGCTCCATGAATGCGAGGTAGCGCGTGTGATAGACGACTCCGGCAGCATCCGTATCTTCATAATAGACCCGCGCCATCATACAAAATGGTTGCGCCTCGGTGCCGGTCATCATCAAAAAAACCCCTGCTCGGGTGGCTGCCCCTTGGGCAACGGGAGTCCAAGCCACGCATAGGTGCGCGCCGTGGCCACGCGCCCGCGCGCCGTGCGGGCGAGATAGCCTTTCTGGATCAGGAACGGCTCGATGACGTCTTCGATCGTACCGCGCTCCTCACCGACGGCCGCGGCCAGGCTGTCGATGCCGACCGGCCCCCCCTGAAACTGCCCGACCACTGCCTGCAACAGACGCCGGTCCAGCGTATCAAAACCGTGATCGTCCACTTCGAGAAGTTTCAGCGCTTCCCGCGCGACGGCCCCGGTCAGGCGACCGGCGGCACGCACCTGCGCAAAATCGCGCGCCCGCCGCAGCAACCGGTTCGCAATCCGCGGGGTGCCCCGGGCACAGGTGGCGACGGTCTCCACACCATCCGGATCCGTCTCCATGCCAAGCAGCCGCGCCGACCGCGCCACGATCCGCGCCAGGTCGTCGATCTCATAGAATTCCAGGCGTTCGACGATGCCGAAGCGGTCGCGCAACGGCGAGGTCAGAAGACCGGCCCTGGTCGTCGCACCGATCAGCGTGAAAGGCGGCAGGGTAAGCTTCATGGAACGGGCCGCCGGCCCTTCCCCGATCAGGATATCGAGCTGGAAGTCCTCCATGGCCGGATAGAGGATCTCCTCCACCGCCGGATTCAACCTGTGGATCTCGTCGATGAAAAGCACGTCATGCGGCTTTAGGTTGGTCAGTAGCGCGGCGAGATCACCGGCGCGCTCGAGCACGGGTCCGGACGTCTGGCGCAGCTCGGCCCCCATCTCCACGGAAATGATATGCGCAAGCGTGGTCTTGCCAAGACCCGGCGGACCAAACAGCAGGACATGATCGAGGGATTCCTGCCGGTCGCGGGCAGCCGCCAGGAAGATCTCCAGCTTGGCGCACAGCCGCGGCTGACCGACGTATTCGGCGAGTCTTCGCGGACGCAGGCTTGATTCCTGCGCACGCTCCTCGGCACCACCCTCTGCGCCCAGCACCCGCTCGGTCTTTATCATCGCACCATACCTTTCAGGGCCGTCCGGATCAGATCCTCGCTCGATGCTCCGGTACCGAGCGCGGCCACGGCGCGGTCGATGGCCGTCTTCGTTTCATGGGGTTTATAGCCCAGCATGGCGAGCGCGGAGGCGGCCTCGTCGGTGGCCCGCACCGGCTTTGTGGCGGGCGCCGGGATATGGCCGCGCAGCTCCACCAGCAACCGCTCGGCGGTCTTGCGGCCTACACCGGGCACCCGCACCAGGCGGCCGACATCCTCCTGCATCAGCGCGTCGGCGAGCTCGTCATCGGAAAGCGAGGACAAAATGGCAAGCGCCACACGCGGCCCGATGCCATTGACGCGCAGCAGCAGGCGAAACCACACGCGGCGCGCCGGATTCGTAAAGCCATATAGCAGATGGGCGTCATCACGCACGACGAGATGGGTGTAGAGCACGACCTCTCCTGCCTCCGGCAACTCGGCAAAGGCCGACAGCGGCACTTCCACCTCATACCCCACACCGCGCACATCGATGACAAGCTGCGGTGGAGACCGTTCGAGTATCACGCCGGTAAGGCGGCCTATCATATGCGCCCCGCGGCCGTGCCGGCAGAGTGGTGCAGATGACAGATCGCGCAGGCCAGCGCATCGGCAGCATCGCTCGATGGCGCCACAGACAACCCCAGCAATACCCGCATCATGTGCTGTACCTGTGCCTTGTCGGCATGACCGACACCCACGCAGGCCTTCTTGACCTGCAAGGCCGTGTATTCACATATCTCGATCCCGTGCCGTGCAGCCGCCACCAGCGCCACCCCGCGGGCTTGTCCGAGCTTCAGGGCGCTGTCGGGATTACGGGCGAAAAACACCCGCTCCATCGCCACCACCTCCGGCTGGTAAGTCGTAATCACCTCGTCCACCCCGGAAAAGATGGCGCGCAAGCGCTCAGCCAACGTACCCTTGACGGCGATCACGCCACAGGCCACGTAGCGCGCAGCCGAACCCGCCTCCTCGATCACGCCAAACCCTGTCCGTACGGATCCGGGATCGATGCCCAGGATGCGCATGGGTCAGGCGGTTTCTTCGACGAAATCCGCGTTGGTATAGACGTTCTGGACGTCGTCCAGATCCTCCAGCGCCTCGAGAAGCTTCATCACCCGCTCGGCCTCCTCGCCCTCGACCCGCACATCGGTAAGCGGACGGACCACCACTTCGGCTGACACGATGGAGAACTTGTGCCCGTCGAGCGCATCGCGCACGCCCGACATTTTCTCGGGGGCCGTCAACACCTCGAAATCCCCGTCCGGCATGGCCGCCACGTCATCGGCACCCACCTCGAGCGCCGCATCGACCAGCGCGTCCTCGGTGGCGCCATGAACGACCACGACACCCCGCTTTTCAAAAAGATAGCCGACCGAGCCTTCGGTGCCGAGATTGCCCCCGTGCTTACTGAAGGCGTGACGCACTTCACCCGCCGTACGATTGCGGTTATCGGTCGTGCAGGCCACCATGACGGCGACCCCGCCGGGGGCATACCCCTCGTACTGGATCTCTTCGTAATGTGCCCCTTCGAGTTCGCCGGTTCCCCGCTTGATTGCGCGCTCGATATTGTCCTTGGGCATGTTCTGCCCGAGCGCCTTGTCGATGACGGCGCGCAGCCGTGGATTGTGCGCGGGATCACCCCCGCCGGTGCGCGCGGCGACCGTGATTTCGCGGATGTATTTCGTGAACACCTTGCCGCGCCTGGCATCCTGCAGACCCTTGCGAAACCGAATATTGGCCCATTTGCTATGTCCGGCCATAAACCCCTCTCCTGCTGCCGCGGAAATGACCCTGATTGAGAAATGCCCGTATTCCCCCGGCACTTGTGGACGCGTGCATCGATCCGATGCGCGTCAACACACACGCTAGCGCATCGGCTGCGCCAGGTAAACGGGCGCCGGCGACCGTCACCGCGCCATCACCCGGGCGCTGCTGCCGCGCAGACGTGTCCGCCCTGGCCGATACCGGTCATGATACCGGACATGGGCGGCGCCGGGCGGGCAGGCGGTGGCGAGAACGGATCCCGCGAAACCACGGCGTAGCTGCCCGGGAGGTGAATCGACGGCGCGCTGGCGGCCGCACGGCCCGGCGCCACATCGCCAGGTGGCCAAACAGCATGGTCTGGGCACCGGCACCAAAGGATGTTCAGTGGAATCCCCGCTCATCCTGCAACGCCTGCAATGCCCACCGGTTGGTGTCGGACGTCGCCTGCGCGACGGCCTGCGCAAAATTCACCCAGCGATACTCCCTGTGTTCGCGCTGATGCAGCTGCACACGTACCCGCTTTGGCAACTCGAGCGACAGCACGTGCTCGGTGTTATGCGTAATGCCCGTGGGATAACGGTGCCGCCATTCCGGGAAGATCTCGAAACGGTTCTGCCGGCGCCAATCGCGCCAGCCGTCTTCGGTGACGATACCGGTTTCCTCGAACACCTCACGCTTGGCCGCGCCCAGATGATCGCTCTCGCCCCATTCGAGGCTGCCGGTGACCGACTGCCAGAAAGCCTGATGGTCCGCACGCTTGAGCAACAAGGCTTCGCCGGGCGTGGTAAAGATCACCACGAGCACGGATTCTGGCCGCTTGTTACCGATGACCGCCGCCATCACGGTCCCTCGGCATGTCAACCCGCAGGTGCAGTTCGGCCAGCTGGGCGGGCCCGACCACCGACGGGGCGTCGGTGAGCGGGCAGGTCGCCTTCTGTGTCTTCGGGAAGGCGATTACGTCACGAATGGATTCGGCGCCCGACAGCAAGGCAGCAAGACGGTCGACTCCGAACGCAAGCCCCCCGTGCGGCGGCGCGCCAAACCGCAACGCATCGAGCAAAAAGCCAAACTTCTCGCGCGATGCGTCCGGTTCGAGCCCCAGTACCGCAAACAGGCGTTCCTGCATCGCCTGCTGATGGATACGGATGGAACCGCCACCAATCTCCGTGCCGTTCAACACGAGATCGTAGGCGCGCGCCCGTACGGCACCGGGGTCCTGCTCGAGCAAAGACATATCCTCCGCGCGCGGCGCGGTAAACGGGTGATGGACCGCCTGGAAGCGGCGCGCCGCCTCGTCGTACTCCAGTAACGGGAAATCGACGATCCAGGCCAGACGGAAACCTTCGCCAAGCAATCTGCGGTCGACGGCGAGCCGTTGGCGCAGGGCACCCAACGCCGCCTCCACCACGGACGCCTTGTCCGCCCCAAAGAAGAGGACGTCGCCCGCTTGCGCGCCGGTCCGCGCAAGAATCTCGCGCACGACCGCTGGCGGCAGGAACTTCAGGATCGGTGACTGCAGACCCGCCTCACTCAAATCGTTGACCTTGATGTAGGCAAGCCCCTTGGCGCCGAAAGTGGCGACATGGGCCGTGTAATCGTCGATTTCCTTGCGTGACAGATCGGCCCCCCCGGGGAGCCGCAAGACAGCCACCCGGCCCTTCGCATCACGCGCAGGCGCCGCAAAGACCTTGAACTCGACATCCTTCAGCAAATCGCCGACATCAACCAGCTCGAGTGGATTACGCAGATCGGGCTTGTCGCTGCCGAACCGGCGCATGGCCTCCGCATGCGTCATGCGCGCAAACGGTGTCGGAATCGACAGATCCAGGGTCGCCTTGAACAAGGCCGCCATCAGGCCCTCGACCAGGGTCATGATGGCCTCTTCGTCGAGAAAGGAGGTCTCGATGTCGAGCTGGGTGAATTCGGGTTGCCGGTCAGCCCGCAAATCCTCGTCGCGGAAGCAGCGTGTCACCTGATAGTAGCGCTCGAGTCCACCCACCATGAGGATCTGCTTGAAAAGCTGCGGGGACTGGGGGAGGGCGAAGAAATGCCCGGGATGGGTACGGCTCGGCACCAGATAGTCGCGCGCGCCCTCAGGGGTGGAACGGGTCAGGATCGGTGTCTCGACTTCGATGAACTCGTGTCCCTCGAGATAGCGCCGTGCAGCCGACACCAGCTTGTGCCGCAACCGCAACCGCCCGGCCAGTTCCGGCCGGCGCAGATCCAGATACCGGTATTTCAGGCGCACCGCTTCGCTTACACCCGCCTCGTCAAGCTGGAACGGCAAGGGATCGGCAGTGTTCAGGACCTCGAGGCCGGTGGCCTCGATCTCGATGTGCCCGGTCGGCAGCGCCGCATTTTCGGTCCCGGCCGGACGGGTCCGCACGATACCCGTCACGGCGAGCACGAACTCTGTCCGCACATCCGCCGCACGCGCAAAAACCGCGGTCCGTTCCGGATGAAACACGATCTGCACAAGGCCTGCGCGATCGCGCAGGTCGATGAACAAGACGCCGCCATGGTCACGCAGGCGCTGGGCCCACCCGCACAATACGACCTTTTCACCGACAGCCAGTGCCGGCAAGTCAGAACTCAGATGTGTACGCATAAAACCCTAGGCGGTCGCCCGATGAGTGATTTGTTCCGCCCCCGTGGGGGCAGCCGGCACGACCATACCCATAGACAGGATCATCCTCAAGGCCTCGTCCACGGACATGGCGAGTTCCACCGCATCCTTGCGGGGAACCATCAGAAAAAATCCCGAAGTCGGATTGGGCGTGGTGGGCACAAAGACGTTCACCAGATCCTCGCCTGTCAGAATCACGGCCTCGGCAGGCCCCTCCCCTGTCAGGAACGCCACAGTCCATGAGCCGACCTTCGGGTATTCCACGAGCACGACCTTCCGGAAGGAATTGCCGTTGCCGGCGACGAGCGATTCGAGCAGCTGCTTCACTCCGCCGTACACGGAGCGGACCAGCGGGATCCGCGCCAACACCGCCTCCCCGACTCCCACCACTTTCTGGCCGAGAAAATTGGCCGCCACGGCGCCGGTGACGAGAACGAGCAGCGCTACCAGCGCTGCACCGAGCCCGGGGATATCAAATCCCAGCCAGTGGCTCGGCTGATAGCCGGCCGGCAATACCAAAAGCAGGCGATCCATGAACTCGACCGCCGCCTCGATGACCACAAAGGTCACACCGAGCGGCACCCACACCATCAGTCCCGCGGTGAGGTACCGCTTCAACCGGCCCATTTAATGGCAGCCGCAGGTACCGGCTCCGCACGGCGGGGCGGGGGTTGCGCTCTCCTCGGAGCCACCCGATTTCTTGTCCTTGCCGCGGAAATCCGTCTGATACCAGCCCGTGCCCTTGAGCTGAAAGCCGGGCGCGGAAATTTGCTTCTTGAGGGCCGGCTTGTGACAGGCCGGACACTCGGTCGCCACCTCGCCCATCTTCTGCATGATCTCAAGACTCTTACCGCATGACTCACACACATATTCGTAAATTGGCATGGAAAAACCTCACAAAACTGCACGCTCCCGAACCCCGAAAATGGGGACGGACGAGCCGAAAAACAACATGCGCCAGTATAACGGAAAGCGGAAGTGCCGCGCACTAGGGGGCAAAATTCCTGGAAACCCCTTTTCCTGCGCTCTTTTTATGCTAACTTTACTGTCGTTGTCCCCAACCCATATAGGAAAACCATGGCAACTCGAAGCAAAACCACGAGCAAAAAGGCCGTAAAGAAGCCCATGTCGAAGGCTGAACTGATGGCCCATCTGGCCGACAAAACAAGCCTGAAGCGCAAGGACATCAGTGCCGTGTTTGATGAGCTGGCAACGGTGATTAAGCGCGATATCAAGGGTGGGCCGGGCGTATTCAATCTGGCGGGGCTCATGAAGATCAAGGTCGTTCGCAAACCCGCAACCCGGGCGCGCAAGGGCATCAATCCCTTCACGAAGGAAGAGATGGTGTTCAAAGCCAAGCCGGCCCGGAACGTAGTCAAGATTCAGCCGCTAAAAACCCTGAAAGGCATGGTCTGATATACGAGCGGGCGGCCGCCAGGCCGCCCCTTCTGCCTGGCAGGCGCCCCCAGGCGCATCGGTGGCCTGGGAGTACAGCACCTTTTCGCCGGCGGCCGGGCAGATACCAGACCCTGGCAACCGGGCCCCGCGGCACCGAAGGCCATGCCATGCGCTTTCGGATCGCGCAGCCAATCCGCGTGCCGCCCCGCCTTCGTAGCGGCAGCCGACGCGCCCCTCCAGAGTACCCGCGCTGACGGTCCGGTTCTTGGAAGGCGGCCCGTTCCGGCTGCGGGTCAGGGCCGTGGCCGAGGCGGCGGATTGCCGGCCCGGGCCCGGCTTGCTGGCGGTTATCGCAAGCGGCGGCCGACATCCCGGCCGGCCCTCTCGCGATCCCCTGCGCGGCGATCAGAAGCCACCCATCCGGGCATCCTGCCCCCTAGATGCACCGCAGGCGGCGCGCCGCTATACTCGGCATTCCTTCTGGCAAACATCGGCATGACCCTGGTCTTTAGACCGTCCGGTCCGTTATCGAGGCATGCCTGCCGGGCTTACAAGTCCGCTTGATCGGGGTTTTCATGTCGATCTGGCTTACAGTAGCGCAGGAAATATCTGCGGTCACAGGCAAGCGCTTCGTGCCCGGCGCCATCCGCACACAGGGCAGCCCGCTCAATGCGACTGCGGTCCTTGATGATGGCGAGCGCGCGTTTTTCGTCAAATGCCATGACGCCGGCCGGCTCGCCATGTTCGAGGCCGAGGCAGCCGGTCTCGAGGCGCTCGCCGGCGCATGCGCCCTGCCCGTCATCCGGCCGGTCTGTTCGGGCCTAAGCGGCGAACGGGCGTTTCTCGTGCTCGAGTACCGGACTCTCGAGGCGCGCAACGATGCCATCGATGCCGACCTCGGCCGGGGGCTTGCGCGCCTCCATGCGCTGCATGGCAGCCGTTTTGGATGGCACCGGAACAATACGATCGGCACCAACCCCCAATCCAACGAACCCATGGACGAGTGGCCGGCCTTTTTTGGGCAGCGGCGGCTCGTGCCGCAGTTGCGTCTGGCTGCCGGCCTGGGCTACCAGGGGCGCCTCCAGGAGCTCGGTGAAGCCCTCCTCACGCGCCTGCCGGCCTTGTTTGCCGGATATACGCCGGCCGCCTCGATCCTCCATGGCGATCTCTGGTCAGGCAACGCGGCCGCCTGCGACGGACATCCCATCGTATACGATCCGGCCGTTTATTATGGCGATCGTGAAACCGATCTTGCCATGACTGAGCTTTTCGGAGGATTTTCTCCGGACTTCTACTCCGCGTACGCGGCCGCCTACCCCCTTGATAAGGGTTATCAGGTGCGTAAGACTCTGTACAACCTGTACCACGTCCTGAACCACCTCAATCTTTTTGGGGGCGGTTACCTCAGCCAGGCCGAACGCATGATGGCGCGGTTACTGGCCGAGGTCGGAGGCTGATACTCAACGATTTCGCTGCCAAGCGCCAGCGAGGACCGGGAGAGACACCATGCTTGTGAAAGACATCATGACAAAGGCTGTGAAGACGGCCAGCCCGACAACGCGCATCCGCGATGTCGCCATCATCATGTGCTTCAACCGTATCAGCGGCCTGCCCGTCGTGGAAGCAAGCGGGGCGCTCGTTGGCGTCATCTCGGAAAAGGACGTTCTGCGCGCCATGTACCCGAAGATCGACGAGGCGCTGCGCCTTGCCCAGACCCCGCATTTCGAGGAACTCGAGGCCGAATACCGTGACGTCCTGAACCTTCAGGTCGGGGATCTGATGAGTCCCCGCGTGTTCACCGTTGCGCCCGGAGACCCCATCCTGCGCGCCGTCTCGGTCATGTTCGCGCACAAGATACGCCGTATTCCGGTCGCCGTCGGTAACAGGCTCGAGGGAATCGTCAGCATCGGTGACGTCCACAAGGCGATTTTCAAGGAGACCTTTGATCGCGAATTCGGCGAGGGCGTCCGCCCCGAAACCCCGATCGAAAACCCGTCGGTCACCCCTTAGCCAGTGGCCGACTCGGCTTCTGCCGGCGGCTCGTCTTCCACCATGCTGAACTGCGTCGGCGCAGATCGGCCGGACGCGGGCGTCTTGCCGTTTAGCTTGACGCGCAACCGCAGTTCGTTGACGGAGTCGGCGTTACGCAGCGCGTCCTCGTAGCTGATCCGGCCCGCATCATAAAGCTCGAACAGGGCCTGGTCGAAGGTCTGCATGCCCTGCTCACGCGATTTCGCCATCGCCTCCTTCAGGGAATGCACTTCCCCCTTGAAGATGAGATCGGCAACAAGCGGCGTATTGAGCAAGATCTCCACGGCGGCGGCGCGTCCTTCGCCATTGGCGGTCGGTATGAGACGCTGCGAGACGATGGCTTTTGTATTGAGCGACAGATCCATGAGCAACTGATTGCGGCGCTCCTCCGGGAAAAAATTGACGATGCGGTCCAGGGCCTGGTTGGCGCTGTTGGCGTGCAGCGTCGCCATGCACAGATGCCCCGTCTCCGCAAAAGCAATCGCATATTCCATGGTTTCGCGGTCGCGGATCTCGCCGATCAGGATGACGTCCGGCGCCTGGCGCAATGTGTTCTTCAGGGCCGCAAACCAGTTGTGCGTGTCGGCCCCGACTTCGCGATGGGTTATCAGGCAGTTCTTGTGCTTGTGCACATACTCCACAGGGTCTTCGATGGTGATGATGTGCCCGTAGGAATTCTCGTTGCGGTAATCGACCATCGCCGCAAGCGATGTCGACTTGCCCGAGCCCGTACCGCCCACAAAAATGACGAGACCGCGCTTGCTCAGGCTGACCTCGCGCAAGACCGGCGGCAGTTTCAGGTCATCGAAATTGGGGATCTTGCTCGTGATCGTACGGAACACGAGGCCGACATGCCCCTGCTGCACGAAGACATTGACACGAAAGCGCCCGATGTCCGGCGCGGTAAGAGCAAAATTGCACTCCTTCTCGGTCTCGAATTCCGCCCGCTGCCGGTCATTCATGATCGCCTGCGCGAAAGCCCGCGTGTGCTGGGCGGTCAGCCGCTGCTGGCTCGCCGGCGTCATCTTGCCGTCGACCTTGATTGCCGGCGGGAAATCGACGGACAGGAAAAGGTCGGAACCCTTGCGTGACAGCATGAACTTCAGGAGACCGAAAAGGTTGTTGGTGACTTGTTCCATGGTCATGGGCTTTCTCTCAGGTTCGCTGACCCGTCCTGCGCAGGCCGGGCAAGATTCTTTTTTATGGGGCGCTACAGGGATGGTATACGCCGGCCCATCTTGGCGCAGGCCGACCAGACCCGAACGGGTAAGGAGGCACGATTTGCTCGCCTTGCCATAAAAGTGTAGACGCCAAATCGCCGACAGTAAGCCCGCACCTTAAAGAAAATCCTCCCGGAGGACGCGCTCGACCGCATCCGCAACGGCATCGGCAGCGGCAAGGCCTGGTGCGAGCGCAATGGCGCGCGCAAAACGCGGCCGCATGCCCGCAAAGGAGGCGTCGAGACGTCCACAGATCACGATTGCCGGGCGGCCGTGGCGGGCGGCAAGATCCGCCACCAGCCCTGGCCCCTTTCCCGCGGCAGTCTGCTGATCGCAGGCGCCCTCGCCAGTCAGGACGGCCGCACTGTGTGCCACGGCGTGATCGAGCCGCCCCAGACGGGCCAGAAACCGCGCGCCAGACCAGAGACGCGCACCGAGAACTGCCAATGCAAAACCCAGACCGCCCGCGGCCCCGCTGCCCGCGCGGGCAGCCGCCCGGCGGCCCGTAGCGGCTTCTACCGCCTGCGCGACCTGGGCAATTGCCGCCTCCCACACCACATGCTCCCGCGCATCCACCCCCTTTTGCGCGGCATAAAGGCCTGCGCCCGACGGACCCAGAAGTGGACTGCGCACGTCGGCAAGCACCGTGAAACGGCAATCTTGCAGGCGCCGGTCGAGCGTGCCTGTGTGCACGCGGTGGATGGTATGGAAATGCGCCGGCCGCGGATCGTCGTTGCCATCGAAACGCGCACCGAGTGCCGCCAGCATGCCGGCCCCGGCGTCCCAGGTCGCGCTGCCCCCAAGGCCTATGCAAAACCGCCGCACGCCCTCGTCCAGAAGTTGCGTGATGAGTTCGCCCAGGCCACGCGTGGTGCGCAGGGATGGCCGCGCACCCGCCACCGGCAAGCCCACCAGGGCCGCGCTCTCGATGAGGGCGACCTTTCCCCTGCCGGCCTCCCACACCGCAAAAGGCACGGCGCGGCGCCGTCCGTCGGCAGTCGTCACCATGGCATGCCGCGGCGCGGCATGCAGCCACCCGCACAGCACCTCGAGCGTTCCGTCTCCGCCGTCTGGCAGCGGGCACACGAAACGCGGCCGCCCGGGGAACACGGAGTCGAGTCCTCTTACCATGGCGGCCGCCGCGGCGGCCGCCGACAGCGTTCCCTTGAATGCATTGGGAGCGATGGCTAACGGCTTAGGAGCCACAGAACGAGCGTGATGACAAGACTGATGAGGAGCGAGCTTCCTAGCGGGAGAAAAATACGCGTGCGACCGATGCGCCACGCAAAATCTCCCGGAAGATGCCCAAAGACACCGTGCGGGCCGAACCGCGCCACGAGGCCCGCAATCAGAAACACGAGACCGATTGCGATGAGAGTCCGGCTCACCTGTGCCGCGCTCCCCACCTCACCCTGGCGCATTGGCGCTTCAGACTCCGTAATGAAGACCGAGCACCCCAATGATGATGAGATAGATCGCCACGATGTAATTGAGCAATCGCGGCATGACCAGAATCAGGATACCGGCGATCAGTGATATGAGGGGTTCGACTGCGACATGCAGCAACATGGAAACTCTCCTTGGAAACAATGCCGGCTGTCGCGGCTTCAAGAATCATGACTTCACGCATGCAACGAATGGCGTACCGGGCGGGTACTGAGATGCTTTTGGGCGGCAACGGGCATATGGGCCGCTTCTATCTTCAGGACTCGCCGTTCCAGCTGCATCGTCGACACAGCCACCGCCAGGGCGAGCACTCCGAACACCACAAACGATTTGCGCGGATTGATCCCGTGGACGTAGACGCCCGCGAGCGCAATGAGGCCAAACCACCACCCGATTCCGACGAGACTCAGATAGGGCACGAAACCGAGCACCGTGGTAATGGGTGTGATGGCGCTCGTGTAGGCAAAAACCCGGTAGGCCGTCTCGAAGGACTGCGACGACCCCATGAGCCACCACAACCCGTACAAGATGCCGCTGAAAACGAAACTGGTGCATGTGAAAACGATCGGCACCGCGACGATCAACGTGCCTGCCTCCGGCAACAGCCGGTTGCCGCCCACCGTCACCAGAAAGAGGGCGTCAAGCAACGCGACGATCAGGGAAATGGTCAACAAAAACCGCCAGGGTGGCAAAAAGCCGCCCCTTCTGGGCATTGTGCGGAAGAACTGCGTGGGACGCGTGACGATCTGGATGATCGCGCCAGTTACGACACCTGGCGCACCCGGTCTGACTTGCATTCCATTACCCCCTTGCCGGGCAAGCATACAGCGGTGCGCGCAAACAGGCTAGGGCATGGGCGCCGTGCCGCCAGAAAACGGAAAAGGCGTACCCATGGCGGGGGGAACGGGCGTGCCCTCGGGGGTGGGCGCAAACCCCGTAGCGGGTGGCGGCGCTACTTGCGGTACCACAGTACCTGCGCCCACGCACACCTGTCCGAGCCCGTCCAGCAGGCTCGTGTCGGAACTCAGTACCCGATTCCCTTCGGTGAGCAGCTGCTGGCGCTGCAGCGGGGTGACGGCCTCCGCCAATTCCACCATGATTGTATTCAGGGCACCAAAACTTGCACGCAGGCTGGCGAGGTCACCAGCCACCTGCGCTGGTTCCCCCGAAGTTTGCGCCCAACACGGTCCCGCCTGCGCGACAGCGATACCAATCCCCACCATACACAGCACGATCATCCTGCGCGCACCCAACGACCGCCAACCTTAAGAACCGCCGCCGGAAGAGCTCCCGTTACCCCCTCCACCCGTGGCACCAGCACCACCGGATCCACCGCTCGGGGCGCTCGGGCTACTGGGAGCGGCCGAACCGCCCCCTGCGCCGCTCGGGCTCGAGGGCGCCGCCGACGGGCTTGTTTCACTGGTTCCGCTTGTCCCGTTGCTCGCCGCCTTATGCTGGCAAGCCGATAACATGCTCATCAACACCAGGACACTCCCTGCTACTGCGAGTCGCTTGCTCATGCCGGTAACCTCTCGTTGGAGCCCAAGACAGCGACGGACATTAACAGCACGCCGTCTTCCATGCATGAGACCTTCGACAGACGTTTGAAGTGCCCCGGCGGCTTCCCGTGCGTCAAGAAGCGACGGCATCAGCCGCATCCTCCCAGTTTAGCCGCCCTTTCCCGTCGATCCGCCAGCATCGCCCGCGCGCACGAGCCAGCCGGTCGAGTCCGCGCATGACTGCCATGTAGGAAGCGGTGACGATATTGTGGCTGAAACCAACACCAAAGATCGGCGTGCCACCATCTTTCCATTCCATTTCCACGAAAGCGACCGCTTCGGCGCCCGCCTCGCGCCCCAGCGCATACTCCTCATAATGGACAAGGCGGACGGGCACATCGAGAGCGTGCATCATGGCATCAAGGGGGCCATTGCCGGTCCCTTCTACTTCCGCTCGCGTGCCACCTGCCCGCAAAGAAAGGCGCACAGCCTGCCCTTCCCGCGCCTCGTAGAGCTCATGATGGACATAGGAGAGATCCCCATCGACGAGATAGGTATCCTGAAAAAGCCGCCACAAATCCGCGCTTTGCATCTCCCCGCCGTTTGCGTCCGTATGCAACTTCACCTGGCGGCCAAGCTCGATCTGCAAGCGGCGCGGCAAGATGAGCCCGTGGTCGCGCTCAAGGATATAGCTCACCCCGCCCTTGCCCGACTGGCCATTGATGCGGATCACGGCGTCGTAGCTGCGCCCGACATCGGCCGGATCTATGGGCAGATACGGCACATTCCAGACAGCGTCTGCCTCCTGCACCGCGAATCCCTTCTTGATGGCATCCTGATGCGATCCAGAAAATGCGGTGAACACCAGATCTCCTGCATAGGGATGGCGGGGCGCCACGGGTAACCGCGTGCAGTGTTCCACCGTACGCGCAACCTCGTCGATGCGCGACAAGTCAATTCCCGGATGAATACCCTGCGTGTAGAGATTCAAGGCAAGCGTCACGAGATCCACGTTGCCGGTACGCTCACCGTGGCCAAAAAGGCAGCCCTCGATGCGCTCGGCGCCTGCCGCCATGGCAAGCTCGGCTGCCGCAACCGCCGTGCCCCGGTCGTTATGCGGATGGACGCTCAATATCACATCCGGCCGCCTGCGCAGATTCGTGTGCATCCACTCGACCTGGTCGGCGAATATATTCGGCGTAGACAATTCCACGGTGGCCGGGAGATTAATGATGACCTTGTCGCCGCCCTGCGGATTCCATGCGTCAACGACCGCATCGCATATCTCGCGCGAAAACTCCAGCTCGGCGCCGCTAAACGCCTCGGGGCTGAATTCGATCGCCCATTGCGTCTCACCCGCCGCCGCGGTCTCCTCGCGGATCGCGGAAACCGCATCCACCGCCATTGCGATCATGTCGGCACGTGTCCGTCCGAAGACGACGGAGCGGAACACCGGAGCGACGGCCACGTACACGTGCACGATGGCGCGGCGTGCTCCCTGCAAGGCGGCTACCGTGCGCTGGATGAGCTCGCGCCGGGCCGGCGTAAGTGCGCTGATGGTCACGTCCCCGGGTATGAGACCGCCTTCTATGAGATCGCGGACGAAATCGAATTCCGTCTGTGATGCCGACGGAAACCCGACTTCTATCTCCTTGAAGCCAAGGCGCGAGATCATCTCGAAGAGTGTTTTCTTGCGCGCACGGTCCATGGGCTCCAGCAACGCCTGGTTGCCATCGCGCAAATCGGTACTGAGCCAAATGGGGGCGACCGTCAGCACGCGATCCGGCCACTGCCTTTGCTGCAACGCGACAGGCGCGAAAGGACGGTACTTCTTCTGCGGATTCTGCATCATGGGTGTCTCCCGGCTGCATTAAGGGATAGTGCGTGACCAGTCAAGGCAGCCAAGCGGCCACAGACTCTAGGCCTGGCTGCCGCACCGCAGTCGGAGCATGATCCTGTCCATCACCTGTGCCTCAAAAAAACCACAGAAAGAAGGGAAAACCAGAGCCGGGCCGCAGCCCGAACGAAAATCAGGAACGCGTGGAGCGACGCAGTCGCTCTGACCGCGCCAAAATAACGAGGAAAGAAAGGTGCATGGACATGGGCGCATCATGGGCCCGCCGGCGCGGCCTTGTCAAGGCCGCGCGAACCACGCGCCCTTGGCCAAAAGACACTAAGGCGGCAGAATGACCGGACCGCATCGTCTCCGGGTACCGCGCATGATTGCGCTTCTCACCGACTTCGGCGTCACCGACCCCTACGTGGGCCAGGTGCATGCGCGCCTTGCGCACGAGGCACCCGGGGTGCGCGTCGTCGATCTCTGGCACCACCTGCCGGCGTTTTCGGTCCAGCGGGCCGCCTATCTGCTGGCGCCCTACACCCAGCACCTGCCGGAGGGAACGGTCATCATCGCAGTCGTCGACCCCGGAGTCGGTGGCGAGCGCGCGGCAATCTGGCTCGAGGCGGACGGCCGCCATTACGTAGGGCCCGATAACGGCCTTTTCGAGCTCATCGCCCGCCGCGGCCACATCACCCGCTGCACCCGCCTTGACGTGCCATCCACCGCCTCGGCGAGTTTCCATGCACGCGATGTATTCGCGCCGGCGGCCGCGCAACTTGCAGGGGGCGCCACCCCGGCCGGACCAGCCTGGTCGCTTTCCCGCAAAGCCGCGTGGCCGGACGACCTCGCCGAAATCCTGTATGTCGATCACTACGGCAACGCCATTACGGGCCTGCGGGCACAGACACCCCTGTCGCGCCTCGTAATCCGCGGCCAGGCGCTCACGCCCGCGCGGACGTTCAGCGATCGCCCCCAGGGCGAGCCTTTCTTTTATGCCAACAGCAACGGTTTGTGGGAAATCGCCGCGCATTGCGCAAGTGCCGCAGACCGCCTCGGCCTCCAGGCGGGGGACCCGCTCGAAGCCTATGCCTGACGGCGCTGGTTTTCCTTGGCGAGGATCTCGCGCAGATAGCGGCCAGTGTGGGAAGCCGGATGGCGGGCCACCTCTTCTGGTGTCCCGGCCACCATGACACGGCCGCCACCGCTGCCGCCTTCGGGACCGAGGTCGATCAGATAGTCCGCGGTTTTTATCACATCGAGATTGTGTTCGATGACGACGACCGTGTTGCCGCGATCCGTAAGGGTATGCAGAACATCCAGAAGCTGGCGGATGTCGTGAAAATGCAGGCCTGTAGTCGGTTCGTCAAGGATGTAGAGTGTGCGGCCCGTGTCCCGCTTCGATAGCTCGCGCGCAAGCTTGATACGCTGGGCCTCGCCGCCAGACAGGGTGGTAGCCGACTGGCCGAGCGTCAGATAACTAAGGCCCACGTCGGTGAGCGTCTCGAGTTTGCGCCGGATGACGGGCATCGCATGGAAAAACCCGAGGGCCTCCTCGACGGTCATCTGCAAGACGTCATGAATCGTCTTGCCTTTATAGTGCACCTCCAGCGTCTCCCGGTTGTAGCGCATGCCCTTGCATACATCACAGGCAACGTACATGTCCGGCAGAAAATGCATCTCCACCTTGACGAGACCGTCCCCCTCGCACGCCTCGCAGCGCCCCCCGCGTACATTGAAGGAAAACCGCCCTGGCCCGAAACCGCGCTCACGTGCCTCCGCGGTCGCCGCGAAGAGCTCCCGCAGCGGCGTAAAAAGACCCGTATAGGTGGCCGGATTGGAACGTGGCGTGCGGCCAATCGGACTCTGGTCGATATCGACGACCTTGTCGAAATGTTCGAGACCCTCGATGAGGCGATGGGGCGCCACTTCGCGCCGCGCCTCGTTCAGGGTGTTGGCCGCGGCCGGATAGAGCGTGTCGTTGATGAGTGTCGACTTGCCCGAGCCCGACACGCCCGTGACGCACGTGAGTGTACCGACCGGGATCGCCACATCCACATCCTGCAAATTGTGTCCACGCGCGCCCATGACCGTGAGAAAGGCCTTTCCCGTCCGGCGTGCCGCCGGTACCGGGATCGCCTCGGCGCCCACCAGATAGCGGCCGGTAAGGGAAGCCGGGTTCGCCATGATATCCGCCGGCGCGCCCTCGGCCACGATGCGGCCACCATGCACGCCCGCGCCCGGTCCCACGTCAACGACATGGTCGGCGGCACGGATCGCCTCCTCATCGTGCTCGACGACGATCACGGTATTGCCCATGTCGCGCAGCGCCTCGAGTGTCGCCAGCAGACGCCCATTGTCGCGCTGGTGCAAGCCGATGGACGGCTCATCGAGTACATACATGACGCCGACGAGGCCTGCGCCGATCTGCGAGGCCAGCCGGATGCGCTGCGCCTCCCCGCCTGAAAGCGTCTCTGCGGAACGGGCGAGCGTAAGGTAATCGAGGCCCACGTTGATGAGGAACTTCAGGCGCGCCGTAATCTCGTGGACGATCTTGGCGGCGATGACGCCCCGCTGTCCTTCGAGCAGCAGCCGGCCGAGAAAGGCATGGGCCTCCTGAATCGGCAGTTCGGTGACCTCATGGATGGCGTGGCCGGCAATGAAGACGTTGCGCGCCTCGATCTTCAGCCGGCTGCCGGCGCACGCCGTACACGGGCGCGAACCGATGAAGCGCGACAACTCGTCCCGGACGCTGGCCGATTCCGTTTCCCGGTAGCGCCGTTCCATGTTGGGGATCACGCCCTCGAAGGGATGCCTGCGGCGGTGGCGGCGACCGTGGTCGGCATAGGAAAAACTGATCGCCTCGTCACCGCTTCCATACAGGATCACGTCACGGATTTTCTTGTTGAGATGTGAAAACGGCGTTTCCAGATCGAACCCGTAGTGCTTGGCAAGCCCCTCGAGCATCTGGAAATAAAACGGATTGCGCCGGTCCCATCCCCGGATGGCGCCGGCCGGCAGACTCAAACTGGGGTCCTGTACAAGGCGATCCGGATCGAAAAACTGCCGGACACCGAGTCCGTCGCACTCCGGGCAGGCGCCGGCAGGATTGTTGAACGAAAAAATACGCGGCTCGAGCTCGGCGAGACTGTATCCGCA
>JAJYDN010000058.1 GCA_021777535.1 Pseudomonadota bacterium
TGATGTCTTTCTCCTCGCGCACGACACCTCGTGCTTCAAGCAGGGCAAGCCCGTTATCCTTGTTAGTCGGTAGGCCAGGAAGGCTGTGCAACTGGCGAACACTGTCCCCGGTAGTGGTCTGGCTGCCGTAGAGTAAGCGCTCAAGATCATTGGCGAGCAGGTGGTGGTTCTTCTCCCGCTCTTCCTTGATGACCGCCTCGGATGCTAAACGAAAAACCGCGGTATCACCTTGCGCGCCGGATTTGATGAGTTGCCGCAGTAACTTTCCGCTGGCCATCTTTCACCCCCCGATTCTGGTCGCGCACCATCCTATACCCGAAACCGGCGAGTTTTTCCAGCCTTTGTCAAAGATGGCGTATGGTTGCCAAGGCATTCGGATGGGCGCCGGCCACGGCAAGGCCTCAACAGAGACCTTGCCTCGGAGGAAACCTATCGGCGGGCGCGCTCGAGGGCATTTATGCTCACGAAGAGGTTGCGGCGCCGGAACATGACCGGGCTTTCCAGCAACAGAAGTGGGCGCAATCCGGGCGTATCCGATGCCGCAAACCAGGGCTCGGACAAAAAACGCTCGGATCCGTACACCCACTCTGGTGTTTCCGCGTGGCGGTCCCAGGCCAGGATGCCCCACCTGAAGGATGTTTTTGTGGTGGACCCGCTCGCACACATGATCGAGGTCAACTGTCCGCGTACATCCAATACAACACAAAATCTGGTACGCTTTTGTCGTCTGCCACATTAGTGGCGGCATTGTGGGGGTTTGCATGAACCGTATTGACCACGACACCGAGGAAGCCATTAGGCGCTTCCTCGTCTTAATCGCAGGTCGCTATGACATGGCGGACGCCATCGTCTATGGCAGCCGTGCGCGTGGCACGCACCACCCGGACAGCGATGCGGATGTGGCCGTTCTATTGCGCGGCAACCATCAGCGCTTTTTACCCACCAAGCTGGACATGGCAGACGTCGCCTTTGATGTCTTACTCGAAACCGGCATCCTCATTTCACCACTTCCAATCTGGCTTGATGAGTGGGAGCACCCCGATGACTACTCGAACCCGACACTGCTGCGCAACATTGACCGTGAAGGGGTCCGGCTGTGAGCAATCGGCAATTGACGCCGGAATCATTAATGGCGAAGGCCGACACAGCATGTTCGTCGGCGCGCGCTTTACTTGAACGCGATGATATGGACGGCGCAGCCAACCGTGCCTACTACGCCATGTTTGACGCCGCTCGCGCGGCGTTGCTGGCATCCGGTGCATCAGTCGAGTCGGATATTAGTCGTACCCATAGCGGTCTGATCGGGGCCTTTGGCAATTACCTTGTCAAGAACGGCCCAGTGCCGAAAGAGGTTGGCCGCCTCTTAAATCGGGCGCATGAAATCAGGCTGATGGCGGACTACACCGGGGATTCTGTCGAGCCCGTTGATGCGATGGCGATGGTGGAACAGGCCGAAATTTTCGTCGCTACAATGCGGGCCACATTCATGCCGGACGATTCGGATGTTATCAAATGGGGGCCAGCACCGTAAAAAAACGGTGATTGACATGCCCTAGGGTATAGGACGACACGCACCGTCTGTCACCTTGGCCGGAAAGAAGGGGGATCAACGCGGCGAAAGGCCGCTCTCTTCCGTGTCGGCCGCCCCGCTGTCGGGGTCGATTCCCTCCGTGTCGGCCGCATGGCCGGTGGAGAGAAGGGCGGTTCGGTATGCCTCGTCGAGATCCGACCAATCCACGCAATGGCCTTCCTCCGCCCGACGGTAGGCCTCGATCAGGAGTTCGGCTGCGCGACTGGCCCAATTCCGGCGCTGCAGGGTCTTCACAGAGGCATCCGGCTCTGGATATCGGCCACCCTCGCATTCGGTCGCGCGGAACTCGAGCGCGCATCCCTCCACTTCCTCGTAATCGTCGTATAGGAGCGGCATATCGGGCGCATCATCCCAGAGTGTTCCATTATCGAATCGTTCCTGTGCCTTCGCGCAAGCCGCTTCTTCGGAGTCCGCCTCGACTCCGATGCGGCAGATGTGCTCGTAGGGGAGTACGTATTCAACGAGATATTTCATCAGGGGTGCCTCCGGCATGAGGGGGTCGCGCCACGCATTGCGCGGCTCGATGGCGTGGTATAGTATAATACATAGCACACAGACACAGGGCAAACACCTCGTGTACGTCGACCGCATAAAGGATTATCCGCGTTCCCGCCTGACCACCCGCAACGAGTCCGGTCGGGCGCGAGGCACCGTCCGTATCGCTATCTATGCGCTGGCCGCATGTCTCCCAGCGGCTTCCGCGATCGGCTTTTGCGCGGCGCTGGGCGTACTCGCGGCGCAGTCGCTTGCCGCGGGCGATCCTTCACAAGGGCCTCTTGCGCCGCGAGCCGTCGCCGGACTGGTCCACGAAGCGAGCCGCGGCCGCGCCCGGTTCGCGGGCGCCTTGACCGGCACCTTCGCGCGGCTTCATGACGGCGCCGCGCCTGGAGGATGGACACCGGTGCGCGTCAGGGCGGCCGCGGGCCCGGGTGGCCCCGGCACGGTCGCATGGGTGTCCCCCCATGGCCGCTATCTCTTCATCGGCGCCGTGCTGAACCGGCGGGGCGTCAATGTGACGCGCCGCGTGGCGCAGGCGGCGCATATGCTGCCGGCGGCACAGGGCGGCCAGACGGCGGCAGCGGCGCCAGGCGCGTCCCCCGGCAGTCTCCCGGTGCCGGTGGCCGTCCTGAGCCACCAGGCCTTTTGGCGGGCCACCCGGGAGGCCACGACGGGGATTTTGCAATACCGGACAGGCGCCCGTCACACGCTGTACGTGTATTTCGATCCGGACTGCATTTTCTGCCATCACCTCTACGGCCGCCTGCAAGCGGATCGCGCGCTTCTGAAGGTCGACCACGTGCGCGTCGACTGGATCCCGGTGGCGATCCTGCATCCGGGGTCCGCGGCCCGCGCCGATGCGATCCTCGCGGGGGGCCTGAAGGTCCTTGTCGCCAACGAGACGCATTTTAACGTGGCGAAGGAGCAGGGTGGGGCGCCCCGTCGCGTGCGCCCACAAGAGACGGCCAAGCTCATCGCCAACATGAAGGTCTTTCTGCACGGCGGCGCGGATCTGGGCACACCGACGCTGTCCTGGCGATCCGCAAACGGGCAAACCCATTACCTGGTCGGCCTGCCGAACAAGGCCGGCCTATCGTCCATTATCCGGTCCTTCGGGCCGGTCATTGCGCAACACTAACGTGCCAGAGGCACAGGAAGGAGGATGTATGAGTGAAGCTACGAAGAGCCGTCCCGCGTTCCTGCAGGCGAAAAAGCCGGGCGGGACCGGCGGTACGCAATACAACATCGTCGCCGAAGTCGTGTCGGTGAATCCCGAGACCCAGGAGATGATCTGTCGCCTGCCCGGCGATGCCCGGATGTTCGCCGTGGGCGTCTTCAAGAAAAGCGCCGAGCGCCCAGTCCAGAAAAAGGCGGTGTGGGAGGGCAACCATATCGACGAGCGCGCGGCCGAGCGGCTGAATCCCATGAC
This sequence comes from Pseudomonadota bacterium, assembly GCA_021777535.1. Lineage (GTDB taxonomy): Bacteria > Pseudomonadota > Gammaproteobacteria > Acidiferrobacterales > Acidiferrobacteraceae > JAJYDN01. Next base: position 3,519 of record JAJYDN010000058.1, read on the forward strand.
GGTCATAGTCGACGGCAAGGAGCAGAAGGTCCATCAACGCATCATTCTCGAGCACGCGGTCGTGTTCGGCAAACCGGTAAACGGCACGGCCGCCGCCCGCGATACGCTGTTGAACGAGTTTCTGAACAAGAAGAACCCGAAGCTCTTCGCCAACTGGATCCATGCGGCAACGCCCAATCCCGATAAGGTCCGTCAGGGCTTTGTGACGGTCGCGGGATTCCGCAATGAGGTGCAGCGCGTGATCGTGTGGGACAGCGCGCCCGTGGCCGCCGACGACAAGGCGGCCATGGCGGCGCTCGCCGCCCGCATCGCCAAGCAGAACGCGCCTTTCAAAGAGGGCGAGAAGCGTCCGGTGAAGCCGCAGCTGGCCGTCACCGTGCGCGCAGTCGGCGAAGACGGCGAGATCCTCGGCGTGGGCCCGGTCGTCTCCTACAATGCGGAAGCCAAGCGCCCCTTGAATGCCGAAGACCTCGCGGCCTATGTCGGGGCGTTTAAGGAGGACTTCCCGAACGCGGCCCTGGACGTGCTCGTGGGGGATGCCTATCCCGCGAGCCAAAAGGGTGTCTTGGGCCTCACGCTGAAAACCGGCGAGGAGGGCACGCGCGAGGCGAACAGTCGCGCCATGTACTACCTGCACGGCCTGCTGCGTGACACCCGGGACCCAGAAAACGGCGCGTACAGCGGTATGATCGGCACCCATGCGGTGGTCGAATTTTCGCCCGGCAAGCCGGACCCCCGCATGCCGAATGTCATGAAGGGGGCGGAGCATGATTGGGTGACGGGCGTCTTCTTGAGCCGCCAGGAGGATCTGCTGACGGCCATTCCGGGCCGCGACGGCAAGCCGCTTCGCATGCCTGAGTACCTGGTCCGCGAGGACTATCAGCCGGACGAGGCGAGCGAGGCAAAAGCGGAGGCCGGAGAGGGCGAGGGGCAGGGCGCCGCGACGCAGGCGCAGGAGGATGACGACGACAGCCCGTTTGCGGGGTTGGGTGGCTGATCGGATCGGGCGCTGACAGGAGAAAGGGGGGGGCTTGGCCCCCCCTTTCTTTTGGTGCGCCCTGCCGGGTGCAGCTTCGCGTCGCGCCCGAAATCCGTATCGTAGAGACATCGGAGAAATAGGGAGGGTATTTCCATGGGGGATTCAGAGGCAGCCGGTTGCCGGGAATCTCGACTGACGGAAAACGCGACGATAGCGGTACTGTTTCAGGCGGTGCGCGACATGGCCATCGCACCCGATCCGGAGATCGATGACAACCAACCGCGCCGGCGCATGGCCGGGGTCTACAATCGCTACCGCCGGTCCGTTGCAAATCGGATCTCCGCCATCCTCTGGACGGCTGGGCTATGGGAGGGTGGCGTGTCGGTGCGCGAATCGATCGATGCCGTCCGCCGTACCACGACGGATGATGGTGATCCGGCTACGATGACGCCGCTCGTGTGGGCTGCTTCACTGCTAGCCGCGGATGACCGCGGCGATCTCCCCGGCATCGCCGCAGGACTCAACATGATTGACAGTTCTCCGCCGGTGCGCGCCGCTTGCCGGCGTGGTCCCAATGATGACGGATTCCGCGGTTAGGGCGCCATCGGCGCCGCTACCGCGGGCCTATGTGCTGTCAGCGATCGTACCAGCCGCGAGCCGTTCTTCGCCTGGTAGCGGTGT
>JAJYDN010000032.1 GCA_021777535.1 Pseudomonadota bacterium
CAGTTGCCGCTTGCGTTGTTGGGCGGCAGGATCGAGAAGGCCGAACCGGTACCGGCGCCGATGCCGATCAGATGTCCATGGTAGCTGACGGAATCCCCGTAGAGACTCGTTACCACGGCCGCCGGCTGGCCGATGCGCAATGCGCCCAGATCGTCTTCCTTGAAGTTGGCCGTGATCCACAGGTGATGAAGCGGAATGACGACCATGAGCGGCTGTCCGGGGGCGATGTGCTCGCCCAGCTGCACGCTGCGCTTGGCGACGTAGCCGCTCACCGGCGCGCGGACGACGCAGCGCGCAAGGGCGGTGTAGGCGGACACGACACCGCCTGCGGCGATGCGTATCGACGGCAGCCGCGCGATGGGCCCGTGCCCGATGATGGCGGCCAGCGCCCGGGCCTGCGCCCGTGCGGACAGATAGCGGGCATGAAGCGCCTGCGCATTCGCCTGCATGTCCTGCCAGGTCTCGGCGGAGATGGCGTGAAGCACCGCGAGATGGGCGCGCCGGCGGACCTTGCCTTGCGCTTTTGCATAAAGGCTGTAGGCGGCTTGTGCCTGCGCGCGCAGGGCGGTCAGGCGCGCCCGCGTGGCGCGTGCATTGCGGATGGCGGCCGCGAGAGCGGCTTCGCGGGTTTGCAGGAGGATGCGCGCATCGGTCGGGTCGAGCACGATCAGTACCTGCCCTTGGTGGACGCGATCCGTATCATCGGCCCGGATGGTTTCGACGGTGCCGGACACGCGCGCAGTGATCGCCACCAGATTGCCCCGCACATAGGCGTCGTCCGTCGAGACATAGAAGCGGCCGACGAGGAGCCAGTACAGGACATAGCCTGCGCCGATGGCAAGGAAGAGCGCGAGCAGTCCAAGGAGCGCTCTCTTGCGCTTGTTGGCGGCAGGGCGCGCTGCCTGTGGGGAAGCGTTCATCGGCGTGTCCTAGGTCTGGTCGTGGTAGCCGCCGCCCAACGCCTCGACGAGGGCGAGATCGGCGAGAAGCACGCGGGTGCGGGCGGCGATGAGGTCCTGTTCGGCGTCGAGCACGCCAAGCCGCGATGCGCGGGCCGGGATCGGGCCATAGATGCCGGCGTGAAAGCGCGCCATGGCGAGGCGGTAGCCAAGCCGCGCATGCCGGCAGGCGGCCGCTGCAAACTGCTCCTGGCGGTGCGCTGCCGCAAGGGATGCGAGCGCGCGCGCGACCTCGCTGCTCGCATCGAGGATGGTCTTGTTGTAGAGGGCGACTGCCGTATCGTAGCGGGCGCGTGCGCCGCTCAGGCGGGCCCGCCGCGCCCCGTTGTCAAAGAGCGGCAGATGGATGGCAGGACCGATGGCTGCCGTGATGTTCGCGGGACTGATGAGGCTGGCAAGGGAGATGGTCTGGAAGGCAAGGCCCGCATCAAGGGAGATGTCCGGGTAATAGCCGGCCTTCGCGGCAATGACGCCGGCGGAGGCGGCCTGTACCTCCCAGTAGCGCGCGCGCAGATCCGGCCGCCGGGCGAGCAGTTCGAGCGGCAGCCTGGCGGGTGCGTGGAAGCGGTGCACCGGCAGGTCGTGCGGGGTCGCGATGCGGGCACTGTAGCGGGGGCCGCGGCCGACGAGGGCGGCCAGCGCAAGCTTCAGCCGGGCCACGGCGAGTCGCGCTCCGGCCAGGTGGCGGGCCGCCGTGGCCCGGGCGTCGGCGGCGGCCTCGTAGCGCATGGCGCTTGCGATGCCCGCTTTATAGCGGGCGGCCGTCAAGCGGGCCAGGCGGTTGCGCACGATGGCTGCCGCGCGGTCGAGGCGCAGATCGTCGCCGGCTTTACCAAGCATGAAATAGGTCTGCGCAATCTGCGTGCTGACCAAAAGGCGCGTTTCGGCACCAAGCGCCCAGGCGGCGCGCGCTTGTCCCACGGCCGCCCGCAGGGCTGCATGCGGGCGATCCCACCAGGACAGATCGGTGTGACCCGTAAGGCCAAGATCCGCGTAGTCGACGGTCGCTCCCGCGAATGGCGGTGGCGTAAGGCCGGTGGCCGAGGCGCGTTGCCGGGACACGGAGCCGGATGCGGCAAGGCGCGGCCCGATCGCGCCGCCGGCCACGCCGATGGCGGCCTGCGCGGCGCGTGCGCGCGCGAGGGCGGCCTTCAGGGTGCCGCTCGCGGCAAGACCCATGGTGATGAGGTGATTCAGGGAAGCATCGCCGAAGGCGCGCCACCAGTGTGTCTGCGGCCACTGCCCGGATCCGTGGCCGGCGGCGGCCATGCGCACATGCGGCGCGCGTGTGCGTGGTTTCAGAAGCGGATGGCGCGGTGCGGGTACGCATCCGGCAAGAAGCGTGACGAGGGCCGCGGCGAGGGCCGCGCGGCACCTGGGAGTCCCGGCCGGCCGGCCTGCGGGCGCAGGGGCGCTCATCGATGGGTTCCCGGCCACCACCGGCTGTGTGGCGCAGCGTGTCTGGCAGTCTGAGGACGCAATGGCGGAGGCGACGCTCTCGTTATTATTTCGTTGGAAACGACCGGCGGCCGGGGCCGCAGGACTTATGAAATGCAAAGATGCCCTGCCGATTTGCCGAACGTCCGGATGCCTGTTGCGGCGATTGCCCAATATCCGGCCGGGCCCCCTTAAAATCCCGAAACGGATGCATGCAGCAAAATTTATTGTACCGCATTTCTTTTCGAAGTCACGGACACTGCCGCAGGATGTGGTGCCATCCCGCGTGGAACGCGCGTGGCGGCAACGACAGGCTGTTTCGTTTGCGGCCGTGCCCCGGTGTCCTGGCTCCTTGCGCGGGCGGGCCGTTGGCAAGAAGCAGGGCGCAGGCGTCGCGCGAAGGCGCGTGCGGTGCGTGCGGGCGCGCATGCGGTGCACGGGATCTGCGCGGATTGCGGTGGCCCTTCATGCCGTTGCGATGGCGCAGGTTGCCGGCGCGGCAGACGGGGAAAATTTCCATGCGCGAGGCCCATAGGGAAAGCCGCGGCCTTCGCCGGCGCGTTGGTTGCCCCTCATGGGCAAGTCCCGTCCGGCGGGCCTGAAGGCGGGCGGACGCGGACAAGGGGCCGGTCTGTAGGCCGGCCCTTGGGGGCATGTCGCGGGAGCGAAGGCGCGGCGGCGGATCACGCGCGCGTCAGGCGGCCCGTGATCTGTGCGACATGTTCACCCTGGAAGCGGGCGATTTCGAGCTCATTGGCCGAGGGCATGCGGCTGCCATCGCCGGCGGACAAGGTGCCGGCGCCATAGGGAGATCCGCCGGTGACCTCGTCTATCTTCATGAGACCCGTGCAGCTATAGGGGGTGCCGACGATGATCATGCCGTGATGGAGGAGGTTCACATGGAACGACAGGATCGTGCTTTCCTGGCCGCCGTGCTGGGTGGCGGTACTGACGAACACGCTGCCGACCTTGCCGATCAGTTTGCCTTCGCGCCACAGGCCGCCGGTGGCATCGAGGAAACTGCGCATGGGCGCGACCATGTTGCCGAAGCGGGTCGGTGTGCCGAAGATGATCGCATCGTAGCTGGCAAGGTCTTCGGGTTTGGCGATGGGCGCTTTTTGGTCGGTCTTGGCGTGCATGGTGGCGAGCACGTCGGGGGGCAGTACGTCCGGCACGCGCTTGATGTCGACGGTTGTGCCGGCGACTTTGCGGGCGCCCTCGGCGACGGCCTGTGCCATTTGTTCGACGTGACCCCAGGTGCTGTAATAGAGGATGAGGATCTTGCTCACGGAGACCTCCTAGAGATGGGTTGGTTTCTTGTTGGTAGAGGGCCCTTATCTAACCGCTTGCAGTTATAAATGGGAAGTAGGTACTATAAAGTAACTATGAATACTGCCGCGCCCACGCCAGCTTCCCCCCGGTCCGGGTCTCCCACGTGTCCGGTCGACGCCGTCTTGCGGCTGCTCGCCGGACCCTGGACCACCCATGTGCTGTGGACGCTGCAAACGCAGGGTGAACTGCGGTTTGGGGCATTGAAGCGTGCCATTCCCGGCATCTCCAGCCGGCTGCTCACGGAGCGCCTGCGGCGCCTGGCCGCGGCCGGTTTCGTGGTGCGTGCCTGCCAGGCCACGGTGCCGCCACAGGTCTCCTACCGGTTGTCCGAGCGCGGACAGCGGCTCGGTGAGGTCCTGGCACTGCTCGAACCGGTCGTCCGTTCCTGGGAAGACCAGAGAGACGCCCTGTCATGATGGATCTTTGGCTGGCGGCGGGTCTTGCGCTTTTTGGGGGTGTGGCGGGACTTTTCGGGCAGCGGCTGCGCCATGCACGGCGCGCGCTCGGCGCGGCGCAGGCGGCGCTTTCGGCGCGCACGCAGGAGTTGCAGGACGCCGGACAGCGTGTGCATGCCGCCGAGCTCGAGCGGATGCGGCTCGAGGAGCGCCTGCGCCATGAGATGCGCAGCGCCGAGGAGAGGATGCAGGCGCTGGAGGCGGCGCGTACGGCCCTGGCCGATACCTTCGCCGGTCTGTCGCAGCAGGCGCTCTCGCGCAATAACGATCTCTTTTTGTCGCTCGCCGAGCAACGCTTCGCGCAAATGACGGCGACCGCGCAGGCGGATCTCGGGGCGCGCGAAACGGCCATCGCCCATCTCATCGGGCCGGTGCTCGAGAAGCTGGGCCGCGTCGACAGTCTCATGGGCGAGATCGAGCGCAAGCGCGAAGGCAGCTATCAGCTGCTCACCGAGCAGGTGCGCTCCCTCGTCGAAGGCCATCTGCCGCGGTTACAGCGGGAGACCGCCAATCTCGTCAAGGCGCTCAGGCAGCCGGCCGCGCGCGGGCGCTGGGGTGAGCTGCAGCTGAGGCGCGTGGTGGAATTGGCCGGCATGCTCGATCATTGCGACTTCGTGGAACAGTACACGACGGAGGATGGGCAGGGACGCAGCCTGCGGCCGGATCTCATCGTGCGCCTGCCGGGCGGACGGCAAGTGGTGGTCGATGCCAAGACGCCGATCGATGCCTACCTCACCGCCATCGAGGCCGAGGAGGAGGGGGAGCGCGTCGTATCGCTCAAGCGGCATGCCCAGCAGGTGCGCGCGCACCTGTCTCTGCTCGGGCGCAAGAATTACTGGGAACAGTTTCCGGCGGCACCCGAATTCGTGGTCATGTTCGTTCCGGGCGAGGTGTTCTTCAGTGCCGCCTTGCAGGAGGACCCCGAGCTGATCGAATGCGGGGTGGATCAGCGCGTGATTCCGGCCAGTCCCACCACGCTGATCGCGCTTTTGCGCGCGGTGGCCTTTGGTTGGCAGCAGGAGCGCATGACGCGTAACGCCGAGGAGATCGCCCTTCTGGGCAAGGAGCTCTACCGGCGCATTGCGCTCCTGGGCAAGGGCTGGGCGGAAACCGGGGTGCGGCTGCGCGCGGCGGTGGAAAGCTACAACAAGACCGTTGGTACCCTCGAAGGGCGGGTCCTGCCGCAGGCGCGCAAGTTCCGCGAACTCGCCGGGTCGGACGGGGAGGAAATTGCCGTTCTCGAAGGTGTCGTCGAAGAACCGCGCAGCCTGAACGCCGCTGAGTTCGCAACGCCCGGCGAGAAATCCTGAAGAAGCCTGTACAACCCTTTAGCCAAGCAATGCGGGCAGGCCGACGACCGCGAGTCCGCGCTCCCGGGCAATGGCCAGCAGCGGGGGCAGTACCGCGTAGAGGACGGGCGCTCCCTTGTGATCGCGGGCGCCTGCGCCGTCGTGCAAAAGCAGGATATCGCCTTCCTGGATGGCCGCCACGAGCCGGCGAAGCACGCGCTCGGGCCGCGGGTCTATGGTGTCGAGGCCGCGCCGCGACCAGGATACGTAGCGCAGTCCGTGGGCGGCGAGCACGGGCGCAAGCCAGGGATTACGAAAGCCGGCGGGCGCCCGAAAAAAAAGCGGCACCTGTCCGGCCAGCGCGGTCAGTGTCTGCTGGGCGGTGCGCACCTCGCGGGCGATGGCGGTCTGCGGCAACGCGGCGAAGCTGTAGCGATGACGGTCGCTGTGATTTTCTATGCTGTGGCCGGCGTCACGGATGGCGCGTATGAGGCCGGGATGGCGGCGCGCCTTTTCGCCGACACAGAAAAAACTGGCCTGGGCGCCGGCGGCGTCGAGGGCCTTCAGGATCCACGGGGTGAGTACAGGGTCGGGCCCGTCGTCGAAGGTAAGCGCGACGGCGCCGCGGGCGGGTCCGCGCGTCACGTTGGCGCCCACCCAGGCGCAGCGGGGGCAGAGGCAGGCGGCGGCGAGGGCCGCCTGCAGGCCGGCCGCGCCGGCGGCGGCCGGCAACAAAGGCAGGATATGACTAATACCGCAGCCGAGAAGGGCGCCGGTAGCGGCGTTGGCGAGGTGGAATACGCGCCGTGGATCTCTTGCTATCATAGGCGCCGGACCGGGATCCGCGTGGTGCGCCGTTTTGTCGGGCTGCCTGTCATGGGTCAGGGGTTGTCGTCAGTCAGGGGCTGCGCAGCGTGTCGTTATCGGTTGGCTATTATCCCAAGGACCTCGTCGAATCGCTACAGGAAGGCGGTGATGTGCTGGGCGTCGTCGGTTTTGGCGGCGGTGCGCATGCGGCCGCGGCGCTTACCGTACCGATTGCGGCACAGGGCGGTCTGGTCGAAGTCTGGCGCGGGGGCAGGGTGACGGCCGGCCGCGTGGGGGACGTTACCTGCGCAGACGATGGGCAATGGCTGTTTGCGGCCATTGCGGTCGATGCCGGCCGGGACATCGAGACCGCGGCTTACGCGGCCTACCGGGAACTTTTGGCGGTCCTGGACGCGCGCGGCTACCCGCATCTCGTCCGGGTATGGCAGTACTTTTCGGGCATCAACGACAAGGAAGAAGAGCTCGAGCGCTACCGGCGCTTCAACCGGGGCCGTCACGCGGCGCTTGCCGGCTATCTGGCCGCCGGCCGGCACCGGCCGGCGGCGACCGCCATCGGTTGCGACGGCGACGGCCTGTATCTCTATGCGCTGGCCCGCCGCACGCCCGGCGCGCCCATTGAAAATCCACGCCAGATATCCGCATTCCACTATCCGCCGGACTATGGTCCGCAGCCGCCCGATTTCACGCGCGCCATGCGGGTCGATGGCGATTGCCGCTATCTCTTCATTTCGGGCACCGCCGCGATCGTCGGCCACGCAAGCCACCATGCAGGCGATGCGGATGCGCAGTGCCGCGAAACGGTGCGCAATCTCGATGCGGTCTTGCAGGCAGGCGGCCTTGCGGCGCCGCGGATCGAGGCCATCAAGGTGTATGTGCGCCCCGGACAGGCGGTCCCGCGATTGCCCGATCCCTGGGGAAAGGCGCCGACGCTCGTCCTTGCGAGCGCCATCTGCCGGGCCGAGCTCCTGGTCGAGATCGAAGCCCTGGCCGTGGACTGCGCCTGACGTGCACCGATCCGGGGTGGGCAGGCGGCGGGGTCTTGCGGCGGGGGTGCTGTGGATCTTCATGGCCGCGCCCGCCTGGGGGGCGCGCGGCATATGGCAGATCGGGATGGGGGTGGCGGCGTTTGCGGCACCGGCCTATCCGGGTGCCGATTCGGAATCCTTTTTCGTCTACCCCTATCCGGATATCTCCTACAGGACGCGGCTTTTGCATTTGAAGCGCAACCGGCTGCGGATCCGGCCCTCTGCGCAGTCGCGCTGGCGATTTGGCGTAGCCGCCAACGCCTCGCCGCCGACGCCCGCGGGGACGCCGGATGCCCGCCGCGGCATGCCGCAGCTGCCGGCCACGCTGGCGGCCGGACCGGAAGTCCTGTACAGGCTCCGTTGGCACCCCTTTGACCTGCAGACATTCGTGGGCGTCCACAGCCGCTTTCGAATCGCCATTTTGCCGAATGCCCATGTGGACACCGTCGGCGCCGGCGGCGGTCCTTTCGTCGAATGGCAGAGCCGCCCCGCGTCCCGCTATCAGTTGACCCTGGGGGTTGGCCCCGTATGGCGTACGCGCGGCGAAAACGGCTTTTTCTTTAATGTGCCACCCGCCTATGCGATACCCGGCCGCTCCCGGTATCATGCCGCCGGCGGTTACGCGGGGGCGCGCGCAACCGGCAGCGTCACCCGGCACTTCGGGCGCTACGCACTCACGGCATTTGCGCGTTACCGCTACTACGGGGCGGCCGTGTTCCGCGATAGTCCCCTGCTGAAGGCTTCGAGCACCTTCCTGTGCGGTGTCGCGGTGGTGTGGGTGTTCGCGCATCCTGCCTGACGCCGCTTGTTGGATTTCATGAAACTATGCGACCCTCATGGGGTGGTGAGAGGAAATACGGAAGACCGATGACCGAACAAACCGAATTCGAGCGCGAGCTGGCGGTTATGCTGGTGACGAGTCTCAATCTGTCGCAGGATCCCGCGGCGATCGCGCCGGATGCACCGCTCTTTCGTGAAGGTCTCGGCCTGGATTCCATCGACATGCTGGAGATTGCCTTGGCGGTATCCAAGCAGTACGGTGTCGAGCTGCGTGCCGACGACCCGGACAATCAGACGATCTTTTCGTCACTGCGCGCGCTGGCAGCCGTGATTGCCGCGCGCCGGACGGGCATGTGAACGCGCGGTGTGTAGCCGCCGCTTTCGGGTGTACCGTGTGCGCGGCGGCCGCCTGGCGGGGGCTTGCCCCCATGGCCATCGTCCTTTTGCTCGGTGAATCGATGGCGCTCCTTTATGTGGCGCAGACGTTTGCCTGCTCGCTCGCCCAGACACCCTTTATCACGCGGATTGCCGAGCGCGCCAAGGGTGCGGAACTTACCGCCGACGAATCCCGCTATACACGCGGATTGACGGAGATCTGGGTGGGTGTCCTGGCGGCTCTCATGATCGTCAACCTCCTGGTTGCGCTCGCTCCGCGCGGCACATACGGGATGGGTGGCCGGGTCGCGTTCGATTTCCTGCCGCTTGGTTTCTTCTTCGCGGAGCACTTCTACCGCCGGCTGCGGTTTTCACGCATCTGGAAACTCCCGTCTCTTGGGGCCGTGATCGCCGCGCTTTTCAGGGAGCGGTATTGCTGGTTCGCCAAAGACAGACCGTGAGCGGATGGGAGCTTGTCGGGTTCGCGCAAGCGGAGCGGACCATCGCCTGGCATGAAGGACGCGCCGTCACGGTTGGCGCGTATCTCGCCGACGTCGCGCACCTTGCGGCGCGCGTGCCGGCGGGCCCGTTCGTCAACGTATGCGCCGACCGCTACCGTTTCCTGGTCGGTCTCGGCGCGGCACTCTCGCTTGGCCGCACCACGTGGCTTGCGCCAAACAGTGCGGCAGAGACGCTCGCGCAGCTCCTTGGCAGCAACCGGGATGCGTTTGTGCTGACTGACGGTCCGGCGCCAAGAATGCCGCGCGCAGTGGCCTACACCGACGCCGGTCAGACGGGTTTCTCTGCCCATAATCCCATGATTGCGCCCGATTGCATCGCCGTGCGGGCATTTACCTCCGGCAGCACCGGGGTGCCGGCCGGGCACGACAAGACGTGGCGCTCCCTCGTCATGGGCGCAGATCTCGCGGCTGAGCGCTTCGCCATCGACGGCAGTGCGCTACTCGGTACGGTCCCGCCGCAGCACATGTATGGTCTCGAGACGACCATCATGCTGCCTTTGCGGCGGCGCACCTTCGTGCATGCGAGGCGGCCGCTGCTGCCGGCCGACATCGGCGTTCTGCTCGCCGAACTGCCAGCGCCGCGCCGGCTCGTCACGAGCCCCCTGCATCTGAGTGCGCTCGCCGAAAGCGGCGTTACATGGCCTGTGCTCGCCGGCGTCATCTGCTCGACGGCTCCCTTGAGCGAGGCGCTTGCGCGCCGGGCCGAAGAACTCCTGCAGGCGCCGGTCGAAGAGATTTACGGAGCCACCGAGATGGGCTCCATCGCATCGAGGCGCACGGTTGCGGGCGCGGCCTGGCATCTCTACCGCGGTTTGCGGCTCGTGGGCGATGGCGACACAACCCGCATCGAAGGGGGTCACCTCGACGCGCCCGTGGTACTCCAGGATCACGTCGAGCGGATGGGGGATGACCACTTTCTGTGGCGGGGACGCCATGCGGATCTGGTTTTGGTGGCGGGCAAGACGACGACGCTGCCCATGCTAAACGAGATTTTGCGCGGCATCGATGGCGTGCAAGACGGGGTGTTCTTTGCGCCGCAGCGCGGGGAGAAGGAGGCCGAGCGGCTGTGTGCGTTCGTGGTGAGCGAGCGCAGGGAGGAGGAAATCCGCGCGGCGTTGCGCGATCACGTCGATCCGGTGTTTTTGCCGCGCCCTGTGTATCGCGTGGCGGCGTTACCGCGTACGCCCGGGATCGACAAGCTGGCGCGGGCGGCACTGGTCGATCTCTATGACCGTCAGCCCCATCAGCTCGATCTGCTGTTTCCGGCGAGGCTTGCGTTTTTTGCCGATCACTTTCCGGGTGACCCGCTGGTCCCCGGGGCCTTGCTGCTCGATGCTCTCATTGCCGGATACGAACGGCACGCGATCGGGCGCAAAGTGACCGCTGTCGAGAGTTTCAAGTGGCTGAAACCGCTGCGGCCGGATGTCGCGGCGCGTGCGTCATTCGGCGCCATCGAAAACGAACGCGTGACGGTTGTGGTGCGGGCCGGCGAGGAGATCCTGGCGCGGGGCACCCTGCGGGTACCGCGGCTTCGGGGGGGTCATGGCGGCGCACTGGTTTGAGCAGAGGGAACGGGGCAGTGCACTGCTCATAGGGCTCATGCGCACGATCGCCCTGAAGGGCGGGCGGCGCGTTGCGGGACTTTTGTTGTGGCCGATCACGCTCTATTTCTATGCGACGGCGGGCAGCGCGCGGACGGCGCTCGCGCGCTACTACGAGGCCCAGGGCGAGCGGCCGACGACCCGCTTATTATTCAATCATTACTTGACGTTTGCGCGCACGATCCTCGATCGCGTCTATCTGCTGGCCCGGCGCAGCGATGCGCCACCGCTGCGCGTGCGCGGATTCGAGGCGGTTCAGGAATGGCTCGACCGCGGGCAGGGCTGCGTTCTGCTCGGTGCGCATCTCGGCAGCTTCGAGGCGGCGCGGGCGGCGGGATTGCGTCATGAGGGTCTGAAGATGCAGATCATCATGGAGCAGAATGTCTCGCGCAAATTGAATAAGGTTCTCTCGGTTCTCGATCCGGGTGCTGCGGAGACGACCGTGGGTCTCGGCGGGCCGCTTGCGCTTTTGCGTGTGCGCGATACCATCGCGGCAGGCGGGCTGGCCGGCATCATGGGCGATCGCCTGACAGCGGCGCAGGCCGGTTACGCGGCGGAATTTTTCGGGCGCAAGTGCCTCTTCCCGCTTGCGCCCCTGCGGCTTGCAGGCAGCCTGCGGGCACCCGTGTTTTTCTTTGCCGCACTCTACCGGCGTTCCGTTGATGGTGCCGCGTACTATGAGGTAGTATTTGAGCCCTTGGCTGCCCCCGCGCCCGAGGGAGCCGCGCGCCGCAAATGGCTCCAGGATCTCGGAGCGCGTTATGTGGCGTGCCTTCAGCGATATTGCCGCATGGCGCCGGACAACTGGTTCAACTTTTATGATTTCTGGTCAACGCACCCGCTGGGCGATTTGCACGCTCGCGCTGCTGGCAAGCCCGCTTGCGATGGCGGCAACCTGGACGGTGCCGGCCTTGCTGCGCGCCGTGGCGCGCAACGCGCACCATGAGGTGCATTTCGTTCAGGTCACACATCTTTCGAGTCTGACGCGGCCCCTGCAGACCTCCGGCCGCCTCATATACCGCAAGCCCGCCACCCTTATCATGGAGCAGGAACGGCCCACCAAGGCGAGCTACCGTATCGTCAATGGCCGCCTGTATGTCAACGGACAGCGCGGGGTGCCGGTCCGGCGTGTACCGCAGGTGATGGCGATCGTGTCCGGTTTCGAGGGGCTTTTGAGTGGCAACCGGGCGCTGTTGCTGCATGATTACGCGGTGCACCTGCGCGGTTCGGCGCGCCACTGGCAGCTCTCGCTCGTGCCACGGCTGCCGGTGCTGGCGCGGATCCTGCGCCATATCGAGGTGCGCGGCCACGATGGCGAGCCGACCGAGGTACGGACCGTGGCGCCCGGAGGGGATTTTTCGGTGATGCGGCTGTCGCCGTGAACGCGCGCGTGGTGGTGGCGGCCGTCTGGGCGGCGGCGCTTGGCCTCATCGTGGCGCTTACCGTGCGTTACGGGCAGTTCGGGGGCAGCGTGACGGCGTTTTTGCCGCGCGGGAAGGATCCGGTCCAGCAGACGCTGGTGCGCGGCCTCCAGGAGGGGCGGGCCGCGCATCTGGTGCTGATGGCGATCCGGGGCGGAACGCCGGCGGGGCAGCGCCGTCTCGCAGGCGGGCTCGTGCGATCCCTGCGTCCGGCGCGGCCGCTCTTTACGCTGGTGGCGGATGGCCCGCGGCGGCAGGCGCCGGCCATCGCCGGGTTTTTGCGCAGGCACCGGTATCTCCTGGCGCCCCGGCAGTCATGGACCGCCGGCGCCTTGCGCACGGATCTGGTCCGCCTCGTGACGATCCTCGAGTCGCCGGCGGGTCTCGGGGCCGGTGCCTTGCTGCGTGATCCGACGGGGGCGTTCTTTGCGGCGGCCCGCCCATGGCTTGCGAAAGCGGGGCCGGCGGTCCATCACGGGGTCTGGGTCACGAACCGCAGCACCTTGCTGCTTGCCGTGACGCACCATTCCGGTTTTGCGATCCGGCATGCGCGGGCCGTGGTGGCGCGTATCCAGGCGGCATGGGCAAGCCTGCCGCACGCGGGTTACCGTCTGCAGGTGGCGGGAACGGCGGCGATCACGGTGGCCACGAACCGGCATATTGCGGCGCAGGCGCGTGGGCTTGCCCTCATCGATGCAGTCCTCGTGACGGGACTGCTTGCCCTGGTCTATCGGCGCGCGGGGGCAGTCGGGGCGAGTCTCGTGCCGATGTTGACAGGCGGTGTGGCGGCGGCGGCGGTCGTGGCGGCGGTGTTTCCTGTGGTGAGCGTCATTACGCTCGGATTCGGGACGATGCTGATCGGCGTGGCCATGGATTATCCGGCGTACGTGCTCTTGCATGTCGGATCCGATGCCGCCGTGCGGCCCGCGGCGCGGCGCGTGCAGTCGACACTGGCCTTGACGGTGACGGCGATGGTGCTGGGTTTCGCGACGTTGCTGGTGTCGCGGCTTACGGGGCTCGTGGAACTTGCCGTGTTCGCCGCCACCGGGCTTGTGGCTGCCGCGTGGGCCGCGCGGGTACTCGTTCCGGTCCTGGTGCCGGCGTTGCCGCTGCGGGCGGGATTGCGGATCTGGGACCAGCGCATCAGTGCGCTCGTAACGGTTTTGCGCCGGGGGCGCTGGCTGGTGGTGCTGGGCTGCGCGGCAGCCGCGGTCTCTCTTTGGCGCGCGCCCCACGTGTGGGACGACAGCGTGCGCGGGTTGAGCCCCGTGCCGGGGGCCCTCATGGCCGCGACCGAACGGCTCGCGCATGCGTTCGGTGCGCCCAGCATGACGTACGAGGCGCTAGCCGAGGGGCGGACCGCCGAGTCGGCCCTGGCGCGCAGCGCGCGTCTTGAGCCCCTTCTCGATCGGTTGCGCAGGAAGGGCGACATCGGGCATTTCGACATGGCCGCCCGGTATCTTCCCGGCATCGCGGTGCAGCGCGCGCGAGAGCGCGCACTGCCATCGGCTGCGGTCTTGCGCCGGCGGCTGTCGCAGGCGCTCGCCGGGTTGCCCATCCGGCCGGCGGCGCTCGCGCCGTTTGTGGCGGCGGTTCAGCGCGCGCGCACGGCGGTGCCCGTGACAATGGACGATCTGCCGCCCCCCCTGAAGGCGCGCGTGGGGGCGCTCCTCGTGCGGGCCCAAGGGGTGTACCTGGCGCTCGTTCCCCTGAGCGGCGTGAAGAAGCCGGCGGCGGTGCGGGCGGCGATCGGGGGCGCCCATCTGCCGGGTGTGCGTTTCGTCGACAGCCGGCGGGCCGTCGCGGGCCTGCTCGGCGCCTATCGGGTGGCGCTCATGCGCCACGCCCTGGCCGGCGCACTCGTCATGATGATCGTGATCGGCGCCGGACTGCGGTCGCTTCAGGCCGCCTTGCGGGTGATGGGGCCGATGGCGGCGGCGCTGCTTGCCGATTGCGGACTGCTCGTGGCGTGCGGGGTCCGCCTGACGCTGCTGAACGTGGTGGCGCTCCTTCTGATCGCCGGTCTCGGCATGGGGTATGCGCTCTTTCTGGGGGGACGCAGCGAGGCGTCGCGGCCGCTTGCGCCGTGGCTGTGCGCGGCGGCCACCATCACCGGGTTTGGCGTCATGGCGGGATCGACCGTATCGCTGCTGTCGACCGTAGGCATGACGGTCAGTGTGGGGGCGTTCCTTGCGCTCCTCTTTACGGCCGCGTGGTCGCGGCCACGGAGTGTGGCATGAGGCAGGCGGATCTGGCCGTGGGTCCCTACACGCTCACCTGCGCGCTGGGCAGTGGCCTGCGCGCGGTGCGCGAAGCGATCCGCACGGGGCGTTCGGGTCTGCGTCCCTACACGAGTGCGCAGGTATCGTGCTATGCAGGTGCCGTGGATGGGCTCGAGCAAGTCGCGTGGTCCGGGCCATGGGCGCGCTGGGATTGCCGCAATAACCGCCTGGCGCTCGCCGCCCTCGAAGCCGACGGATTCGCGCAGGCGGTCGCTGTACTGCGCAGTCGTCTGGGCAGTGAGCGGATCGGCTGCGTCATGGGCACCAGCACATCCGGCATCGGGGCGACGGAGGCGGCCTACCGGGACATGCGCGCGCGCGGCGCGGAGGCCCTGCCGGCGCAGTTTCCTTATCGTGAGACGCATAACATCCATGCCGTCGGACATTTTGTGCACAGCTGGCTGCGGCTGAAAGGGCCGGCGCTCACGGTGTCGACGGCGTGTTCGTCGAGCGCCAAGGTGTTTGGCGTGGCAGCGCGCCTGATCGCGTCGGGGACGTGTGCCGCGGTCGTGGTGGGCGGTGTCGATTCGCTGTGCGATACGACGATTCACGGTTTCGCTTCACTGCAGCTTTTGAGCGGCCGTCCGGCGCGGCCCTTTGCCGCGGATCGCGACGGCATTTCGGTGGGAGAGGCCGGCGGTTTTGCGATCATTGCGCCGCGCGGGCTTATGGACGGCGCCGTGCTGGGTCTTCGCGGCACGGGTGAGAGCAGCGACGCCTATCATATGACGGCTCCTCATCCGGCCGCGGCCGGGGCGCTCAGCGCCATGGCGCAGGCGCTTCGCGCAGCACAGTGGACGGTGGCGGATGTCGATTACATCCACTTGCATGGAACCGGGACGCCACTCAATGACGCAGCCGAGGATTTGGCGCTGGTGTCGATGGGGGCGGACAAGGTTGCGGCGAGTTCCTTGAAGGGCGCACTGGGACATACGCTCGGCGCGGCGGGGATCGCGGGCGTCGTGTTCACCGCCGAGGCGATGGCCGCGGGGCTTGTGCCGGCGACGACCAATACGGACTGCATCGATCCGGCAGTGCGGAGCGCGATTGCCGTGGCGGCGCAGCGCAGGCCCTTGCGGCGGGCCCTTGTAAACGCCTTCGGTTTTGGTGGGAGCAACAGCGTGCTCGCGCTGGCGCTTCTTCCATGAAGGTCGCGATCTCGGGAATCGGCATCATGGCCGAAGGCCTGCCCGACTGGGAGAGCGCCCGGCGGGTGCTGCGCGGCGAGATCCCGTATGAAAAGCAGCCGCTACGGACTGCCTGTCCCGGCGGGCTCGGGGCCAACGAGGCGCGCCGCTGTCCGCTGCCTGCGCGCTGTGCCATCGATGCGGGCTTGCAGGCGCTGGCGATGGGTCCTTATGCGCCCTCCATGGTCGCGACCGTGTTCAGCTCGGCAAGCGGCGATCTCGATATAGCCGACCGCAACTGCCGGGGCTTGGTGGCGCCGGCACCGGCGCTGTCGCCAACGCTCTTTCACAACTCGGTGCACAATGCGCCAGCCGGTTACTGGGGCGTGGCGACGGGCGCACAGACACGCAGCATCAGCCTGTCGGCATTCGACGACAGTTTCGGGGCGGGGCTTCTGGAGGCGCTGACGACCGTTACGGTGGCAGGTGAGGCGGCGCTGTATGTGGCTTACGATATGGTGCCTCCACCGGCCTTTGCCCGCGTGCGGACGGTGGCCGCGCCCTTTGCGGTGGCGCTCGTGCTGGCGCCGGCCGGGACGCCGGGTTGTGCCGTCATGGAGGCGAGCTGGGTCCCGGCGCGGGTACCCGAGACCCGCATGGGCGACGCGTCTTTGGAAGATCTGCGGCGGCATAACCCGGCGGCGCGCAGCCTGCCGCTGCTGGATGCCCTGGCGCGTGGCGGGCGGGCTTCGATCGGGCTCGGTTGCGGAGGGGAGACGGGGTTGTGTCTGACGATAGAGTAGAAAAAGGGGCTCCGGCCGGGCAGGGGCGCTGGGTGCATGGACCCTCCCTGCGCCTCGTCGAAACGGTGATCGAGACGGATGCGATGCGCCTGCGGGCCCGGATTGGGCGGCTGGCTGATGATCATCCGCTTGCGCAGCAGGGGCGGGTTGGCGCGGCGATATTGATCGAGTACGCCGCGCAGGCGGCGGCCCTCCACGCCCCTTCGGGCGGGCCGTTGCGCCGCAAGGCCTATCTCGCCGCCGTGCAGGGGTTCGAGTTTTCCGGCGGGGCGCTCACGGCTGCGCACGTGCCGTTCGATATCGAGGTGATACTGGACGGGCGCACGGATGCTGCCGTCCGTTACCGCTTCGAGGCGCAGCACGGCGGGCAGGTGTTCGCTGCCGGATCGCTTATGCTGGCTTACCAGGAGGTGTGCCCGTGAAGCGCGCGCTCGTTACGGGTGGCAGCGGCGTGATCGGTGGGGCGATCTGCCGGACGCTCGCCAGGGCGGGCCATCACGTGATCGTCCATGCGCACGGACAGCCCGGACGGGCCCGCGCATGCGCGGCTGGCATCGAGGCCGGCGGCGGCAGTGCCGAGGTCGTGTGTTTTGATGTGTGTGATGCGCAGGCCTGCGCACGGGCACTGGCTTGCGTGCTGGAAAACGGTCCGGTCCAGATCCTCGTCAACAATGCCGGCATCCACCACGATGCGCCGCTTGCCGGCCTTGCGGCGGAAGACTGGTCGCGGGTCGTCGATGTGACGTTGGGCGGCTTTTATGCGGTTACGCACGCGCTGCTTTTGCCCATGCTGCGCACGCGCTGGGGGCGCATCATCAATGTTTCCTCCGTGAGCGCGCTGAAGGGCAATCGCGGACAGACCAATTACGCGGCCGCCAAGGCCGGATTGATCGGCGCGACCCGGGCGCTCGCCCTGGAGGTCGCGTCGCGCGGCGTGCTTGTCAATGCGGTGGCGCCGGGCATCATAGCAAGCCCCTTGACCGATGCCGCTTTTCCCGCAGACAGGATACGGGCGCTGGTGCCGCTGGGACGGGCCGGACAGGCCGACGAAGTGGCTGCGGTCGTCGGCTTCCTGGCGTCGGATGCGGCGGCTTATATTACCGGCCAGGTGATTGCCGTGGACGGGGGGCTTGCGTGAACGTTCATCCGGTGGTGGTGATACCCGCCTTCAATGAAGCGGCGACTTTGCGCCATGTCGCGCAAGGTGTGCTTGCGCACGTGCCGGATGTGATTGTTGTCGACGACGGTTCGCAGGATGGCACCGCGGTCACGGTGGCTGGCCTGCCGGTCGAGGTACTCACGCACCCGCGCAATCGCGGCAAGGGCGCGAGCCTCCGTACGGGCGCTGCGCGCGCGCTTGAGCGCGGCGGCACGCACGTCATTACCCTCGATGCGGATGGGCAGCACGACCCGGACGATCTGCCGTCCCTGCTCGCCATCGCACGCGATCATCCCGATGCCCTCGTGATCGGTGCGCGCACGATCAGGCGGGAGCCGCGCCCGCCCCTGCGGCTGGCGGCCAATCGCCTCGCCGATTGGGCGGTTTCACGCATCACCAAGACCCGTGTAGTCGACAGCCAGTCGGGTCTGCGCGTGTATCCCAGGCGTTTGTTCGAGGCGCTTTTGGAGGCCACCGCAGAAGACGGTTTTGCGTTCGAAACGCGCGCCCTCGTCACGGCCGCCGGGCTTAACCTGCCGCTTCTGCTGATTCCGATTGAGGCCCGTTATCCGGCCGGCCGCCGCCCGAGCCATTACCGGCCGGTGAACGATAGCATCCGTATCGGGCGGCTGCTGATCGGTGAATGGTTGCGCCGGCGCCGCTAGGCGCGTGCGTCAGCGCCCATTGCCCTTGATGGCATGCCAAAAGGCGAGCCCGCCGGCGCGGGCGGCATGACCGATGGCCAGACCTGCCCGCTTGGCGTCATGGCCGATATGGCGTCCGGCCGTACCGAGTGCGTGACCGGCGTGGACGGCGTCCCGCTTGAGGTTGGCGTGGGCGCGCGGCGCGCCGATCAGCAATTGCGCGGCGACGAGCCCCGCGGCGACACGCAGCCAGATTGTTTGTTGGGTAGGCTCCCTCATGCGTCAGGACTCCGTTTGCCTTGATCCGAAAGACTGCACCACCCCGCCCATCGCGGCGGCTGTTGGATGTAAGTTAGGCAGCCTTTGCGGTTTCGGCAAGCTGCCTCATGTAGTGTGCCAAAAGTGCCGGCCGGCGGGATAGTCCCGCCGGGCTCCGGGGACGATCGTGGATCTGCGCAAGGAATGGCCTCGCAGCAAGCTGCGGGATCGCTTTCCGAAGGCCACGCGTCCGGGCGGTCGGGAACGGCCCCGGATACGGCTTGGGATGTGGGGCTGCGGCGGGTTGGGTGTCCACGGAAGGCGTGAAGAGAAACCCGCTGTACCGGCGTATATTCGGGCATTTTTGTCCACAGCAAGGGATGCCGGCCGCCGGCCCTTCCGGCGGGGTCTTGGCGGTGCGACCTTGCGTTCAGCGCCCTCCCGGTGCCGCACCCGGCGCTCTTTGCCCGCTTACGCAGGCAGCACAGCCGGCCGCGGCCACCGCCAGCCAAAGCCGTGCGAGGGTAGCGCCGCGAGCGGCGTGAACCCGCGGAGATCTCCCGCCCATGGGTTGTCCATCCGGTGGCCGCGGTCGCTTGCGGGTGAGGCCGCCCGGCGCGCGCCAGGGTGGTTCGACCGGTGCTACCATGGGGGCCACGGCGGTTTTCCGGCTGTGGGTCTGGTCGGACGGAGCGGACATGGGCACGCCTATCGGCAAGCCGGGTATGCGGTGTGCGGACACGGGCCGGTCACCCTCTGGCGCGGATGGCGCGGGCGGGTGGAGTGACGGCGGCACATGCCGGCGTGGTTTATGGCGGCGGTGGTCGGGGCGCGCGCCGGCGCCCGGCTTTCTGACCGGGGCGGCCGACGATGATCCGAGCAACATCGCGACCTATTCGCAGGTCGGTGCCGAGCTTTCCTACAGCCTCGTGTGGACGCTGTGGCTTTTTTATCCGCTGGTTGCGGCGGTCCAGGATGCGTGTGCGCGGCTTGCGCGGGCCACGGGGGAAGGGCTTGCGGCCAATTTGCGCCGGCATTACGGAATGGCCGTTGCCTGTACGCTCGTGCTCTTGCTCTTGATCGCCAATGTCATCAATATCGCCGCCGATTTGCTGGCCATCGGTGGCGCGGCGCGGCTGCTCTTCGGCGGGCGGCGCCTGATCTACGCGGCATTCTTCGCGGCCTGTGTGCTGCTGCTCGAGGTGTTCGTGCCCTACCGGCGCTATGCGCGGATCCTGGAGGTCTTGTCACTCAGCCTGCTTGCCTATGTCGCCACGGCGTTTGCCGTCGACGTCGATTGGCACGCGGTATGGCGCCATCTGGTGCCGCGGTGGCCGGAGGGGGCCGCCGCGATCACGGCGCTGGTGGCCATTGCCGGGACGACCATAAGCCCTTATCTGTTTTTCTGGCAGGCCGGCCAGGAAGCGGAGCTCGCGCGCGATCACGCAGGCGCGGCGCGGCGGCTGCGCGTAATGTCGGAGCGGCAGCGGATCTACGCCGACACCTATCTCGGCATGGCGTTTTCGCAAGTCATCGGGTTTTTCATCATGGTGACCGCCGCCGCCACGCTCGGTGCGCACGGCATTCATCATGTCGATACCGCCCACGAGGCGGCCCGCGCGCTGGAACCGCTGGCCGGGCACCTGACCTTTGCCGTGTTTGCGCTGGGCCTGATTGGCACCGGCCTCTTGTCGATCCCCGCGCTCGCCGGCGCGAGCGGCTATGCCGTGGCGGAGCTTTGCGGCTGGCGCTCTGGCCTGGGTGTGCCGGCGGCCCGCGCACCCGGTTTCTACGCGGTCATCATCCTGTCGGTGTTGGGCGGGCTTGCGCTTGATGTTGTGTCGATGGACTCGATGCGCGCTTTGTATCTGAGTGCGGTGTTGAACGGCCTGGTGGCGGTGCCGATCCTGGTGTTTACGGCACGGCTGGCCGAGCGGCCGGCGGTAGTAGGCGGTTTCGTCTCGACCCCTGTAGAGCGTACGCTGGTCTGGGTGGCGACGGCCATCATGGCGTGTGCGGCGGCGCTTTTGATCGGCGAGAGCCTGGGTGCGCCGTGAGGGGGCGCGCGCGGGACCTTTACCTTGCGCGCGCCATTCAGTAGCATGCTAAGAAATTCGCCGCCGCCGCTTATGCAGGGTGGCTCAGCCTCTGGTGTCGCGCCGACGAAGGATGAACTGCGCAATATGAGCGAAAAGCCGACGATGGACATTGTCCTGGCCCAGCCGCGGGGATTCTGCGCCGGTGTAGTGCGGGGCATCGAAATCGTGGAGAGGGCACTCGAAGTATACGGGCCGCCTGTTTATGTGCTCCATGAGATCGTCCATAACCAGCATGTGGTGCAAAATCTGCGGGCGCGCGGCGCGATCTTCGTCGAGCGCCTCGCGGAAGTCCCCGCCAAGGCGCCGACCATCTTCAGCGCCCACGGCGTGGCGACGGCGCTGGTCGACGAGGCGGCGGTTCGCGAACTTGATGTCATCGACGCCACCTGTCCCCTGGTAACCAAGGTACACTATCAGGCGCAGCGCTACAGTCTCCAGAATTACACCGTCATCATCATCGGGCATCCGGGACATCCGGAAGTGGAAGGCACGCGCGGCCGTATACCGGGCCCCGTCTATGTCGTGTCCGACACGACCGATGTCACCAACCTGCAGGTGCCAGGCGATGCGAATCTCGCGTACGTGACGCAGACGACCTTGAGCGTGGATGATACCAAGGATGTGATCGCCGCGTTGCGGACGCGTTTCCCGCATATCCAGGGGCCGGATCTGAGCGGGATCTGCTACGCCACGCAGAATCGGCAAAACGCGGTCCGGCAACTGTCGGGGCAGGTGGATATCCTCCTCGTGGTCGGCGCGCGCAACAGTTCCAACTCCAACCGGCTGCGGGAAGTGGGCGAGCAACCGAACACCAGGGCCTATCTCGTCCAGGATGCCAGCGAAGTCGACCCGGCCTGGTTCCAGGGGTCCGTACGCGTCGGCATCACGGCGGGCGCCTCGACACCGGAGGTGCTGGTGCGCGGTGTCCTCGAGCGGTTGGCTACGCTCGGCGTGGCATCGGTAGCCGAGCTGCCCGCCGAACCCGAGACGACGACCTTCCGTCTGCCGGCCGTCCTACTCAAGAAGACCCGTACCGCTCTGTAGGCTGGCGGGAGCCCAAAGCGCAGGAGAACCACCACAATGCAAGTGCCAATCAGACAACAGTGGCGTGTGGGCCGCTATATTTTGGGCCAGAAGTTGCGGGGCGTGAAACACTACCCTCTGGTGTTGATGCTCGAGCCCCTGTTCCGCTGCAACCTCGAGTGCGCCGGTTGCGGCAAGATCGAGTATCCGGAGGAAATCCTCGACAAGCGCCTGAGCGTCGAGGAGTGTCTGCGTGCCGTCGATGAATGCGGTGCGCCGGTGGTATCGATCCCGGGAGGCGAGCCACTGATCCACAAGGATATGGCGGAGATCGTCAAGGGCATCATCGCCCGCAAGAAGTTCGTCTATCTGTGCACGAACGCGATCTTGCTTTCGCGCCGTATCGACGAGTACACGCCGTCCCCTTATCTCACGTTCTCCGTGCATCTCGATGGCAATCGCGAACGTCACGACAAGTCGGTCTGCCGCGAAGGTGTATTCGACAAGGCGGTCGAGGCGATCAAGCTCGCGCGTAGCCGTGGTTTCCGGGTAACCATCAATTGCACGCTCTTCCAGGACGAGGATCCGCAAGAGGTTGCCGATTTCTTCGATTTCGTGAGCGGACTGGGTGTCGAGGGTGTGACGATTTCGCCCGGCTACAGCTATCAGCTTGCACCGCGCCAGGATTTGTTCCTGCGCCGCAGCCAGAGCAAGAACCTGTTCCGCCGGATCTTTGCGATAGGTAAAGAGCGCCGTTCGAAATGGCGTTTCAACCAGTCCAGCATGTTTCTGGACTTCCTGGCGGGCAATCAGGATTACCAGTGCACGCCGTGGAGCAATCCGACGCGCAATGTGTTTGGCTGGCAAAAGCCCTGCTATTTGCTGAGCGACGAGGGCTATGCGCCGACCTTCAAGGAGCTGATCGAGACCACCCCCTGGGAGCGGTATGGAACGGGCCGGCATCCCAAGTGCGAAAATTGCATGGTTCACTGTGGTTACGAGGGCACGGCAGTCAACGATACGGTTGCGCATCCGCTGAAGGCGCTGAAGGTCTTCATCCAGGGTCCGCGCACGGAGGGGCCGATGGCGCCCGAGCCGCCGATGACTTACCCGGATCCGGTTGGGATACCGGTGGCCATGCCGACTTCCCCATCGAAATCCTCCGTCCGGACATAACGGGCCGGCATGCTGGGCGCGGCGGCCGTGGCCGCACTGCTGTGGCTTGCCGTACTGGTCGTGCCATGGCAGCCGTGGCGGGTTGTCGAGCAGCTGCCGGAAGGGGCTGCCACCTTGCCCGACGGCGCGGTCACGGTGTTGATGCCGGCGCGCAACGAGGCGTCCGTCATCGGTCGCAGCCTTGCCGCGCTGAAGGCGCAGGGTAGCGGTCTCAAGGTGATCGTGATCGATGACGCCTCTGGCGACACGACTGCGGAGGTCGCGCGGGCGGCCGGTCTCGCGGATCTTTCCCTGATCGGCAGCACATCCCTGCCCGCAGACTGGACGGGCAAGCTGTGGGCGCTCGAACAGGGCCGCGCGCAAATCCGCACGCCTTATACGCTGCTCGTCGATGCCGATATCGAACTCGCTCCCGGGGTTGCCGGGCGACTGTACGCCATGGCCCGCGCAGACGATCTCGCGCTGGTGTCGGTGATGGCGGCGCCGGCGATGCGCGGTTTTTGGGACCGCTGGTTCATGCCGGCCTTCATTTATTTCTTCAAGCTTCTTTATCCCTTTCGGCTGGCCAACCGGCGCACCTCGCGGATCGCGGCGGCAGCCGGCGGCTGTGTGCTGGTCAGAACGCAGACGCTTTCGGATATCGGCGGATTCGGGGCGTTGCGCGGGGCGGTCATCGATGATTGCACGCTCGCGCGCCATGTGAAGCGGGCGGGCGGTGCTACGTGGATCGGCGTAAGCCGGGATGTCGTGATGCTGCGCGCCAACACGCTGAAAAGTCTGTGGATGATGGTGGCGCGCACGGCCTTTGCGCAGTTGCGTTATTCCTACCTGCTGTTGCTCGCCTGTACGGCGATCATGCTCCTCGTTTTTGCGGTGCCGCTCTGGGGGCTCGTGGCCGGTGGCACGGCCGTGCGGTTTGCGGGGGCGGCGGCTGTCACCCTCATGGCGGCAAGCTACCGGCCGACGGTGCGTTTCTATGGCCAGAGCGGTTGGGTGGCGCTTACCTTGCCCGTCATCGGTCTGGCCTTTTTGGCTATGACCTATACATCCGCCCTGTGGTATGCTCGCGGCGTGCGCACGCAATGGAAGGGCCGCGCGTATGCGCGCAAGGGGCCCGTTGGGCGCAACTCATGAGGGGGACAGGCATGGCAGGGCGGTGGCGAAAGGCGGGGTGGTTCGGCATGCTGGCAGGCATGTTCTGTCTGGCGTCGATCGGGACCGCCGTTGCGCAGACGCAAGCGGCGCCCGCCGTGGGCGTCATCACCCGCTTCCAGGGCACGCTGTTGTCCGTGATGAAGCATGCCAAGAGATCGG
>JAJYDN010000033.1:0-2857 GCA_021777535.1 Pseudomonadota bacterium
GCCAGGGGAGACCAAAACCCTGATCGTCTGATACCACATGAATGCGGTGGCTGCGCCACCTGCTCTCTGGCTGAAATCGTAACCGATTGAATGGGCAATATCTTTTTTACAGCATGTTAAACATGGGCTAGAGTTTTAAGGCCGCCGCGGGCGTTCAGTTGGCCCCGGAGTGACCCCGAGGGATGTGAACCTGAAAGGGAGGTAACGTATGCGCGCCAATCTCAGCAAGGCTTTTGCCCTCAGCGTATTGCTCACCGCCGTTGCCAGCGCAGCCGAGTTTTTGTCCGGGCCGCTGCCCGCAGCCTACCAGACCGTGCGCCCGGCCCCGGCGCGGGCAGTGCCGTGGATACTGAGCGCATCCCCGCGGGGATCGGCTGCCACGGAGCGCGCCCTGTTCGAACCGATCGCCCATTATCTCACGGCCGTCACGGGTCATCAGATCGTTTATCGCCAGCCCACCGGTGCGCTTTCTTTCGCGCACAATCTGGCCGCCGGGCGTTACGATCTGCTATTTGGCGGGCCGCACCTCGCGGCGTGGGCGCACCGCCATCTCCGTGCGCGGCCGCTCGTGCGGTTTTCCGGACGGCTCGTGTTCGACACGGTGGTCCGCGATCCGGACATCCACGGCCTGCCTGCGCTCGTAGGCGAGCCCGTGTGTGTGAGTCCGCCGCCAAGCCTTGCCACGATCAGTCTGTTGCGGCATTTCCCCGATGTCCTGCGCCAACCCTATCTGATTGCGGTATCCGGCTGGCAGCAGGCCTATCGCGAGCTCATGACCGGTGCGTGCCGGGCAACGGTGTTGCCGGCCAGTGCGGTGCAACGCTTCGATGCGCAAGGGTCTGCCCTGCATGTGATTCACCAGAGCCGCGCCTATCCGGGCTACGGGCTGGTGGCGGATCGGCATATTCCACGTGCCGCCCAACGGCTGATCCGCGCAGCCCTGTTGACCCCGCAGGGGCGGCAGGCGACGGCCTTGTTGATGCGTTCGGACGCCGCGTCCGGGTGGATGGTGGCGCACCGCAGGGACTATGCCGGCTTGAGCCACCTGCTGCGGCATGCGCTCTTTCTGGGGGGCTAAGGGGCGCCGCTGCCGGCCTGGCGCATGAAAAAAACCTTCAGCGGGTTCAGGCTGTTGGTCACGTTGAGGCCGGTGGCGAGGATCTGGCCGATGAGGCGTGAGCGTTGCGCGAAGGCCCGGTTCAGCGCATGCGTGGCGACGATCATCCCGACGTTCGTGGCTTTGCGTTCCCGCTCATAGCGCCGCAGCGCGCCGCTATGTCCCAAGTCCTCGCCCCGGCAGGCAATCAGTGCCCGCACAAGGGCTTCGGCATCCCCGAAGCCCAGATTGACGCCCTGGCCGGCAAGCGGATGCACCTGGTGCGCGGCATCGCCGATCAGGGCGAAACGGGCGCCCGTATAGGTGCTGGCATGTCCTGCCGAGAGCGGGAAGCTCTCCCGGCGGGTGACGACGGCGAGGGAACCGAGCCGGTCACCGAAGGCCTCCGACAAGGCCATGTTGAAGTCCTCATCGGCGAGTGCCAACAGCCGCTCGGCTGCGTCCGCCCGCGTCGACCAGATCAGCGACGATTTTCGGGAGTCCGGAAGCGGCAGCAAGGCGATCGGCCCGTCCGGCAAGAAACGCTGAAAGCCGACGCCTTCGTGGGTGGCGCCAAGCGCGATGTCGGCGACGATGGCGCGCTGGCCATACTGGAATTGCCAACTGCGCACGCCGAGCTGCTCCCGGATCCGTGAATGTCTGCCGTCGGCTGCCACGACGAGTGACCCGGTCACGAGCGTGCCGCCCGCGAGTTCCACCTGGATGTCCCGGTCCCGGTGATGCACGGCTTGCGCCGTCTCCGTGTACCACGCCGTGTCGGGCACACCGCGTGCACGTTCGCGCAGAACCTGCTCCAGCGCGGCATGGCTGGCGATTACGCCCAGCCCGGCTGTCCCCAGGTCCGCGCTGTCGAATCGCAACCGGCCCTGGCCGCGTGCGTCTTCGATATGCAGGCTAAGCAGCGCGGCGGCCGGGATTTCACTGTTCGGCCATACGCCGAGACTCTTTAGCCACGCAAGCGAACCCGCGGTCACGGCGCTCGTGCGCAATGCCGAGGTCGGGGGCAGGCCGCTGCCCTCGACCATGGCCACATGGAAGCCGCGCGTGGCAAGCGCAAGACACAGGGCACTGCCTACGGCGCCCGCGCCGACAACGACGACATCATACCGATGGGCACGGCTCATGGATTCCCCGCACAGTGATCTGCCTTGGCCGCGGCGCTTCGCGCACCGGCCTGATGCGTGTTCACCCGGGTCATGCGCTCAGGTGGCCGCGTGTTGCGCGGACTGCGCTTCGGGCAATGCCCGTGGATCGCCTGCGCCACAGTGTCCGGGTCCGCCGCCTGCGCGCGTGGTCCTGCATATGTCCGGAACATCCGCATCGTGCCTCCTGTACCATGAACCTTCCGCCTGACGATCACAAGGCGGGCCTATGGCCGCATTCCCCGCAGGATGCCGGCCACCGGGGGCTTCAAGCCCATCGTCTGCCGGGCCAGTATCCGCTTGACCCCGGGCAGGCAGTCGATCGCGGTGAGCGCGAGGCTGCGCAGCGTGGCGGCAAGCGCGCCATCGAGCGCGAACACGCGCACCAGACTGTCGGTAAAGAAGATCGTGTCCTCGGTGTCGGCGCGGCGGGCCTTTGCATACGCGGCCAAGACGGCCGGGTCGTCGATGGCCACGCCCTTTTTGATGGCCTGCGCCAGATGGTCGGCCAGCACGGCCGCGTCCCGCAGGCCCAGGTTGAATCCCTGGCCGGCAACCGGATGCAGGGTGTGGGCCGCATTACCGACCAGCACGACTC
>JAJYDN010000033.1:2867-23875 GCA_021777535.1 Pseudomonadota bacterium
GCGGGAAGGCCAGACGGCGGCCCGCGTCCACGGACGTGCCCAGGCGGTCACCAAAGAGATCCCCGAGGTGGTGCAGGAAGCCGGCCTCGGGAAGCGCAAGGAGCCTGTCTGTGCGCCGCTGGCTTATCACCATCGTGTACTGGTTGCGTCCGGTCGGTAATGCGGCAATGGGGCCCTCCGCCGAAAACCGCTCGAAGGCGGTATCCTTTTGCGGTTTGCTTACATGGCAATTGACCACCACCACGCCGCGGCCGTAGTCGTGCCTTTGGGTCCCGATCTGCGCAAGCGACCGCACCGCTGACGCCGTTCCATCTGCGCCCACGAGCAGCCGCGCCGAGAAGATCTGTTCGCCGCCGGCGCAGTCGGCCGTGATCTCGTGACGCCCGCAGCGCCGCGCCGCGGCAAGCAGCTTGCCGGGGATAAGCGTGACGGACGTGCGCGCGAGCGCCGTGCGCAACGCGTCCCACAAAGCGCCGCTCTCGGTGACATACCCCAGGGCATCGACGCCGATTTCGCCGGCATCGATGTGCGTGAAGCCAAAGCCCCGCGCGTCGGCCACGTGGATATGGCGGATCGCATTGATGCTTGGTGGAGGCATGAGGGGCCAGACGCCGAGTGTCGCCAGTGCGCGCTTGGTGCCAAGCGACAGCGTGAACGTGCGGTCGTCATCGCGGCTTGCCTTGTGGCTGCTCGGGCTCGGATCGATGATTGCAATGGACAGCGGCAGATGGGCCAGGCTCAGGGCCAGCGTTGCGCCGACCAGACCACCCCCGCAGATCACGATGTCATGTGCCGCGCTCAAAATGCTTCCGCCCGCAGCGCCTCCACGTCGGCTGCACTGCGCGGCACGGCGTCACTCAGTATCTCGTGACCCGCATCTGTCACGAGGACATCGTCTTCGATGCGGATGCCCACGTCATGGAAGGCCTCCGGTATGTCGTCGGCGGCGCGGACATACAGCCCGGGCTCGACGGTTGTTACCATGCCGGCTTCGAGGATGCGTGGTCCGTCGCCGACCCGGTATTCGCCGACGTCGTGGACGTCCATGCCAAGCCAGTGGCCCGTGCGATGCATATAAAAGCGCCGGTAGGCGCCCGTGTGTATGAGTTCGTCGGTCGCACCCTTCAGCAGGCCGAGATCACGCAGCCCTTCGGTGAGGATGCGCACGGCGGCATCGTGGGCGGCCGGCCATTCACGGCCCGGTGCGATCTGCTGGAGGGCGGCGTCGTGGGCGGCCAGCACGATGTCATAGAGTGCCCGCTGTCCGGGTGTAAAGCGGCGTCCGACGGGGAAGGTTCGCGTGATATCCGAGGCATAGCAGTCGATTTCACAGCCGGCATCGATCAGTACCAGGCTGCCATCGCGCAAAGGGGCGGCGTTTTCCGTGTAGTGCAGGATGCACGCATTGGCGCCGCCGGCGACGATCGGCGGGTAGGCAGGATAGGCGGACCCGCCTTTGCGGAAGACATGGAGCAGCTCGGCTTCGAGTTCGTATTCGAAAAGTCCCGGCCGGCAGGTGCGCATCGCCTGGACATGGGCCTGGGCGGTGAGGATTCCCGCCCTGCGCATGAGGGCCACTTCGTCCGGTCCCTTGCGCAGGCGCATCTCGTGCAGGGGTTCGTCAAGATCGAGGATGCCCCCCGGTGCGCGCACGCCGCTGCGGTTTTTCTTCCGCACCTCATTCATCCAGCCGATGACACGGCCGTCGAATTCGGGGTGGCGCCCAAGGTGGTAATAGATCCGCGGCCGGTTTTCCAGCAATCCCGGCAAAATCTCGTCGATCCTGTCGATGGGGAACGCCTGGTCGGCTCGATAATGCGCCACCGCGCCTTCCTGCCCGGTCCGCCGCCCCTCCCACTGTTCGCGTTCGGCGTTGTTTTCGCGGCAAAAGAGCAGGTACTGGCCCTCGCTGCGTCCGGGGATGAACACGGCCACCGCCTCCGGTTCCGGAAAACCGGTCAGGTAGTAGAAGTCGCTTGCCGGACGAAAAAGGTAGTCGACGTCGTTGTTGCGGTTGCGAACCGGTGCGGTGGGCATGATCGCCACCGCCTCGCCGATAAGCGCCATGAGCCGCTCGCGCCGTTCCTTGCAGGCATCTTGTTCCATGGCGTCATTATGCCCGATCTCGCCGCTTCTGCCATGCCTGTCTAGAACTCGGGAGCGGGCGGATTGCCTTCCTCGTAGAGCAGTTGCACGCCGACACGGAGATATTCGGCAAGCTCGCTCAGGTCTTCCTCCCCGGCCGTGCCGGCCGCGTCGGCGATGGCGGCGATGTCCGCGCGTATCTCGGCCGCTTCGTCACTGAGTCTGTCCAGGTCAGGACGGCCGGCGCCGGACTCGAATCCGCGGCACCAGCGTATGAGGGCCCAGCTGCGCTGGGCTGCCGGCATCTCGTCTCCCGGCAGCAGCAAATCGAAGGCGAGGTCGCCCTCCTCGAGCAGCACCCGCGTTGCCTCGAGCAGGGCGCCGAGCGTCTGGCGCAGCTCCTCGTCGCCATCGGCGTCACCCAGGAGGGCGACGATCGCGTCGGGGTCGCGGTAGCCCGCGCACAGCAGTCCGCAGGCCGCGCCATGCGCCTCCGCGGCGCTGGCCGGGAGCCCCGCGCCTTCGAGAACGCCCTGCAGCGTTTCATAATCGGTGGTCATCTCACGCCTATCTTATCGGGTTGCGCGCATCAGGGCATCATCTTCTCCGCGCCCGCCAAAAGGCGGACGTTGACCGTTACGGGCCCCTGGTTCTATAGTGCCTTCATGAACGAGAGCTCTCCTTCAGATGCGGATGTTCTGCGTAAACTGGAGGAACGTATTGAAGAGCTGGCCGGGCTGTGCCGGCGCCTTCAGGAAGACAACACGCGGTGGCGGGCCCGCCATCAGGCGCTGTCAGCCGAGCATGCCCGGCTAAGCGAGCGGACACGGATGGCGCGGCTGCGTATTGAAGAAGTGATCGGGCGGGTGGCAGTGCTGACGCGCGAGCGGCGGTCATGAGCAAGGCAACCATCAGTATCTCGATTCTCGGCAAGGATTTTACGGTATCCTGTCCGGATGAAGAGCGCGAGGCACTGATGCGGGCCGCGAAATATGTCGACGCCCAAATGCAGGAAACACAGCGAAGCGGCAAGACGATGGGCATTGAGCGCGGTGCCGTGATGGCAGCACTCAATATTGCATATGATCTTTTGCGACTGCGGGAGCAGTCACAGGCAACGGTGAGCGACATGAATCGTCGTGTGCGGGCGCTCACCGAGAAGGTGGATGGAATTCTGAGAGAAGAGTTCAAGGAGCAGGCGGATCAGGCCGGCTCGTAAGGTTTGGCGCTCTCTGCGGTGTTTGTACCGTTCCGTGTCCTTTGAACCTATAACTCTTGCCTCGGGAAGCGCATTTGTAGGTGCCGTTGTGCAAGTCCGCTGCGAGCGGAAAGCCTGAAGCGCCTCAGCGTTTCCCACTTGAACCTTCGGTTCGAGGCAAAGGATGGTACGGCACAGGTGGAGGGCGCCTCTATTTTTTCCCCGGAAGTGAGTGACGAGAAGCGCAGGTTGCGGGCGACCTTGCGCCAGCGTCGCCAGCGCCTCGGCGCCGGCGCGCGGCGCAGGCTTTCCGTGCGCGCCTGTGCGCGGGCCCGCGCCGTGGTGGGGCGCGCGCGGCGCATCGGCGCCTATCTGCCGCATGGCGCGGAGCTCGATCCCACGTGGCTTATGCGCCGTCTCGAGCGCGCGGGTCACGTCGTCTATGTGCCCCTCGTAGGGCGGCGGGCGGATCAGGTGCTGCGCTTTACGCCGTGGCGGGCGCCGTTTCTTGTCAATCGGTACGGAATCCGCGAGCCACGCCGGCGCCACACCATAAAGGCGTCCCAGCTCGATCTGGTGATCGTGCCGCTCGTTGGCTTCGATGAGAGCGGGACCCGCCTGGGCCAGGGAGGCGGACATTACGACCGGACCCTCGCGCATCTGGGTCGCGCCGGATTGCGGCCGCAACGTATAGGCCTCGCCTTTGCGTGCCAGCAGGTGCCGATGCTGCCAAGAGACCGGCATGACGTTCCGCTGACGGCGGTGGTGACCGAGCAGCGGGTTTTCCGGGGCCTTCGCACAACCTACACCCACTCCCACTGAAAATCAGAAACCTTATGATCGAAACACCCGCAACGCCCTTGCCCTGTGCAGGGCCGGTGGCGCTGACCGCAGCTCTGGTACGCCGGCATGTGGCCGTCGTGGCGCCGCCGCGTGTCCGGCGGCCGCATGCATGGCTGGCCTTGTGAGGACTCTATGAATTTGCTTTTTGTTGGCGATGTCGTGGGCGAAGCCGGGCGCCGGGTTTTGTTGGCCCATCTGCCCACTCTGCGCGCGCGGATGAAGATCGATGTGGTGGTGGTCAACATAGAGAACGCCGCCGGCGGATTTGGCGTCACGGAAAAGATCATGCGGGAGTGCCTGCAGCAGGGCGTGGACGTTCTCAGTACCGGCAACCATGTATTCGACAAGCGCGAGGCGATCGAGCTCGTTGGGCGGGAGCCGCGCCTTTTGCGGCCGCACAACTATCCGGCGGCGGTACCCGGAAGCGGCTGGTATGTCGGGACGTCCCCACAGGGCGAATCCTTCGCTGTGCTGAATGTCATGGGTACGGCATTCATGCACCCCGTGCTCGATTGCCCGTTCCAGTGCGTGGAGCGGGCGCTTGCCGCGAAGCCTGCCGGGGTGAAGGCCGTCCTCGTGGATTTCCACGCAGAGACCACCAGCGAGAAAATGGCCATGGGCTGGTTTGC
This sequence comes from Pseudomonadota bacterium, assembly GCA_021777535.1. Lineage (GTDB taxonomy): Bacteria > Pseudomonadota > Gammaproteobacteria > Acidiferrobacterales > Acidiferrobacteraceae > JAJYDN01. The sequence continues at coordinate 7,623 of JAJYDN010000033.1, forward strand.
GGACGGGCGCGCCAGTGCCGTTGTCGGCACCCACACGCATGTGCCGACGGCTGACGAGCGGATTCTGCCTCAGGGCACGGCCTACATATCGGATGTGGGCATGACCGGCTGCTACGATTCGGTGATCGGCATGAACAAGGAGAAGGTGCTAAAGCGCATGGTACAGAAGCTGCCGGAGCGCCTGGAGGCGGCGGAAGGGCGCGCCACGCTGTGTGCGGTGCTGATCGATATCGACGGCAAGTCGGGGCGCGCCCGCAACATCTCCCGCATCGCCATCCGCGAGTGACCATGGCATATTGGCTCTTCAAGAGCGAACCTGCTTCGTTTTCGATCGACGATCTGGCCGCGCGCCCGGGCCAGACCGAACCCTGGGATGGGGTGCGCAACTTCCAGGCGCGCAATTTCATGCGCGCGATGGCGCCAGGCGATCTCGCCTTTTTCTACCACTCGAGCTGTTCTGTGCCGGGTATCGTCGGCGAGGTCGGCATCTGCCGTGCGGCCTATCCGGATTTCACGGCCTGGGATCCGGCGAATCACCATCATGATCCGCGCGCGAGCGCGTCCAATCCCATCTGGTCGATGGTGGACGTGGTGTTGCGGGCGCGCTACCCCCGGCCGGTTACGCTCGCGCAACTGAAGGCCTGCCCCGCGCTTTCCGGCATGCGCCTGCTCGCCCGGGGCAACCGTCTTTCCGTGTTGCCTGTGACAGAGGAGGAGTGGCACACCATCCGGGCGCTTGCCCACCGATGAGACTGGTCCACCTGTGGTTTTCTCCCGCCTCGGACCGGCTGCGGCTTGCGCTCGGCTACAAGCGCATCGATCATGATCTGATCATTCCGGGTTACGACGAGGACGAACTGTTTTTTGAACTGGGCGTGGGACGCACCGCGCCCGTCCTGCAGTGGGACGATGGATCCGTTGGCACCGACTCCGTCGCGCTTCTTGGCGAACTCGATCGTCACCATCCGCAGCCAGGCCTCCTCCAGCCTTTGTCGGCAGGCCAGTGGCAGGCCGCCCTGGATTGGCGGTCGCGCGCAGCCCCCGTGCTCGAACGCCTGTATGCGCCCGTGGGACTTGCGTACCGCGGCATTGGTGACGATGAGGCGCGCCGGGCCGCCTACAAGGCATCGGTCCACGCCCGCCTCGGCATGAGCGTCGAGGAGCTTGCGAACGACCGTTACGCAGGCTTTACGCAACTTGATCGGATGACCCACTTCAAAGAGCTTGGCCGATTCATGGCGGTGCACGGATTTTATGCGAAAGTCCTGTCGGCGGCCGACATCCTCGTGACCGCCGATCTCTTTCCCTTGCAGATCCTCGACGGCGTGACCTTGCCCATCGACCTTATGTATTATTTTGAGCGTGTGCAGGAGGCCTGTGGCGTGGATTTGCGGGCCGGATTGCTGACGGGATAAGGAGGGAGGCGCCGATGACGCTGGGCGAACTGTTGAAGTACGTCGATGGCCATTGCGGATACCGGATTTTCGAGGATGGGTCCAGCGAATCCGTGGTCCGGGCGCTGGCAGGGGCGCATCCCGAACCTTTTCTCGGGCGTATCGTGGCGGCCTTGGCGCGGGCAGCGGGCGACGACGCCGATGCGGTCATCGACCGTGCGGCCGCCACCGGCGCGCTCGGCCCGCTCCGCCTCGAGGCCATGCGCGACGATGCGCCCATCGAGCAGCTGCGCATGGTGGAGCGCGTCGTGCATGCAATCGACGGCGCCTTCAATGACGAGGCGCTCGGCCGCCGCTAGCGCAGGAACAGCCGGTAGGCGATGTTGCCGGTTTCGTCCTGGAAGGGGTAATCGAGCCCCCTCAGGAAGTCCGCGAGCGAATCGCGTTCGCTGTCTGGCACCTGCATGCCCACCAGCACCCGCCCGTAGTCGGCGCCGTGATTCCGGTAGTGGAACAGGCTGATGTTCCACGTTTCGCGCATGTGATTCAAAAAATTCATGAGCGCGCCCGGCCGCTCGGGAAATTCGAAGCGGAAAATACGCTCGTCTGTCACTGCCGCCCGCCCACCCACCAGATAGCGCACATGGAGCTTCGCCATTTCGTTGTCCGTGAGGTCGGCAATGGCGTAGCCCGCATCGGCAAGGCGCGTCAATGTGTCCTGCACGGGTTCGCCGCCGGTCTGGATGCCGACGAAGACATGGGCGGTCTGCGGGTCGGCATAGCGGTAGTTGAATTCCGTGATGTTGCGCCGGCCGATCAGGGAACAGAACCGCCGGAAGCTGCCCGGCGCCTCCGGGATGGTGGCGGCAAACAGAATCTCGCGGCGTTCGCCGATTTCCGCCCGTTCCGCCACGTAACGCAGGCGGTCGAAATTCATGTTGGCGCCCGAAGCGATCGCCACCAGCGGCCGGTTGCCACCGTGCAGGGCGGCATGGCGCTTCAATCCGGCCGTGGCCAGCGCCCCCGACGGTTCGACGATGGAGCGGGTGTCTTCGAAAATGTCCTTGATGGCGGCGCAGATTTCATCGTTGCTGACGACGATCACGTCATCGACCAGCCGGCGCGCAAGGCGGAACGGTTCGCGCCCCACCTGGCGCACGGCGACGCCGTCGGCGAAGGTGCCGACGTGATCGAGCACGATGCGCTCGCCCGTGCGCAAGGACCGGGCCAGCGCATCGGCGTCTTCCGGTTCGACGCCGATGATGCGGATTCCCGGGCGCAGCGCCTTCACGTAGGAGGCCACACCGGCGATGAGGCCGCCGCCGCCAACGGGTACGAAGATGGCCTCGATATCGCCGGGATGCTGCTTCAGGATCTCGACGGCGACCGTTCCCTGGCCTGCGATCACGTCCGGATCGTCGTAGGGGTGAATGAAGGTCAGATTCTGTTCGCGGCCCATGGCATGGGCATGCGTATAGGCGGCATCGTAGTTGTCGCCCGCGAGGACGACCTCCCCGCCGAGCGCGCGTACGGCATCCACCTTGATGCGCGGCGCAATGGTCGGCATGACGATGACGGCGCGCAGCTGCAGGCGGCGCGCGGCCAGGGCCACGCCCTGGGCGTGGTTTCCGGCCGAGGCCGTGATGACTCCGGCCGCCTGCTCCGCCGGCGCGAGATTCGCGATCTTGTTGTAGGCGCCACGCAGCTTGAAGGAAAAGACCGGCTGCAGGTCCTCGCGTTTCAAAAGCGCCGGGCGGCCGAGCCGGCGTGATAATCCTTCACCAACGACCAGTGGCGTCTCGACCGCCACATCGTAGACCCGCGAGTTCAGGATGCGCTTTAGATAATTGACACTCATGGCCTTTGGGTCCATGAAAACGCGCAGTCTAGCAGAGCGGCGGCCGCGCGGGCCAATATTCGGGCTTTTCCGGTCTTTTCTTGGACGAAATGCCCCTGTATCCTGCTGCCATGAACCAAGACGACATGAAGAAGGCGGTCGCCCATGCGGCCCTAGAGTTCGTGCCTACCGGCAGCATCATCGGCGTAGGAACGGGCAGCACGGCGAATTTTTTTATCGATGAACTCGCCCATATCAAGAGCCGTATCGACGGCGCGGTGGCGAGTTCGGTCGCGACGGCAGAACGCCTGAAGCGGCACGGCATCGAAGTGCTCGACCTGAACGACGTGGCGGGTCTCGGGCTTGATGCGCGCGGCGCCGACGAGGCGACCGTACACGGGGCCCTCATCAAGGGCGGTGGCGGGGCGCTCACGCGCGAGAAAATCGTGGCGGCAGCCAGCAAGACCTTCGTCTGTATCTGCGACGAAAGCAAGCTTGTCGATGTGCTGGGCCGTTTCCCGCTGCCCGTGGAAGTCATACCCATGGCGCGCAGCCTGGTGGCCCGCGAGATCGTTGCGCTCGGCGGACGCCCCGAATTGCGCCGGGGCTTCAAGACCGACAACGGAAACGAGATCCTGGACATCCACGGCCTTACCATCACCGATCCGGTGGCCCTCGAAGAGCGGCTGAACCACATCACCGGTATCGTCACCAACGGCCTGTTTGCCCGCCGCGGAGCCGATGTGTTGCTGCTCGGCACGAAACAGGGCGTGCGCCGCATCCCGGAATGACCAGGGGCGACCGGCAGTGGCCCACTCACTGCCGCGCCTTTGTTGTGGACAAAGGGGAGTCGGGCACCGCCGGCAATATCCGCCAGCACGCGCTCCCGGCGGGCGGGGGTGGCGAGGTGCTCGTGCGCATCGCCTATTCCGCGCTGAACTACAAGGACGCACTGGTCCTGCGGGGTGCCCGCGGAATCGCGTCTTCCTACCCGCATGTGCCCGGGATCGATGCCGCCGGTGTGGTCGAGGCGAGTTCGGGATCGCCCGATTGGGTGGGCCAGCAGGTCCTGGTGACGGGCTTTGGTCTCGGTGTCGAGCGTGCAGGCGGCTGGTCCGAGTATCTGGTGGTCCCGGAAGACTGGCTTGTGCGCATCCCCTCTTCGCTCAGCATGCTCGACAGCATGATCCTCGGTACCGCGGGACTCACTGCGGCACTCAGTATCGAGGCGCTTTTCGAGGGCCGCGTGCGCAGCGGCGATCCGGTGCTGGTGACGGGCGCAACCGGTGGTGTGGGCAGCCACGCGGTGGCCATTCTCGCATCGCTCGGCTTGCGGGTTACCGCCTCCAGCCGCAAGCCCGAGGCGGCAAGCTATCTGCGTGATCTCGGTGCGCACGAAGTCTCGCACCCGGATGCACTGGCGGTCCCGGGCGGCAAGGCGCTCGCGCACCCGCGCTGGCAGGGTGCCGTCGACACGGTGGGCGGCGAAGCCCTTGCGGACATCCTGAAGCAGACCGCGGACGAAGGTGTCGTGGCGTTGTGCGGGATGGCGGGCGGGACGCATTTCCATAGTTCGGTGTTTCCTTTCATCCTGCGCGGCGTGCGGCTGACCGGTATCGATTCGGTGCATGTCTCGCTGGCCCGGCGGGTGGCGCTCTGGGAGAAACTGGCGGGCCCATGGAAGCCCAGGCGCCTTGCCGCCATGAGCACGATCATCCCTCTATCCGATGTGGCAAAAGCCGCCGAGCGGGTCCTCTCGGGGACGCAGACGGGCCGCGTCGTGGTGCGTGTTGGCGCCGACCCGGAACGGCCGGGCACGCCATGACGGGCAAGCCGCGGTGTGTCCGTGATACCGGGCCCAAGGCCTTCATCCGCGCCAAAGACGGTTCCCGGTCGCGCGTACCGGAAGCCTGCGCACAATGGAGATCCGCGCGTTTTTGAGATACCAAGGGCATTCTGGCCCTGCAGATTCCATTGACCGGGAAACGCATCCCTGGAGCGTCGAATACGCCTGAGAAATCCTCTGCGGCACGCCGATCAACCCAGTACCCGACAACTATCGCGGATCTCTTTATCCGCTGCCCGGGCGGTATCCGATTCATGTCTTTATTCGGGCCTCTCAATTGGGCGAACGGCCTCGGATCGTCAATGCGCACCCATGGCGGTACTGCACACACGAGACCTTGACCGTAAACGGGCCTGCACGCGTGGTGGCCGGTCATCCGGCGCATTCTTCTTTCACGATCATGCGCATGATCCGCTCTTGTCACCATGGCCCCGCATTCCGCCGGTTTCGCGTCTTGGCAGCGGCCCCGTTTCGGAAGGTGCGCAGTGACGTGTCCAGTCAAGCGGTCGCGGCCGGTCCCCAACCCTGGCCGCTGGCCCCGCATGAAACGCCCCGGGCGGTGGCGCACGATCACATCTTGCTTTATCATGAACTGTCAAGATAAATCATGATAGAGGCGGCCATGACGACACCCGTCCGCGAAAAATTTTCCTCCCAGGCCGCACCGGAAGTGCTGGCCGCACTGCGCCAGATCGCCGAAAGCCAGGGTCGCCAGTTCCAGGCGGTGCTCGACGAGGCTTTGCGAGACTACATCGACCGCCAGCAGAAAGAACGCCCCCGCCGTCATGTGATGACGTCGTTTGCGTCCAGCCTGGAGGAGTTCGACAGCCTCTACCGCGCGCTCGCAAAGTAAGCCGTGCCGCGCGAGTACCTGACTGTGGCCGACGTGCTCGCCATGCACACGGCGCTCATACAGCGCTATGGCGGTGCACCGGGCGTGCGGGACCCCGGGGCCCTGGAGGCCGCGCTGTTCCGCCCGCAGACGGGGTACTACGACGATATTGTGGCGGAGGCGGCCGCGCTCCTGGAAAGCCTGGCGATCAACCACCCGTTCATGGACGGAAACAAGCGTATCGCCTTCGCCGCCACCGACGTGTTTTTGCGCGTGAACGGCTGGCGATTGCAGTGCGCACCGCGGCAAATCCACGCGGACATGATGCAGATGTTCGAGTCGGGCACATTCGCCATCGGCCGCCTTGAACCATGGCTTCGTGCCTTCGCCCGCGCCGAAGGGGTGAAGTGACCAACCGCGGAGGTGCGGCGCCCCGGTCGGTTCGCGGCACGCTGTCGACAACGCCCCGGCAGCGGCATCCGCTGCGTCGTGCGGCAGATGCCGCGGGCGTGTCTGCGTCGGATTCCGCGCTCCAGCCCGCCTGTCGCCGGATCAGAAGCTCCCGGGCCCCGGCCCCGGCAGCGGAATCCCTCCCGACCTCTGGCAAGCCCTCTTGCCAGCGCGGAGATGTATCGGCCCACCGAAACCTGCTCAATTCATCCCGCCCGCGCAAACGCCGCGGCGGGTTTCATTGATTCTCAGGTGACGCGCCGGCTCACCCGGATGCCGAGCTTCTTGATGCGGTGCCAGAGGCTTCGCTCATTGATGCCAAGCCGCTCTGCCGCCCGTGCCTGGATGCCGTCGCTCGCATCGAGCGCCGCTACGATGGCTTCCCGCTCAAGCCGCTCGAGCCAGCCTTCCAGATCACCGCCGGGATCGACCGCTGCGGCCGCCGCGCTTCCGGCGCCGGCGCGTGGCAAGGGCAAGGCATTGCTGTCGATGCGGGTGCCCGTGCTGCTCAAGAGGGCCCGCTCCACCGCATTGTGGAGTTCGCGGATATTGCCGGGCCACGCATGGCGCTTCAGGGCGGTGAGCGCTTCGTCCGTGAAGGCGACGGGCCCCCGGTCCATCTCGGCCGACAGTTCGCGCAGGAAGGCGTTGGCGAGCAACGGGATGTCGTCTGTGCGGTCGCGCAGCGGCGGCACCGTGATGTTGTACACATCGAGCCGGTAGAGCAGGTCCTGGCGGAAGCGGCCCTCCTGGACGAGGTCGTGCAGGTTGCGGTTGGTCGCTGCGATCAGCCGGATATCGGCCGTGCGCACCTGATTGGATCCAAGCGGCGAATATTCGCGTTCCTGCAGCACGCGCAGGAGTTTCGCCTGCAGTTCGATGTTGAGTTCCCCGATTTCATCCAAAAAGAGCGTGCCGCCCTGCGCCTGTTCGAGCCGCCCCGGCCGGTTGTGCGTAGCGCCGGAGAAGGCGCCTTTCACAAAGCCGAAGAGTTCGCTCTCGAGCAGCTCGCGCGGGATCGCCGAGCAGTTGATGGCAACCCACGGCCGGTCGCGCCGCCCCAGTTCATGGATCGTGCGCGCCACGAGTTCCTTGCCGGTGCCGGATTCACCCGTGATGAGTACGTTGGTCTTGACCGGTGCGACCCGGGTGATTTCGGTCATGAGCTGGCGCATGCGCGGGCTTTCGCCGATGAGCCGCCGCCGTGCGGCCGCCTGGGCGCTGGCGTCGGCCTTGAGCCGCGCATTTTCGGTGAGGATCTGCCGCAGTTTCAGGGCGTTGTGAACGGCGATTTCGAGGGCCGCAGGCTCAAAGGGTTTGGTGAGGTAATCGCTCGCACCCGCATGGATGCTTTCGACGGCGCTGCTGATCGTGCCATGCGCGGTGACGATGATGACCGGGACATCGGGACGCTCGCTGCGCACGCGCCGGACCAGCTCTTCGCCGCCCATGCCCGGCATGCGCAGATCCGACAAAATCACATCCACATCGAGGTTCTGCAGCTCGGCCAGGGCGGACTCGGCATCCTGCACGGCAATTACCCGATGGCCCTGGTCCTCGAGAATCATCCGCATGAGGGCGAGCATGTTGCTTTCGTCGTCCACCGCGAGAATGGTGCCCTTCATGAGTTGTCTCCGATGACGGGGAACCGCATGACGAAGCGCGCGCCGCGGCCCGGCTGCGGCACGGCCTCGAGCTTGCCGTTGTTGGCCTCGACCAGGGCGGCGGCAATCGAGAGGCCAAGTCCCGTTCCGTTCGCCTTGGTCGTAAAGAAAGGCTCAAAGAGCCGCGGCATGATGGCGCCGTCCAGTCCCGGTCCATCGTCTTCTATGGCAAGCGACACCGTCTGCCCCCGCTTCACGCTGGACAGACGGATGTGGCCGCGGCCGTCAAGGGCCTCGGCGGCGTTGGTCAAGAGATTGGTCCATGCCTGTTGCAGCAGATCGTCATCGGCCAGGATGCGGATTTCATCGCGCGACAGCGCGTAATCGACGACGATCTGCGGGTATCGGGCGACGACGCCGGCCACCGCGCGCCGCATGGGGGCGGCCGGGTCGATCGCCGCCGATGCCGGCGGGCGATTGCGCGAAAGCTTCAGAAAGTCGCTTACGAGGGCACTTATCCGCGCGCTCTCCTGGCGGATCATGCGCTTTAGTTCCGCCTGCTTCTCAGGGCTCTGGTCCGCCTTGTCGAGCAGGGCGCTTGCCGCTGAAATGACGCCGATCGGGTTACGGATCTCGTGGGCGAGCGCAGAGGAGAGCTGGCCCAGTGCGGCCAGTTTGTCTTCGCGGAACCGCTGCTGTTCGTCGTCGCGGGCGATGCGCAGGCGCGCTGCCATCGCGTTGAAGGCCTTGCCGAGGTCACCGAGCTCATCGCGGGAACTGGCGGGGACGGTGGCATCGAAATTCTGGCTGCCGAGCCGCATGACGGCGTTATGGAGGTCCTTGACCGGCCGCACGATGAGGCGGCTGAGAAGCAGGCCGGTCAACCCGCCCATCACGACGCCCGCAAACGATATGACCAGAAACAATGCCGCCCGGTTGGTGAGGAAGGTGTCGAGGTCGTTGCGCTTTAGTCCGTTGAAGACGACCGCCTCGACATGACCATCGGAGTCGGCGATCGGCGTATAGAGGCCGCGGAACTGGCCGGTGCCGGCGCGCATGTCATAGTCGGCCTTGTGGGCGAGCAGAAGGCGCCGAAGGTGTTGCGGAGAAAGGCCGCGCAGGGGTGCGCCCGGATGGGAATGCGACAGCATGTCGACGTATTTGTTGCCGTCCCGATAATAGACGCGTGTCTTGAGTCCCGTGAGCTGAGCGAGCTCGGCCACGAAGTACCGGTTCAAAAGGCCGCCCAGCAACACGTAGTCATGGTCGGGCCCCGTGCCCACCGGGATCGGTGTGACCGCGATGGCGACCAGCATGTTGTGTTTGTGGTCGACGGCCCGCACGAGTCCCTGTGGGTGATCCGGTGACCAGTGCCCGACGAGCCGTAAAGGTGTCGACGAATAGATGATCTGGCGATCGCTGTTGTAGACCTGGATCACGCGCAGACCCAGTTGCCGCGCGATGTTGCGCCAGGCAAGCGGCGGCTCGACTTCCCCGCGTGCCAGGGCGGCGCGATAGGCGGTATCCCGCTGCAACGCGCGCCCCAGCATGAGCCCGTCGTTCTGGTAGGCATTGAGCCAGATGCGGTCAACGTGCGCGGCGCCGCTGATCCACTGTTCGAGGCGGTGTTCGAAATGCGTCGATACCCAGTCAGCGGCCATGGCGCCCGCCACCAGCATGGGGACGACGACGATGATGAGGGTAACGGCCAGTACTTTGCGTTGCAGGCGCGTGAGGGCAAGACCCATGTGTGCAGCATACCCGATCGGGGGCTTACTGTGCACAGCGCATGGCGGCGTCTACAATAGGAGCGATAAAGGAGGGATTCTCATGCTCAAATTGACACTGGGTATTCTGGCGTCGTTCCTCATGGCGGGCAGCGCCTTCGCGGTCACCGCGTGGGTGCACGGTCATCATCTGGTCTATCAGCGCGGCCAGCGGGTGGTGATCCGGGCGTCGCACGCGCCGCAGCGCGCGCGCCATCCTGCTACTGGAGATAGGGCAGCGCCCAACTCTTGAGCCGGTTGGCGTCCATGGCGCCACTGGTGCGGGCAATCTCGCGGCCGCTGCGGAACACGGCCAGCGTCGGGATACTGCGGATTCCATAACGGCCGGCCAGGGCCTGCTGCTCTTCGGTGTTGACCTTGAGAAAGCGGGCCTTGAAGCCGAGGTCGGCGGCGGCCTGCGCAAAGGCAGGCGCCATCATCCGGCAAGGACCGCACCAGGGTGCCCAGAAGTCAACGACGACGGGCAAATCGCTGCCTTCCACTTGTGCCGCGAAGGCCCGTTCGTCGACATTGATGGGCGCGTCGGGGAAAAGCGGCTGGTGGCAACTGCCGCACCGGGGGTGATCGGCAAAGCGTTCCACCGGAACGCGGTTACGCTGGCCGCAGTGGGGGCATACAAGCTGTTTCGTATTCGCCATGGTCGCCATATCCTCCTGTGCGGACGATATGGGGGTATGGCAACGCGTTTTCCAGTCAGGAGCCGGCAAAGCCAAGCTGGCGCCAGGCCTCGAACACGGCGACTGCGACCGCGTTGGAGAGATTGAGGCTGCGGTTACCGGGCCGCATGGGAATGCGCAGGCAGCGCTCGGCCCCATGCGCGGCAAGCCACGCTTTCGGAAGGCCGCGCGATTCCGGACCGAAAAGCAGCGCATCCCCGGCCTCGTAGCGGGGCTCGTCAAAACGGCGTGCGGCATGGGTCGTGAAGGCCCACAGGCGGCGGGGGGCGACCGTGCGCGCAAAGTCGTCGAGCGAGGGATGGACGGTGAGCGTCACCCATTCGTGGTAATCGAGTCCGGCGCGGCGCAAGAGCCGGTCTTCCAGGCGAAAGCCGAGCGGCTCGATCAGGTGAAGGCGGGCCCCCGTGTTGGCGCACAGACGGATGACGTTGCCGGTGTTCGGCGGGATTTCCGGTTCGAAGAGGACGACGTGGAAGCCGTCAAAAGTGGAGTGCGTCATGCCGCTGGTCGTTATGGTGCGCTTTTTGCAGGCACATGTAGAGGTATCCAGCCAGTATACAGGCTCAGGGAGGCATTATGATCGAACCGGCCGCTAGCCGGCCCCGCAAGGTCCGCCTGGGCGACTTATTGCTCGAACACAAGGTGATTTCGCAAGGCCAGCTCGAGGCAGCGCTTGCCGATCAGCGCAAAAGCGGCCGCCGGCTCGGCCGGGTTTTGATCGAAAACGGTTTTTTGAGCGAAGACCAGCTGCTGGATTTCCTGTCGCGGCAGTTGAACATCCCCTATGTCGACCTGCGCCAGTACACCTTCCGGCCGGAGGTCGTGCGGCTGATCCCGGAGGCCCACGCGCGCCGTTTCCGCGTGATCGCGCTGGCCGTGGAAGACCACGCGGTGCTGGTCGGCTTTGCCGACCCTATCGACATTTTCGCCTATGACGAAATCAGCCGGCTCGTGCAAAAGCCGCTGAAGCCAGCGGTCGTCAAGGAAGCGGACCTGCTGAAGGCGATCGATATCGTCTATCGCCGTACCGACGAGATCAGCGGGCTCGCCGCCGAACTCGAGCAGGAACTCGCCGCTTATGACATCGATCTGGGACTTGCGGCCGCCGAGGCCACAACCGACGCCCCTGTCGTCAAGCTTCTGCAGACCCTGTTCGAGGATGCCGTGCAGGTCAACGCGTCCGATATCCATATCGAGCCCGACGAGAAGGCCTTGCGCATCCGTTTCCGCATCGACGGCGAATTGCGCGTGCAGACGGTCGCCGACCGGCGGATCGCCCAGGCGCTGGTGTCGCGCCTGAAGCTCATGGCCGGCCTCGATATCTCCGAAAAGCGGCTGCCCCAGGATGGCCGCTGCCAGGTCCGCGTGCGCGATGCCCGCATCGATGTGCGCCTGTCGACCTTGCCGGTCCAGCACGGCGAGTCGGTGGCCATGCGGCTTTTGAACCAGTCGACCGGCATTCTGGCGCTCGACGGGCTGGGCATGCCCGAGGGGCTCTTGAAGCGCCTGCATGCCATGATCCGGCAGCCGCATGGCATGGTGCTCGTGACGGGTCCGACCGGCAGCGGCAAGACGACGACGCTTTACGCCATGCTCGAGGCGCTAAACGGGCCAAGCGTCAAGCTCCTGACCGTCGAGGATCCCGTCGAATACCGCCTCGAGGGCGTAAACCAGGTCCAGGTGAATCCCAAAATAGATCTCACCTTCGCGCGTGTCCTGCGGGCATTTTTGCGCCAGGACCCGGACATCATCCTGGTCGGTGAGATGCGCGACGCGGAAACCGTGGAGATCGGGCTGCGTGCCGCGATGACCGGACATCTGGTGCTGTCTACGCTGCATACGCACGATGCCGTATCGAGCACGCTGCGGCTCATGGACATGGGCGCGGAGCCTTACCTGGTGGCCGCTTCGCTCAGGGGCGTGATGGCGCAGCGCCTGGTGCGGCGGATCTGTGACAGCTGTGCCGAGGAGGTGGCGGCCACGCCCGCGGAAACCGCCGCCTTGCGCTCCTGTCTGGGCGACGAGGTCCCGATCGCCCTGCGGCGCGGACGCGGTTGCGCCTTCTGTCATCACACGGGTTTCCGGGGACGCATCGGTGTCTATGAGCTGCTCGAGATCGACGAGCCGCTGGCGCATGCCCTGCAAAGCGGCAAGCCCGAACTCTTTGTCAAAGAGGCGGCTGCGCAAGCTGCATATCGGCGTCTGCAGGTAGAGGCGCTCGCGCAGGTGGCACGCGGCAGCACGACGCTGGATGAGGCCATGCGCGCGGTGTACGGGACGGGCTAAATGGGCGCCTACCGCTACAAAGGCCGTAATCCGCGTGGCGAGTCCGTAAGCGGTGTCGTGGAGGCGCCCAGCAGTGAGGCGGTCGCCAACCAGCTGTTCAATCTCGGCATTACGCCGATCGACATCCGCGTAACGGCAAGCGCCGTCGAATCGGCGTGGCGCCGCCCGCTCGCCGCGCAACGGATCGAGCTGAAGGAGCTCATCTTCTTTTGCCGGCAGATGCACACGCTCGCAAAGTCCGGGGTGCCCATTTTGCAGGCCTTGCGGGGATTGCGCGACTCGACGGCGAACAGATCGCTGGCAGGCGTCATTGGCCAGCTAAGCGAGGCGCTCGATGCCGGTCTCGATCTGACCGCGGCGGTCAAGCGCCACCCGCGTGTGTTTTCGACGCTGTTTGTGAGTCTCATCCAGATCGGCGAGGCAAGCGGCACGCTCGACGAAAGTTTTCTGCAGCTTGCGGGCTATCTCGAGCGCGAGCAGGAGACCCGCGACCGGATCAACGCGGCAAGCCGTTATCCGCTCTTTGTGATCGTGGCCATCGTCGTGGCGGTCTTTGTCATCAACATCGTGGTGATCCCGGCCTTTGCCCGCCTGTACGCAAGTTTTCATGCCCCCTTGCCGTGGGCGACCCGGTTTCTGATCGAGGTCTCCCACCTGACGGTGGCCTACTGGTATTATATGGTGGCGTGCATGGTCGCCGTGGTGTTCGGGGTGCGTGCGTATGTGCGTACCCCCGAGGGCCGCTACCGGTGGCACCGCCTGCGCCTGCGCCTGCCTGTCATCGGTCCGGTCTTTTATCGCGCGCTGCTTGGCCGCTTTGCGCGGGGGCTTGCCATCACCTCCCGCACGGGCGTGCCGCTCGTGCAGGGTCTTACCGTCATCAGCCGCGCGGTCGACAACGACTACGTGGCGGCCCGCATTCTGCAGATGCGCGATGGCATCGAGCGGGGCGAGACGCTTGCGCGAACGGCGCAGGTGACAGGCCTTTTCCCGGGGCTCGTCTTGCAGATGATCGCGGTCGGCGAAGAAGGGGGCGCAGTCGACGCCGTGATGAACGATGTGGCTGAATACTACGAGCGCGAGGTCGATTACGACCTGAAAAACCTGAGTGCGGCGATCGAACCGTTACTCATCGTCGCCATCGGAGGCATGGTTTTGCTGCTCGCGCTGGGGGTGTTTCTGCCGATGTGGGACCTTGCGCAGGTTGCCCTGCGGCGAGGGGCCTGATGGCGCAAGAACCCCGCGTGGTATCCAGGCGACTGCATCTTTTGCGACGCCCTGCGGCATTCGAACTGACGATGGCCGGCATCTTGCTGCTGGTTTTTGCGGCGGTTTTCGTTCAGCATGTCCGGCGGCTGCGGGCTTTTGCGGAGGAAATCGCCTTCCGGAACACGGTCGGTGTCTTGCGCGACGCTGTTGGCATGAAGCTTGCTTTGTCCCTGGGTAAAGGCGATGTGGCGCAGGTGGTGGCCTGGGCCGGGCGCAATCCGATGCGGCTTCTGGTGGTACCGCCACGAAACTATGTCGGCGTCGTGAACGGTCCCCGGTCGCGGCGGATCAAGCCTGGCACATGGTACTTCGACCGGACGGACCGCATGCTGGTATACAGGCCGGCCGATGCGCGGGGATTGCGTACCTCTTTGCGGCCCAAACGGGTCCGGTGGCAGTTGCGGGTGGTGGTTCGCCACAAGGGCGGAAAAGAGCAGGTCGTGGGGCTTCGTCTCGTACCGAGCCCCCCGTATATATGGCATTTGAGGAATGGGTGATTTTTTCTTGTCTGGGGAGGGATTATGAAACGTCAGCAGTCAGGCTTTACGCTCATCGAGCTCATCATCGTGATCGTCATCATCGGCATTCTGGCGGCCACCGCGTTGCCGCGCTTCATCAACGTGACATCGAATGCCCGCGTGGCGGCGGTCCAGGGGTTGGCGGGCGGCATCCGCAGCGCCGCAGCGCTTGCCCATGCCTATCAGATCGCGAACAACTATTCCGCCGGCCAGAGTGTCCTGATGGGCGCCGAAGGCAATGTCACGGTCACGATGGCAAACGGCTATCCGACGTCGGATGCCGCCGGTATTCAGCTGGCGCTGTCCGACTATACGGATTTCATACCGACCAGCACCGGAGCCACCGGGACGGACACCTTCCTCCTGAACGGGCTCGCCAACTGCGGCGTCGTCTACAACAACCCGCCGACGACCAGCGCGCCGCTGGCCTCGGTGGAAACGTCCGGCTGCTGATTGTGTAACTAAAGGCCCGTTTCATGAATGGGCTGCAGTCAATGCAACGACCTTCATCGTCCGGTGAAGGTCGTTTTTTGCATGCGGCGGCGCTGCCGCTTTTCACGGGCGCCTTCTGGGCGGCATTGTTCTTCCAGGGAGTGCACCTCACGCTGTATTCGGCAGTCTTCGTTTTGCTCAGTGCGTGGTTTGCCGTGGCCTTGTGGGCGGCAGCCGGCGGCTTGCCGGTGCGGGTGACGGCGCTTTGCGTCACGCTGGCCGCGTTTTGTTTGTGGCTTTTCGTGACGCTTGCGTGGACACGCACGCCGGCCCTGAGTGCATTGAATGCCTGGTGGCTCGGCACCCTGGGCCTTGGCTATCTCGGTTACGCGCTCACCGAGCGGGGCGGCCGCTTCTGGCCGCATCTCGGCGCCCTCGTCGTTCTGTCCCTGGTTTTCGTCTGCGGCTATGCCATCTGGCAGGCGGCCGTGTGGGGCGCGCGGCCGACGGCCATGTTTTTGAACATCAATTCGTTTGCCGCGCTCCTTGATCTCGTCAGTCTCCCGCTTGGGGGTTTTCTGCTCGCCCAACCACGCCCCCGGCGCAATCTGCCGCTCTGGTGTGCGCTCTTTCTGCTTGTGTTCACCCTGTTTCTCACCCGCGGGCGAGGTGCCTTCATCGGCTTCATCCTGGGTCTTGCGGTGCTCGCGCTGCTTGCGTGGCGCGCAGGCCGTTCGCCATGGGGCCTTCTCGGACTCGTGGGCGGTGCGCTTTTTGCGAGCGAGCTTTTTTTGCGCGGAGCCGCTCTCGCCCGTCTGGCGACGTTGAGCGCGCCACTTGCCGCGGGTGCCACGCGTTTTGTGATCTGGCGCGGCGCCTGGCATCTTTTGTGGCAGGCGCCCTGGCGGGGTGTGGGCCTTGGCGCCTTTTTTCTCGCCTATCCGCCATACCGGCTGCCGGGCGATACCAGTGCCGGGTTTTATGTGCACAATGATTATCTGCAGATCGCCATCGAAGCGGGCCTCGTCGGTCTTTTTCTTTTGATTGGCGTGCTCGCAGCCGCCACCCGCACCTTCGTGCGCGGCTGGCTGCGCACGGGCGACAAGGTACCGCGCCTCGAGGCGGCGGGGCTCTTCGCGGGGCTGCTCGCCATAGCCGCCCACAGCGTCGTGGATTTTAACCTGTACGTGATGCCCATCACCCTGCTCGCCGGCCTCGGTCTTGCGCGGCTCGATCATCTTATGGCCGGCGGGCGGGTGTACCACTTGCGGCCCGGCCGTTTCTTTTCCGCCGGGGGACTGCGCGCCATCGCCGTGCTCCT
>JAJYDN010000034.1 GCA_021777535.1 Pseudomonadota bacterium
TTCGAACTGGCCCACTCAACGAACAGAAGATACGCAAGGGGCAAGGGGCAGCTGCCGAGCCGATCGCTCATCTGAATCTGATGCTCGTAATCGTTTGAGCATGGTATTCTTCATGGCATCGCTTGTGATGGTATATGCTAAGTCAATGACATTGTTGCCGTTTTCTCATTCATTTACGATCGAGTGGGAGTGAACTGACGTCCTTGAGGACTATCACCAGCGATCGAAAAGCTGACGTAACGTGTTGATTTAGAAGCAAATACGTCAAGTGGCGCTGCGCGCGCAGCCGCGCCTGGTGACGCGCCTCAATCGACGCACGTTGGCGCTACTGATGGGCGGCCTTGGCGTTGCCGTGTTGGATGCCACGCTTTGGTCCCTGCAACCGAAACACCCGCGCAGCAGCAACGATGCGACCGGGCTTTACAACGTCGATCGCGTGTCGAAGTCCGAAGAACTCAACCAGCTTTTCGCCGACTACTCCAAGCTGCCGCAGAAGGTGCCGGAGCTGGGGCCGCCGCTGCCGGGCGACCTGGGGCCGGCCATCGTCAAGTCGCAGCCGCCCCGGGGTGGCCAACTACGCGCCACCCGGCCAGGATGCGGCGGCAGCCGGGCGCGACGCGCTGCGCAAGAAGGCGGCAGCAGCGGCGGGTTCGTCGGTGTTCTTCCGCTCCAGGACCCAGCGCACCGCGGCTACACCCGCGCAGACTGCTTCGGTGGCGCCGGCATCCGGCCTGGCGGGCTTCGACCCGCAGGTCGCCGGGCCGGCCTCGGAATCAATCGGCGGACAATCTACCGCTGGCTTTCCGCCTACCACTACGGCGGCATGGAGGCGATCAAGGCAAAGCCGATCCCGGGAGCCCCGGCCAAGGTCAACGCCAAGCAGATGGCGCAGTTTGCGCGTATGATCCGGGAGAAAAATCCCCTCCAGCTGAAATTCGAATACGCCCTCTGGGCGCTTTGCCAAATCGACCCCAACGCGAATGCTCTTCATATCGGACTCCTTTTCACCGCTGACTGATGTCTGGAGCTATCAGTCTGGCACTTTGATGCCGATTGGGTGAGAAGGGGTCCATCCCATTGCTTACGATGATCCGTGAGCTGATCCGGCGCAAGTTCGGCGTGAGTCTAAGTGAGGTGTCGGCCGGTTGATGAGAAGGATCGGCTTTAGCCCGCAGCGGCCGCTGTACCGCGCCTGGCAGCAGGATCCGGCGCTGGTCGATCGTTGGCGGGAGACGGAGTATCCGCGGATTGCCGCGCGCGCCAAACGGGAGGGGGCGCTGATCTTCTTCGCCGACGAATCCGGGATCCGTTCCGGTCACCATACGGGCACGACCTGGGCGGTGGTCGGCCAGACCCCCATCGTCCAGGCGACAGGGGCTCGTTTCTCACTGAACAGGCTTTCCGCGGTCAACGCGCAGGGAAACTTCCGGTTCATGACGGTTGACGGGCGCGTTACCGCCATGGTCTTCCGTGACTTCCTCTCGCGCCTGATCACTGGCGCCGATCGCAGGATCTTCCTGATCGTCGATGGCCATCCGGTCCACAAGGCACGGCTCGTGCGGACCTTCGTCGAGGAAAACGCCGGCCGGATCGAGTTGTTTTTCCTTCCGCCCTACGCGCCGGAGCAAAACCCCGACGAGCCGACGTGGGCGCACGTCAAGGCGAAGATCGCCAAAGCGACGGTTCAGACAAAGGAAGGGCTAAAGGACGAAATTCATCGCGTCATGTGTCGACTGCAGAAGATGCCGGCGATTGTTGCAAGTTTCTTCCCTGCGCCGACTTGCAAATACGCCATGTCATGAGGTTTTATTTACGAATGGCTTAGTATATAACGTCGAGATGGCGACATCTATCGGCGACAAGCAGAACTTTTCGTCGGTAATCCGGCCGACAATGAAAGCTGGGCCAATCATCAAAAGTTCGCCTCTTCCACACAAAGTGCGGGTAGTCGAAGGGGCTAATTGAGACTTTTTGAGGAAGAGTTTTCTTTCTATATCGGCGCACCGTTTCATCTTGGCTTGTTCTTCGAGGGTAGGCATGGGGCGGCCGCACTGCAGCATTGCTTGAGTTCCATGCGATAGACGTCGACACGGCGGCCGGCGAGTCGGCCCGTCAGATCGACCGGACAGGTGGCAATCTGGCGATTGAGCGAAGGACTGTCGAGATGAGGTGGCCCGATCATTTTTGCGCGCGGGCCCGTGGGGAATCGGGAGGGAGAGACGGGAAGGTGGCGGTTATCTCATTTGATCGCGAAGAGGACGAAAAGTGGATGCAGGAGGCGCTGGCGCTCGCCGCAGTCGGCGCGCAGGCGGGCGAAGTGCCGGTGGGCGCGGTTCTGGTGCACGAGGGCGCGCTGATTGCGTCCGCTCATAACAGTCCTATCGGTGATTGTGATCCCACGGCGCACGCGGAGATGCGCGCGCTGCGGGCGGGCGGGCAGGCTTTGTGCAATTACCGCCTGAACGGCACGACACTCTATGTGACGCTCGAGCCGTGCGCGATGTGCGCGGTAGCCCTCGTGCATGCGCGTGTGGACCGTCTGGTCTTTGGCGCTACGGATCCGCGGCTTGGTGCGGCGGGCTCGGTCTTTGATCTCGTGAATGATGCGCGCTTCAACCACCGGCTGGCCGTCACGGCTGGCATTCTCGCAGGGCCCTGCAGGGAGATCCTGCAGGACTTCTTCCGGGCCCGGCGCTAGATGGCGGGCACATGGCTTAGGTCGATCAGGATCGAGCGCGTGGTCATGCTGCGCAGATGGCGCAGGATACGGTAATACACGCGGATCCGATTGACGTACTGAACGGCCGTGTAGCCAGGGGCGTACCCATACTGGGTCTTTGCGTACCACCACGGATCTTCGAGCAACGGAAGCCGCTGTTCGACGTCCTCCCAGTTGTCGGGGTTGGCGCCCTGTTCACGGGTCAGGGTCCGCGCATCCTCGACATGGTTGATACCGACGTTGTAGGCGGCAAGCGCCATCCACGTCCGGTCGGGTTCGGGAATCGTAGGCGGCAGCTGGTCGATCAGCGAACGGAGATAACGGGCGCCGCCGTAGATGCTTTGGCCGGGATTCAGGCGGTCGGTCACCCCCAGCGACAGGCAGGTGTCGGTGGTCAGCATCATGAGCCCCTCGACACCGGTCGGCGATTCCGCGTCCGGCTCCCAGAGCGACTCTTGATAAGCCAGCGCGGCAAGCAGGCGCCAGGGGATGCGGTAGCGGGTGCCCGCCGCACGAAAGAGCGGCTCGTAAACAGGCAGGGTACTGCGAACGCGCTGCAGATACGTCGAGATATGGACGTAGTTGAAAGGCGTGACGCCGTAGTAGCGCGCGATGAGATCGGCGAGCTGGCCTGATTGCTGGAGCTCCCGGAAGAAACCGAAGGCCGCGCGGTACATGCGGTTGTCACGGTCCTTGGGGAAGGCCCAGGCGAGCCGGCGCATGCCCCCGAGTGGAAAGGCCACCTGCAGGGCTGGGTAATATTTCTGGTTCACGGATACGACGTTGGAGCCGGCCACCGTAAAGGGCAGCAGGCCTTGCCAGACCAGAAACAGAAGTTCGTCCGTCTGGAAATGGCGTGCCGCGATCCATGTGAGTTGAGGCAAGCGCTTGCGCAGCTCGGTGAGCTCGAGCGCCGCCGTCGAGCCGCCAACCACCTCTATCGGGTGTCCGGCGATACCGGCAAGATTGGCGGGCGGATTGGTGCCACGGCGATAGACGAGTTCCTCGCGGACGCTCTGATAGGTGGGTCCGAAACGCACGATCTGGCGTCGAGTCTTGTTGATGGTGAGGCCGGCAGCGAAGTCGCCCTTGCCGGCGACCAGTTCTTTCAGGAGATCGGCCTGCCGGGACACGACCTTCACCTGGAGATGCATGCCGAGATAATCGGCGAAGTCGCGGGCCATGTCGTACTCGATGCCGGCGGGGCCGCCAGGACCCTGGTAATAAGTCGTGGGTCCGCTGCGGACGAGCACGACGAGGGTGTGCCGCGAGGGAATGCGCGCGATCTGGGGCTTGGCAGGATGATGGGACGAACAACCCGTTGCGAGGGCTGTCACGAACCCCCAGGCGATCATCCTGATGACAGCGAAGCGTTTCCCGTCCATAAAAAAGCTAGGGACGCGTCCCCATTATGATTGCCCCAAGCTTATGGCTGACCTCGATCATACCCCCTCTATCCTTTCTTGGCGACTCCAAGTAGAATTTCGCCTCTCACGGAGAGGTACCGAAGCGGTCATACCGGCGCAGACTCGAAATCTGTTGGGGGCTTACGCCCCACGTGGGTTCGAATCCCACCCTCTCCGCCACTTTGTGCTGATGCACCGAATACCTGATGATATCAGGGCGTTCAGGAAGCTGAGTGGTACAAAAGCCGGGACAAAACGGAACGGGCGGGACGCGGAAAAGGTGGTCTCCCGCCTGACATGAGCTCCTGCAACACCCCCCAACGGATTTGTATTTCACGTTGTCCTTCCCGCGGTGTGATGCCCGGTCATCGGCGGGCGTGAGAGCACGAAAGTATCGGGTAAGGAGGACTACCGCGTGGCGGCAAGTCGGATCCGACTCCATGCCCTGCAGATCGGCCAGCAGTTTGCGGCCCCGTGAGAACAGGCGGCCCCAGAGGCGGCATTACGTCAAAGTCTTTCGGTCGACCGAGCCAGGGAAGGTGCATAGCGCCGAGGCGAGTAGTCCGCGGGAGGCGTAGGTCCGGGCGGGTGGTGTGAGGCCACCTGCAAGGACACCAGCCGTTCGGCCGGCAATGTCGAGACGCCATCCAGTCATACATGGTCGCCCCCTGTTTGCCAAGCGCTCAGTGCGTGATGTCAAGAAGGTAACGATTGCAGCCGTGCATCCGGACTTTAGATGAGGCCGCAGCCTCGGTCCCTGATGGAATTTGCGAAATGGCACCTGATCATCGTGTCGCACCCGCAGTGCCTAACTGGACACAGGCTCAGCCATTCCCGGTCTTACCTCACTGCCATCATATCGTGATTGCCTGGGCAATCGGTGGAGTCACCTCCTTTCGTCAACCTATCGTAGGGCCCAATCAGCCATTCCTGCTTACGCGCATGCCACCTGGTAATTGACCTCGTATTCGCGGCCATGGGCCAGCAAGGCCCGGACGATGCGGGCATTGCGGTTCGCCCATGCCACGGCGGCGATGTTCTTGTGGCGCCGCGCGAGCAACCGCTTCAGCCGGGGGTCGATATTCTCCCTTCCTTCGGCCGCCCGGATGACCGACCGGGCGCCATGAATCAGCAGCGTCCGCAGGTACGTGTCGCCCCGTTTGGCGTACCCCAAGCCGGGTCGGCTTAGCCCTGCTCGAATGTTGCCGCGGCACCAATCCCAGCCACGCCGCCAGCTGCCGGCCATTGGCGAAGGCCTTGGCATCCCCTGTTGAGGTGACAAGCGCCGTGGCGGTGGGCGGTCCGATGCCGGGGACCATGGAGAGCCGCTGGCTGTCCGCGCTTTGTCGATGCCAGGCCTGGACCTCAGCTTCGAGTTCATGGGCTTGGCGATCCAGTTCCTGCAGATGGGCGGCAAGGCGCGCGATCAACGCGCGCATGGTGTCGGGGAGATCGTTCTCGGCGTCTTCCAGGATCCTCGGGATCTGTTTGGCGATAGACGTGATGCCTTGCGGGATCACGAGCCCGAACTCCGCGAGCAATCCGCGGATCTGATCGGCCTTAAGCCCTGCGCGCCTTGACGAATCCCTGGCGGGCACGATGCAGTGCGAGGACCGCCTGACCCTCGGCGGTCCTGATCGGCACGAAGCGCATGCTGGGACGCGAGATCGCCTCACAGATCGCCTCGGCGTCGGCGGCATCACTTGTGTTCGTCTTCACATAGGGCTTCACGAATTGCGGGGCCATAAGGCGCACCGTGTGTCCCAGCGCCGACAGCCGCCGGGCCCAGTGATGGGCGCTGCCACAGGCCTCCATGCCGGTGAGGCAAGGCTCCAGGTTGGCGAAGAATGTCAGCATCTGGGCACGCTTGGGTTGCTTCTTCAGAGTCACCTTGCCGTGGGTATTGACGCCGTGGACGGCAAAAACCGCCTTTGCCAGATCAATCCCGATCGCTGGAATCTTCATGGTCGTCTTCTCTCTATGCACGCGGTCTATCGCATCACTCACTTTGGCACTCTTGATGCCGTTGAGGCAGGGGGCGGCCATCCCATTAGTGTGGGCGAGCCTCTTCATGCGCGCCGGAAACGCGCACGGCTCGCCCGCAGGATGGCCGTGGACAACCCCCTCTTTGTGGGGGCGGCATCGCGCAGCGAAGCGGAGAGATCCTAAATTGCGCCGAGACCAGCCATGCGGCCGGCAATGTCGAGGGCGCGAGGGAGACTTGGACGTCCCGGTCGCGCGTGCCGGGAGCCGGCGCACAATCGGCTGCGTCGCTGGCGTCCCGATGGTCGCCCCACAGCCATCTCCAGGCTGACTGGGACTGGCAGAAGGCGGGAATGGGGGCGCCGCCACCGCGCGCAGTGGCGGTGGTTGTCCTCGGGCAACCAGCCGCCCAGGGGTGTTCCAGGGGAGATAGACCCGGCGCATCCAGCGCGGGGTCTCGAAACAGGGCGTCCAGCCTCGAATTTTGGGGTTTCCTTCTGCAAAATCCTGGCATTCAATAGGGGGGAGGCTCGCAGATTGGAAGCGCGGCAGCGGCCGGAACCCAGGGCGGGTCAGGCCCGGCACAGGTAGCCCCGTTTCTTGTGCTGCGCGCCATGGGTGGCGAGTTTCCGGAGCGCCGGGATTTTTCATTAGCCCGCTACACAATGGCGCCTGACCAATCGGTGCGGCGTGATGAGGCCGTCACGCCGGCTTCGCGCGGGCCCAGAGAAGACCCGTGCGCACCGTGAAGGATCCGTCGGACTCAAACGCAAGCCGCTTGCGGACTTCGCGCGGCGCACTGGTCTGCAGCTCACGAATCATGGCCGCTTTGTTGGCCGGTGTGCTCATGCGCTGGATCCACGACTCGTAGTGGAGCCTGATCGGCCATTCCCGATACCCGATCTCGGTAAAGGCGGCGTCACGCATCATCGTGCGCCACTGCGCGACGGAGTAGTCCCGAACATGCGATCGATCGCGTAACAGCTCTAACGTCTGCAGGTGGGTGTCAACGAGCCAATCATCTTCGCCCATAACGTCGATCACCAGCAGATATCCACCGGGTTTCACGACGCGACGCATTTCGCGGACGGCGGCCATGGGTGTCGCCCAATGGTGCGCACTGTAGCGGGTGGCGGCAACGCAGAACGTCCCGTCCTCGAACGGAAGTGCCGCAGCATCTCCCAAGACTGTATGAATTTTGGACAATCCGCGCTCTGCCGCTACGCGGTCTACCGTAGACAGCATCGAGGGGGACGAGTCCAGGGCCGTGACGCTCGACAGGTTGTGCGCTAAGGCAAAGCTCAAGTGGCCGGCTCCACAGCCAACATCAAGCGCTACCCCACTGGGCGGCATCGCTTGTGCCACCAAGTCCTGCGCATACAGCAGGTCGGGGCCTTGCGCGTGGACGGGACTTTGCAGATACGCTTGCGCCCGTGGATCGAATTGTTCATGCACTGTTTTCTGGTGGTCGATCATGATCCATCTCCTTCAACGGTAACCGGCATGCAGGGTAGGTTTCCCTGTATCCTGTTACCAGGATCAGCTTATCCTATTACTGGAAGCCGCGGGTCCGGGAGCCTCCCTGTGTCAGCATTGTTGTCATATGGGTTTTGACGAAGACCGCTCATCAGGGGACGGCAAAAAGAGAGTCATATGACCACTTATGCACCGGAACGAAAGGAAGCGGTTTGTCGCAGGTTCATGGACCCCGAGGGGGTTTCTTTAGCCAGGCTCGCTCGTGATACCGGAATCGGGGAGAGTACGCTTTATGATTGGCGCAAGGAGTTACGCGCCTCAGGAGCCCCCATGCCCCCCGGAAAGACGAAGACCCCCTGGTCGTCTGCGGAGAAGTTCGCCGTAGTCTTGGAGACCGCCAGCATGAATGAGGCCGAACGGGCGGAGTATGCCCGGCGCAAGGGCTTATTAACCGTCTCATAATAGTATTTACGTTATGCAGCTGCGTACCGAGTTGATTCGTTGTTGAAGTGCCCGCGAATTCGCTCGGCATTCTTCTGAATGGATCGCATACAGCCGATGACTGCGGCTTTCAGGGAAACCTTATCGGGATGATCCGGAACGACGACGCCTCGTCGAGGAGTTGAGCCACGCCAACCCGGCTTTCTCGGCAGCATGGGAGTCTCAGCAAGTGCTGGGGCGCGAAGGCGGGGAACGGATCTTTCAGCATGGGCGCCTTGGCCGTTTGCCGCTTTGAACGGTTTACTCTCCGGCTTGCCGTCCAGTCAGAATGGAAGCTGATTGTCCTTGTACAGGGGCTGTGAACCGTGCTCGGGGCAAAACTACCTCCCCGGTGCTTGCCTGTGGATGTTGGCAAAATCGCGCATGGCGTGTGTGGCGCGGCAGGTTTTCCGGAAAAGATCCTCATATAAAGGTCTGCGCTGCCTTGTTCGGCGGGCATCTGCCAGGAAGCCCCGCGTTCCGTGTGGGCTTCAGCAGCGTGCTGATCATGCAGGCTCGGGTGGTACCGCCGAGCGAGTCAGGGAAGGTGCGCAGCACCGAGGCGAGGAGCCCGCGGGAGGCGTAGGTCCGGGCGGGTGGTGTGAGGCCACCTGCAAGGACACCAGCCGTTCGGCCGGCAATGTCGACACGCCGTCCAGTCAGTGTGGGCGAGCCTCTTCATGCGCGACGGAAACGCGCACGGCTCGCCCGCAGGATGGCCGTGGACAACCCCCTCTTTGTGGGGGCGGCATCGCGCAGCGGAGCGGAGAGATCCTAAATTGCGCCGAGACCAGCCATGCGGCCGGCAATGTCGAGGGCGCAAGGGAGACTTGGACGTCCCGGTCGCGCGTGCCGGGAGCCGGCGCACAATCACCTGATTCTTTGGAACGGGCAGAGCGCGTATTTAGTCATTTACACTATTAAACAATGCTTGGTGTATAAAGAAATTGCCTGAGATGGCGCAGGCGCGCATACGGCGCATGCCCAGAGGATGAGGGGCGTGGCGCGCGGCGACGGATTGCGGATAAAAAAAGGGCGCGCGCCATGATGCTGGCGGCGCGCGGTGGATGCGGACTGGCCGGGTAACGATTGGGTCTCTTTGTGAGAAATGGTTGGGAAGCTCTTGATTGTACTGTATGTTTTGATACATTTATAAGAAATACAAATGTGCCATGGTTCGGCTGGATGGAAACAAGAGGGAGGTTCCATGATGAAGCGGAATGAACAATGGCCAAGGGATAGAAGGAGGCGACCGGCCTTCCGGCGGGACTGGTTCCGGAAAAACGGCGGCGCGGACAGGGGCGCCCCCCGTGGTGGGTCGATGACGGGGCGGGTCCTCGTGTTCGCCGCGGGTGACGCATGAAGACGGAGGCGTGGCGGAGCGGCATGACGTGAAAGCCGAGGCGCGCATGGAAGGCCCGCACGTAGGGGAGCACAACGGCGGCGCCCGCCGCCGGCGTCTGCGATGGCGCCCGGATTGGCTCATCCGCGCAGCTTTCCTTGGTATGGTGGCCATCGTTGTTGCGACATTCACGATGAGTGCCCGCGATGCGCATAAGGACGCACGCAGGACTCTCTACAGCGAGGGTCTCATAAAGGACCAGCACGTCATCGCAGGCCTGCAGCAAAGCTTCGCAGGCCATCTCCACGATATTCAATTTCTCCGTGACACGCTGGTTTCGCAGCAGAGCCGTGGCTTGCGCCCGGATTCGGCGACGCGGGCGGCATTCCGGGCCTTTCTGCGTACGCATCCTGCGGTGCTTGCCATAGCGGTCGAGGGCGCCGTGCCGGGGCAGACGCTCTGGTCGAGCGGGTCCGCGGTTCGGGGGGGTGAGCGGTTCGCCCCTTTGACCGGGGAGCCTGGGCAGGCCGTAGGCGAGCTGCATCCTGCCGCGCGGGGTAGCGGCATGACGGTGGCGATCCGTGAGCGGATTGCGACCGAAAGCGGGCTTGTTCTCGGCTATGTCGTGGCGCGCTTCATGCTTTCCAATTTGCCCGGCCTGCAGGCGGGACCGCGCGGCAGCACGGTGATGCTGAGTGATGCCAAAGCCGGGGATATTGCGATGTGGGAGGCAGGGCGTTGGCGGCCCCCTGCGGCAACCATCGGGACGCCCGTCGGCTTTGCGCAGCTTATGTTTCAGGAATTTCCGTGGGCCGCACGGGTGCAATGGACGAGGGCGGCGGTCGAGCGGTTGTTCTGGGCAAAGGAGCGCCCCTATGCGATTATCGCCGCCGTCCTCATCATCCTGCTTCTTGCCATGGATGAGCTGCTTCAGATCGGGTATGTGCGCATCCGGCAATTGCGCCGCTACCAGGAAGCGGCCGTCCGGATCCAGAAGGAGCTCGTCGGTATCGAGGATCCGGATGGGCTTTCCCATGTAGTCGTCGATGCGGTCGTCAGGGATGCCGGGGCGATCGGGGCTTACATGGCGGTGCCACAACCCGGCAGTGAGTGGTTCAAGATCGCCGCGGTATGCGCGGATACGCGCCCGCTTGAGGAGGCACTGGAAGGCCTTTCGTCATCAATGGATGTGCAGCGTTTTCCGGAAGGACACGGGATTGCCGGGCGCTGTTACCGCGAGCGGGTGCCCCTCGGTCCGGTCGATCCGCGGAAAGACACCGCAATGTCGCGCATTCAGATGCAGGCGATGCCTCTGCGGCGCGTGCGCGGTGTCATGGCGTATCCGGTGTTGGCCGGACAAGCGGCGGAACCGGCCGCCATTCTGGTGATTGCAAGCGGCAGCCGCCACTATTTCCCACCCGCACTCCGGGATCTCCTGGCCCAGGTCGTGCAATCGATCGGTGTGGCGCTGACGCAGGCGCGGCACCATCGCGATATCATGCAGGCGCTGTCGTGGAACCACACGCTTTTGCAGAACGCAAGTGACGGCATCCATGTCATCGACGAGAGCGGGCGTCTCGTGGAGGTTTCGTCGCAGTTTTGCGCAATGCTCGGCTACGCGCGCGAGGAGCTTCTGGGGCAGTTTCCGTCATTTTGGGACGCTGCTCTCAGCACGGCCGAGATTGCGGCCCTGATAAAGATGCAGTTCTCCAATAAGGTCCCTGTTAAGTTTGAAACGACACATCGACGCAAAGACGGCAGTGTTTTCGACGTCGAAGTGAGCGGCAGGCCTGCCGTTGTGGGCGGTAAGTCCTTGTTCTTCAATTCAAGCCGTGACATAAGCGAGCGCAAAACGCTCGAGGCGCAGTTGCGCAATCATGCCGCGGCAGCGCAGAGAGTGGCGGAGTTCAACCGCCTGCTGTCGGAGGCAAACGAGGCCATCGGGCAGATCCGCGACGAAGATGCACTCCTGAAAGCGCTTTGCGAGCTCACGACGAAACATGCGCATGCAATGCTCGCCTGGATCGCGCGGCCGGACGCGGACGGATGGTTCGAGGCCGTCGCAAGCGCCGGCCGCACGGGATATCTCGGCGAGGTACGCCTGTCGGCCACGGCGGATCGGCCGGAGGGGGCGTGTGTCGAGGGGCGGGCGTGGCGCACGGGACGGTCAAGCTACGATTTCTCCCTGGCGACCAATGAGGAGATGGCGCTTTGGGCCAACCAGATCACTGCGTACGGCCTGCGTGGCGCAGCCTCGCTGCCTGTTCACAGAGGAGGGCGCCTTTGGGCGGTATTTTCCGTGTACCAGGGTAATGAATACGTCTTCGATGATGCGCTGGAGAAGATTTTAAGGGATCTTGTCCACGATATCAGTTTCGGCCTCGATCAGATCGACATTGCCCGTGGCGAGCGGGAGGCCAATGCCTTCACCATGGTACTGCTCGACAGCATGGCGTCGGGCGTTGTCGTCATGCGCTATCCGGAGCGGTCCATCGAGCGGTTCAACCGGCGGTTGCTGGAGATCTATGGAACCTCATCGGCCGAAGAAGTGGCGGAGCATTACCGGCTGCAATCGTTTTTGAGCAGCGTCGACAGGGAGCGGCTCGGCAAACTCATTGTTTCTGTTCTACGCGATGGCGTCGGCGTCGCGCGCGATATTGCCTATCATCGTTCCGATGGCAATATCGTCTACACCGATGTCGAAGGCCGCCATCTGGGTATGATCGGAAAAACAGAACGGATCGTGTGGACGCACGTCGATGTGACGGAGCGCCACCGGCAGGAGGAGGCGATCCGCGCCTTGAGCGCGGAACGGGCGACGCTCCTTGCCAATACGACGGCAGGGATTGCGCTCGTGCGCTATCCGGAGCGTGTGTTTGTCGAGGCAAACCAGGCCTTCGCAGACATCCTTGGTTACGAACGGGCGGACGGCATCATCGGCCGCGCTACCACCTTTATTTATCCCAATGCGGCGGAAAATCACCGGATGACGGAGCTTGCGCGCACGGTCATTGCGCAAGGAAAGGGCGGTATGCGGGATCTGGAGATCGTTTCGCGGCATGAGAATGCCAAGATCTTCGTCGACATCTCGGGGCAGCGCATCGAATCGGGAGATGTGGCGCATCCTGTCGTGGTCTGGACGTCGGTGGACGTGACGGAACGTCATCGGCTGGGCGAGGAGCTCGTGCGGCAGGCCTTTTCGGACAAGCTGACCGGCTTGCCGAACCGGCGGGCCCTGGATGAGGAATTGGAGAAATCCATGATACGGGCGCGGCGGCATGAGCGATTGCTGGCTGTTGTCATGATGGATCTGGACGGATTCAAGCCCATCAACGACACCTTTGGCCACGAAACGGGCGACTATGTGCTGCGCACACTCGGGGGACGGCTGCAATCGGGGTTGCGGGCCTCGGATTTCGTGTCACGGCTCGGGGGTGACGAGTTTGTGCTGCTCCTCGAGGACTGCCGTTCCCTGGACGAGGTCGTGCAGGTCCTCGAGGATGTCGGCGAAATCGTCCGCAAGCCGATAGAGCTTGCCGATGGAACATACGTCGAGATCAGCTGCAGCGCCGGCGCCTGCGTCTACCCTCTGCAGGATGTCGCCAATCCCGATGCCCTGATTCGCTACGCCGATCAGGCCCTTTATCAGAGCAAGGAGCACAAGGCGGACCGGCTGCGTTTCTGGGCCATCTACGGGGAGCCGACGCCGCGGCGGCTCAGTAATGTGCAGCGGCGTCTGCGTGAGGACGGACTGGTCGTGTACTACCAGCCGATCCTCGATAACCGTTCCCGCCGCGTGGTCGGCGTGGAGGCGCTTTCGCGGCTGTGCGATGCAGACGGCACGATCATGGCGCCGGCGGCATTTTTGCCCCACCTCGATCAGGACGACCTCTTCGAGCTGAGCGAACGGGTCCTTGCGCAATCCCTGGAGGACCTGCGCCACCTGGATGACCTCGGCCATAATCTGTGGGTATCGGTCAACGTCGACCCCTCGTCGGTGAGCGAGCGGCTCGTGATGCGGCTCCATCCCATCATTTCGCGCAGCGGTGTGGCACCGTCGCGTATCGTGCTGGAGATTCTCGAAGGGAGCAATTTCCTCGAGCAGAGCACCGCACTGAAGCACCTGCTCGACCTGAAGGCGCTCGGCGTGCGGATCGCTCTCGATGATGTCGGAAGCGCGTATTCGTCACTTTTACGGCTAAAGGAGCTGCCCATCGATGAGGTCAAGCTCGACCAGGAGTTCGTCCGCACGCTCGAAGAAGATCCATCCGGCATTCTTTTCACCGCGACCGTGCTGGATCTGGCGCGCGATCTCGGCAAGACCATGGTCGTAGAAGGCGTAGAGACAGACGACATCCTGGATGCCGTTACGGTCCTGACTGTCCCATTTTTGCAGGGGTATCAGATCGCAATGCCGATGCGGTTGGACGACCTCGTTGCTTTTCTTGCGCAGCCGGTGCCCGATGTGCGCCGCCATCCGACCAGTCTTCTGGGATTGTATGCCCAGCAACTCGTGTACGACCGAACCGTGCGCAGGGCCATTCGTCACGATGCCACCATCATAAGCCGCATGATTCTCTCCGATGCCCGGGCCTGCCGGCTCCACGGCCACATGCAGCGGCTCGGTATAGCGGACTCAAGTGCGATGTGGCCCTTGCATGAGCGATACCACAAGGCCCTTGCGGCGCAGGAGGCGCTGTCGCTGGCGGAACCTGGCATCGAATGGCCGGAAGTCCACGCGGCGCAGGAGGCGTTTTTGCAGGCCATTCTGCGCGAATACCGGAGCAGCCGCAGTGTTATTGCGTATACATGAAGTGCGTGCATCTGCACATGTGCACATTTTCTGGCAAAAAAGAAGAGAAAAAGAGCGGAGGCGCAGGCGCAACAGCTCGGGCAGATTCAGGTGGAGGCAGGCAGGAATCAGGAAAAAGCGGAATGTAGCGGGGAACCGCAGAGCCATGCTCGCTTGTGGATGCGCATGTCCGGTGGTATGTTCGACTTTTGCGGTAAGGAATGATTGTCCAATCGTCGTAGGCGTTTTATCCGGCATGCCATAGAAAACACAAGGCTGGCGCATGCATAAGCAGGAACGTGGAACGGCTTGTGCGGTATCGGATGGGATGTTTGGCGACGACGTGTCGCGGTCGCCGCGGAGGGAGAGGACTCACGTGACAGGAGGATGCCCCGAAAACAGCTCCAGCGGACATGTTGGCGAACACGCCGGGAAGGTCAGGCGGGCGTCGTCGGGCAGCAGCGGAAGCAACCGCCTGCTCTACGTCCGTACCAGGGCGTCCCCATGGCTGGGAGAGGAATTCAAGGCGGCGGGAGGGGCCCTCACATTGCTCGGGGTGGGTGCGGGGCTTGTTCTCGGCTACGGCCTCTTCCGGCTCGGGATCGTGGTCCCCACGGCGCCAGTCCGGTACTTCATGGTGTGGTTGACCGCGGTTCCGGCGCTCGTGGGCGGGGCTATCGGCGCGTTGATTGCGTGGGCCCGGATGCGGACCCGTCTCGCCCAGGCGCTCGTGACATCGGAGGGGTTTCGTCAGCGGCTGATGAGTGTCGAACGCAATCAGGCGCTCTGGGTGAGTCTGTCGGCGGTTTTGCATGACGTACGTAATCCGCTGCACAACATGAACCTTCTCGTCGAATCTCTCGCCGCCCCGGGGGCGGACACGGAACGGGTACGCAGAGAAATAATCGAACAGCTCGATCGCATTCGAGTGCGCCTGCGGCGCGTCACGAGCCAGATCGCGGAGCTGTCGGGGGAAATAGAACGGCTCCCCGTGGATATAGACGGGGTGCTTGCGCAGGTCGTAGACATGATAAATCCGCTCGTGCAGCAGACCCGCGCGACGCTGGAGATTTCCGCCGCGGAAGATGCGCGTGTCATCGGGGATCCGAAGTTTCTCGTCCAGGCAATCGACCATCTCATCTTGAACTCCCTCCAGATCCTGAGCGAACAGCCCGCGGGACAGCCGCGTACGCTGGTGATATCACATCACCATAGGGAATCGGCCGTGGAGATGTGGATCGAGGATTCGGGGCCGGGGTTGCCAGAGGAAGTGAGGAGACGGCTGTTCGAGCCGCTTACCGCGAGCCGGACGAATGGCATGGGGCTTGGGCTTGCGATAGCGCATGCGCTGGCGACGGCCGCAGGCGCGGAACTTACCCTCGGCCGCACCGGACCCCATGGAACCCGCTTCATATTACACATGCCGCGCTGTGAATGACGCGGAAAAGACGAGGTTGTGCGTGGACGCGATGACCCAGAATCTTTCGGTACTTTATGTGGGCGGCGAAACTTCAGTGCCGGGTTTTCTGGACCGGATCGCGGCAGGCGTCGGAATCGCCGTCGACGTCACCATGACGTCTTCGCCAGTCCCCCGGGTGCTTTTGCAGGACACGATGTGGGATCTGGTCGTGCTGGATACGGATGCCTTTGCAGAGCTGGTTGAAGGCGCCCCGGTGATCGGCATGCGCCCGACGCTGGTCCTCGGCGGGGATTCGATTGCCGCGCAGGCGCTTGCATGGGGTGCCATGGACGCCGTGGATCTGCATGATGCTGGCCGCATTGGGGCCCGCCTGATCGGGCTCGGCCGGTTACGGAGCGACCGGGACCTTCTGAATGAGGCGCTCTCGTATCTGGAAGAGTCTGTTCTCGTTGCGCGCAGCCGGGGAACGGACGGGTTCGAGGTGGTGTTCCGGAATCCAGCGTGTTCGCGGCGGACGGGGTCTGCAGTCGGAGACCGGTTGCTGTGCCTCACGCCGGGCGTGCGGACGGATATGCGCAAAATCGAGGAGATCCGCCATGAGATGGGGGCAGGGCATCCGGTGCGCGCGGAGTTGCTCGATTACCGGACCGATGGAGAGGTGTCGTGGATCGAGTTCAGCGCCGCTCCGCTGGCGGGGGGGGAGTACTGGATTGCGGTGTCGCGCGACGTATCGCGCCGCCATGAATCCGAGGATCGCGTACAGAAGCTGCGCGATGTGGTCATAAAGTCGCAGAAACACGAAAACGTTGCCATTCTGGCGGCTGGAATAGCACACGATTTTAATAATATTCTTACGGGAATCGTCGGCAACGCGGAGCTTGCGCGGATGGCTCTCCCTCCCGATCACAGCGCGACGAGCGATCTCGATACGATCATGGCGGCTTCCCGGCGGGCGGCCGAGCTCACGCGGGAACTGCTTGCTTTCGCCGGTCCGGGAAAGGGTATCCGCGAGGCCGTCTACCTGAACAGCATGGTGACGATCATGCTGGTCATCCTGCGCTCCCAGATGAACAAATCGATCATCGTGCGCAAGTCGCTGCGCCCGGACGTGCCGCCGATCGAGGCGGATGCGGCCGAAATACAGCAGATCATGCTCAATCTGTGCCTGAACGCGAGCGAGGCGATGGCCGAATCCGGCGGAATTCTGTCAATCACGACGGACTGGGTGGACATCGATGAGGAAATGCAGCAGTCGTTTGCCTATGGGCGGCCGGGGATCGGGCGCCATGCGGTTTTCGAGGTATCCGATACGGGCTGTGGCATGGATCCACATGTCCTGTTGCGCGCGTTTGAACCGTTTTTCAGCACCAAGCCGGAGGCTAGAGGGATTGGCCTCGGTGTGGTCTTGAGTGTCGTCAAGGCCTACCAGGGCGCTATCGGCATCGATTCCGTGCCGGGGGAAGGAACCGCCGTGCGCGTCGTGTTGCCGGCGGCCATCGCCCGTGAACGCCGGCAGACGGGGAAGAAGGCCGGTGGGGAGTCCAGCCGGAATCGTGCCCACACCATCCTGTTTGTCGACGACGAGGAAATGCTGCGCATGCTGTGCCAGCGGGCTCTGGAGCCGCTCGGATACCGCGTTCTGGTCGCTGCGGACGGGATCGAGGCGCTGCGCATTTTCGGCGAGCACAAGGATTTGGTGGATCTTGTGATCCTCGATCTGTCGATGCCGCGAATGGGGGGCGAAGATGCCTTCAAGGAGATCCGCGCGTTGCGGCAGGATGTGCCTGTTGTCCTGTGTTGCGGTTACGACGAGGCGAGTGCGCAGCGCAAGCTGAGCGGTTCACGGTTCACCGGTTATCTACCAAAACCGTTCGGAGTCGGGGCGCTGGTCGACATTGTGCGATCGACTATCCGCGAGAACGAGGAAAGAATGGAGAGCGTTGCAGAGAGAGCCATGCGTTGAAGTCCATGTCGTTGCCGATAACACGCTGATCAGCGGAGAAGGCGGCATTTTCCGACCTTTGTCTGATGATTGGGCTCCGGCGCGATCACTACAATCGGGGGGTGGGACTGATAAGGCGATGCGAGCATGGGACCGGACGACGGCCAGAGACAACACGGCGGTATGGGATTGGATTGGCTCGTGCATATCGCCTATGTGGCCGGAAAATCCCTTGATCCCGGCGAAATTGTACCACCCGTCCTGGCGGCGCTCGCGGGGATCGTGCCCTGTGAGCGCGTGGTCTTGCTGCAGATCCGGGACGATGTGATGGAAATGACCGGACACTGGTCGAGACCGGGCGGGCGTCTGGCAATGGGTGGCACCTGCGCCTTCAAGCGGTCGGCAGAATCCGCGTCCTGCGATCTGCGCATAATCGAGAGTGCATGTGTGGAAGCCGCCGAATTGCCCTATCTGAGCGGGCAGGATGGCGTGCTGGCGCTCATCGTGCCGCTGGTCGTGGACTATGTCTGCATCGGCCGGCTCGATTTCCTGCGGGATGTGCAGGCGGAGCCGTTTTCGGATTGGGAGCAGCAGTGTGCGCTGGCCTGCGCGCGGCTGCTTGCGTTGAGCCTGCACAACAGTGCGGAGTATGCACGGGTGGCGTGGCTTGCCGATCACGATGCGCTGACGGGAATCGGCAACCGGCGCAACTTCGATATGGCGCTGAACCGCGAACTGGCCCGGGCAGAACGGTATCGGCGTGACGTCTCTTTATTGCTCATCGATCTCGATGATTTCAAGGAAGCGAACACACACCTCGGCCTGTCCGGCGGCGACGAGATTCTGCGGCGCACGGCCAAGGTGCTGAGCGAGCGCGCGCGCAAGGGCGTCGACGTCTCCTGCCGGATCGGCGGCGATGAATTTGCGATGATTTTGCCGGAGATCGGCGAGGGGATGGCCAACGATCTGGCGCAACGCCTCGTAAAGGATGTGGCAACGGCGACCATGTCTTTGTGGCCCATGCGTTTTTCCTACAGCATTTCGACATATCCCGCGACGTCGGCGGAGTTATTGCGCCGGGCGGCGGATGTAAGGCTCATGGCGGCCAAGACACGCAAAGGCGCCATCGCGGTTCCTCTTGGCAGTGCGGTGCAGTAGGGGAGGCGGAATGTTCTGCTGTGAAAGGTGAAAGGCGCCATGTCGGGGAAAGGGTGATCGCAACGTAGTCTGGAAAGAGAAGAAAGGGGACGGACATGACTGCACGGTTAGGAAAAGCGGGAATGGGGTTCGGGCTGTCGGAATCGCGGCGGCGGGAAGCGAACGCGATGCGCAGGCCGCGGCAGATCCTGCTCATCGAGGATGAGAGCGTGGCGGGCCAGGCCCTAAGCCAGTCCTTGCAGGGGCTGGGGATGGTCTGTCGTTGGGTGTCGACCTTCGAGGAGGCCTCCCAGGCATGGAAGGAGGCGTCTTACGACGCCGTGATAACGGACATCATGCTAGACAGCGGCAAGCCAGACGGTCTGGAGATATTGCGCAAGATCGAGCAGGCGGGCATGCCCATGCCGGTTGTCGTCATAAGTGCATTCGCCGATCAGGCGCGCGTCAAGGAAGCACTGAATCACGGTGCCGCCTATCTCCTGGAAAAGCCTTTTTCCAGCAGTGAACTGAAGAAGATTCTCGAGCGGCTTTGGGAGGAACCCAAGGGTCTCATTGGCGCGCGTGAACGGGCACTCAACCAGGCCACCTTGACCAACAAGGAATGTGAGGTTGCGCGACTGCTGTTGAAAGGGTTGTCGACCCAGGAGATGGCGAGGCTTACGGGGAACTCGGAAAAGACCCTGAAGCAGCACATCAGTACCATCTACGAGAAATGCGGTGTATCCAGCCGTACGGAATTCTTTCATTACATATTCCCCACCTGAGCGTATCGGTCCTCGGGTCGATGGCGGGTATGGGCCAGCCTGTTAAAGTGGACGGCAAGCGATGAACACAATGGCGAGGATGCATGGGCACCTATTCCGTGCTTGGAACAGTTGTCATCGTGCTGGATGTCGTTGCGATCATCAGCATTCTGTTCGGTTCGGCGTCGATTGGTCACAAGGTTTTCTGGATCCTTGTGGTTCTCGTTTTCCCGCTGGTCGGCATGATTATCTATTACTTGGTCGGACGCAGCCCGCGAGACGCCCAGATCCCGTAGGGAATATCAGGAGGTGAGAGAATGGAAGCGCACACTGAATATCCGCAAGCGGCGCGGGGCAGCCGGACAAGATCAAGGATCCTGACATTCATGGGCGGGCTTGCCGTGGGCTACGCCGCGGCGACATTGCTTGCGCCGAAAAGCGGACGGGAAATCCGTTCGAGTCTTTCCGATTATGCCAAAACGACATCGGACAGCGTCTCGTCTGCCATGCGCGGCGTGATCGATTCGGCGCGCCACGCGACCCGTTCCGTGGGCCGGCGCATGGCCGGTGGAGCGGAGTCCCCGAGGCAGGCCGGTGAGGCCCAAACGGCCCCGGGTGGCGAGGGAGCGGGCCAGAAGAGCTATCAGTGAGTGGCGCGCCCGCATTCCCTCAGACCAAGGTCCGAGGGAATGCGGGCGCGGCCGTCGGACAATCGACAAACCCCAGGGAAGCGGTGCCGAGGGTACTGCGCGGGTGAAAGCCTAAGGAGGCAGTATGGCCAAGTGTGTCGGGCGAGAGCTGGTCGAGGCGAAAGGAGTCGATGTCGACAGGCTGCTCAATGCCCTTGTCGAAAGGGCGCTGGCAGAATTGGGCAACTACTATTATTTTACTCTCGTGCGCATACACCTGCTTGGTGTCGACGGGGAAGCCCTGCGGCGCATCATCGAGCAGGTTCGCGAACAGGATCGCCATCATTTCGAGATGCTGGTCCCCCGCATCTATGAACTCGGTGGCCGTCTCCCGGAAACGGTCGAACAGGAACTGGGCGCGCTTGGCGCGTTGCGCGTGCTGCCGGCGGAAGCGGATGTGCCCAGCATTTTGCCGATCGTATTGCGTGCCGCCGAGGAATCGGTACACGCCTATACCGATCTCTGTATGATGACCGCCGGAAAGGACCGTCATACCTACAATCTGGCGCTTGCGATCAGACGGGACGAAATCCAGCATCAGGTGCGGTTTTTGGAGATGCTCGGGCGTGGCGCAGCCGAACCGCGATTGCAGACGAGCGCCGATATCCTTCTTTCCGTGGCGCAGATCGGCCCGCCCATTCCTTCCGTGGGGATCGCCCGCGCGTGAAGGCCGCGACCGCGGCGGGTACCCCGGCGGACTTTCAACGGCACAATCGACTATAATCCGGTGCGCGCCGGCGCGGCTGCGCCGACGGATGATAGATAACAACCGGGGGCGATGTATGCGGCAAGGGCAGTATGGGGAAATGGCGAGACGCCTTCTCATGGGTGTGGTGGTGGGCATGACCCTGGCGCTTGGCGTGGGGTGTGCGTCGACCGGGGCGCAGGAATCGACAGGCGCGTATTTCCGGGATGCCGCGATTACCTCGAAGATCAAGGCCCGCCTGCTGGAAGACCAGGCGATGCGGGGTTTCCAGGTCAAGGTCGACACCTATCGGGGTCACGTCATCCTGAGCGGATTCGTGAACCAGGCAAGCCAGATTCAGGAAGCGGTGCGCATCGCCAAGAGCGTGCGCGGCGTGGTATCCGTACGCAACAGCCTGGTCGTAAAAAGCGCCGTGGTGTCCAGACCGGTGACACCGAAGGCTGCCGCCAATGGTGCGGCCGGACCGCAGGCATCACCCGCAACGAACCCGTGAGGAACCGGCTTCAGGGCCAGTTGATCGGCAGGCCAAGGCCGCGCAGGCGGGTGACCGTGGAACCCAGGCAGTGCGCGACGAAGGCGCGGCGGATGCCGTTACGTTGCGCCCGGGCGGCCCACGGCGCCGGGGGGAGTCCGGCCCGGTCGTAGAGCGCCTGCGGAGGGTAGTAAAACGTCTGCACGAACCGCTTCAAGAGCCAGGTAAGGCTGCGCGCCACCAAAACGCGTTTGAAAGCCCCCATCTGATCGACCCGATTCTGGAGAATCTCGCGGCCGTAAGCGATGTGGCGGGCCTCGTCCATGCTGTGCAGGGCGCAGAGTTCGACTGCTACCGGGCAGACATCCCCTGCATGCAGGCGTACATGGCGGTTCAGCCGGTCCGGTACCTCTTCCCCCAGGAGGATTGCGCCCCAGAA
Organism: Pseudomonadota bacterium; assembly: GCA_021777535.1. GTDB lineage: Bacteria > Pseudomonadota > Gammaproteobacteria > Acidiferrobacterales > Acidiferrobacteraceae > JAJYDN01. The sequence continues at coordinate 21,768 of JAJYDN010000034.1, forward strand.
GAGGGCGGAGTCGAACGGAAGAGAGCGCCCGAGCCAGGTGAGAAGACGGTCGTCGTGGTGCACGAGCGCATCCGTGGGGATCCCGCTGCGCCGGAAAAACTCCAAGAACATCAGGCTATGTCCCGCCTCCTCGCGCAGTTCGTGGAGGTGGTACATGCGCGTGGCGAGAGGCGCATCGGGCCGTGCGCAGGCGCGCCCGAGCCGCTCGAGGAAGATCCCCTCGAGCCACAGTCCGGCGTCGAGAAAACGGAGAAATTCGTGGTGCGATAGCCGCCGCCGGTCCGCGAGCGGCAGGCCGTCGAATTCCGGAATCCCGTGGAGCGACAGCGCGGCTTCCGGCAACCAGAAGCTTTGCGGGCTCAGGCGCTGCCACTGGACACGTGCGGCCGGGTCACGGTAGGGGGCGCTATGCCGCGCGAGCTGGTCGGCGCGCTCTGCCACGCGCGCGGCCGGTGTCGGGTTGGTGTGGGCCACCGGCGGATTATACCGGGAGTGCGGCGGGGAAACCTAGGGTTTTGAAGGACGTTATCGGTTGCAGCCCATGAGCGGCTAAGGTAGTCTTGGCGACGCTTTCGCGGAGAGGTGTCCGAGCGGTCGAAGGAGCACGCCTGGAAAGTGTGTGTACGCCAAAAGCGTACCGAGGGTTCGAATCCCTCCCTCTCCGCCACTTTGCACCAGACCGAATGGCTGTGATAGCAGGGCATCCGGGAAGCGGGGCGGTACAAAGCCGGCACAGCCGGTCGTCTCCATCAGATCGCGTACGTTCCTCCCTGGCATGTGAGGAAGGATTTCCTCGGACCGTCCACCGCATACATTCGCGGCGTCCTTCTTTCAGAAGCTCCGTGTCGAGGTGCGGGTGTCCTCGAGCCGTGCCCCTCGTGCGGCGGCTTTCGGGGTGCCTGACCGCGACGTCCAGGCCTTCCTTGCGCCCTGAGGCCCGGCGCAACCAGGATCCCTGCGCTTATTGATCCGCCCCCCATGCACTTGAAATATTGTGGTGCAGCCCCGTAGGGGAAGGACGAAAACAACCGGCATGAGATTGCTGTCGCGCGAAGCGCGGCATGAGAGGCGTGTTGAGGTCAGCCGTCTGCGCCAGGAGGGCCGCACGTAGGAGGAAATTGCCGAGCATGCGAATTTGAGCCGAACCGGCGTGTTCAGTATCTGTAATCGCTACGCGAAGGATGGGGCAGGAGCGCTTCGTGATGCGCCAGGCGGACGCAAGGCGGGCGGGAAGCGGTTGTTGGATGCCGCGCAGGAGTCGGCGGTGCGCAGGTTGATTGCGGACAAGACCCCCAGACCTTACTCGATGCAAAGGCTGGGGCAAAAATCAAAAGAATGACTGGCCGGTATGGATCCCGGTGCTGTCAATGGATGGCGGTGCGCAATTCCCAATGGAGATGAGTTTGTATCCAAGACCAGAAGATGGGCAGCGCCTTATGGACGCTGTCGCGCAAATTGTGATCCTACCGATCCCCGATTGTTTCGGCAGACGTAGGTACGCTTTTTCGCCAGTGCTCCGGGGTGTGCAACCATTCGTTTGTAACCGGGGATACGCCGAGGCTTGGACGGTTAATCTGGAATCAATTCGCACTTAATCCGACGCCCCAGTGCGCCGGCTGCGCTGACGAGCGTAGTCAATGTGAGGCTGGTATCCTCTTCATCCAGTAGCCTATTCAGTGCGGCGCGGCTGGTGCGCATTTTCTTTGCCATGGCGGTTTTGTTGATCTTTTTTATCGCCATGGCCTGTTCAATTTGCCAAGCGATGACGCGCTTTACGGCGACGGCGGTCGTCTCATCCAGCATACCTTCTTCGACCAAGAAATCATCGAAATGGCTACCGATGTGTTTGCTCATGATCGTCTCCTTTTACTCTCCATATTCTTCAGCCGATCCTTGGCGACATCGAGATCGGATCGGGGGGCTTTCTGCTGCTTCTTTATAAAGCCATGCAACAACACGATCGTCGGACCTTTGCATACAAACAAAACGCGCGCCATTCGACTTTCCAGTCGTGTGCGCACCTCCCATATGCCACCATCAACAGCTCGGACCAATGGCATCCCAAGAGGCCATCCGGACTG
>JAJYDN010000059.1 GCA_021777535.1 Pseudomonadota bacterium
ATTGCCCATCTGGCCCAACAGCCGCATCGACGAACTGCTGCCGCTTCGAGAGAACGCACAAGCCGTCAGCAATTGATAGGCGGGGCGGCCGGACGCTTACGAATAAGGTGCCAGATCGTTTTTATCACGGCCCTCGTGACCCCCAGGGCACCCTGGCCGGCCAATACCAATACTGAACTGGTCCCTTACGCGACGGACCTCTTAGGCTGGACGCCGTGACGGGATCCTGGCACACTGATCCCGCTCTTATACGGGAAATGGCGCAGTTCCGTTCTCACGGCCAAGTTCGAATCGGGGCTGCGCCTGCTCTCTTGGTGAGCGGCTCTTTTACCGCACCTCGTCCCGCCTGTCACCTTTCCCGGAATCCGCGTGTCTAGCCAAGACCCGCTTGCCCTGACACAAGCTTATGTCCGCACCACGAGCCGTCGCCCCCAACCGCGCGTGCTCGCCTTCGCCACCGAGAGGGATTACCGGATTCCGAGAGGTATTTCCGCGTGCATGATCCAGAAAGATGCGGAAATTGATGATCGTTCACACCATCCCGAACGGAAGATTCCCGCAGATATTTTGCAAGGATGGGCAAAACGCGTCGCCAATGAGCGCGGCTACGGAAGCGTGTCGCAACTATCGGATGAAGGCCCGCTTATAAGTAACGAGGGATTGCTACAGATTGAGTGGCCGCGTCGCATCGCTGACGGGGCGGCGGTTGACCTGGATCTGCTGCTGGTCACTGCGAATGATCCGACGCTCACCGGAAATCCGCTGTCGTATCCGAGCGTGACGACAGTAGTGAATGCATGGAACGACGCAAGCCAGGAGTACGCCGACTACTATTGGAAGTACAACGACCACGGCATAACGACAATTCAGGACCAAGCGTGCGCCGGCTCTCGGTATGCGCGATGGGACATCCCAGTTGCCCTCGCGCCCTCGGTCTCGGCGCAATTTATGATCTCGCAGCGAAGCTACGAGATGCCGCCCCCACAAAACGGGGGGTTATCCACGGCCATCCTGCGGGCGAGCCGTGCGCTTTTGCGTCGCGCATGAAGAGGCTCGCCCACAATGACAAGACGGCGTGTCGGTGTCCTTGCAGGTGGCCTTAAGGCCACCCGCCCGGACCTACGCCTCCCGCGGGCTCCTTGCCTCGGTGCTGCGCACCTTCCCTGGCTTGGTCGTCTGTCGCATGAATTGCCGTAGATGGAAGTTACAACGGCCCAGGCCGCGACTGGCCCTTGGGGGGCCGCCCGCGACCTCGCTTGGGTGGGGAAATGGGCATTGATGGCTGTGCCGTTGTCGATGCCGTGTGCTGGAAGCTCTTCAACCATGCATCCACGTCATCCATGTCCCACACCCGTGACCGGGACCCAGGAATCTGTATGTAGGGCGGAATCGCGAGACCCGCCTGGATACGCTTTTGCAAGCGGTCCACGCTGATTCCTAGAAGGTCCGCCACGTCTTTGTCGTTGCCGCGCCGCATGGCTCGTTCACCATAACTAGTTTCGTTATGCGACGATTATGCACGGCGTAAAGCGGTATGAGCGGGCGAATACCCCCTTATAAAGGCCACTATTCACCCGAATCGCGTATTCAGCGCAATCGTTTGACGAGGTCTTCCGCCCGTAGGTGGGTGTAGCGCTTTACCATCTGCAGGGTCTTGTGACCGGTAATGGCCGCCACCTCCATGGGATTAAGCCCCTGTTCGAAGAGCCGGCTTGTGGCCTCGTGGCGTAGGTCGTGGAAGGTGAGGCAGGTGATGCCAGCGGCTTTGCAAACCCGCTCGAAGGCCTGAGATATGGAATCCGGTCGCATACCCCAGACGTTGTCGTGCGGTCGCCCCGACAGACTATCCAAGGCCGCCAGGGCCGCCGTGGAGAGAGGTACGCGCCTTGGGGTGCCTGTCTTCGTCTCCGGGATCAATAGGACTTTGACTTTGCGATCTAAATGCTCCCAGCGCATGGCCGCAATCTCACCCCGACGCATGGCAGTCTCGATGGCCCAGGTGATGATCGGGCCTATCTCCCCACCGTAGGCTTGAGCGGCCGTCTGAAGGCGGGCTTCGTCGTTGCCTTGGAGACGGCGGTCGCGCGCGTTTGGTTGGCGGGGTTTGCGCACAGAATCGGTGGGATTCCCCAGCGACTCCATACCCCATTCTTTGCGGGCGATCGTGAAAAGATGAGAGAGCGTGACGATATAGGCAAAGATCGTGCGCGGCCCGACGCCTTCGGCTTCCTTGAGATGGATAGCGGCAGCGATATCCTTGCCGCGTATGCTGGCTATCGGTTGGCGGGCCAGGGGGAGAGCACTCCACCAGCGGACAATGGCATCCTCACCTTTAGTGTGCTTACGGGCGACAATCTCAGTGAGATAACGATTGAGTGCTTCACCCAGACTCGTGTTTTCGGCCTCGGCGCGGGAGACGAACACACCACGCTCCATTTCGGACTCGACGACCGTGGCCCAAGCTTCGGCCCTAGCCTTGGTCGTAAAGGTCTTGCACTGGACGGGCTGGCCGCGCTTGCGGACGCGAACCTCCCATTGTAGATCACCGCGCTTGCGAACAGACGCCACTGAGGTCCTCGGAATTGTTGTACGAACCGAACTCAAGTGGAGCAAAAAATCAAATTGGGCGGATTTTACAGAGAGGGAATATCATGTAAGTGCTTGTTTTTCATGGTGGAGCCAGGCGGGATCGAACCGCCGACCTCCTGCATGCCATGCAGGCGCTCTCCCAGCTGAGCTATGGCCCCTACAACGGGGCGCTACTCTAAGTTGTCGGGCCGCGAAAAGCAAGTGCGGCATGCAGCCTCTTCAGTGTCCGGTCACGGCCGAGCAGCGACAGCGTCGTGTCGATCGGGGGCGACACCGTCGATCCGGCGACAGCCACGCGAATCGGCTGCGCGAGTTTGCCAAACGCAAGCCCCTGCGCGGTGGCCGCGGCCGTGAGATGCTCATGTATGGGTGCGGCGTTCCAGTCGGATACGGCCTCGAGCGCGGCGATTGCCGCGCCGAGGGCCGCCGGTGGCGCCGTCTCCAGGATGGCGCGTGCCTTGGGGTCGGTTACCTCGACTGCGTCGACAAAGAAGAAGCGGCTCAACTCGGCCATTTCGACCAGGGTTTTTGCGCGTTCCCGCTGCAGTTCGACGACGGCTTCGAGGGCGGGCCCGTTCTGCGGGTCCACGCCGCGGGCGGCCAGAAAAGGTTTCAGGCGCCCGGCGATGTCGGCCGCGGGCAGCGTCTTCAGGTAATGCTGGTTCAGCCACAAAAGTTTCTTGGGATTGATGCTCGCCGCGGCGCGATGGATGTCGGCCATATCGAAAAGCGCGGTCATCTCGGCGAGACTGAAGATCTCCTGGTCGCCATGGGACCATCCAAGCCGCACCAGATAGTTCAGGAGGGCCTCGGGCAGATAGCCTTCGTCGCGATACTGCATGACGCTCACGGCGCCATGACGCTTCGAGAGCCGCGCGCCGTCTTCTCCGAGAATCATCGGGATGTGCGCGTAGACCGGCAGGGGCGCGTCGAGGGCGCGCAGGATGTTGATCTGCCGTGGCGTGTTGTTCAGGTGATCGTCGCCGCGGATGACATGGGTGATGCGCATGTCCATGTCATCGACGACGACGGTGAAGTTGTAGGTGGGCGTGCCGTCGGCGCGGGCGATGACGAGATCGTCGAGTTCATCGTTGGAGAAGACGACGCGTCCCTTGACGGCATCGTCGACCACGACACTCCCGTCGAGCGGATTCTTGAAGCGGATGACCGCCTGACTTACGTCTGCGGGCGCAGGCCGGTTGCGGCAGCGCCGGTCATAGCGCGGCTTTTCCTTGCGGGCCTCTTGTGCGGCACGGCGTTCCGCAAGCTCCTCCTTGGTGCAGGTGCAGTAATAGGCGTGTCCCTGCGCGAGCAGCTCTTTTAGGACCTCGCGGTAACGATCGAACCGCTGTGTTTGATAGAATGGCCCCTCATCATACGAGAGTCCCAGGAACTCCATGCCCTCGAGGATGGCCTCGACCGATTCGGCGGTCGACCGCTCGAGATCGGTGTCTTCTATGCGCAGCACGAAGGTGCCGTGGTGGCGCCGCGCGTAGAGCCAGGAATAGAGGGCCGTGCGGGCCCCGCCGATGTGCAGATAGCCGGTTGGGCTGGGCGCAAAGCGCGTACGTACAGTCATAGTGGGGCTATGGTACTGAAAACGACGGACGAATTCATCGATTATTTGCGCAACGCCGGGCCGCTTGCGACCGTGATCGTCGCGAGCTCCTGGCTTGCGCGGCGCCTTCAGGAGGCCTTTGCCGCCGATGCCCGGGCGCGTGGCCGGATGGTGTGGGAGACGCCGGACATCCTGCCCTGGCGGGCGTTCGTAAGCCGCGAGGCCGAACGCATGCGTGCACTCGATCACGACCGCATGGCGGGACTGACTGCCATCCAGGAACGCCTGCTCTGGCGGCAGGTCGTCGCAGCAGGCGGGCAGCACTGGCTGGGCGGCGACGACCGGCTGGCCGATCTGGCTTGCGGCGCCTGGTCTTTGCTCGGCGAGCACGGCCTGCCACTGCCGCCTGCGGGAGAAGACAGTGAATCGGCACTCTTTCGGGGGCTCGCGCAGGACTTCCTGCGCCGCCTGCGCCAGGGTCGCCTCGATGATGCTGCGCGTGATCCGCAGCGCCTTGCGGAAAGTTACCGCCAGGGCCATCTGGCGGCGCCTGCGGCCCTCATCTGGTACGGATTCCTTGCGCTTACGCCCGCCCAGCAGATGGTGCACGAGGCCCTCATTGCCCGCGGCACGCCCGCCCGTGTCTGGCCCTTGCCCGCCGTGTCCCGGGTGGATGCCGCGTTCGTTT
>JAJYDN010000007.1 GCA_021777535.1 Pseudomonadota bacterium
TACCGGCAAGATCGGTGACGGCAAGATCTTCGTCTTCGATCTCGAGCAGGCCATCCGCATACGCACCGGCGAATCGGGACCGGGGGCGCTGTGACATCGAGCACAGACCGGAGCGCACCGTCGCGCGTATTTCACATCACATGCATGGGAGAACTTTAATATGTCTGTAGCCTGGCTCAATACGGGTGACAACGCCTGGCAACTTACTGCGGCCACCATCGTCGGCCTGCAGAGCGTTCCGGGTCTTGTCGTCCTCTACGGCGGTGTCGTCAAGAAGAAATGGGCGATCAACTCGGCCTTCATGTCCTTGTATGCCTTCGCCGCGGTGCTGATCGCGTGGCTTCTGTGGGCCTACAACATGGGCTTCGGACCAGAGTGGACCAGCTTCGTCGGCATGCCGCATCCGATCGCCGCAATGGGTGACGAGCTAAAGCAAGCGCTCATACCGGCGTCCAATACGACAGCGGCGTTCCCGATGTCGACCATGGTGTATTTCCAGTTCGTCTTCGCGGCCATCACGCTCATCATCATGGCCGGCGCCCTTCTCGGCCGCATGAACTTCAAGGCCTGGATGGTGTTCGTGCCGCTGTGGCTGACCTTTTCGTACACGGTCGGTGCGTTCAGCCTCTGGGGCGGCGGCTGGCTGCAGACGATGGGTGTCATCGACTATTCGGGTGGTTACGTCATCCACCTGTCGGCCGGTATCGCCGGGTTCGTCGCGGCCGCCATGGTCGGTCCGCGCCTTGCGCGTGACCGGGAAAATTTCCAGCCGAACAACGTCCTCATGATGCTCGTCGGTGCGGGCATTCTGTGGCTTGGCTGGAACGGCTTCAACGGTGGTGACCCCTACGCCGCGAGCCGTGACGCGGGCGTTGCCGTGCTGAACACGAACGTCGCCACCGCCATGAGCCTGCTGGTCTGGACCATGATGGACATCTGGTACTTCAAGAAACCGTCTGTCATCGGCGCCGTGCAGGGCATGATCACGGGCCTCGTCGCCATCACGCCGGCTGCCGGCGTCGTCAGCGGCTACGGCGCGCTCATCATCGGTATCTTTTCGGGCCTCATTCCGTGGATCTCGATGAACATCGCAGGCAAGCGCCTGAGCCTGTTCCGCAAGATCGACGACACCCTGGGCGTGTTCCATACGCACGCGATGGCGGGCCTCCTGGGCGGCATCCTCACGGGTATCCTCGCCACCAAGACGGGCTGCGCGGCTTTCGGTCTGTCCAATCCGGGCGGCGGCATTGATGGCAACTGGCATCAGGTCCTGCTGCAGCTCTACGGAGCAGGCTTCATCATCCTGCTGAATGTCGTGGTGACGTATGTCTTGCTGAAGGTCATCAGCTTCTTCATTCCGTTGCGGATGTCCGAGGAAGACATGCTGATCGGTGACGACGCCGCGCACGGCGAGGAGGCCTACGCGCTGTTTGGTGACGGGGAAAGAAAACCCGTTCTCGGTGACTGATCTCCCGTTGCCGTGACAAAGGGTTTGATGACGGGCCGGATTTCCGGCCCGTTTTTTATGGACGCCACTGCGGCCGGGACGCCGCCGAGCAAGAGATGCGCGTTACGTCGAGACCGGCAGACCTGGGCTCTGGGCCCGCAACGGGCCCGGGCGCGAAGATGGGCAGCGGGGCATGCATTTCGCCCCGCCGCCATCCGCTCCTGGGCCAGAGACAGGTCAAAAACCGCCAAGACGCCGTGGCCCTCATGTGCGTCCGCCGGATCAAGCCTCACCGGGGGTCGCCAACAGCCTTGCCGACCTTATTGGCGGCGGACTGCTTCCCGAACCAGGCGCCGAGGGAATAGGCCCCCGGACCGGTCGCGTAAAGGAGCATCAAGCCGCCGATGATGCTGATGTTCTTCCAGAAATTGATCTCATTTTCGAAGCGGGCCATTCCCGTCATGGTCCAGTAGTGGTGCGCAATCAGTCCGGTACCGAGGGTGTAAATGGCCAGTAGAATGGACAGGGGGCGTGTTGCGATCCCCAGGATGATGGCGATCGACACAAACAATTCCATGCCGATGGCCACGATGGTCGCCAGGGCCGGCAGTGGCGCGCCCACCTGTACCATGTACTGCAGCGTCCCCGAATAGTGGGTGATCTTTTCCCAGCCGAAGATCAGAAACAGCAGCGAAAGCAAGGTGCGTGCGGCGAGCAGCACGGCGTCCTGCCCTGCGATCCTGTTTTCGTGTTTCATTCAAGCCTCCCGGACATATCGTCCTTAATCGATGCCTGCGCATCATGGTGATGAACGTTCTCCGGGAAAAACTATAAAGACCCGCAATTCTCCGATAAACTGCAAAATCATGGCTACATTGTCCACGCACACGAGACAATCATGGCGAGCATCCTGGAAATGCGCAGTTTCGTTGCCGTCGTCGAGGCGGGGAGTTTTGTCGGTGGAGCCGCGGCAGTCGGGCTCTCGAAGCAGGCGGTCTCCAGCCATGTCGCCGAGCTCGAGCGGCGGCTCGGCGTGCGGTTGTTGCACCGTACCACCCGCCGCCTGTCTCTGACCGAGGGCGGCCAGGTGTTTTTCGCCCGCGCCCGCGAACTGCTCGACGAAATGGATCGGCTCGAGGCCGACGTCTCTTCCGGTTCAGCCGAGCCTGCCGGGTTGCTGCGCATCAATGCCCCACTGACCTTCGGGATCCTCCATCTTGCGCCCCTCTGGGGACGTTTCGCGAAGCTCCATCCCAAGTTGTCTCTTCAGGTGGATCTGAGTGACCGTCTCGTGGATCTGATTGAAGAAGGCTACGATCTCGCCGTGCGCATTTCGGATCTGGCGAGCTCCACGCTCATAAGGCGCAAGCTCGCGGTCACCAGGCTGCTGCTGTGCGCCTCCCCGGGTTATCTGAAAGCGGCGGGCCGTCCGACGACGCCAGCCGATCTGAAAGGACACGCGATGATTTCCTACGCCTATCTCATGACTGGCGAAGAATGGTCGTTCACCAGTCCGCGTGGCGGTGCTGTGCGTGTACGAACGGACGCGCGCCTGCACACCAACAACGGCGACACCTGCCGAGCGGCTGCGCTGGATGATCAAGGCGTGGTCATGCTGCCGGATTTTCTTGTTGCCGGCGATATACGCCAAGGCCGTCTCGTGGAATTGATGCCAGCCTATAAAGGCCCCGAGATCGGCATCTATGCCGTGTACCCATCCCGGCAGTACCTGCCCGTCAAGACACGCTACCTTGTTGATTATCTGGCTTCGGCGTTCGCCAGCCCGGCGTGGCAGGACCCGTGACCTGCCGGCGGCGGCCAGTCGCGGCGTTTCACCGAAGCCATTGAGCCCGCTGTCCATGAAGCGACGCGTGCGCCCGCGTTTCATGGCCATTCCCGCGCCCACCCGGGGGACGTCGCCCGCCGCGATCCCCGCGTATGCCGCCGCGGCGCCTGGTTCTTGTCCGGCTGCGGATCGTGTGTGTCCTGCTGGTGCCGGGTTATACTGCAGACAGGTGATGTTGCGCGGCCGCTTTATCTCCGTCTGCGCGGGTTGCCGCACCGCTTAAGGAGAACGACACATGAAACTCGTGACCGCCATCATCAAGCCCTTCAAGCTCGATGACGTTCGGGAGGTTTTGTCGGAGATCGGCGCACAGGGCATCACCGTCACCGAGGTCAAGGGTTTCGGGCGCCAGAAGGGCCACACCGAGCTGTATCGTGGCGCGGAGTATGTGGTCGATTTCCTGCCGAAGGTGAAGATCGAAGTCGCCATCGACGATGACATGCTGGACCGCGTCGTCGAAGCCATCACCAAATCTGCCAATACCGGCAAGATCGGTGACGGCAAGATCTTCGTCTTCGATCTCGAGCAGGCCATCCGCATACGCACCGGCGAATCGGGACCGGGGGCGCTGTGACATCGAGCCTAGACGTGGTACCCCGTATGTTGTGGCGCGAGTGGCCGACATGCCTAGCGCTGCGGGTTCTGTTGGAATGCCTCTAAATATACGGGTCTAAACGCATTTTCTGCGGCCGATGTTGTCTTGTCTGTCTCTTTGCAACCGTCTAATATGGCTTCCGCCGTTTGTTGCCGCATAGCGCATGCGTCCCCGAAGCGGGACGGTGGGTGTGCGCGGCTGCAGAATGAAGCGGTATTTTGATGCAAGTCGCGAAGGGGGAAAAATGAGCAGTGTTGTCAGGCGTTTGGGATTGGCGTTGGCCTTGGCCGCTCCGGTCGCAGCTTTTGCAGCCGGGAGCCCGCAGGTCAAGCAGGCGATGACCTCGGCCGGTTGTTTTGCGTGCCATGCGGTGGCAAACAAGATCGTCGGGCCTGCCTATGGCTGGGTCGCGTATCACTATCGCGGCAAGCCGGGCGCGGCCGTGTATCTGGCCCACAAGATCATCAGCGGTGGTACGGGTTACTGGAATCCGTGGACGGGCGGCGTGCCGATGGTGCCGCATCCGACCCTGAGTCTGGCCCAGGCTGAGCAGATGGCAAACTGGGTGTTGGCCCAGAAGCCGATTGCCCCGCCCAAGCCGTAAATCTCGAGGGCGCGAAAGCGCCTACGGGTCGAGCCCGGGAGACGTGTGACCGACGGGGTCGGTTGCCGTCTTCGCGGGTTCCTCCGATGTCCGCCACGCACGTATCCCCCCTTTCACCGAAAATGCCCTTTCATAGCCGATGGAGCGCAAAAGCTGTGCTGCATGCAGGCTGCGCTTGCCCGAATTGCACAGGCACAGCAGAATATTGCCGAGTTGGTAGTGTGACCGGTTGATGGTCGCAATGAACCGTCTGACGTCGGTGTTGCTCGGTGTGTCGGAATCGAGAATTTCCTGCTCCTCGTCCGTCAGGGTATGGCCGAGCAGTTTTTTGAAGTCGAACAGTGGAATCGTTTCGGCGCCCTCCACTGTCCCCTCGACCTCCAGCTCGAAGGGCTGGCGTACATCGATCAGTGTCGCAATCCGTAACTGCAACAATTCACGCGCGATATTCGTGTCGATTTCCAGCGGAATAGCATCGGCCCCGCCTGCATTCATGTTCGCTCTATCTCCTGATGGGATGCGGCGAGTATAGTCGCTTTGCAGTACCGCAGACAGCGAAGCGGGGCTTATCGCGGCATAGAATGACGGGCCTCTGTCTTTGCGGGTCTTGTGGCCTGTGCGGTCGCCGTGCAATGGCCTCCGGACAGTGCCAGCGCGCGGTGCCAGAGGGATTGCAGGGACCGGTTGGCGTGGGGGGCGCAATGGCGGGCGAGGACGGGCTTCCAGGTGCGGTGCGGCGCGCAGACCTCCCGGTCACCGGCGTGGTCCTGGCAGGCGGCGCCAGCCGCCGCATGGGCGGTCTCGACAAGGGGCTTGTTGCCTGGCGCGGGCGCCCGCTCGTGTGGCATGCCCTGCGTCTGCTCGAGGGCCTTCCGGAAATCCTCATCAGCGCCAATCGTTCGCTCGATGTCTACCGGGAATTCGGCCACCCGGTCGTCACCGATCTAGAGCCGGGTTTTCATGGGCCGCTCATGGGCCTGCAGGCCGCCTTCGCGCATGCACGCCAACCCTGGATTCTCACCGTCCCCGTAGACAGTCCGCGGTTGCCTGCGGATTTACCCGAACGCTTATGGGATGCCCGTCAGGGAGCGTCCGTCGTGGTGGCCCGTAGCGCACGCGGTGCCGAGCCCGTCATCAGTCTGTGCAGCGGCGCGGCCGCCGCGGAGCTCGACCGCTATCTCGCAAGCGGCGGCCGCGCGGCCCTTGGCTGGTTTGCGTGCCTGCCTCACCGATGGCTCGATCTTGCCGACGACGAGGTCGCCAACTGTAATGCGCCGGACGATCTCGAGGACTAGTCGAACAGTCCTTCGAACGGCTGAAACCGGACCCACTGGCCTTTTTCCACCGCGGCTCCCGCAGGGATGTCGACAAGGCCATCCGCCCAGACCGTCGATGAGAGGGCGCCCGAGCTCTGCTGGCGGTGACACGTGATCTCCGGTATGCCATCAGCCGCCACATGCAGGCGCCCGCGCAGGAATTCGCGGCGGTTGTCGGGTTTTTTCCGCTCAAAGGCCGCGCGTGCCATCAGGGTGGGCGGTGTGCGGCGGATTTCGCCGGCAAGCGCGGCCAGAAGCGGGCGCACGAAAAGCGCGAAGGTGACGAATCCGGACACGGGATTGCCCGGCAGACCGACGAACAGGCTCTTTCCGATCCGTCCGAACGCGACCGGCTTGCCGGGCTTGATGGCGACCCGCCACAGGGACAGGGATCCCTCCTCTTCGAGCGCCTTCTTTACGTAGTCTTCCTCGCCGACCGACACCCCGCCCGTGGTCACGATGACATCCGCGTCTTCGGCGGCCTCCCGCAGTCCCTGGCGGGTCGCCGCGAATGCGTCGGGCAGGGTCTCTCCCGTCGTGGCTTCGACACCGAGCCGCAAAAGCAATGCCCGCAGCATCGGCCGGTTGCTGTCGTAAATCTGGCCGGGCGCCAGTACCCCGCTGCCCGGTTCCCGCAATTCGTTTCCCGTGGTGAGCAGTCTGACTCTCAGGCGGCGGCGCACGGTGACTTGCGTGCGTCCGCAAGCGGCCAAGAGCCCTATGTCCTGTGCCCGCAGCCGGTGACCACCCGCAAGAATTTCCGTCCCTTCGGCGATATCTTCACCCCGGCGCCGGATGTTGCTTCCAAAAGACCAATCAGCCGGCAATACGACGGTGCCGTTTTCCTCCGCGCAGGCCTCCTGGATGACGACGGTGTCCGCCCCCTGCGGCACGGGCGCCCCCGTGAAGATCCGGCACGCGCAGCCCGGTGCCAACACGGCAGGCCGGTCGCCGGCTGCAGACCGGCAGGTGACCGGCAGGCTGCGGCGGCCTGCCGCCAAGGCAGCAGCGAACGCGTAACCATCCATTGCGCTGTTGTCGAAACCGGGAACGGCAATGGCCGACGTCACGGGCGCGGCGAGGATGCGCCCCAGGGCGTCGCCGATGCGCACATCCTCGCAGCCCGTCACCGGCTCAAGGTCCGCCACCATCCTGGCCTGCGCTTCCTCGAGTGTGAGGAGCGGTGTTTTGCTCATGATGCCGGTTCCTGGAAGCGCGGCAACAGTTCGACGAGATTGCACGGTCTGTGGCGCGCATCGAGCTGCGGAGCGATGAGGCGGTCCCAACCCAAACGGCATGCGCCGGTGGAGCCAGGCAGACAGAAGATGACGGTGCCGTTGGTCAGTCCGGCCAGCGCCCGCGACTGGATCGTGGAGGTCCTGATCTCCTCTAGGGAGAACATCCGGAACAGTTCGCCGAACCCGTCGATTTCCTTGTCGAAGAGCGGCCGCAAGGCTTCCGGCGTGCAATCGCGCCCGGTAAGCCCGGTGCCGCCCGTCGAGATGACCACTTGGATTGCGGGGTCGGCAATCCATTGGGCCACCACCGCCCGCAGGATGTGGCGGTCATCCCGTACGAGTTGCCGGTCCGCAAGCTTGTGGCCTGCGCCCGTGAGGCGCTCGACCAGGGTCTGTCCTGACGTATCCGTTTCCAGGGTACGTGTATCGGAAACGGTCAGAATGGCAATCGACAGCGCTACGAATTCCATGTCATACCCTTACCTGGTGGATGGTCATATTGTCTGCCGGGGCCAGGCGGCGTCAATCGGTGCGTGGCTGTTTTTCGTCTTCTCCCCGCAGAGCCCCCGCGGCCCCACTTTGCACGATGTGCCCCTGTTGCACGACCACGGCCGAGTCGCACAGCGCGCGTATGACCGCCGGGTCATGATCGACCACGAGCAACGTGAACCCAAGCCGCCTTTGCCAGTCACCCAGTGCGCCCATTACTTCGCGTGCAAGCGGCCGATCGAGGCCCGTGAAGGGTTCATCCAGAAGCAGGAGCGGGGGCTTACGGCAGAGTGTGCGCGCCAGTGCTGCGCGCCGCGCCTGCCCGCCAGACAAGGTGGTCGCGGGTTTGTCCCACAGCGCGTCGAGTGACAGCCGCTCGCACAGCTCCCGGATCCACGGTCGCGCTGCCGCACGAGCGTGCCGATCCAGCGAAAAAAGCACATTGTCCCGGACCGTGAGGTGGGGGAACAGCCGTTCCTTCTGCGACAGATAGCCGAGCCTGCGCGCATGCAGCGGGCGGGGGGGCGGAAACCAGCGTTCCGCAACCCACTGGATGTGTCCCGCATCGGCGGTTTCCGTTCCGGCAAGACAGGACAAGACCGTGCTCTTGCCCGCCGCCGATCCGCCAAATATTCCGAGCGCCTCGCCTGGCGCGACGCGCAAAGTGATGTCGACGGTAAAATCCTCGCGATATTTGATGATGCGGCAATCAAGCATAATGTTGGCGGCGCATGCGCAAATGCAGAATCCATGGTAATGGCAGTGCGGCCGCAAGAAACAGCACGAGCAGCGGCAACACGGCGGGCAGGCCGCTATCCTGCAGGTTCACCCAGAGTTGTACAGGCATTCCGTGGGGATAGTAGGAGGTGACCATGATGGCGCCAAATTCACCGAGCGCACGTACCCATGCGAGACTCATCGCGCCCGCAAGACCGAGCCGTGCCAAGGGCAGTGTGACGCGCACAAACACCTGCCAGGGCCGCAGGCCGAGCAAGGCCGCACTCTGTTCGAGGTCGGCAGGGACAGCCTCGAAGGCTGCGGTCGCGCCGATCACATAGTAGCCAAGACTCGTGTAGATCTGTGTGACCACGAATGCCGGTGCGCTGTTGCTCGTTGGTATGTTCAGTGCCAGCAACAGGCGGCCGAGCGCGGTTTCCGGTCCGAACGCGAGCGCAAGCAAAAGTCCCAAGGCGAGCGGGGGCATCAGGACCGACAGCAGGATGACGGCGTCCAGGACGGTGCGTTCGCGGTGAGAGGCCCCCTTCAGGGACCACGCGAGCGGTGTGCCGATCGCGACGACGACGAGCAGTGCGATCAGGGTCAGGAGAAAGGAGACCTTAAGCGAGGCAAATGCCTGATGTCCGTGCCATTCCCAGGTGCCGACGGGCGCAAACAGGCCATACAGGGGATAGAGGAGCGCGAGCGCCACGGGCACCACGAGCATGCGGCGCGCCAACACGGACTTGTGCATCAGGTATCCACGGCCGCGGTCGGGATGTACATGGATTGCAGGCCCACGCGCCCGGGTCCGGTCATCCGGTTCCAGAAAAAGGAGCCGGCGCTGCCAAAAAGCCCGGCACTCAAGTTCTGGGTGACGGTTTTCATGGACACCGAGGGATCCTTGTAGAGCCACGCGCCGGGTTCCAGATCCAGCGCTTCGCCTGCACCCAGTGTGATCTCGAAGACATTGCCAAAGCCATGCACCCAGACGATGCCCGGTGCGTTGTCGGCGCGGAACTGGTCGATGATGAGTGTATTGCCGCCGAACACCCAGTTCATGATGCCGCGTACGCGGGTGACCGAGTATGCGACCTGGTCCGTCGCCGCCAGGTACTGGTGTTCGCGGACGTCGAGGGTCTGTCCGGCCTCGAGATGAATGGGGACGATCTGGCCGGCGCCATCCCGGCTGAAGGCGATTTCGCCCGGTCCCGTGGCCGATGTCAACAGTATGGGCAGGCCACCGATGGCCCGCTTGATAAGGCCGCGGACGGCCTTCGCGCCGACGCGGGTCGACGGGCTTTTCCAGAGCAGGATGTGGTGTTCGAAGAATACGGGGGTCTCGTCAAGGGAGATGCGCAGGACGGGGACGAGTTCACCCTCGATATGGTAGGTCACGCCGGCGAAGCGTTCCTCGCCCGATACAGTTCGCCTCAATTGCGGTACCGCCACGTTCAGCCCTCCGGGTTGGTCTGCCCTAGCATAGGCTGCCGTGTTCCGCGAGAAAAGGCGCAGCTCGTCCGTGAGACTGCGCCCCCGCCGGGCCTTAAGCGAGGCCTTCCTCGCCCAGCGTCTTCTTGACGGCGGGGCGGCTCGCCACGCGATCCATGTAGGTGGCAAGCGCGGGCCACGCGCTCATGTCGAATTTGAGGAAACGGGTCCAGTTCAGCACCGTGAAGAGGTACGCATCGGCCACCGAGAATTCGCTGCCGGCAATGAATGGCCCCTTGATGTGCTGGGCGACATAGTCGAAGCGCCGCTTGATGAGGGCCATTTGCTGTTCGCGGGTTTCGGCCGGGAGGTTGGGGCGGAAGAAGGGCCCGAGCTGTTTGTGGATCTCGGTCGAGATGAAGCTTAGCCATTCCATCTGCTGGTAGCGGGTGATCGTGCCGGCGGGGGCGATGATGCCGCCTGCCTTCTGGTCGCCCAGATATTGCACGATCGCGGCTACCTCGGTGAGAAGGACGCCGTTATCGAGAACCAGGGCCGGCACATAGCCCTTGGGGTTTATCGTCGTGAAATCGGCGCCGTGTTCTGTCTTGTGTGTGCCGAGATCGACCCTCTCCGTTTCGCAGGCAAGCCCCAATTCGTTGATGACAATGTGGGGCGCAAGGGAACAGGCGCCTGGTGCGTAATAAAGCTTCATCCGTGTCTCCTCTGGTTTTTGATGTGGTGCGAAAACCCGTCATGCGTCTTATACCAAAGCACCGCCGCTGCGGCCACGGCGATTCCTTGGGGCAGGGCGCGGGTTCCTGTTTTTTCTTGTAACAATACCTTGCTTAAACTTTGTCGGAACAGATACTATCTTAGCAGGCTAATAATTAGGCGCATCACCAATTACAGGGGATGTTCCCGCCGTTTCCACGGCTGGGTGGTATGCCGCTGTCATCCTGCCATGTGGAGAGGCACGAGGATCATGACGACTGAGCGCTATCGCTACCCAGGGATCCGCCGGGCGCTTGCCGTGTCGGCCTTTGCGCTGGTCCTCGGCGGCTGTTCCATCGGCCCGCGGTTCCACGAGCCGTCAGCGCCTTCTGTAAGCCGCTACACCGGACGCCCCCATTCTGCGGCCACGATCCGGGCCGGCGGTTCCGCAGGTGCCAGCCAGCATTTTGTGCCAGCCATGGCGGTAGGCGCGCGCTGGTGGGAGAGCTTCCACTCGTCCGATCTCGATCGCCTGATGGCGCGCGGATTGCGCAACAGTCCGACCTTGAGCGCGGCCGTCGCCCGTCTCGAACAGGCGCGTGCCGCCGTTGCGGCCGAGGAGGGGATTTTCTACCCGCAGGTAGATGGCAATCTGGGCGCGAGCCGGCAGGACTCGAGCTTTGGGCCGAAGAGTGCGGGGGGCAGCATCTACTCGCTCTACACGGGCGGTCTTTCGGTCAGCTACTATCCGGACATCTTCGGCGCCAATCGTCTGGTCTATCGCAGCGTGCAAGCGCAGGCCCAGTACGCGCGGGACCAGATGCTCGCCGCGCAACTCGCCCTCGTCGGCAACATCGCGACCACTGCGGTGCTGGCGGCGTCCGAGCGTACGCAGGTTGCCGCCACCAGGGCCATCATCCGCAGCGAGACGCAGCTGCTTGCGCTCACCCGACTGCAGTACCGGGCGGGCGCGGTTCCCTATCTTGCGGTCATCGACCAGGAAAGCCAGCTTGCCACCAGCCGCGCGAGCCTGCCCGCGCTCAAGCAGCAGCTTGCCGCCTCGCGCTATACCCTGGCCACTCTCGTCGGCGAGTTTCCCTCACAATGGCAGCCGCTCCATCTGCGGCTGCACGACCTGCGTCTGCCGCGCCGCCTGCCGGTCAGTCTGCCATCGGCGCTGCTCAGGCAAAGGCCGGACATTCGTGCGGCCATCCAGCAGTTGCGCTATGCCAACGCCGAAATCGGCATCGCTGATGCGCAGTTCTATCCGGTGGTCCAGCTCACGGCGACGTTCGGCCAGGAAAGCTTCCGGCCGGACAAGTTTTTTTCGCCGGCGAGCAATGTGTGGAGCATTGCCGGCAGTCTGCTTGCCCCCATTTTTCACGGCGGCACATTGCGTGCCCAGCGACGTGAGGCGATCGCCCTGTATGCCGGTAATCTGGCCACGTACCGGCAGACGGTGCTTGCGGCCTTCCAGCAGGTGGCCACCGTCCTGCGCGCGCTTTCCCACGATGCGCAGGTGCTGCGCGATCAGCGCGACGCCTATGTAGCTGCGCGCAAGGCGCTGGGGCTTGCCCGGGAGAGCTACCACGCCGGCGCCATCGATTCACTGCAACTTCTTGCCGACGAAGCCCTGTACAGCCAGGCCCGCATTGCCTACGTGCGCGCCAAGGCCCAGCGCTATCTGGATACGGTCGGTCTCTACACGGCACTCGGCGGCGGCCTCGGTCCGGCCCCCTCGGCGGCTGACGGCGGTCTCCAACAGGCGAACGCGTCGCACAGGAAAACGCAACAATGAAAAAGCGCATGCTGGTGGTGGTATTTTCGCTCATCGTCTTCTTTGGTCTCGTGTTCGGCTGGAAGGCGTTCATGAACTACAAGGCCCACGAGTTCATGGCGAGCCGCGGCATTCCGCCGGTTTCGGTGTCGACGGCATCCGTCGAGCCAACGCCCTGGCGCCGGGAAATACACAGCGTCGCCACGCTGCTCGCCACCCAGGGCGTGACCCTCGCAGCCCAGCTGCCCGGGGCCGTTACCGCCATCGATTTTCATTCAGGGCAAGCCGTTCCCGCCGGCCGCCTGCTCGTGCAGGTCGACGACCGGCCGCAGCTTGCGCAACTCGCCTACGACATCGCGCAAGCGCGGCTCGCGTGGTCGAATCTGCGGCGCACGCGCATCCTCTACAAGGGCAAGGCGGCCAGCCGCGCCCAGCTCGACACCGCCATCGCCGGCTACAATAGTGCCCGGGCCCGGGTGGCGGGCGACCGGGCAACGATCAACCAGCTTGCGTTGCGCGCGCCGTTTTCCGGGGTGCTCGGTATCCGCCAGGTCAATCTCGGACAGTATCTGGCGCCCGGCACGCCGATAGTCGATCTGCAGTCCTACGCCAATCTGTATGCCAATTTCAGCGTGCCCCAGCAGGACTTTGCGCATATCCATCTCCATCAGAAGGTCGATCTCCGCGTTGACAGCTACCCGCACCACGCCTTTGCGGGTGTCATTCACGCAGTCGATGCGACCGTCGACCCGCAGACGCGCAACCTGCTTGTGCAGGCGGAGATCCCCAACCAACAGGGGCTTCTGCGCCCCGGGATGTTCGGAGACACGCGCATCATGGGCAAGAAGACCACGACCGTGCTCACCGTGCCCGCCGTGGCGCTCACTTACAACACCTACGGCGATACGGTCTATGTCGTGCGCCATGTCACCGAGAACGGCAAAGCCTTGCTGGTCGCCAAGCAGGTTCTTGTGCGCGTCGGCAGCGAACGCCACGGCCGGGTGGTCATCAAGTCCGGCCTGAAGGCAGGCTGGACGATCGTCACCGCAGGCCAGGTGAAGCTGCATAACGGCATGCCGGTGGCCATCAACAACGGCGCACAGCCCTAGGCGCCGCCATGACTTTCACCGACTTCTTCATTCGCCGGCCGGTCCTCGCCACCGCTCTCAGTTTGGTCATATTCCTGCTCGGTCTGCGGGCATACTTCGGCATGACGGTGCGCCAGTACCCGAAGATGACCAATACGACGGTTACGGTGACCACGATCTATCCCGGTGCCAGCCCCAGTACCGTTCAGGGCTTCCTCACGACCCCGCTTGAGCGGGTGGTCGCGACCGCCCCCGGCATCTCCTACATGACCTCCACAAGTGCCGAGGGTGCGTCGACCATTACGGTCTACATGAAGTTGAACTACAGTCCGGACGCCGCAGTCGCCAATATCCAGTCGAAGATTCAGCAGGTGGTGAACAAGCTGCCTACCGGCAGCGAGCTCCCGGTCATCAATGTCACGGTCGGCGACTCGACCGATCTCATGTACATCGCCTTCTACAGTCATCACATGTCGCAACAGCAGATTACGGATTATTTGCTGCGTGTCGTACAGCCCACGCTGGTGGCGGTCAATGGCGTGAGCCAGGCGCAGATCGTGCCGGCAGGCACCGGATCGGGCAACACCTTTGCGATGCGCGCGTGGCTCAATCCGCGCAAAATGGCGGCCCTCCACGTCGACGCCTCGCAGGTGGCCGCCGCACTGGCGGCGAACAACTACATCTCCGCCGTGGGCCGTACACGCAGCAGCAATATTGCCGAGGTCATCAGTGCTACGACCAGCCTGACGACGCCGCAGGAATTCCGCAATCTGATCGTGGCCCAGGTGGGCGACACCCCGGTCCGCCTCGGCCAGATTGCGCACGTGAGCCTCGGTGCGGAGACCTATACCTCCGAGGCATTCTTTGATGGCACGACCGCAGCTTACATAGGTATCCAGCCGACGCCGACCGCCAATTCGCTGGATGTCGCCCGCGGGGTACACCGTGCACTCGCCGGCCTCGAACATCAGTTTCCGCCCGCGCTGCACGTGGCCATCCCCTATGACGCGAGCACCTATATCACCGCCGCCCTGCACGAAATCGCCACGACCATCGGCATCACCCTGGTGGTCGTGATCCTGGTCATCCTGCTGTTTCTGGGTTCGCTGCGCGCTGCCATCATCCCGTCCGTTGCCATTCCACTCTCCATTGTCGGCGCGGGCCTGCTCATGATGATGATGCATTTCACCATCAATCTCCTCACGCTGCTCGCCATCGTGCTCGCCATCGGTCTGGTGGTCGACGATGCGATCGTGGTCGTGGAGAACATCCACCGTCACATCGAGGAAGGGCGCACGCCCATCGACGCCGCGCTTCTCTCCGGGCGCGAGCTCATGGCGCCGATCGTCGTCATGTCGACTACCCTCGTGGCGGTATTTGCGCCGATCGGCTTCATGGGCGGCCTCACCGGCAGTCTGTTTTCCGAGTTCGCCTTTACGCTGGTGGCCGCGGTCCTGGTGTCGATGGTGGTTGCGCTCACCCTGTCACCGATGCTGAGTGCCCGCGTGCTGCGGCACAGTACCCCGCACGGATTCGGTCACTTCATCGACGAACGCTTCGACCGCCTCCGTGAGCGTTACGATCGGCTCCTGCACGGCAGCCTCGACTACCTGCCGGTGACGCTCGTGTTTGCCACCGCCATGCTGCTCAGCACCTATTTTCTCTTCACGACCACGCGCCAGGAGCTTGCGCCCCAGGAAGATCAAGGCGTTTTGTTCGTCGCGGGCACTGCGCCACCGACGGCGACGCCGCATTACCTGAAGACATACGGGATGCAGATCATCCATGATTTCCGGAAGACGAAAGGCTACTCCAAGAGCTTCATGATCACCGGTTTCTCGCCCACGGGCGGCGGCAATAACGGGCTCATGGCCGGCATGCACCTCGTGTCGTGGAGCAAGCGGTCGATGAGCACGATGGAGATGCAGCCTATCCTGCAGAACCAGATGAATCGCATCCCGGGATTGCAGCTTGCGGTCTTTCAGCGGCCGTCGTTGCCGGGTTCCGCCGGAGGCCCGCCGGTGCAGTTCGTGATCCAGGCGAGCGCGGGCTACCGGAAGATCGACAAGGTGGCCAATCAACTGATCGGGATTGCGCAGCGAAGCGGGCTGTTCGCGTATGTGGCGAAGGACTTGCGCTATGACAATCCGCAGGTTGTGGTCAAGATCCGCCGGAACATGGCCTCGGATCTCGGGTTTACAATGCAGGGTATCGCGGCCAACCTGCAGCCGCTGCTAAGCGGCAATTACATAAATCGGTTCGATCTGAAGGGCCGCAGCTATGAAGTGATCCCGCAGGTTGCGCGAAAGTACCGCGCCAATCCCGGGCTCCTGAAGGATTTTTACCTGCGCACGCCGACCGGACACATGGTGGCGCTGTCGACGATCGCCTCCATCCACCGCCAGATTGAGCCCGAATTCCTGCCGCAGTTTCAGCAGATGAATTCGGCCACCATTCAGGCGGTACCGATGCCGGGTGTGACCATGGGGCAGGCCTTGTCCTACCTGCGCGTGCAGGCACAGCGCATCTTTCCGCAGGGGTTCACGATCAACTATGCGAGCGAGTCGCGGCAGTTCATGCACAACCGCGGGGGACTTCTTCTTACGTTCTTCCTCGCGATTCTGCTCATTTTCCTGCTGCTTGCGGCACAGTTCGAAAGCTTCCGCGACCCCTTGATCGTGCTTGTCACGGTTCCGATGTCGATAAGTGGCGCACTGCTTTTCCTGAGTCTCGGTTTCGGTACGATCAATATTTACACGGAGGTGGGCCTCATTACCCTGATCGGCCTCATCACCAAGCAGGGCATCTTGATCGTGCAGTTTGCGAACGAGGCACAGCGCAACGAGGGTCTTGGCAAGCGCGAGGCCGTCGAGCGCGCCTCATCGATCCGCTTGCGGCCCATCCTCATGACGACGGGCGCCATGGTGATCGGTGTTCTGCCGCTTCTGCTCGCTACGGGGCCGGGTGCCGCATCACGCTTTGCGATGGGGCTGGTGATCTTTACCGGGCTTGGTCTTGGCTCGCTTTTTTCATTATTCGTCGTGCCGGCTATGTATATGGTTCTCGGCAAGGATCACAGTCGCGACACGGGCCGGGAAGTCGCCGACAGGCACTGAACGCAGCAACGGCCACGCCCGCCGAATGGCGGGCGAGTCGCGCTTTGTCGAAGACGCCCCCGCGCGTAGCGGATGGTCTCTCAGAGACCGAGCGCCTGATCGGTTTCCTTGTTGGGGTGGCCCGTGGCGGGCAGGCCATGGGCCTTCTGAAACTGCTTCAGGGCCGCCATGGTCTTGGGGCCGAGTTTCCCGTCGACCTTGAGTCCGGCGTTGTCCTTCTCGTTCAGCGCCGATTGAATGGCCTGTATGGATGCGCCGGCAGCTTCGTGTTGCGGTGCCATTTGGGCCGGCGCGCCGCCTGTTTCCGACCCGTTTCCGTTCATCATGCCATTATTCGTTGCGGCAAAGGCGACGACGGGGGCGGCGCAGAAAATCGCGGCCCAAAGGGCCTTCCGGGTTTTCCTCGGGTTTTGTAACATCGGCATGGTAATCTCCTGAGTCATTACGGCCCCCTGCGGATCCCAACCGGGGCCGCCCGGGGGAGAAAGGCGGCCCTTGGATGTCCGCATCGTACGTGCCCCAGCCCTGCCTGCCATCCGCAAAACGGGGCACCCCGCGGCGGGTCCGCCGGTATGGCTGTGTTTGATACGAAGGGAAGGACATATGAGTCTGGCCGCTGCGCGACCTTATTGGACGATGCCCACGAAGTTGCTGCACGGTGTTCTGGCGCTCGGCGTTACGTTCCAGCTCTTTGTCAGCCTCATCATGCAGGTTCCGCGGCCCGGCCGTACGCCTGCGGCAATGGGGCTTTTGTGGTTTCATATGCACGAATGGATCGGTCTTGCGACCGTTGCGGTGATCGCCGTGCACTGGATCTACAGTGCGTCCTTCGCAGCCGATGCCGGATTTGCCCACCTCTTCCCTTGGTCGCGGGCGGGGCGCGCCGCAGTCCGCCGGGACATCCGCACGCTGCTCGCCGGACGGCTGCCGGAAGGGACCGGCGCAGGTATCGCGGGTCTCGCGCACGGCTTTGGCCTGCTTGTGGTCAGCGCCATGGCCATCTCGGGCCTCATGCTCTTCCTGACCTTTGGTCACGGCGATGCCGTGGCGCACAAGGCGGCCTTTCTGCACAGCGCCGTTGCCAATTTCGCCTGGGCCTACTGGTATGGCCACGTCGGCATGGCGCTTGTCCACGCTGCCCGCCGTGACGGCGTCGTGCGCGGCATGTTCGGCCCTCGCCGCCTGCGCTGACAGGCAAAGCCGGTCGCGCATGGGTGTCCCCCAAGCGGGGGTGGGGGCGTCCGGGTGGCGCGTGCGGGCGTGGCGAGGGCGGGCGTGGCGAGGGCGGGCGTGGCGAGGGCGGACCGGATTCCGGCCTTCGTGTGGCGCGCGGCACGGCCTTCCCGTTGCGGGCGCGGAAAACGCTGCGGGGTGTCCCCCGCAGGACCTTGGTACGTCATGCGGACAGCGCCCGAGCGCATTACCCGCGTGCTGTCCGTGCTGCTGCGGCCGCCATCGGCGGCGATACCGTGACCCTTCTCACTCCCTGTCCTCGGGTTATCCGGCAGGACGGTCCCCGTGTGGATACCGCTTTGGTAACGCCCGCAAGCCCGCGATTCCCGCGCCGGAAGCTGCCGCGCACGCGACCGCCTCGTGAGCAAATGGATGCGCCGGCTCGTGGCCACCACGTTGCGTGTGGCGCCGATCCCTTGGCCTGTACGATGGGCGCGCGCTCTCAGTGAGACGGACCTGGGCCAACCCGCAGAGCGAGAGCGCCCGTGCCGCCGGATCCGTGATGACGACCCCGATTCCTGGACGCTCGCCGGGGGCGGCATCCGCCCCCGCCGTCACGACCGCAGAACCAGCAAAGGAGGGGGCAAGATGCGGCTGATCCTGTGTGCCTTGCCGGGGATGTGCGCCTCGTGCCCGGGGCACACGGCCTTCAGTCCCCTCGCCCCTTAAAGCCTGCGGAGGCGACTTCCGTACACGTCGCCCCCTCCTTCCCGCACCCGTCCCAGAGCCGTCGGGGCCCGCCCGTGGCGACGCTCAAGTTTTATGGGTCATGGCACGCGCTTTTGCCAGGTCGGCCTTAACCCCCGCCGAATAAAGTGTCCAGAGATTCTCCAGGCTCTCTTCGATCGGAACGATGGGTCCGCTCACATACGCCGTCATCCGGCCGCGTACCAGTTTGTGTCCGGCCCCGAAACGGTCGCGTAGCCTGCGCATCGCCTGTTCCCCGGCCGGCGCTACCAGCGCGGTCATGATTCGCGCCCGGGTCGCGGCCGACAGATCCTTGCTCAGGCTAAATCCCTGGTTTGGCATCTGGTCTGGTCCACGCTCGAGGACTGTGAGGCCCCTCGCGCCGAATTTCCGCAAGGTGGTAGCGGGCCCTATGCCGACCGTACAGGAGTGCGCCAGGACGGCCTTGTGAATGGCCGCCCATCCATGCATGTTTTTCATGTAGGGCTGCCGCAATGGATTTGGGAACAATCCTTCCAGCCACAGGGTTCCGTAATTCGGCGGAGGCGGAGCGCACAATACGGCGCCCGTTGCGACGTCGTTGAGTGTTTTTACTCCAGATCCGGACCATGTATAAAGACGCCAACGCTGCGCCTGTGCGATGACAGGGCCTGGTACCGCCAATCCATTCTTGGCCCGCCACGCAATGAATTGTGCCCCATCGAAATAAATCTGCGCCTTGTTCGCCCATATCCATCCCTGGTACTGGATCCACGAGCTTGGGTGCCTGTATACCACAGCGTGGTGCATGACGCGGCTCAAATAGGCCGCCACCGGCCCGTAGTCACGGGCGCCGCGCGCCGGGTTTTCCCGCGGCGCTGCAGTCAATATCCATGGCTTCTGCGCCCTGGACGCAGCGTGTGCTGCCATGCCCGGTAGTATCGTCAGCATGGCCGTCATAATTACCGTCGATCGTGTTGCCTGCATTACTTGCCCTCTCATCCATTTCCAATATTTGAGCCGGTGTAGACCCCATCTCCTGGGCAGTTTTTTCTGATTCTTGGAGCGCCTGTCCGCCTGCTTGCGCAAACCGCCTGATCCGTGGGTATCGTGGTACAAGGCTGCCACGCTGTCTGTCGGCTCAATGCCTAATGACACCCCCGGTAATTATAGGCGGGAAGTATCGGGTGCGGGGGCGCGGGCGATAGCGATGACGGCACGCCGCATGGTGGGTGAGTCCTGGTGCGCCAGTATCGCGCACGGCCCGCCCAGCAGGCTGGCCGGGGGCATTTCGTAGTGGAGCGGAGAGCCAGGAGTTGCGCCCACACCGAAGGCGCGGGAAAGATCCGGATGCCCTGCCGCGCATGCCGAGAGTCAGCGCCTGCTCGCCTATTTGACGCGCACCCGGACGCCTGCCGGGGTTGTCATCGGGTGCGCAGCCCCGTGGTCTGTGTTTGAAAAATTGCCCGGGCCCAAGGCCGGCCCTTCAGGCTCCCGACGATCGGGAAGGCCTGCGCCCATTCCAGGCGGGTCCCTGCCCGTCTACTGGCACGCCTCACATTGCGGATCATTGATGGCGCAGGCCTTGGGCGCTTCCGATGCGGAGCGTGCGGCATCGAGGGCGCCGTCGTTCAGTGTCGATTTCTCCACCGATGTGGCGCCGAGCGTGCGCAGGTAGTAAGTCGTCTTCAGTCCCTTCTCCCATGCGAGCATGTACATGTCTGACAGCTTGCGGCCCGACGGCTGGGCCATGTAGAGATTGAGGCTTTGCGCCTGATCGATCCATTTCTGGCGGCGCGATGCCGCCTCGATGAGCCATTTCGGTTCGATCTCGAAGGCTGTCGCATAAAGCAGTTTCAGGTCAGCCGGTACGCGATCGATGGCGCCGAGGCACCCATTGTAATACCTGAGATCGTTGACCATGACCGGGTCCCAAAGGTTTTGCGCCTTCAGATCGTGGACGAGCCGTTCATTGAGCACCGTGAACTCGCCCGACAGGTTCGATTTCACGAACAGGTTTTGATAAGTGGGCTCGATACTTTGGCCGACCCCGGCTATGTTCGAAATCGTCGCAGTCGGCGCGATGGCGAGGCAGTTGGAGTTGCGCATGCCATGTTTGGCAATGGATGCACGAACGGTGTTCCAGTCGAGCCGCTGCTGGCGGTTCATCTGCAAAGGAATACGGCGGGCCCTTTCGAGCAGCGCGATGCTGTCGATGGGTAGAATCCCCTGTTGCCAAAGTGAGCCCTCGTAGCTCGTGTAGGCGCCGCGTTCCCGGGCAAGCTCGCTTGAGGCGAGAATGGCGAAATAGCTGACGGCCTCCATGGACTCGTCGGCGAATTCCATCGCACCTTCTGAACTGTACGGAAGCCGCAGTTTGTAGAGGGCGTCCTGAAAGCCCATGATCCCAAGCCCCACCGGCCGGTGGCGCAGATTCGACGCGCGGGCCTGCGGGACCGCGTAGTAGTTTATGTCGATGACATTGTCGAGCATGCGCATCGCCGTTCGCACCGTGCGGCCAAGCTTGTCCATGTCGAACGTGCCGCCTGCGCCTATGTGTGCGCTCAGATTGACGGATCCCAGGTTACACACCGCGACTTCCTCGTCCGAGGTATTCAGGGTGATCTCGGTGTTTTTGGTGACGAGCGCGTTAACCGTCCAGGCGTGGGTCTGGGAATCAACCGTCAGGCAGTAGGCGTCTTCATTGGGCAGGACGGCGAGCCTTGTGAACGTCGCGCAGCGTTGCTGTGCCGTGCGCATCCCGTCCCCCGCATAAAGGGTGGCGGCATCGTCATGCGGGATGCGCAGTATCTCGGCCGCCCGCAGGCGACCTTCGGTGCTGGCGATGACGAGCCGGTAAAGGGCGTGGCTCCAGTAGCTCTTGTTGATGCGCCGGATGTGGCACTCGATACCCAGATTGGCCCACAGAATCTGCAGCTCTTCGGCGAATTTTCTGTCTGCGCAGGCCAATGCCAGCGTTTTTACCGGGCTTTGCCCGACGTGATAGAGGCCGCGCAGATAGGCCGTCACTGTTTCCCGATCCCCTTGCCATATGAGCGCGGGTATCGCCAGTGAGGCGGGCGGATCGGCATCGTCCGGCGCTCCCCCCTGTTGGGCGGATCCGGTGCGCTGGCTCTTACCGAAGAACGCAAAACCGTCGTTTTCGATGGCGGTTACCGAGTGCCGGCCGTACGCGGCGCTCGCCGCCACGAGGCCCATGACGAAGGCGATTTGCGGGTTGTGCGCGGGCCCGAACAGGCCCTCCCGCTGCTGAGTCAGGATCATGTCGCCCGGAACCAGATGTTGCGCCTCGACCCATCCGCGGTTTTTCACCCAGACCTTATGGTCGGGCGTCACTTTGTGGTTGAAGCCCTCGGCGGTCTCGATGCGGACAATGGGCGCGTTGGGGCGCGGCAAAAGCATGGGCGACGCATCATACACGCCGTCCAGGCCGAGCACTTTGTTGCTGCCGCCGAGCCGGTAGAGTTCGCCGACGGTCAGCAGTCCGCGGTCCGTCACCACCCTCTGATCGGCGGTCATGCAGCAGAGGTTCGAGCTATGTACCACACCTCTGTGCTGCTGCGGACTGCGCAGGTTACAGGCATCCTTGAAGGTAAGCCACGGGTGGCCCGTCTCAAACAGCATGGACAGCATCTTGCGCCACAGGTCGACGGCGCGGACCCGCTTGTGGAGACGAATTTCGCCGCGGCGGGTGCGCTCCTCGTGCCGCTCATAGGCGGCCCGGAACGCCTCGCCGTAGAGATCATGCAGATCGGGTACGTCCGATGGCGAAAACAGTGTCCATTCCGCACCGGCCCTGACCCGTTCGATGAAAAGGTCCGGAATCCAGTTGGCGGTGTTCATGTCGTGCGTGCGGCGCCGGTCGTCTCCGGTGTTCTTGCGCAACTCGAGGAATTCCTCGATGTCGAGGTGCCATGTCTCGAGGTAGGCACAGACCGCGCCTTTGCGGCGCCCACCCTGGTTGACGGCCACGGCGGTGTCATTGGCGACCTTCAGGAAAGGGATGACACCCTGCGATTTGCCATTGGTTCCCTTGATGCGGGCGCCGAGTGCGCGTACGCGTGACCAGTCATTCCCGAGACCGCCTGCG
The DNA here is from genome assembly GCA_021777535.1 of Pseudomonadota bacterium. Taxonomy (GTDB): domain Bacteria; phylum Pseudomonadota; class Gammaproteobacteria; order Acidiferrobacterales; family Acidiferrobacteraceae; genus JAJYDN01. The sequence continues at coordinate 22,389 of JAJYDN010000007.1, forward strand.
TATTTCGAGAGGAGGGCGTTGTCCCTGATGGCGCTATAGATGCCTTCGAGGTCGTCGGATACGGTGGTGAGGTAGCAAGACGAGAGCTGCGAGCGGACCGTTCCCGAATTGAAAAGCGTAGGCGTCGAGGACACGAAATCAAAGGTGGACAAGACTTCGTAAAATTCTATGCAGCGGCTTTCGCGGTCCGGCTCGTTCAGCGCAAGCCCCATCGCCACGCGCATCCAGAACGCCTGCGGCATCTCGATGCGCCGATCGTCGCGGTGCAGGAAATACCGGTCATACAGCGTCTGGAGGCCGAGATAGGTGAAGTTCATGTCCCGCTCGGCGTTCAAGGCCGCGCCCAGGCGTGGCAAATCGTAGCCGGCGAGTCTCGGGTCGAGTAGTTCGGCCGAGATGCCTTCCTGTATGAAGCGCCCGAAGTACCGGGGATACTCTCCGCGCATTTCGCTGTGGGTGCGCGGCTCGCCCAGCACCTCCTTGCGCAAGGTGTCGAGCAGGAGGCGTGCGCTGACGTAGGTGTAATCCGGTTCCGTCTCGATGAGGGCGCGCGCGCTCAAGATCGCCGACTGCATCACATCGCGTTCTTCGACGCCATCGAAGAGGTTGCGCAGCAGCGCCTGCAGGACGGATTCGGCGGATACCGCCGGCAGGCCGGTACAGGACTCGCCAATCACCGTGGCGAGGCGCTCCCGGTCGAGAGGTCCGAGCGTCCCGTCGGCGCGCCGCACCTTGATGACCTGCTCGCGGGACGGAACCGCGATGTCGAGGGCGCGGGCACGGGCGCGCTCTTCGCGGTACAGCACGTAGCGGCGCGCCACCTCGTGGTGGCCATTGCGCATGAGGGCCAGTTCGACCTGGTCCTGGATGTCCTCGATATGTACGGTGCCGCCGACCGGCAGGCGCCGGCTGACTGCGGCGGCCACCTGTTCCGTCAGTCCCGCCACCAGCTCACGGATCCGGGGCGAAGTGGCGCCCGTATTCCCTTCGGCGGCCATGAACGCCTTGGTGATGGCGATGGCGATCTTGGCCGCATCAAACGCCGTCGCCCCACCGTTGCGGCGGATCACCCGCAAACCGGATTCCGCCGTCGCTGTATCGTTTGCGGGCGGGGAGGCCAATTGCGCGTTATCCATGGTCGCCATCTCCTTGTATGAGGGGGTCAATGCCTGTTCGGTGTACGCCGGGCGGCTTCTTGGTTTAGTCTGATTCGAATAGGTCGAGTGTATCGAGGCTCCGATGTGAAGGCAAGATACAAACCCAACATGTAGTATATCAGATGTTGTTAATGCACTAGTAATGGGCGCCGTGCCCGGATACGGGGCGCCCGCCCACGCAGGGCGCGGTCACCCGTCACTTCACGGTTCTCTTAGAGCAGCGATTTGAAGAGGAATTCAGGTGACGCAAGCGCCGCCCGATGGATGCTATCGTTGTAATAGCGGGTCGTGAAGGTGCGTTCAGAGACCGCGTCTTCCCGAAACCCCGCCAATGTTGTGTCCCGCCGCGCCATGGTTGCGCTCCACCACCCGGACGGGTAGGTGCACTGCGGAAAGTAGAGTGTGGCCACGTCAAGGAAATTCGCGCCCCGCAAGGCCCCATGCATGCTCTTTATGAGCTCGGCGTGGAAGAGTGGCGACTCGCTCTGGCCGACAACGATGCCGTCGCGGGCGAGCGCCCGCAGGCAGTCGGCATAAAAGGCCTGCCCGAACAGTCCGGCAGCCGGACCGACAGGGTCGGTGGAGTCGACGATGATGACGTCATAACTCCCGGGTGCCGCGTCCTTGACCCACTGAATGCCGTCCCGGAAATGCAGGTGCGCCCGCGGATCGCCATTGGCAGCGCATAATTCGGGAAAGTACTGTTCCGCGACGCGGGTGACGCGTTCGTCGAGTTCCACCTGGTCCACATGCTGGACTTCATCGTGCTTGAGCACCTCTCGCAGGGTGCCGCAGTCGCCACCACCGATTATGAGCACCCGCTCCGGCCGCTCATGCGTAAAGAGGGCCGGGTGGGACATCATTTCGTGGTAAACGAAATTGTCGCGGTCGGTGACCATGACAAGCCCATCAAGGGTCATCAGGGTGCCGAAGGTCTCGGTCTCATAGATCTCGATGCGCTGGTAGGGAGACTGCTCATCATGCAGCTTTTTGTTGATTCGCAGGGAAATCGCCGAGCCCTGGCCCGCCCATTCCTCGGTGTACCAGCCTTCCCGTTCCATGCTCACAGATCCCAGAGCACGACCGCCGCAAAGGCAGCCCCGATCTTTTCGACACGATGGTCGATCGCCGCCGATTTCAGGGTCTTGACCTGCCAGCCCCGCATCCGCATGCCTTCCTCGGCCATGCGCCGGACTACCGATTCGGCGTCTTCGCGGTGCCCATGGGCATGGTATTCCATGATAAGCCCGGGTTTCTCGGGATCGGTGGGCCACGCGGCTGCCACCGCCGCGCATATCATCGATCCGGGGATGTCGGATTCCATGGCGGCGTAGGCGACAGGGACAAGTGCGCCCGGCGGCAGCTTCAGTTCCTCGCGGGGTACTTCCCGCGTACCGGGCGGTACGATCGACGACATCTTTACGAGATTGGTGTTGCCGATACCCGCTGCCAGCAGGGCCCCGTCGAAGGCATTCAACGGCGTATAGCCCTCACTGGCCCCAGTCACGAAGGTGTGGGACGTCGGTGTCTTGATAATCATGGCAAAGGCCCTAGGCGTTATGGCCCGCTACGAGTTTGACCGGCCGCCGCTCGTTCTTGCCGGCCGTCATCATGTCGATTTGGCCCCGGTGGACCTCCATCGTCGACACATGGGCGGCGCCAAGCGCTTCGCGCAAATGACGAAAACCGGTTTCCGCGGAAACCGAGTCACCGCAGGTGAACAGATCAACCGCCGCGTACCCGTATTCCGGCCAGGTGTGGATGGCCAGATGGCTTTCGGCGATGATGACGGCCCCGGAGACGCCGTGCGGGGAAAAGTGATGAAACGTCTCGGTGACGATAGTGGCGCCGGATTTCACGGCGGCCTCCAGCATGTGATGCCGAATGTATGCAACGTCGTTCAGTTGTTCTTCGTTGCATCCGTAAAACTCGGCCACAATCTGATGTCCAAGTGAGCGCATGGGCAAGCCCTCCAATTTTGTTGCTGAGGAACTCCAGGACCTTCGTCTCTGACAGTTCCGTTGAAGTAGCTCCCGTGCACACCCGGTCAGCGTTAGGCCCGTTAGCGATCGGATCGCTAACAAGAATGGCGGCCGCCTTCGGTGCCGTGGAATCGGGCGAATGATAGGCATGTTTTCCAAGCAATGCAATTTGATTTTGCGTTTGCATGAAAAAAAACTGCCCGGCGGCCCCCGCGGGGGGCGCCGGAGGGCTCCCGGAGGCCCTGGGCCCCCTCTGTCACTGGGCGGGGCTTACTTTCAATACAATGGGTTGGAGCCGCATGTTCGCGAGCGTGCTGCGCGCTTTGGCGACGCGCCGGGCACGCAGAGGCCCTATGCGTACCCGATAAAATGTCCCGCGGCCGGCTATGCGGACGCGCTCGATATAGGCGTGCAGTCCATGCAGCGCGAGTCTGGCAACGAGCAGCCGGGCATCCTTCCGGTCGGGAAAGGACGCAGCCTGCATGATGTACAGTTTGCCCTGCCTATGCCCAAATACGGGTCTTGTCGTGTTTTTGGGTGCGCTTAGGCGGTGGGCATGGGGAAACACGCCCTGCGGCCTGCTCTGCTGTTTTTTGGCAGGTGGCGGCGCCAACCGGTGCCGGTGGCGGATTTGCGGCAGGATGGTGTAGAAGTCGAATTGTGTCGCCGCTGGCAGGCCGGGCGCGGGGCCTTTCGGCGCGGGCAGTTTGGGGCGCGGCGGCGCTTTCATGAGCATGCGCGCCGGAGCCGTTGGCGCGGCCTTCAGGGGAACCCGGGTGTGGAGGCGCAAAAAGTGGTAACCGAGCGCTCCGAGCCCCGCGCCCATGAGCAAGGTGACGATGACGACCAGTGCAATGGGCCATCCGCCAGAGGGCCGGGTGCGCGACCGCGCGCGGCGCCTGGGTGCTGCCACTACATGGCCTCCGGCGCGCTCACGCCAAGCACCGTCAGGCCATTGGCCAGTACCTGCCGTACGGCGAGAAGCAGCGTCAGGCGCGCCTGACGCAAGGGATCCTCGACGCTCAGGAAGGCCTGCGCGTTGTAGTAGGCGTGCAGGTGGCTCGCCAGCTCACGCAGATAATAGGCCACCTGGTGAGGTTCCCGCGCCGCTGCCGCCTCCGCGATCACCTCGTCATATTGACTGAGGGCGCGCATCAGGGCGAGCTCTTCGTCTGCAACCAGGAGCCCGAGGTCGCTTGCCCCGGGTTCGGCCATCGCGAGCCCCCGCTCCTGCATTTGCCGGAACACGCTGACGATACGCGCATGGGCGTACTGGACGTAAAAGACCGGGTTTTCGTTCGAGCGCGACTTGGCGAGATCGAGATCGAAATCCATGTGCTGCTCGCTCTTGCGCAGCACATAAAAGAAGCGCGCCGCATCGTTTCCGACCTCCTCGCGGAGCTCGCGCAGAGTGACGAAGTCGCCGCTGCGGGTCGACATCTGTGCGCGCTGGCCGCCGCGATACAGGATGGCGAACTGGACGAGCAGGATCTGCAGGCGCGCCGGGTCCCGTCCGAGCGCCGCCATGGCGCCCTTGACCCGCGGGATGTAGCCATGGTGGTCGGCACCCCAGATGTTGATGAGGTGGTCGTATCCGCGCTCGTATTTCTCAAAGTGATAGGCGATATCGGAGGCAAAGTAGGTCGGCACGGCGTTTTCGCGTACGACCACGCGGTCCTTCTCGTCCCCATAGCGGGTTGCCCGGAACCAGCGTGCGCCATCCTTTTCGTAAAGATCCCCATGGGCTTCAAGGAGAGCCAGCGTGCGCGCGATGGCGCCACTTTCGACCAGGGAACGCTCCGAATACCAGCGGTCGTAGTGGACGCCGAACTCTTCGAGATCCTTGCGGATGTCGGCCAGCATGGCCTCAAGGCCTGCGCCGTGCAAACTATCGTAAAGGGGGCCGAGTGCCGTCTTCAGGTAGGCGATGCGGGCGTCCGTCGCCGCCTCGATGTCGTCATCCGGTGGCAGCACCTTGTCGGGGCGGACCAGGCTGTCGCCGACGCCTTCCTTCAGGTGTTGGGCGATACCGAGAACGTACTCTCCGCGGTAGCCGTTCGCGGGAAACACCACCGGCTCGCCGTATGCCTGCATGTAGCGGGCCCAGACGCTGAGCGCGAGGATGTCCATCTGCCGGCCGGCGTCGTTGACATAATACTCCCGTTCGACGGAGTAGCCGGCGCTCGTCATGAGGCGCGCGAGTGAATCCCCATAGGCGGCCCCGCGGCCGTGGCCGACGTGCAGGGGGCCATTGGGGTTGGCGGATACGAATTCAAGGAGCACGCGCTCGCCGTTGGCAGGCAGATAGCCGTAGGTGTCGCCCTGGCCGAGGATTTCCGGGACGACGCCGCGCCACGCATCGGCACTGACGAAGAAATTGAGAAAGCCCGGTCCGGCTATCTCTATCCGGTCGATAAAGCGGCTTTTGGGCATGGCGGCGCGTATCTGTTCTGCCAGTGCGCGCGGTGCCCTCTTCATCGCCTTTGCGGCGGTGAGCGCCACGTTTGCGGCGAAGTCGCCGTGGCCTTCCTGCCGGGGGCGCGTCAGTTCCACATCGGTGGATCCCTGAAATTCGCCTTTGGCGCTCAGTGTATCGAGGGTGTCTTTGAGCAGGGAGGCGATCTTGCGCTTCACGGGAAATCCTTAAAAGTCTGTCAGTGGGGTCACCCCGGTGGCGCCAACGATACCACGTCCTAGGCGTTGGCGGCGATAAGAGCCGTCACTTCCTTGCGGTTTGCGCGCGGCATCGGCTGACCGTCCACGGGCGACAGGGGCGCTTCGCGCATTGCCCGCGCGGTGAGTACGTAGAGCGCAAACGGGGTATCGCCCGCGACGAACCGCAGGACCGGTATGAGGTCGTGCCGTTCCCGCCCATAGCGCAGCCGCCGCTCCTCCAGGTCGTGGGGGATTTCATGTGCGCTGAGAAAGAGGTCGACGTCTTCCAGCGAGTCGGCTGCCAGATGGAGCTGCACTTCGGGAAAGCGGGGAAGCGCGCCGCTCAGTACTTCACCGACCAGGCGTGGCTCGAAAGGCGCCAGCAGGTCCATCGCCCACACCGCCGTTTCCCGCAGCGCCCGCAGCTCCTCCGAATGACCCTGATGGAAGAGCTGGAGATGGTCTTTGAGGGCGGCTTCGATCTCTACATTGGTCGGCCAGTTTTTGTCGTCCGGCAGATTCAGGCGATGGGCGGCCTTGCGTTTGGCCATCTGGTAATCGCGGACGCCGTCTTCGGCCATGATGCGTGCCGCCTCCGTCACCATCCGCTGGCGGATGGGGGATTCGATGCGGCGGCTGCCGCCGTGCCGCCCGTGCCGCACCATCAGAACAGGCCGCCGCGGACATCTTGTGCCGGCAGCGGTGTCGGCGGCGCGGTGCCATTGCCCATACCACCATTGGGCGCCGTGCCCTTGATGAATACCTCGAGCATGGCGAGCGGATTCGCCTTGTCCGTCAACTGGCCGGTGTCCCGGTTTATGTAGGCGGTGACAATACCCTTGGGTCTGGCAAACGGGGTATCCGGCCGTCCAGCGAGGACTGCGCCCATATAGCGAATCCAGATCGGCAACGCGGCATTGGCGCCCACTTCGTAGCGGCCGAGCGAGGCGGGGATCGGAAAGCCCATCCAGGCCGTCGTTTCCAGATAAGGGCTGAAGCCGGAGAACCAGGCATTACGCTCGTGATTGGAGGTGCCCGTCTTGCCGGCCAGGTCGATACGCCTCAGTGCCAGCGCCCGCTGTCCGGTACCCGAGCGAATCACGCTCTCCATCATGCTGGTCATGATGTACGCATTTTGCGCCGTGATGACGCGGGGCGCGTACTGGGGCGCATTCCCGTTTCCGCTTCCCGGCTGGGCCGTGCCGGACTGTACCACATCGGCATTTCCCCCGGGCAGTGCGGCGGCGGTGCTGCCTCGCGGCGGTACCACAAGCGGGTTGGCGTGCCAGATGACGTGGCCGTTTTCGTCAACGATCTTGCGGATAAAGTAGGGACGAACGCGGTACCCCCCGTTTGCAAACACGGTGTAGGCGCGCGCCATCTCGAGCGGCGTAAGCGTCGCGCTGCCGAGAACGAGCGACAGACTGTGCGGCAGCTCCGACTCCGCGAAACCGAAGCGGTGGGCGTAGCGGATGGCGTAATCGATGCCGACCGCCCGTAAGACCCGGACGGAGACCAGATTGATCGACCGCGCCAAGGCCACGCGCAGCCGCGTCATGCCGAGGAAGTGGTTGGAAAAGTTATGTGGCCGCCACAGTTCCCCATGGGCACCGCTCAAAGCGACGATCGGTGCGCCACTGAACATGCTGGCCGCCGTGTATCCTTTCGCGATCGCCGCCGAATAGACGAAGGGCTTGAAGCTCGAGCCGGGCTGCCGGTAGGCCTGGGTCACGCAGTTGAAGTTGTCGTAGTAGAAATCGAAGCCGCCGACCAGGGCTGCGATCGAGCCATCCTGGGGCCTCAGTGATATCAGTGCCGCGTAGGGCTTTGGAATCTGCGAGAGCGCCCAGTTGCCGGCTGCCACGTGGTTCAGGTAGACGACATCGCCCGCCGCGAGTATCTGGCTCGCGTCGGTCGGCGCAGGACCCTCGGCGTTTACGGTCACGAAGCGGGCCGCCCAGGCCAGCCCGGACCAATTCACCCGTACTGTGCGGTGGTCCAGGGTGTAGACGGTCACCGAGCGGCGCCCGACCCTGGTTACCAGGCCGGGCACCAGTCCGCCGACGGTGGTATAGGGGCGCAGGGCCGCATCCAGGGCCTTCTTGGAGGCGAGATCCGTTTGCGGCAGCTTCGCCGCCGGACCGTAATAGCCGTGGCGGATATTGTAGTTCAGCAGCTCCTGGCGAACCGCCTCGTCGGCCGCCGTCTGTTCCCTGGCGCCCAGCGTCGTATATACGGTATACCCGTCATCATAGGTTTTCTTGCGGCCATAGTGCCGAATCATGTATTCGCGCACCATTTCGGCCACATAGGGTGCGCTGACTGCGTAATGGAGGGTATGCAGGCGCGTCGCGACGGGCGCCGCGTTGGCGGCCTCATACTGGGCCTTCGAGATGTAGCCGAGCACGCGCATGCGGTGGAGCACGTACTGGCGGCGTACCCGCGCGTTGTTGGGGTGATCGATGGGATTGTCGAGCGAAGGTGCCTGCGGCAGTCCAGCCAGCATGGCGAGCTCGGGCAGGGTGAGCTGCTTTAGCGATTTCCCGTAATACGTATGGGCGGCCGCCTCGAATCCATACGCGTGGTTGCCAAGGAAGATCTTGTTGAGATAGAGCTGCAGGATCTGCTGTTTCGTGAGCTGGCGTGCGATCTTGAAGGCCAGCAGCACTTCCTTGATCTTGCGGGTGAAGGTTTTGCGCGGGCTCAGGAAGTAGTTGCGCGCAACCTGCATCGTGATGGTGCTTGCGCCTTCGGCCTTGCGTCCCGTGATGAGGTCCACCCATGCGGCCCGGACGATGCCGAGCGGGTCAATGCCGAAATTTGTATAAAAGGAGCTGTCTTCGGCAGAAAGGACGGCGTTGATCAGCGTCTTGGGCACCTGTTTCAGTGTCACGGGCATGCGCTCTTCGTCGCCAAACTCGGCGATCAGGGCGCCATGGCGCGTCACCACGCGTAGCGGCGCCTTCAGGCGCTTTTGCATGATGTTGTGCACCGAGGGCAGCGTAGGCGCAATAACTAGGGCAGTAATGCCTGCCACGAGCACGCCAGCGGCGAACAGTCCAAAGAATACCAGTAGGAGACGAAAACCTAGCCGGCGCGTTGAGGGGGTCGGCATGCGTGCAGAATCCATAATGTCTCGTGAGCGCGTGAGTGCAGTATAAAGCGAATGTCCGTGAAGCCCAAGGATTTGTCATTGCCGCTTGCGGTGATCTATAGTCTTGCTAAGCTCAACTAAAGAGCGATTTACCGGACATAAGTTCCGGATATAGGGAGGAATTTGGAACTGTTTAGCCGGAAAAAGCTACCGCTTGTCGGTCTGGACATCAGTACGTCCTCCGTCAAAGTGCTCGAGTTGACGAAGGCCCAGAATCAGTACCGGGTTGAGCGGTTCGCCGTGGAGCCGCTGCCCCAGAACGCCATCGTCGAGCGGGCTATTGCCGACATCGAGCAGGTAAGCACGGCCGTGGACCGCGCCATAAAGCGGTCGGGCGCGAAGACCCGCCGCGTGGCGGTGGCGGTTTCCGCCACCCAGGCGATCTCGAAGACATTGCGCGTCTCGGCGGAGTTTACCGAGACCGAGATCCAGACGCAGGTGGAACTCGACGCCGAGCACCATATTCCCTACCCCTTGGACGAGGTCAATCTGGACTTCCAGGTGCTGGGGCCGGCCCCGGACAGTCCGGGAGAAGTCGACGTCCTGATGGTGGCTTGCCGCAAGGAAGTGGTCGACGACTATGTGGCTGTCGTGCAGGCGCGGGGCTATCAGCCGGTCATCGTCGATGTCGAAACCTACGCCGTGGAAAACGCCTATGGCCTGATCGCCGAGCAGATGGCAGGCGGCGGCATGGAGAAGACCGTCGCCATCTTCGACGTGGGCGCAACCACGACCGTCATCAATGTCATGCACAACCGGCGGTCGGTGTACAGCCGGACGAGCAGTTTCGGGGGGCGTCAGCTGACCGAGGAAGTCCAGCGCCGCTACGGTCTGTCGTATGACGAGGCCGGTCTTGCCAAGCGGCAGGGTGGCCTCCCCGACAGTTACCAGAGCGAGGTCTTGCGGCCCTTCATGGAGGCAATGGGTCAGGAAATCATCCGCGCCCTGCAGTTTTTCTACGCGGCGAGCCCCTTCAACAAGGTTGACGTGGTGCTGCTCGCAGGAGGTTGCGCCCAGATCCCCGGTATCGACAAGTTACTTGGCGCCCGCCTGGGAGTGCCGACCATGATTGCCAATCCCTTCGCCGGGATGACGCTCAGTTCCCGCATCAAACCCCAGATTTTTGCCAGTGAGGCGCCGTCGCTCATGGTGGGTTGCGGTCTGGCCTTGCGGGGACTCGACCTATGATGCATCTCAACTTGCTTCCCTGGCGCGAGCGGCGCCGCAAGGAACAGGACCGCCTCCTTCTTCAGCAGGGCGCCATCGTATGGGTGGCTGCCGCGCTCATCATTTTCTTGTGGCACATGCATATGTCGAGCGCGCTGCAGCGCCAGCAGGAGCGCAACGCCTTTTTGCAGCAGGCGATCACACAGATGGATGCCAAGATCGCCAAGATCGCCAAGATCCGCAAGACGCGCGCGGAACTGCTTGCGCGCATGAATGTCATCCAGACGCTCCAGAGCGACCGCATGCAGATCGTACACACCTTCAATGCCCTGGTGCGGGCCGTGCCAAGCGGGGTGTACTTGAAGGCGCTCTCCCAGAACGGCGAAATGTTTACCGTGTCCGGTGTGGCCCAGTCCAACGAGCGTGTGTCGCAGTTCATGCGTAATTTCGCCGCTTCGCCGTGGTTTACGAACCCGGTGCTTACGGTGATCCATGTGGTCCCCGCGGGCAACACGCATCTCAGCCTGTTCACGCTTACCGTCGAGGGCACCAACAAACTGGCGAAGAAGGCAGCCGTCAAGCAGGTGGTGCGCAGATGAACGTGGACTGGAAGCAAATTGGCGAAGACCTGAAGAATGTCGACCTGAACGATCTGAGTTCGGCGTCCTACTCCGTCAAGCTGATCGGTATCGGGTTGATCGCGCTCCTCATTCTTGGACTGGGATACTACTTCCTGGTGAGCGGCGACATCACCCAGATCGATGCCCTGCGCACCGAGGAGGTGTCGCTCAAGCAGCAATTTCTCCAGAAAAAGGCGATGGCGATCAATCTGCCCGCTTATGAGCAGCAGATGCGCGGCATGAGGATCGCGTTCAAGGAGCTCCTTCAGCAGCTGCCGAACACCACCCACATGCCGGACTTCGTGACCGAAGTCACGCAGGCCGGACAGGCCTGCGGTCTGCAGATCGAGCTTATGCAGCCGGAACAGGAAACGCCCAAGGCGTTCTATGCGGAATTGCCCATCCATCTGAAGGTGGCGGGCAGCTATGTGCAGCTCGGGCATTTTGCCGCGGACATCGCAGCGCTGCCGCGCATTGTCACCCTGGGCAATGTGCAGCTGAAGACGGAGAAGGGTGACCGGCTGGCCATGACCATGGTCGCCAAAACCTACCGCTACATGAAAAATCCTCCCCCGGTGAAGAAGAAATGAACGGTCGCGCGCTCGCAAGTCTGTCGATCTGTCTGCTGCTCGCCGGTTGCTCCGGTTCCGGCATGGGGCATCTGCATCAGTTTGTAGAAACCGCCGATGCCAATGTGCGGCCGGTCATCAAGCCGGTACCTGCCGTGACGACGCCAAAGCCCGTCGCGTTCGCGATGCACAATCTGCCCGATCCGTTCGAGCCGTTCTCCATGCGCAACCCTGGACCAGGACCGAATCCCGACCATAATCTTCCCAAAGGTCCGCTGCAGCGCTACCCGCTGGGTGATCTCACGATGGTGGGGACGCTGCGTGCGGGCAACGTCCTGTGGGCGGTGGTGACGACTCCCGACGGGGCGACGCACCGGGTCACGGTGGGGACTTACATGGGTGAGCACTACGGACACGTGGTACGCATCACACCAAACAGCATTCATCTGGTGGAGACCGTAGCCGGCCCCACCGGCTGGGTCGAACAGCCTGTCAAATTGGAAATCAAGTGAGAAGGGAGCCCACAATGACAAGAAGATTATTCGCCCTTGCCGCTCTTGCGCTGTCTGCCAGCGCGATGGCGAGCACCGCGACCTTGAAGGGGCTTTCCTGGACCACCGAAGGGGGGAAGCCCGCCCTTGCCATGATTCTGTCCGGTCACGAGCAGGCGCATCTCCATACCCTGCACAACGGTCGTCTTCTCCGTATTCATTTCCGGGATACGGCGATGGGATCCAAGGTCCATGATCTGCCGGGCATGGCCACCGTCAAGGGTGTCTATGCCTATCTCGCCGATGGGGGTCACGGCATCAACGTCGACGTGCTGCTGCGGCAGCCGGCGAACATGACGCTGAAGCCGACGACCACGGGTTACCTCGGACTGCTGAGCGGTGTACCCGTGCATGTTACGGTCCCTGCCAGCAAACGGGCCGCTCAGCCCGCGCCCGCCGCGGGCGTCCGTCCGGTGGCGCCCGGGCCGCTCAACTACTTGAAGAAGTTGTCCTATTTCACCTTCCCTGGTGACAAGGTGGAAATCCACATCGTGACGAGCGGCACGCCGTCCAAGCCGGGTGCGTTCGTGCTGACGCATCCGCCGATGATCGTTCTCGATATGCCGCGGACCCGCCTCCACCTGCCGACGAATCATCTCGCCGTCGGCAAGGGCGCGGTCGATTCGGTCGCTGCGGTGGAATCCGGCAACCACAGCCGGGTCGTCATCAAGCTCATCCGGTCGGCCGGCTATCGCGCCATCGTGCGCCCGCATGCGATCGACATCCTGGTCGCAAGCCCGGTCGCCCGTATCAGCCAGGCGACCGCAATGGCCCCCAAGGCCCACGTCATGCCCAGCGCATCGACGCGAGGACGCTACGAAGTGCGCGCGATCAGTTTCCACCGGGGACGCAATGGCGCCGCCAAAATCGCCGTGCGCCTGTCGAGCTCGAATGTGACGGTGAGCGTGCATAACCGGGCGCACCATATCGTCGTCGATTTTCATGACACCTACGTGCCCACGAATCTGCAGAAACGGCTCGTCGTTACGGATTTCGCCACACCCGTGGACACCATCCGCACGTTCGTGAGCGGGCGGACAACCCGCATGGTCATCGCCGCATCCGGCCATTACAGCCAGCTCGGCTATCAGGCGCAGCGCAGCTTCCTGTTGCGCGTCACGCCCATTAGTCACGCCGCCTTCGCGGCCCTCGAGCGCCGCCGGAATCGCTATGCGAGCCGCAAGATTTCGCTCAATTTCCAGAATATCAGCGTCCGGGCCGCCCTGCAGGTCCTTGCCAACTTTACGGGACTGAACTTCATCACGAGCAATAGCGTCAAGGGGAATCTCACCTTGAAGCTGCACGATGTGCCCTGGAAGCAGGCATTGGCCCTCATTCTCACCACCAAGAATCTCGGCATGAAACGCACGGGCAACATCGTCCTGGTGGCCCCGGCCGCGCAACTGGCTGCGCAGAGACAGGCGCACCTGATGGCAGAAGCGGCCGCGCAGAAGGTCGAGCCGCTCGAAACCGTGTTGATCCGCATGAACTATGCGAAGGCGCGCGATATCGCCAGTCTGCTGAAATCGACACGGGCGGTGGGTGCGGCGACCACGACCAGCCCGTTCAGTAACGTGACCTACAGCAAGGCCACCACCGAGTCGACGTCGCTGCTGTCGCGCCGCGGACAGGTGACGGTCGACCCGCGTACCAACTCGCTCATCATCCAGGATACGCCGCAGCGCATCCGGGCGATCCGCAAACTCATTGCCAAGCTCGACCGGCCGGTGCGCCAGGTGCTGATCGAGGCGCGCCTGGTCGAGGCCAACAATGGCTTCAACAAGAGCCTCGGCGCGCAGCTCGGCCTCAATTACGCCTACAGCACACCGTCGACGACCTTCGCGGCCTGTCCGGCGGGTACCTGCGGGCCGGCGGGCGCCGCCAATGGCGTGAGCACGACTTATCCGAGTCAGACCTCGACCTCCTCGAGTGTCGGTCTGTTCAACGTGAACCTGCCGTCGGCCGGCATCGGATCGGCGCTGCCGGCGACTTTGGGGCTTACCATTGCCAAGCTCGCCAGCAACAACCTGCTGAACCTCGAGCTCTCGGCCCTGCAGGCGGAGAGCAAGGGCAAGATCATCTCGAGTCCGCGGCTCATCACGGCCAACGACCGCCAGGCCTCGATCAAGCAGGGTCAGGAGCAGTTCTTCAACCTGGGCTTTGGCCAGTCGACGATGCAGCAGGCGGTCCTCGGCCTGTCGGTGACCCCGCAGATCACGCCCGACAACCGCATCATCATGACGGTGAACATCACCGACAACAGCTTCGCCAATGCCGTCCAGGGGACGCTGGACGAAAAGAGCCTGAAGACCCAGGTGCTCGTCAACAATGGGCAGACGGTGGTCATTGGCGGCATCTATCAGACCAACCACCTGCGCACGGTCACCAAGGTGCCGTTCCTTGGTAATTTGCCGCTCCTTGGCTATCTGTTCCGCAACACGACGGTTGCCAATACACGTACGGAGCTTCTGATCTTCCTGACGCCGCGTATCCTGGCGCCATCCCTGTCGCTCCAATCCGGTTGATTTATCGCGCCGATGCTGGCATACCATGCCGGCATGAAGGCGCGGACGGGGATCTTTCTGGTAGGGCCGATGGGGGCGGGCAAGTCCACCATCGGCCGTGTGCTGGCCGCGCGGCTTGGCCGCGAATTCTGGGACTGTGATCACGAGATCGAAAAGCGGACGGGCGCCAGTATCCCTCTCATATTCGCAGTCGAAGGGGAGCCGGGTTTCCGGCGCTGGGAGAGCCTCGTCCTCGCCGACCTCGCGTCGCACCCGAACATCGTGCTGGCTACCGGGGGCGGCGCGGTGCTCGCTTCCGCCAACCGCGAGGTCCTGAAAACCCACGGCTGCGTGGTCTATCTGCAGACCAGTACGGACACGCTCTGGCAGCGGCTGCACCGCGATCGCGGCCGTCCCTTGCTGCAAACCGAAGACCCCCGCGCGCGCGTCGAAGCGCTGGCCACGGAGCGCGATCCCCTTTACCGCGAAGTGGCCGATCTCATCGTCTCCACCGATCACCGCACGCCACAGGCCGTGGCACGCACGATCGCTTTAGGTCTGAGGAATCTCGCACGTGCCCATACTGACGCTTGACCTGCCCCAAGGGGGGTATCCGATCCGTATCGAAGCCGGCGCGCTAAAGCGCCCCGAGATCCTGCAGGCCGGTGTGGCCGAAAGACGGCGTGTGGCCATCGTCACCAATGATGTGGTCGGGCCGCTGTATCTCGCGCCTGTCCTTGCCGCCTTCGCCCGCCACGATCCGCTCGTCATCACGCTCCCCGACGGCGAGGCCCAGAAGACACTCTCCACTATCGACACCATCGTCGATCGGCTGCTTGGTGCCCACTGCGACCGGCAGACGACGCTGATCGCGCTCGGCGGCGGGGTGGTGGGGGACATCACCGGTTTTACGGCCTCCGTGTACCAGCGTGGTGTGCCATTCATCCAGATTCCGACCACGCTGCTCGCGCAGGTCGACTCGTCGGTCGGCGGCAAGACCGGCGTGAACCATGTGCGCGGCAAGAATATGATCGGTACGTTCTATCAACCGGTGAGCGTCATCATCGACCCCGATACGCTCGCCACCCTGCCGCCTCGGGAGCGCGCCGCAGGCCTTGCCGAGGTCATCAAATACGGTGCCCTCGGCGACGCCGAATTCTTTGCCTGGCTCGAGGCCCACATGGCCAGCCTCGTGGCGCTCGATGGCGCAAGCCTCGCCTTTGCCATCGAGCGCTCCTGCCGTGCGAAGGCGGCCGTGGTGATGGCCGACGAGCGTGAGGCGGGCGTCCGCGCGCTCCTCAATTTTGGCCACACGTTCGGCCACGCCATCGAGACCGGTGCCGGCTACGGCAACTGGCTGCATGGCGAGGCGGTGGGTGTCGGCATGCTCATGGCGGCGGATTTGTCCGTGCGCCTTGGCCTGCTTGCACCGCCCGCTGCGGCCCGCCTGCAGGCGCTGGTGGCGGCCGCGGGCCTGCCGACGGTGCCGCCACCCCTGTCTGCGGCGTCGTTTCTGGAGCTGATGGCGGTCGACAAGAAGGCCCAGGGCGGACGTATCCGTTTCGTTTTGCTGCACGGCCTGGGTAGCGCGGAAGTGACCGCCGATGTGCCCATGCCGGCGCTTTCGGCGACGCTGGCACGCTTTGGCATTTCCTGAGCGGGGCCGCCTGGTGCGGCGTCGATGTCAATCCGGTTCGCAAACGCCCCTTTCCCCCAAAGCAGAGATGCCCCCTGGCAAGGGGGTTCAAGGGCGCATGGCGCGGGGAGGGATGGCGGCTTTCCGGCGCGCCTGCGTCATCCACAGCCCTGCGTCCCGCATCCACTGGCGCAGGGTCGCCGCCGACAGGACGCCGCGATGGCGTTCGGCGAATCTTTCTGCCGCTCATGCGGGTCCGAAGCTTGTACCCAGGCCAGACTCTCGTGCCGCCGTTTTGGCGCGAAGGCATTGTGGGGGCGCCTCCCGCGCCCACGGGACACCAGGCCCTGGGCGCCCGCGCCCCGAAAGCGCCGCGGGCCGTCCGATCTGGCGTACATCAGGGCCCAGCCGCCCCGCCGCTTCCCGCGGCCGGATCTGCCCGCCACCCGTCTGCTGCCGCACACCGGCCCGATCCACCTCTTTCCGGCTCATCGTCAGATCCCCTCCATCCACGCGCCCCCTTCCACCCAAAGGGGACATTTTAGAATTGCCCGGAGGGGGCATTACTGCTTTGGGCCAACACCCGCGCGGCCTTCATTGAACCCGAGGTTTCTTCAAAGTATACTCTGATCCCTTTTTTCCTCGGCCCTAATTGACTCCAATCGTGACCCTGACTAGACAGCCGACGGGCTTATACCGTCCCGAGTTCGAACGAGACGCGTGCGGTTTTGGTCTTATAGCCAACCTCGATGACAAGCCGAGCGCATGGCTGGTTCAGACCGCCATGACCTCGCTTTCCTGTCTCACCCATCGCGGCGCGGTCGCCGCCGACGGCCGTAGCGGCGACGGGTGCGGTCTCCTGTTCAAGCTCCCCGACACCTTCCTGCGCAAGGTGGCGGCCACCGCCGGCATCCAGCTTGGCGGCGCCTACGCGGTGGGGGCGTTGTTCCTGTCGCCGGACGAGGGGCGGGCCGAACGCGCACGGGCCGTCTTGCGGGAGGAGCTCGCCCGCGAAGGATTCACCGTTCGCGGATTCCGCGCGGTTCCGATTGACAAGTCAGCGCTCGGCGAGGAGGCATTGCGCACCTGCCCGCGCATCGAACAGGTCTTCGCCGACAACCCCTATGCCGACCAGGGGCTCGCTGACGCCAAGCTCTATCTGGTCCACCGGCGCGCTGAAAAGCGCCTCGAGCCCGGAGACGAGGATTTTTACGTCGCGAGCCTGTCGAGCCGTCTGCTCTCCTACAAAGGCCTCGTGATGCCGGGCTTCCTGCCGGTTTTCTATCCAGACCTGAAGGATGAGGCGTTCGCTTCCTCCATCTGCCTCTTCCATCAGCGGTTCTCGACCAATACCTGGCCGAAGTGGCGACTTGCCCAGCCATTCCGCCATCTCGCCCACAACGGCGAGATCAACACCATCAACGGCAACCGGCACTGGTCGGTTGCGCGCGCCCACACGCTGCGTTCCGACCGCATAGCCATGGAGGATGCCCGGCCGCTGGTATCCGTGGATGGTTCGGATTCCATGAGCCTCGACAACATGCTCGAGGCCTTGCTGGCGGGGGGCGCGGACTATTTCCGGGCGATTCGTCTGCTGATTCCGCCCGCCTGGCAAAACGTTCCGGCCATGAATCCGGACCTGCGCGCCTTCTACGAATATCACTCCATGCACATGGAGCCGTGGGACGGGCCTGCGGGCATCGTCTTTACGGACGGCCGCTTCGCGTCGTGCGTCATGGACCGTAACGGTCTGCGTCCGGCGCGCTGGACGCTCACGAAGGACCGTCACATCACGATCGCCTCCGAGACGGGCGTGCACCCCATCGCCGTGGAGGACGTTGTCGCCAAGGGGCGCCTGCGGCCTGGGGAGCTGCTTGCGGTCGATACCCAAACGGGCGTACTTCTCCTGCCGCCGGATATCGATGCGCGACTGGCTGCAGGGCAGCCCTATCGTCATTGGCTCACTACCCACACCAAGCACCTCGAGGGCGATGGCGAGGGACTCGACCGCTGCCGCCTGGACGCCGCCGGCCCTTCCCTGCCGACATACGAAAAGCTGTTCCAGGTGACCTTCGAAGAACGCGATCAGGTCATCCGCGTGCTTGCCGAAGACGGGCAGGAGGCGACCGGATCCATGGGCGACGACACACCCATGGCGGTACTGTCCGCCGAGGTGCGCCCCCTTTACGATTACTTCCGCCAGCAGTTCGCCCAGGTCACCAATCCGCCCATCGATTCGCTGCGCGAAGCGATCGTCATGTCGCTCAATACGAGCTTTGGCCCCGAGCGCAATCTCTTTGAAGAGACCGCCGATCACGCGCGCCGCCTCGAGGTCCGCTCGCCGGTCTTGAGCCGCTGCAAGTTCGCCAAGCTGCTCACGATGACGGACACCCACTACAAGGTGGCGCGCATCGATCTTGGTTACGATGGCGCGGATTTGAAGGGGGCCATCGAGGCCGTGGCGGCGCAGGCGGTCGGCGCCGTGCGCCGCGGCGACGTCATCGTGGTGCTGAGCGATCGCGGCATCGGTCCGCGAACCTGGCCGATCCCCGCCCTGTTTGCCGTGGGCGCCGTCCACCATGCGCTCATCGATGCGGGATTGCGCTGCAATGCCAACATCGTCATCGAGACCGGTACGGCGCGCGATCCACACCACTTCGCCTGTCTGGTAGGCTACGGGGCCACCGCTGTTTTCCCGTATCTCGCCTACGAAGTGATTGCCGATCTGGCGCGCACGGGCGAGCTCAAGGGCACCGACGAGGCGCATGCGGTCCAGAATTTCCGCAAGGGCATCAACAAGGGCCTCCTGAAGATCATGTCGAAGATGGGCATCTCGACGATCGCAAGCTATCGCGGCGCCCAACTCTTCGAGGCCATTGGCCTCGATCAGGAGATCGTCGACCTGTGCTTCAAGGGGACCGTCAGCCGTATCGGCGGCAGCCGCTTTGCGGATTTTGCCGCAGACCAGCGCACGCTGGCGCGCGAAGCGTTTACCTCCCGCAAGCCGATCCGCGCCGGCGGCCTGCTCAAGTACATGTATGGCGGTGAATACCACGCGTACAACCCCGATGTCGTACGAACCCTGCAGGACGCGGTGCGGTCGGGTGACTACGAGGATTACAAGAAATACGCGGCGCTCGTGAACAACCGGCCGCCGGCGATGCTTCGCGACCTGATCGGCCTGAAGACGAGCCACAAGCCGCTGCCATTGAGCGAAGTCGAGCCCGCGGCCGCGCTCTACAAGCGGTTCGATTCGGCCGGCATGAGCCTTGGTGCGCTCTCGCCGGAAGCGCATGAAGCCCTCGCGATTGCCATGAATACGCTGGGCGGGCGCTCGAACTCGGGCGAAGGTGGCGAGGATCCGGCGCGCTACGGAACGATCAAGACGTCGAAGATCAAGCAGATCGCCTCGGGCCGCTTTGGCGTCACCCCGCACTATCTCGTGCACGCCGAAGTGCTGCAGATCAAGGTGGCCCAGGGCGCCAAGCCCGGTGAAGGCGGCCAGTTGCCCGGTCACAAGGTAAACGAGATGATCGCGCGGCTACGCTGCTCAAAGCCCGGCGTCGCCCTCATTTCACCGCCGCCGCATCACGACATTTATTCCATCGAGGATCTTGCGCAGCTCATCTTCGATCTAAAGCAGATCAACCCGACGGCGCGCGTGTCGGTGAAGCTCGTGTCGGGGCCGGGCGTGGGTACCATCGCCGCCGGCGTCGCCAAGGCCTACGCCGATCACATCACCATCTCCGGTTACGACGGCGGTACGGGTGCGAGCCCCATCACCTCGGTCAAGTACGCTGGCACACCGTGGGAATTGGGCTTGAGCGAGGCCCATCAGACCCTGCGGGCCAACGGTCTGCGCGACAAGGTCATTTTGCAGACGGACGGGGGCCTGAAGACGGGTCTCGATGTCGTCAAGGCAGCGATCCTCGGCGCCGAGAGTTTCGGGTTCGGTACCGGTCCCATGGTGGCGCTTGGCTGCAAGTATCTGCGCATTTGCCATCTGAACAACTGCGCCACGGGCATCGCCACCCAGGACGACCGTCTGCGCAAGGCCCATTTCCATGGCCTGCCGGACATGGTCATAAACTATTTCCGCTTCATCGCGGAAGAAGTCCGCGAATGGCTCGCGTTGCTTGGGGTGCGCTCACTCGAGGCGCTGATAGGCCGTACGGATCTGCTTGTGCTGCTGCCGGGCCAGACCGACCGTCAGCGCGCCCTGCGCCTGTCGGACATCATCTCCGGCGGGGACGTCGACAGCCGCCAGCCGCAGCACTGCACGACCGAGCGCAATCCGCCATTCGATCGCGGCGAACTTGCGGCGCGCATCGTACGGGATTCCTTCCACGCGCTAGCCACCAAGGACCCGGTGATACTGAGTTACCCGATCCGCAACGTGAATCGCTCCATTGGCACGAGTCTTTCGGGTGAAATCGCGCGCCGCTTCGGCGCCGCAGGCCTTCCGCCCGCAACGATCACCCTGCGCCTGACCGGTTCCGCCGGGCAGAGTCTCGGGGCCTTCAATGCCCCCGGCCTTTACATCGAACTCGAGGGCGATGCGAACGACTACGTCGGCAAAGGCATGGCGGGCGGGCGCATCGTGATCTATCCACCGCGCCATGCCCCATTCGCTTCGGAGCACGCGGCGATCGTCGGCAATACCTGTCTGTACGGCGCGACGGGCGGGCACTTCCATGCCGCAGGCCTTGCCGGCGAACGCTTTGCGGTGCGCAATGGCGGTGCCCATGCCATCGTGGAGGGCATCGGCGACCACGGTTGTGAATACATGACGGGAGGGTCTGTCATTGTGCTGGGCGAGACGGGGGGCAACTTCGGCGCCGGCATGACCGGGGGATTCGCCTTCGTCTACGACAAGCATGGCCGGTTTGCGGATCGCTATAATCACGAATTGATCGATATCCATCGCATCACTCCCGAACCGATGGAGGCATACCGTGCCTACTTGCGGTCGCGCATCGAGGAATACGTGCGTATTACGCAAAGCCGTTATGGCCAAGGACTGCTGGACGACTGGCTTGCGGTCACTGCCGGCATGTGGCTCGTCAAGCCCAAGGCCGTGCGCCTCGATTCCCTCCTCGTGGAGAGTAACTGAGAATGAGCGACGTCTTTCAGTTTCTGGATCTGCCGCGTACCGATCCCCCGAAGAAAGAAGCGGTCATCCGCATCCGCGATTACCGGGAGATCTACGGGGCGTTCGACGCGCAGGCGGCGGCCGCCCAGGCCGGACGCTGTCTTGGCTGCGGCAATCCCTACTGTGAATGGCGCTGCCCGGTCCACAACTACATCCCGAACTGGCTGAAACTGGTGGCAGAGGGCAATCTGTTCGAGGCGGCCGAGTTGTCGCACCGGACCAACAGTCTTCCCGAGATCTGCGGTCGCGTCTGCCCCCAGGACCGGCTTTGCGAAGGCGCGTGCACGCTGAATGAGGAATTCGGCGCCGTAACGATCGGTTCGATCGAGCGCTATATCTTTACCGAGGCGTACCGCCGCGGCTGGCGGCCGGATCTCGGCGCGGTGGCGCCAACGGGGCGGCGGGTGGCCATCGTGGGCGCGGGACCCGCGGGCCTTGCCTGCGCCGATGTGCTGGTCCGCAACGGCGTGGCGCCCGTGGTCTATGACCGCAATCCCGAGATCGGCGGTCTTCTCACGTTCGGCATTCCCGGATTCAAGCTCGAGAAGGAAGTGGTGCGCGTGCGCCGCCAGCTGCTCGAAGAGATGGGTGTGCGCTTCGTGCTCAATACGCGCGTGGGCGAAGACGTGCCGTTTGCCGATTTGCTGCGGGACTTTGATGCCGTATTCGTCGGCATCGGTACTTATACCTACATGGAAGGTGGTTTTCCGGGTGAGAATTTCGCCGGGGTCCATAAGGCGCTCCCGTACCTTACCGCCGTCACGCGCAAGGAGCTGGACCTGCCCGAGGGCGAGGCCCCATTCGCGGATCTGAAGGGCCGCCGTGTGGTGGTCCTCGGTGGTGGCGATACGGGCATGGACTGTAATCGTACGGCGATCCGCCAGCAGGCGGCCTCTGTCACCTGTATCTACAGGCGCGACGAGGCGAACATGCCGGGATCCCGCCGCGAGGTGGCGAACGCAAAAGACGAGGGTGTGCGGTTTCTGTGGAATCGTGCGCCCGTGGCGATCCTGGGCAGCGGCCGTGTCGAAGCGGTACGGGTCGTTGAGACGCGTCTTGGTCCGGCGGATGCGCGCGGCCGGAGGCGTCCGGAGATCGTTCCGGGCACCGAGCAGGATATTCCTGCAGACGATGTCATCATCGCCTTTGGATTTCGTCCCAGTCCGCCGTCATGGGTCGCCGGGCTCGGCATAGAAACCGACGAAAGCGGTCGTATCAAGGCCCCTGCTTCGGGCACATACCGCTATCAGACCACGCATCCACGGGTGTTCGCAGGTGGCGACGCGGTGCGCGGATCGGATCTGGTCGTGACCGCCGTGTACGAGGGGCGGCAGGCTGCGGAGGGCATTTTGGATTATCTCGAACTATGAGTGATGACGTTTCCAACCGGAGCAACCGCCTGCTGCGCGCCCTGCGGCGCCAGCCCGTAGATCAGACGCCCATCTGGCTCATGCGCCAGGCAGGGCGCTATCTGCCGGAATACCGGGCCGCGCGGGCCCGTGCCGGGTCATTCATGGATTTGTGCCGCAACCCCGAACTCGCCTGTGAGGTCACCATCCAGCCGGTACGCCGCTACGCACTCGATGCGGCGATTCTGTTCTCGGATATCCTCACCGTGCCCGATGCGATGGGTCTCGGTCTGTATTTCGTGGAGGGAGAAGGGCCACGCTTTGAGCGCCCGGTCCGGGATGCGCATGCCATCCACGGATTGCGTGCCCCGGATCCCGCCGTGGCCTTGCGCTATGTTGTCGATACCGTGGCCAAGGTGCGCCGCGAACTCGATGGTCTCTGTCCCCTCATCGGTTTTTCCGGGTCGCCCTGGACACTTGCCACTTACATGATCGAAGGGCAGGGTGGTCACGATTTCCGCCATGTGAAAGGCCTGCTGTACGGCGACCCGGAACTGCTCGAGAGCCTGCTCGCCACCCTGACGCGGGCCGTCACGGATTATCTCGACGCGCAGGTCGAGGCGGGCGCCCAGGCGCTCATGATATTCGATACCTGGGGCGGCGTGCTGTCGGCGCGGGATTTCCCGCGTTTTTCACGCGACCCCATGGCGCGTATCATCGAAGGCCTCAGTCATCGCGCGCAGGTGCCGGTGATCGTCTTCACGAAGGGAGGCGGTGGCTGGTTGCCGGCTCTTGCCGATACCGGCGCCGACGCGCTGGGTGTTGACTGGACGGTGTCGCTGCGTGAGGCGCGGGCACAGGTGGGTGGCCGGGTGGCGCTGCAGGGCAATCTGGATCCGCAGGCGCTGTATGCGCCCCCTGCGCGGTTGCGCGCAGAGGCACAGGCCGTCTTGCGTGATTTCGGCGCCGGGCCAGGACATGTTTTCAATCTCGGCCACGGCATGCTGCCGGACATCGCCCCCGAGCAGGTGGCGACCTTGATCGAGGCGGTCCAGACGGCCAGCCGCAGCGGGAATTGAGGCGGCGCGATCGCAGTCCATTATTTCAGAATTTTCTGATACAAAGCGGGGGTTATGCACAATGAGTGTGCTTGTCAATACCTCGCGGGCCCGCTCGGCCACATGCCTCTCACCTTTCCCTGCGCTATTCGCAACACCTTGTTTATCAAGCCACTTTTTTTGTAGCCTATTTTTTGGTCAGTTTAAGGGAAAGCCAGCAATCAGGCCAACGGCAGAGCTCTTCCCGGAGCTTCTCAACAGAGTTATCCACAGATATTGTGGGTAACGGGCAATCGGCTTATGGGACAAACCGTTAGCGGCGTTTTCACCAAAATTCCTTGGTCTGGCGGCCGCGGACCATGACGCATTCCGGGCGATCCATCGTGGTGCATGTGGCTCTGCCGCTGCCTCTTCCGCGGCTCTTTGCCTATCGGACGACGGCGCCGCTTCCGCCCGGCGTGCGCGTACGCGTACCCTTCGGTGCCCGCCTGCTGACGGGGCTCGTGATGCCTGCGCCGGATGATGAAGCGGAGCGGGTGTTGCGCGACATCGCGGAGGTGATCGATTCACTCCCGCTCTTTGATGTGGACTATCTGGCGTTTCTGGCCTTCGTGGCCGACTACTATCACCATCCTGTCGGTGAAGTCGTGTTTTCGGCGTTGCCGCCATCCTTCAAACAGGGCAGGGTGCGTGGAGACCTTCCGCGCGGATTGGCGTTGACCGCCGCCGGCAAGGCCTTCGATCCGGCCCTCTTTGGCCGTGCCGAACGCAAGCGCCGTCTGTGGGCTGCGATCGGGGCGCATCCTGTCCTGCCGCCGGCGGCCATCGCGGGCCTGGGCAAGGGTTTTGCGCGGACGGTCAAGGAATTGATGGCGGCGGGTCTCGTCGAGCGGGCGGCGTTGCCGGCGGTCTGGGCTGACGCCGCAGCGGGGCCCCCCTTGCGGGACGATCAGCGCGTGGCGGTGGAACGTATTGGCGCCACAAGCGGTTTTGCACCTTTCCTGCTGTTTGGTGTGACGGGAAGCGGCAAGACGGAGGTGTATCTGCACAGTATCGAGGCGGTCGTCCGGCAGGGCCGCCAGGCGCTGGTGCTGGTGCCGGAAATCGGTCTTACGCCGCAGCTTGTCGAGCGGTTTGCGCGCAGGCTGGGCCTGGCCCCGGGCGTGCTGCATTCGGGTTGTACGCCAGGCGAACGCGCCCGGGTCTGGGAGGCGGCGCAGGATGGGCGCATGCCGGTCATTGTCGGCACGCGCTCGGCCGTGTTCGTTCCGCTGAAAGCCCTGGGGCTGATCGTGGTCGACGAGGAGCATGATGCGTCCTTCAAGCAGCAAGACGGCTTTCGCTATCACGCCCGCGACATCGCGGTCCTGCGCGCCAAACGGGCGGGCGTGCCCGTGTTGCTCGGGTCGGCTACGCCTTCTCTGGAAAGCTACCGGCATGCCCGTGACGGCCGCTACACATTGTTGCGCCTGCCGCACAGGGGGAGCGGCCGTGCCCAGCCCGCCATGCGCCTTGTCGATCTCGGTAGGGAGCCTGTGGCCGACGGCCTGTCACCCTCCCTGGTGAAGGCGCTCGCGGTCCGGCTCGATCGCGGCGAGCAGGCGCTGCTGTTTTTGAACCGCCGTGGTTTTGCGCCGGTTCTTTTTTGTCCGGAGTGCCGCTGGCACGCCCCCTGCGACCGCTGCGACGCGCGCCTTACGGTGCATCTGGCGCGCAAACAGCTGCGTTGCCACCATTGCGGGCGCGAGCGCCCCTTGCCGTCCACGTGCCCGCAGTGCGGCCATGCGCGCCTCGTGCGCCTGGGCGAGGGCACCGAGCGTATCGAGGACGCGCTGCGGCGGCAGTTTCCCGCTGCGCGCATCGCGCGTGTCGACCGGGATTCGATGGCGACGCGGGCGGCGTTCGCCGAGGTCGTGCGGCGGGTCCACGACGGTGAGGTGGACATCCTCGTGGGCACCCAGATGCTGGCGAAGGGTCACGATTTTCCGCGCCTCACCCTGGCCGCCGTCATCAACGCCGATCAGGGCTTCTATGGCAGTGATTTCCGTGCGGACGAACAGCTGTTCGCGCAAATCGTGCAGGTGGCAGGCCGTTCGGGCCGCGCCGAGTTGGCCGGCGAGGTGTTGATCCAGACGCATCACCCGGGCCACCCCCTGTGGCAGCCGCTGTTGCGCCTGGATTACGAGGCCTTCGCCGGTCTGGCGCTGCGTGATCGTGAGATGACAGGCTTCCCGCCCTATATGTTCTGTGCACTTCTGCGTGCCGAAGCAAAAGATGCAGACGGGGCACAGGCCTTCCTGCGCCAGATTCTCGCCCTGCAACCGTTGCCGCAGGGTCTTATCGCAGGCGCGATCGTGCCGGCCACCATGGCGCGCCGCGCAGGCTTCTTTCGTGCCCAATGCCTGCTGACCGCCGAGCGCCGGACACTTTTGCATGGGTGGCTGCGCGATTGGTTGCCGCAGGTACGCGCCCTCCCGCAGGCGCGCCGTCTGCGGTGGTCTGTCGACATCGATCCCCATTCCCTTTTCTTTTGATCGGCGCTTCCTGTGTGCATCGCCACCGCAGGCGTGCGCACGGAGCGTTCATGTCAGGACGCGGGAAATTCCGGGGACGCGGGTGAAGCGGAAACCAGAAGACCCGGGGCGTCGCCCCGGGTCCGTGCAGGCTAGAACGTGACGCCGCTTTCGATCATGCCGCGCACCTGGTTTTGGCCGGCCCCATGGGCGCCAAACAGCGCGTCGGCCGCGCCGCCAACGACGCGTACATAGGAGACCTCAAGCCGGGTGAAGAACCCCTTGACCGCGTAGGCGGGCGTGAGGGTGAGCGACCAGGCCTGGCTGCCGGGGCCAAAGCCGAGGATGTTTGCGTTCGCGCTGGTGGAAAGGGCAGAGCCGCTGCTCTTTTCGTACTCGGCGCGGCCCGCGAGCGACCAGACAGGCGTGAAGTGGTAGTTGGCAAGCAAGGCTGCGGCACCGGCATGTTCCGTGCTCGTGTAGCCGAGCTTCACCGACTTCGGCGAATAGATGTACTGGACGTACGGCGAGACGGTGAGCGAGCCGTTCTTGTGCGCGTACATCAGGTCGTAGATCTGGCTGTTGTTCAGCACGGTCGGCGTGGCGGGCCCGGACACCAGGCTCCGGTGAAAGCGGTGATAGAACGACACCGATACCGTGTCGGCCTTGTCCATCGTGAGGCTGGCAAGACCGGTCAGCACATGGTAGCTGCGGGAATAGAAGCCATCGTTCCACGAAAGTGATATCGCCACGGGGCCCCTGGCATAGTTGATCTGCACGCCACGATTGACCGCATTTTCGTCATTCCACAGCAGGCCGCGTTCGATGTTTGCGTTCTGCCAGCTCCACGTGCCCTCCTCGCCGATCAGGGTCGGAAGCTTGCCGGCCTCGATCGAGAACGTGCTGCTCGGCGCGACGGTGATGTAGGCCTCGGGGGCGACCCCGAAATTGTTGCCCATGATGGTCGTGGTCGGCGTCACGGGCTCGCCCAGGGTCGGGAAGTTGTAAGCGCCCGCCTGGACGTAAAACTGCAGTACGCCAGTGTCCTTCTGTACGATCACCTGGGCGTTGTTGATATCAAACCGCGCGGCCCTATCGGCGCCATACGGCGTTTCGCCCGGGGCCGTCTCCGGGTTGCTTTGCCACGTGCCAACGCCGCTCAGGATGCCTTGCACCGACAGCCTGCCAAGCGGCCCCGCGGAGAAGGTGGTCGGATTCGCAAGCGCGATCGAGGCGTGCGCCGGTGCGGCAATGGCAAGGCAGACAAGCGTTGCGGGGACAGCAGAGAAAAGTTTGCGCATTGGTCGAATGTCCTCTGTAAGAATGGGTTCATATCCCTTTGAGCCCAGCCGTCTGGCCGTCGCGGCGTGCCGCGCGGACAGTTATCGATGCCGGTCCTCATGGCCCGAACGCAGTGCGCCCGGACCCTCCTCGATTCCCCAGGTGGAGGCCTTTCCGCTTTACCGATGCGTGGATCCGTCTCCGCACGAAAGGCAGATCGTGCGCGAGGACCTCTTGGTGACCGGTATGCTACAGGAATTGCCGCGTCCGGTGAACGGCTGTGTCCGCTTTCGGTGCGGGCCCCCTGTACCGGTGCGTGCTACGGGGGCCCACGGCGGTCCATGGGGCGCAGTCGCGTCCTTCCCTTTCCCCACCGGACTTCCATTTTCTTCCGTGTGCCTCCTTCGTCTTCGCGTTGTCGCCCGCTCTTGATGCAGGGCCGCGCTTAGGTGCACCAAGGCGGCACAGACTTGCAGCACGCAGTTGTCCCTTTTTTTCCGGATGCGCCAAAAAACGGCCACCTGGGCGATTTTTACGATTTGGCACCGTTTTTGCTCAAGCGTCCTTGAGTCATCCAACAACGGGGAGTTTTCGATGTTCAACAGTCACAGAGGGATTCACAAGGTGTTGCGCCGCGCCATGCTGCTCGCGCTGGCGGCGGGTGTTGCGCCCGCGTCGTTCGCAGCCACAAACGCGACCACGGTCGACGGACTGAAGATCTCCGGCTATCTCGATCCAACCTATGTCTTCAACCAGGACCAGCACGTCAGCTCCTTCTTCTTCGCCGATCCGAATGCCGCCTACCGGTACTATCACAGCACCTTCGGCGACGTATACCTCGACATCAACAAGGCGCTCGCCGACGGCGGCTCGATCGACATCCAGTTGATGCCCACGCGCGGCTATGGCAGTTCCTTTGGGAGCGCGGCGAGCCACAACAGCATCATCAACGCGGCGGTCCTGACGCTGCCTGTCAACAAGAAGATCGACTTCATCGCGGGCCAGGTCCCGGCCTGGGATGGCTACGAGGCCGAGACTTCGCCGCAGATGCTGACCATCACCCACAACCTGCTCTATGACTTCAGTGAACCCGGCTACTTCACCGGTGCTGGCGGCAGCTACACGTCGGGCATGCTCACCGTCCAGGCGCTGCTTGGCAATTCATGGAACACCAACTACACGGGCTCCAATGCATCCACGAAGGCGCCCACTTTCGAGTACCGGGTATCCCTTGCGCCCTCGAGCGCCTTGAGCTTCGGCCTGTTCGGCACGGTCGGCAAGAGTGCGACTTTGGTGGGCGGTCCCGAGACGACGCGCATCTACAACGATTTCGACGGCACGTACACACTGGGCGCTGCCACCTTCAACTGGCAGTTCGATCTGGGCCACCAGACGGATGGCGCGGCCAATGGGGGCAATGCGGCGTGGTATGGAACGTCGCTGCTGGCCAATTACCGCTTCACGAAGCTGATTGGCGCGACCTTGCGTTACGACTACCTGAACGATTCACACAATGGCGGCCACATCGCGACCACGGACACGGCGGACGGCTTCTACGTGCCGGTGACCGCCGCGGGCGTAAGTAATGGACCGATCCGCCAGGCCGTTACCGCGGATCTGCTCCTCTATCCGCTCAAGGACACGATCGTGAAGCTCGAGTACCGCTACGATCGCGCCAATGGCGCCATGTTCCTGAATACGGCAACCGGGGCCTACAAGAAGGGCGACAACGTGCTGGCCGCGCAGGTCGTGTATTCCTTCTAGGAAGGCGTCAGGAAGAAGTGCCCACGGATGGGCAATCCCGTCCCACCCAAACCCGGGTGGGACTTTTTTGTTTTCCTCGCGGCCTGTCCGTCCCCGTCCGGCCGCAGCTCCCCCTTGCAGGCACTCCGCCGCCGTCAGCGTGTCGGCGCCTTGGCCATGTGCCGGCGCGTGAAGTTCGCATAGGCGAAGTAGCCGAGCGGGATCACAAAGAGCGTCAACACGGTGGATGCGAGCGTGCCGAAGATCAGCGATATCGCAAGTCCCCCGAAAACCGGGTCGACGATCATCACGGCGGTGCCCAGCATGATGGCAAGCGCGGTCAGGATGATGGGCCGCAGCCGCACCGATCCCGCTTGAACCACTGCATCGACGAGCGTGTGACCGGCGCGCTCGTACTCCAGGATGAAGTCGATCAGCAGCAAAGAGTTGCGCACGACGACGCCGGCAAGCGCGATCACGCCGATCATCGACGTGGCCGTGAAGAACTGGTGCATGAGCGCATGTCCCGGCAAGACGCCCACGAGCGTGAGCGGGATTGCGACCATCACGATGAGCGGGATCATGAAGGACCGGTAGTATCCCACCAGAATCATGTAGATCAGGATGATGGCCACGCCAAAGGCCGAACCGAGATCGCGGAACACATTCAGCGTAAGCCGCATGTCCCCGCTCCAGCGTATCCCGTAGTGCAGGCTGCTCGGATCCTGCATGAAGTCCTGGTGCAGATGGAGGCCGTCGACCGCGTGGTGCTTCAGATACTGCCACATGGCGATACCTGGATACACCGGGCTTCCCTGGCTCATGCCCGCCGTTACGTACACCACCTCGCGACCGTCTTTCTGATAAATGGGCCGCGGCGCCGGATGGCGCACGACCTTGGCGATCATCGAAAGCGGAATCTCCTTGCCCTCGGGATTGGTGAGGAAGATCTTGCCGAGATCCTGCGGTCCCATGCGGTCAGCGATCGGGAACCGGAAACGAATGGGTACGGGCTCTTTCGCGTGCGCGATATGAACCGTGCCGTCATCGATGCCCGCCAAAAATCCCTTCAGGGTCTGGGCGACCTGCGCGGGCGTGACACCGTCGAGGGCGGCCTCACGCCGGTTGACGGCGATCGTATATTGCCAGGAGCGGTGTGGCACCGAGCTGTCGACGCCCACCAGATGACGCGTGCGGGCAAAGAGACCATAGCGCAGCGCATTGCCGATCTTCTCGAGTTTCCTGTAGTGCGGCCCGAAGACTTCGGCCATGACGGTGGCTCGCACGGGCGGCCCCGGCGGGTGCTGCTCGATCTTTACCATGGCGCCGTCGCGCAGGCCGATGGCGGTGATCGCCGGACGCAGGGCGCGCACGATGTCGATCGAGGAGATCGCCCGCTCGCTTTTGCGTACAAGTTCCACCTGTACTTCGCCGACCGTCGGCCCCGTCTTCAGTGTTTGTCCGCGGAGCAGTCCGCTGAAGTTGATGGCGCCCACGCCGCCCGCCGCCATCTGGTATGTGGTCACATAGGGGTTGCGCCGGACCACATCGCCGATTTCCTGGACCACACGGTTCGTATCCTCGAGCGTGCTGCCGGCCGGGGTGCGTATTGTGATATCGAAGCTGTTGTTGTTATTGCGGGGCAGCATCTTGAAGTTGACGACGCGCCAGGCCGGTAGCGCCATGACGCCGCCGAGCAGCAGGATGATCGTGACGAGAAAGCCCGTGCGGACCGCCCGGCGCGACAGCAAGGCGCGCATGGAGCGCTCATAGCCGCGCCTCAGTACACGTGTAGCCAGCGATTCCGGGCCGTGATGGCCCTTCAGCCACAGCCGCGCAGCCCAGGGCGCCACCGTATAGGCGACAAAGAGCGATGTGATCATCGCGATGGGCACGTTTTTCGGGATGGGGGCCATGTAGGGACCCATCATGCCCGTCACCGACAGCATCGGCAGAAAGGCGAGAATCACCGCAAGTGTGGCCAGATTCGTCGGTCGCCCGATCTCGTTGACCGCGCTCACGGCTGCGCGGATACGGTCTGCGCCGCGCTCGGCATAGTGACGAAAGACGTTTTCCACGACCACGATCGAGTCGTCCACCAGCAGGCCAAGCGACAGGATCAGGGCAAAGAGCGTAATGCGATTGATCGTCTGCCCGGCGACATAGTCGACGGCAAGCGTGACGAGCAGGATGACCGGGATCGTGATGGTCACGATGGCCGCCGCGCGCCAGCCGAGAAAGACCACGAGCAGGCCGACGACCGTCACGATGGCGATGAACAGATGATGGATGAGGAGATTGACGGCGCTGTTGGCGCGCGCGCCATCATCGCGTGTCACATCGACATGGACGCCGGGCGGAATGACGGTCCCTTCGAGCTCCTTCAGGCGGCTCAGAATGCCGTTGGCCACCGTGACGGCATTGGTACCAGCCTTCTTCGCGAGGCATAGCGTTACCGCCGGCAGTTCCAGGTTGCGCGGGCGGGGCTTGCTGTAGGCGGGTCCGAAGCCGATGAAATGGACGTTTTGGATCGTGCCGCCCCCATCGGTGACGGTCGCGACATCGTGGAGGTAAACGGGTTCGTGATTATAGAGGCTCACGACGATGGAGCCGACCTCGTGCGCCGACCGCAGCATCCCCCCGGCATGGATGGTGGCCTCGTGGTTGGCATTGATGAATTGGCCGGACGGAATGTCGATGTTGGTCGCGTGGACGATGCGCTGGATGTCGACCAGGGTCACGTTGTAGCGGCGCATGAGCGCCGGATGCAAGGTGATGTTGATCCGCCGCCGCTGTCCGCCGATCACATAGGAGCGCGACGTCCCGGGGGCGCGCCGCAGGTGGTGGAGGGCGTCGACGGCGATCGCGCGCAATGCCACCGGGTCGTAATGCGACGATGACAGGGTGATGGTAACGATCGGTACCTGATTGACGTCGAGGGGCTGGATGATCGGCCGCAAGGTCCCCGGGGGCATGCGGTTGTAGTTGCTCATGATCTTGTTATAAAGCCGCACGAGCGACGTGATGCGGTTTTGGCCCACATCGAAGCGCACGGTGACGATACCCTCGGAATCGAGCGCGATGCCGTAGGTGTGATGGACCCCGTGCATGCCGTGCAGGATCGCCTGCAGCGGATCGACAACCAGGTTTTTCACCTCGCGCGGCGTGGCCCCGGGTTTTGCCACGATGATGTTGGCGGCCGGCACGACGATCTGCGGGTTTTCCGTGCGCGGCGTGAGATAGAGCGCAAGCAGGCCCGTCAGCAAGGCGGTGAGCAGGATCAGGATGGTGAGCTTGCTGTCGATGAAGTAACGGGTAAGCCGCCCCGCGATATTCAGGTGCAAGCCGTTGTCGGGACGCTCGGTCATGGGGAACCTTTCGTGCGGATGACATGAACGGGGCTGCCGTCGAACACCCCCTGAAACGGGGGCAATACCAGCGTTTCGTTACCCTCCAGCCCACTTAGGATTTCGCTCGTCCCGTCGTGTGGCTTGCCGATCTTGATGAGCCGAAAGCGCGCACGGCCATGCGCGTCCAGCACGAACACCCCGGGCAGTCCCGCGTAATCGACGATACTGTCGGTCGGAATCACGATATTGCCGCGTGCCGTGCGGTCCGCAGCCGATAATGCGAGCACGGCGCGGTCGACGGTTGGCCGCAGTGGCTGGGGGCTTGCCGGCGGCGGCCTGTGGGTGCAGCCTGCGAGCGCCAGGCACAGTCCGGCGAGCCAGATACGGGAGCGCTTCATGATGCCAGCCGGGGCAGTGTGCCGGGAGTGAGGCTGGCATCCGCCGCCGCCAGGGTGACGCGGTCGCTCATGAGCGCGTAGAGGGCGGCGAGCCGCTGTTCACGAGCGGCAGTGAGCCCCTGTTCGGCGTTCAGGAGATCGAGGAGGATCGTGCGTCCTTCGCCGTAGCGGATCCGGACCAGACGGACCGCCGCCTTTGCCTGTGCCACATTGGCAAGCCCTACCCGGTAGCGTTGGCGGGCGATCTGCATGTCTTCATAGGTGCGTGCAATCTCGAAGCGGATCTGGGTCTCCAGTTCGTCCCGCTGGGCACCGAGCGCCGCCGCCGCCTCTTCTTTGGCGGCCGCCTCGTCGCGGGCCTGCCCGCCGTCATAGAGAGGCGCGCTTATCATGCCGCCAACGGTCCACGCATTGTGACGCGGCAGCGGCGTCTCGCTATACCAGTCGGTCGATGCGGTGAGGGCGACCTTGATGCCCGATCGCGCACGCAGTGCCTGTGCCTGGGCGAGATCCGCGGCCTCCTCTGCCTTGAGGGCACGCAGGTCGGGCCGCTGCGCCAGCGCGCGCGCGATGAAGTCCTGCACCGTCTCCGCCCGCCGCGCAGGCGGTCTGAGCGCTAGTGCCGGAACGGATATCGGGAGTGTCGCGGGCGCGCCGAGCACGGCCGCGAGGTTGGCCTTCGCGGCATTGAGCGCCGCCTGTGTCTTCAGGGCCCCTTCGCGTGTCGCCTGCAGATAGACGGCGGCGGTCAGCGCGTCCGAATGCACGATGCGCCCATGCCGGTACAAAGAAGCCGTCGTATCGGCGTGTTCCCTGGCGGCATGCACGGCCTGGCGGGCGATTTTCAGGGCCGCGCGGGCGGCCAGTACGCCCTCGTACGCGCGCACCGTAGCGGCGATGATGCGTTCGCGGGTCTCCTGGCGGCCGGCGTTTGCCGCAGCGCGCCCGAAGCGGCCGGCGCGGATGCTTTCGCTGACGGCGCCGCCGCTGTAGATGGGTACGGCCAGCGACAGTCCGGCGGTGGCCAGCCGCGTGATGCCGGGATGATTGAGGTTGTCTGGCGTAAACGCGCTTGCCGTGACCTGCCGGCGCTCGAGTTCCGCCGTGAGCGCGACGAGCGGATTGTTGCTGAACAGGTAGTTGTAGCTTACAGAGAGCTGCGGCATGCGCTGTGCGCGGGCTGCACGCAGCCGCGCAGCGGCCATCAGGGCGCGTGCCCTCGCAAGCGCCGTGAGGCTGCTGTGGTGCAGCGCGTAGTGGACGGCCTGTTCGAGACTGAAAGTCCGGGCGCGCAAGGCGCCCGCGGGGAGAGCGATGAGCGCGCCTGCCACGAGGAGGCCTCGACTTGAACGCATCACCTGTCAGCTCTCCTTTTTTTATGCCACAGATGTCAGGTCACCAAACGGCCTGCAGACGCCCGGTGTCCCGTATCAGTTTAACGAAATTGTCGCGTGTGGCTAGAGGGGCGGCTTGACGACCGCCAAAATGACGATGGCGATCAGGAGGAAAACCGGGATTTCGTTGATGATCCGGTAGAAACGGCTGCTGCGCCGGATGCCTTGGGCGAGTTCGCGGCACAGGTGGCCAAGATAGACGTAGTAGAGGATCAGCAGGCCGACCAGCAGGATCTTCACGTGCAGCCACATGCCCCCAAAACCGTAACCCCACCATAGCCACAACCCGAACCCGACTGCGAGTACGGCGCTTGGGGTGGTGAAACGGTACAGTCGCCGCTCCATGGTCACAAACCTGGCATGCCCGGCCGCGTCCGTGGTTTCGCTGTGATAGACAAAAAGGCGGGGAAGGTAAAAGAGCCCGGCAAACCACGTGACGACGAAGATGACATGAAAAGCGACGACCCAGAGCACATGACCTCCTTTTTATCCTTCCGCCTGCGCATCCGGCACGAGCGGCGCCAGGATGGAATCGAGAAAACGCAAACCGTGCGGCGTCGCACGGACGCGGTTGCTGGCGAGGGATACCAGGCCGCCTTCGGCAGCGGTCCTTAACCGTTCTCTCAGCGATGCATACGATAATCCCGTACGGATACAAAAGTCCTCTGCTGCGAAGCCATCCGTAAGCCGCAGGCCATTCAGCAGGAATTCCCACAAAAGCTCGTCTCCATGGACGAACCGGCGGTGGACATCATGGTACGGATCACGCAGATAGGCTTGCACGTCGCGCGTGCGCGCCTCCCGCCACGTGCCCGCCGCGGCAGTCAGCTTGGCATGTGCTCCGCTGCCGATGCCGATGTAGTCGCCGAATTGCCAGTAGTTCAGGTTGTGGCGGCAGCGAAAACCCTCTTTGGCATAGGCGGAGATCTCGTAGCGGCGCAGTCCGGCGCCCCCGGCCAGTTCCTGCACGCAGGCCTCGATGCCGCCGCGCACGGATTCGGCGGGCAGCGGTGGCGGATCGTGCGCGAAGGCGGTGTGCGGCTCGATTGTGAGCTCATAAAGTGACAGATG
Organism: Pseudomonadota bacterium; assembly: GCA_021777535.1. GTDB lineage: Bacteria > Pseudomonadota > Gammaproteobacteria > Acidiferrobacterales > Acidiferrobacteraceae > JAJYDN01. Next base: position 57,693 of record JAJYDN010000007.1, read on the forward strand.
GGCAGGGCTTGCCGCGAGCGCCTCTTCCATGTCGCGGGCGGCTTCTTCCACCGTCTGGTCCGGCAACCCATACATGAGATCGATGTTGAACGAGCGGAAGCCCGCCGCCGCGGCGCGCGAAAGGGCGCGGTGCGCGTCGGCTCCCGTGTGGATGCGTCCGAGCCGTGCCAGGTGGCGGTCATTGAAGCTTTGCACGCCGATCGAGAGCCGGTTGATGCCCGCTTCCCGGAATGCCCGGAAGCGGCCGGCCTCGATTGCACCGGGGTTGGCTTCCAGCGTGATCTCACAGTCCGTGGCGAGCGTCCCGATGCGCAGGGCTGCCGCGAGGACGTCGGCGATGGCGCCTGCGGAAAAGAGGCTGGGCGTGCCGCCACCAAAAAAGACCGACGCGAGCGGCCGCCCGGCGAGGACGGGCGCCATGCCCTCAAGATCGCGCAGCAGTGCGCGCACATAGTCGCGTTCGGGCATCGCCGCGGCAGTGTGCGCAAGCGAATGGAAGTCGCAATAGGGGCACTTGTGCAGGCACCAGGGCAGGTGCACATAGAGGCTAAGCGGGATCGTGCCGGTCACGAATGTCCAAGCAGCCGCAAAAGTCCCCGCACGGCTTGTCCCCGGTGACTTACGGCCTCTTTTTCGGCAAGGTCCAGTTCAGCGGCGGACCGGCCGGCCCCGACACCAAAGAGCGGGTCATAACCAAAGCCCTGGTCGCCGCGCTCTGCCGTGAGGATCTCGCCTTCCCATACGCCTTCGCTGATGAGTGGCCGCGGGTCGTGCGCGTGGCGGATGAAAACCAGCAGGCAGTAAAAGCGCGCCTTGCGCGGCGCCGGCACGCCTTCGAGTGCGCGCAGGAGCGCTGCGCGGTTTTCGCGGTCGGTGGCCTGTGGTCCGGCAAACCGCGCGGAATGGACGCCAGGGGCGCCTTCGAGCGCGTCGACCAGCAGGCCCGAGTCGTCGGCCAGGGCCGGCAGGCCGCTCTCGAGCGCCGCGTGACGGGCCTTGATGAGCGCGTTCTCGATGAAGGTGCAGGCGGTTTCCGGCGCCGATTCGATGCCGAGCGTCGACTGCGCGATCAGCGTGGCATCGAGTGGCGCAAGTGCGGCCTGCAGTTCGCGCAGTTTGCCGGGATTGTGCGTGGCAAACACGAGTCTCACGGTTTTTCCGCCAGCGCCTGGCGCTGCGCGGCCATGAGCGTGTCGATGCCGCCGCGGGCGAGTTCAAGCATGGCGAGCATCTGCTCGAAGCCGAAATGCCCGCGTTCGGCGGTGCCTTGCATCTCGATGAAGCCGCCGGCGTCATTCATGACGACGTTCATGTCGGTGCCGGCGCTCGAGTCCTCGCTGTAGTCCAGATCCAGTACCGGTTCGCCATTGCAGATGCCGACGGAGACCGACGCGACCTGATGGCGCAGGGGATTCTCCTTCAAGAGCTTGTGTTGCAGGAGAAATCCGATGGCATCGGCCAGCGCGACGTAGCCGCCGGTGATGGAGGCCGTGCGCGTGCCGCCGTCGGCCTGCAGGACATCGCAGTCGATGGTGATCGTCCGTTCACCAAGCGCCCGCAAGTCGACCGCGGCGCGCAGCGAGCGGCCGATCAGGCGCTGGATTTCGACGGTACGGCCGTCTTGTTTGCCGCGCGCAGCCTCGCGTTGCGTGCGCTGTCCGGTGGCGCGAGGCAGCATTCCGTATTCGGCGGTTATCCACCCTTGTCCGCGACCTTTGAGGAAAGGGGGTACTTTTTCGTCAATGCTGGCTGTGCACAGCACGCGCGTGTCCCCAAATTCCGTCAGGACGGACCCTTCGGCGTACCGCGTGAAGCGGCGGGTCAGATGGATGGGGCGTAAGGCATTGGCGGCGCGTCCGCTCGGTCGCATGGGGGTTCCTTGAAGCCGGTCATGAAAGGGTGTCTAGTGTAACAAGAAAGCCGCGCCCTTTAGATCTCCTGTTTGGTGCGCTGTGCCATGGCCAGTCTCTGCCCCTGTTCCCAGAATGCCTTGGCGGTGAGGCTGCGGCCTTGCGGGGCGCGGCCGGCTGCCACGCCTCTTGCGCCCTGCCAGCGCAGGGCGGCGGCCGTGACGTTGTCGGAATGGCCCTCGTGCCGGGCCTCGGCCGCTGCCAGTAGATCGGAAAGACCCCCATCCAGCATCGGTTGCCCGAGAAACCGCGGTATTTCGTCCCGGCCGAGCGTCTCCCAGGCCCCGTCGCTGCACAGGAGCAGTGTGTCGCCGGGTTGCAGGACGGTTTCGGCGCTCAGGGTCACGACCGGATCATGGCTGCCGAGGCAGCGCAGCAGACGGCTCTTGTCGGGATGCGCGCGGGCCTCGGTGTCGCTCAGGATGCCGCGTTCGCGCAGGAGGTCGACCTCGGTATCATCACGGGTCCTGTTCACCAGCTGGCTGTGCCGGTAATGATAGAGGCGGCTGTCACCGACGTGGGCCCAGTAGGCGCAGCCTTCCTGTACCAGACACACGACGCAGGTCGTGCGCGGCTTCATGGGCGGCTGCATGCGGGGCCCCATTTGCTTGATGGCGAAGTGCGCCTGAAAGATGGTCATCGCAAGGAAGTTGGAGGGATCGGTGATGATTGGCGTCTTGATCTGGCGAAATGCGCGAATCGCGCAACGGCACAGCATCTCGGCGGCGATCTCCCCGCCGCGGTAGCCTCCCAGGCCATCGCCAAGCACCATAAGCACCGCGTTTTGGCGTTCGGCGATGGCTACGCGATCCTGGTTGCTTTCGCGGTCTCCCTGGCGGGAGCCTTGTGCGCATACATAATCCATGGCGGCATCCCTTATAGACGTTTCAGCCGCCACCATGGCCAGCGGTCCAACCAGCGACCGATGAGGGGCGGCGGCTCAGCAGCCGGTTTTGGTGTCTCGTTCAGAAACGCGAGCAGCTGGCTCACGTTTTGCGGGCGTTCGAGCTGGTTCATCTGCATGCACCAATCGATCGCCTCGAGGAGTTGCGATGAATAGCGGTGGCGATAGCGGTTCGGGATACCCCGGAACGTATCCTTGGTCGCCCGGGTGGTCGCCGGCGGCGGCGCGCGGCCGCTGATGCAGGCCCATATCGATGCGCCGATGGCATAGAGATCGGTCCAGGGGCCGACATGCCCCTTGGTGTGCTGTTCGATCGGCGCGAAACCCGCAGTCAGGGTCCGCAGGCCGGCCGGGCGTTCCTGGGCCTTCTGGGCGGCCCCGAAATCGAGCAGTAACGGGTTGCCGCCGCTGCGCAGCAGAATGTTGGCCGGCTTGATATCGAGGTGGAGCAGGTCATGCTGGTGCAGCTCCTCGAGTCCCGCCAAAAGCGGCGGAAAGACCGTGCGCAGGAATTTTTCGCTAAGCCCCTGGGGATGGCGCTTGATGTACCAGCGCAGATCACGACCAAGCTCGTAGCGCATGACCATGTAGACGGTATTGTGTGCGCGGAAGCAGTCCGTCACCTCGACGATGTTGGGATGATGCAGCTTCGACAGGGCGCTCGCTTCCTCGAAGAACCGCCTGATACCGGACGCAAACAGGGGCGCCGTCTCGTCGGATAGCGGTTCGATACGGCCGGAGGCGGTACGGCGAGCCTGGGTTGGCGGCAGGTATTCCTTGATCGCCACCTGTCGTCCGTCGTTGAGCGCCGTAGCGAGGTATACCGAGCTAAAGCCCCCGTCACCAAGGGTCTTCTCGATCCGATAGCCCTGGACGATGGTTCCGGGCGCGAGGTAAGTGTTGGAACGTTTCCGCATAAGTCCACCTAAAGATACCCCAAAAAGCCACCGGCTGCAGCGAGGCTTTGCCGTGGCCTGACCGGGCACGGTAATATGTCACCCATGTCTTCCCCAGCCGTTGCCAGCATGACCGCCTTTGCCCGCGCCGTGCGGCGCGCGGAGGATGGGGAGGCGGTCTGCGAAATCCGTTCGGTGAACCACCGTTACCTCGATATCGGGGTGCGGTTGCCCGAAGGGCTTGGCTTTCTGGAGACACCCATCCGCGAGCGTCTGGCCGCGCGGTTAAGGCGCGGCAAGATCGACTGCCATGTCAGTGTGCGGCGGTCGGCCCGTGTCGCGGGGCTCGGGCTCGACGAGGCCCTGGCCGGTGCCGTGGCGGAGGCGGGCGCCCTTCTTGCGGGACGTTATCCGCAACTGGCCGCGATGACGATCGGGGACGTCTTGCGCTGGCCCGGCGTGGTAGCGCCATCTGCCGTCGGCCCGTTCGATGCGCCGATTCTGGGCGCGGTCGATGAGGCGGTCGATGCGCTGAGCGCCCATCGGGGGCGCGAGGGCGCCAGGCTGTACGCCTTCCTGGATGCGCGGCTCGGGGAGGCCGAAAAGCTGGTGGCGGCGCTGCGCGTGGAGACTGCACAGGCACCCGCGCTTCTCCGGGCGCGTCTGGCGGCGCGGCTGGCCGAGTTCGATGTGGGCGTGCATGAGTCGCGCCTTGAACAGGAACTCGTGTTGCAGGTGCAGCGGGCAGATGTGGCCGAAGAGCTCGAGCGGCTTTACGTCCATATGCAGGAGGCCCGGCAGGCGCTGGGGGGCGGCGGTCCGCGCGGGCGGCAGCTGGACTTCCTCATGCAGGAACTCCATCGTGAGGCAACGACCCTGGCGGCCAAGTCGCCGTCGGCCGCCGTCACCACGCTTACGGTATCCCTGCGGGTATTGATCGAACAGATGCGGGAACAGGTACAGAATCTTGAATAAGGGACGACTGGTGGTGTTGTCGGCGCCGAGCGGCGCCGGAAAGAGCAGTCTTGCGAAGGCGCTCGCTGCCGATCCGCGGTTTGCCGTCTCCGTTTCACATACGACGCGCCCGCCGCGCCCCGGTGAGCAGGACGGAGTCCACTACCATTTTTGCGATCGCGACACCTTTTTGCGGATGGTCGAGGCGCACGCCTTTCTGGAGCATGCCGAAGTATTCGGCAATTACTACGGTACGTCGCGGCAGGCGGTGGACACGCTGCTTGCGGCGGGCCGGTATGTCCTGCTCGACATCGACTGGCAGGGGGCGCGGCGCATCAAGGCTCTTGTGCGCGATGCACTGACCATTTTCATTTTGCCGCGCTCGCTCGAGGTGCTCGAGCAGCGTCTGCGGTCGCGCGGTCAGGATAGCGATGAGGTGATAGGCCGGCGCATGCGCGAGGCGCGCGCCGAGATCAGCCATTATGCCGAGTTCGACTGGACGATCGTCAATGACGAATTCGAGGCCGCCCTGGATGACCTGCGCAGCCTGATTTTCGAGGGACGCCGCCGGCGGGCGCTCGGCATCGATCCGCGGAGTCTGCTTACTTCCGCCCCCTGACCGTTGTCTGCTACACTTTCTTATATTCTTTCGAGGATTCGTTATGGCCCGCATCACCGTCGAGGACTGTCTGGAACACGTCGAGAACCGCTTCCAGCTCGTGTTGGTTGCTGCCCGGCGAGCGCGGCAGCTCGCGGCAGGTGCCGACCCCTTTTTGGATCGTGAGAACGACAAGCCGACTGTGCTGGCCTTGCGGGAGATTGCCGAAGGGTTCGTGACGAGCGCCATTCTCGACGATAATGCGGAAGCCGGGCCGGAGGCCGAACAGGATGGCAGCGAATCCGCCAGAACAGGCGACGACGCCGCAAGTCCTTCCCTCTTCTAACAAGGCGGAAACGCGCGGCGCCGTCTCTTTCCATATCAGTGATCTCCTTGCGCTTGTCGAGGGTTACCTCGGGCGCGAGGAGGCCATGTTCATCTATCGCGCCTATCTGTTTGGCGCGGAGGCCCACGAAGGGCAGCGCCGGCGGACAGGCGAGCCGTACATCTACCACCCCCTCGAGGTGGCCAAGCTTCTGACGGCGTTGCGTCTGGACGCAACCTGTCTGGCTGCGGCCATTCTCCACGACGTCATCGAAGACACGCCCCACCACAAGGATGAACTGATCGCGCAGTTTGGCGACGAGGTAGCTGAGCTCGTCGACGGGGTGAGCAAGATCAGCCAGATCGAGTTCGAAAACAAGGAAGAAGAGCAGGCCGAAAACTTCCGCAAGATGCTGCTCGCCATGGCGCGCGACATTCGCGTCATCCTCATAAAGCTTGCCGACCGCCTGCACAACATGCGCACGATTGGCGTACTGCCGCCGCTGCGCAGGCGCGCCATCGCCCGCGAGACGCTCGAGATCTATGCGCCGATCGCCAACCGGCTTGGCTTGCACAGCTGGTCGGTCGAGCTCGAGGATCTGTGTTTTGCCATACTCTATCCTTTGCGCCATCGCATCCTCCAGGAAGCGGTGCGCAAACGTCACGGCAACCGCAAGGCGCTGGTCGACAAGGTGCGGGTGGCCATTGTCGAGCAGCTGCGCCGCGAGGGTTTGCCCGGCGACGTGTCCGGCCGCGAGAAAAACCTGTTTGGCATCTACAGCAAGATGCGCCAGAAGGGTCTGTCGTTCGAGCAGGTCTACGACCTGCTGGCGTTCCGTATCGTGGTCGACCGCGTGGATACCTGCTACCGCGTACTCGGCGTCATCCACAACCTCTACAAACCGATTCCGGGACGCTTCAAGGACTACATCGCCATTCCGAAGACCAATGGCTACCAGTCCCTGCATACAGTCGTCTTCGGGCCGTTTGGTGTTCTGATCGAGGTGCAGATACGCACCGAAGACATGCATCGGGTCGCCGAGAACGGTGTGGCTGCGCACTGGCTCTACAAGACCGGCGACGTCGGTATGCAAAAGCGCGCACTGCAGTGGCTGCAGGGTCTCATGGAAATCCAGCAGGAGGCAGGGAATCCGCGCGAATTTCTCGAACACCTGAAGATCGACCTCTTTCCGGACGAGGTGTACGTGTTCACGCCCAACGGCGATATCAAGAAGCTGCCGCGGGGCGCGACGGTCATCGATTTCGCCTACGAAGTGCACACGGATATCGGCAAGCGGTGCGCGGGCGCGCGCATCAATCACCAGCTGGTGCCCATGCGGACGGAATTGCGCAATGGGGATCATGTCGAGGTCATTACTTCAGCCTACAGCGCGCCTCATCCATCGTGGCTGAATCACGTTGTGACCGGCAAGGCGCGCCTGCAAATCCGCAATTACCTGAAAAATTTGCGCCGCGACGAGGCGGTCGCCCTCGGACGGCGGCTCTTTGCGCAGGCATTGCAGGCCCAGGGTGCCGACACTGGCCCAAGCGAAGCGGACCGCAATGCGCTCGTCCAGTCTTTGCGCCTCAAGTCATGGGAAGACTTGCTCGCCGATATCGGTTTTGGCACGCGCGTGGCGGCCGTCGTGGCGCGCCAGCTGACGCCTGAGGGCGCGCCGCCTCCGAGTCCCCAGCGCACGCCCGGTTCGCTTGCGATCCGCGGCACGGAAGGGGCGGTGGTCAACTACGCCAAATGTTGCCGCCCGATTCCCGGCGACCCGGTGCTCGGTTTCCTTACCGCCGGCCGCGGCATCACGGTGCACACGGAGGATTGTCCGAACGTCGCGGAATACCGCAAGCACCCGGACAAATGGATCGACATCCAGTGGGAAAGCGGGGTCGAAGGTGTCTGGCCGGTGGCGCTGCGGGTAGAGGTCAAGAACCGGCGCGGCGTGCTGGCCATGGTCGCTGCGGCCATCTCGGAGATGGATGCGAACATCGATACGGTGTCGATCGATGAGCGTGACGGTCAGGATACCGCAATGGACTTCGTGATCGAGGTGCGCGATCGCGTGCATCTCGCCCGCATCATTCGCCGCATCCGTTCTCAGGAAGCGGTCGTCAGGATCAATCGTAAACGGGGTTAGGATCGGATCATGGGATTGGATGTGATACAGACAGACAAGGCGCCGCGCGCCATCGGCACCTATTCGCAGGCCGTAAGGGCCGGCTCACTCGTGTTTTTCTCGGGGCAGATTCCGCTGGACCCGGCCACCATGGCGATGGTGGGCGATGATCCGCGCGCGCAGATCACGCAGGTGTTTTGCAATCTCAAGGCCGTCATCGAGGCGGCGGGCGGGCAGTTCAGCCAGGTCGTAAAGCTCGCCGTCTTTCTCACGGATCTTGCGCATTTCCCGCTCGTCAACGAAGTCATGGCCGAATTCTTCACGGCCCCCTATCCGGCGCGCTCCGCGGTTGGCGTGGCGGCCCTGCCGCGGGGGGCGCTTGTTGAAATGGATGTCATCCTCGACCTCGGCGTCCGCCCGTAGCGGCGCCGGTCTCGCCGATTTGCCCGTCACGGCCTTGCCGGGGGTGGGCAAGGCGGCCGGTGCGCGGCTCGCCCAGCTTGGCCTGTCGACGGTCGAAGACCTTCTCTTCCATTTGCCGGCGCGCTACGAGGACCGTACGCGGTGCACGCCGCTTGCCGCGCTCGTGGCCGGCCAGCGGGCGCTGGGGCAGGGTAGCGTGCTGGCCGTCGAGCAGCGCGGCGGGCGCCGCCCTCATCTCACCGCCTGGCTTGCCGATGGCCCCGGGCAATTGCTCCTGCGTTTTTTCCACCCCACGTCCCGTCACCGGCGTCTGCTGACGGTGGGTACGCAGGTCAGTGTGTACGGCGAAGTCCGGTGGGGCGCGCAGGGCCGCGAGATGGTGCATCCGGACATCGCCGGCCCGGCGGAGCCGTCCTTGCTGGAGTCTTCGCTCACGCCGGTCTATCCGACCACGGCAGGGCTCAGCGTCAAGCGCCTGCGCCAATTCGTGCGCGGGGCCCTCGAGCATGTGGACGCGCTCCCTGATTTGCTGCCGCCTGCCCTGTGCGAGGAGGGGTTGTCGCTTGCGCAGGCCTTGCGCCTCTTGCATGCGCCTGCGCTTGCCGTTCAGCCGACTGCCGCCCGCAAGCGCCTTGCGCTCGAGGAGTTGCTTGCCCACCAGGCCGCCCTTGCCGCGGCGCGGCGCGCAAGCCGCAGGGAGCGCGCGCATCCCTGCCGACAGGCCAATCTTGTCGCCCGCTTCCTCGCGCAACTGCCGTTTCAGCCGACCGCATCGCAACAGGCGGCAATCGCCGAGATCCGCGAGGATCTCATGCGCGACTGGCCCATGCGCCGTCTCTTGCAGGGTGATGTGGGATCGGGCAAGACCCTGGTCGCCGCCGCCGCCGCGCTGATCGTCCTCGAAGAGGGATATCAGGTGGCCCTGATGGCGCCAACCGAGCTCTTGGCGCGTCAGCATTACAAGACGTTTGCCGCCTGGTTTGCCGGTCTCGGCATTCCGGTGCTGGCGCTTCTGGGCACTGCGCGCTCCACCCAGGATGCGCGAAGAAGGCTGGCCCAGGGCGAAGTGGCGCTTGCCGTCGGCACGCAGGCGCTGGTACAGGACGCCGTCGCCTTCGACCGCTTGGCGCTCGCGATCGCAGACGAACAACACCGGTTTGGCGTGCGCCAGCGGCAGACCCTGCAGGGAAAGGGGCGCATCGCCACCCATTGGCTGGCGATGAGCGCAACACCGATTCCGCGCACGCTAGCCCAGAGCCTCTACGCGGATCTGGATGTATCAATCCTCGCCGAGCGCCCCCCCGGGCGGTTGCCGGTCACCACTGTGGCGCTTTCGCAGACGCGGCGTACCGAAGTGATAGACCGGGTGCGGCAAGCCTGCGCAGGCGGCGCCAAGGCCTACTGGGTCTGTCCCCTGATCGAGGAGGGCGAGTCCGATCTGGTGTCGGCGCAGGCGCTGCACCAGGAGCTTTCCCGTGCGTTGCCGGGGCTTGCCGTCGGGCTCATTCATGGCCGCATGAGCCCTGCCGAGAAGGAATCGGTGATGGCGGGATTCATGGACGGCGTCGTGCAGGTGCTGGTCGCCACGACCGTCATAGAGGTCGGGGTGGATGTGCCATCGGCCAATCTGCTCGTGATCGAACATGCGGAATGCCTGGGGCTTGCGCAACTTCATCAGCTCCGCGGCCGCGTCGGGCGTGGCCGCGAGCAGGGACACTGCGTGCTGCTCTACCGGGCGCCGCTCGGCGCCGTGGCGCACGCACGGTTGGCCTGCCTGCGCGAAACGGATGACGGTTTTGAGGTCGCGCGGCAGGATCTGGCGTTGCGGGGCGCAGGGGAACTCTTTGGCGACCGTCAGTCCGGGTTGCCCCACTTTCGCGTGGCAGATCTGGCCGCCGATGCCGAATTGCTGCCGCGGCTGCGGCAAGCCGCCGACGATCTGCCGCCAGAAGTGGCCGAAGCGCTCGCGCGGCGTTGGCTGAACGCGCGCCGGGGCCCCGCTGAGGTCTAGCCGCTTTCGGTGCGGCTCGGCATAATCGTCTTACTCCACTTCTCACAACTTCTCACAGCCTTTGCGGCGGGGACAACATGGCAGTCGACGGGGCCGTAGCGGCACGGGGAATCCGGACGAGAGCCAAGGCCTATTGGCAGCTGATGCGTCTGCACAGGCCCATCGGCAGCCTTTTGCTGCTGTGGCCGACGCTGTGGGCCCTGTGGCTGGCCGCCAATGGCCATCCCTCACCGGCGCTCGTCGCCGTCTTCGTTGCCGGAGTCGTATTGATGCGTTCAGCCGGTTGCGTCATCAACGACTACGCCGACCGCGATTTTGATGGACACGTCTGGCGCACCAGAACGCGGCCGCTTGCGACAGGGGAAGTCAGTACACGGGAAGCGCTGGTCCTCTTCGCCGTTTTGTGTCTCCTGGCAGCGCTCCTCGTGCACTGGCTGAACCGCTTCGCGCTCGCGCTCGCGCCGGTCGCAGTCGCGCTCGCGGCATCGTATCCGTTCCTGAAGCGCTACACCCACCTGCCACAGGTCTATCTCGGCCTGGCCTTCGGGTGGGGCATACCCATGGCATTTGCGGCCGAGCAGGACCGTCTGCCGGCGCTGGCCTGGTGGGTGCTGGCCGCCAACATCTGCTGGACGATCGCCTATGATACGGCCTATGCGATGGCCGATCGGGAGGACGATCTGAAGATCGGCGTCAGATCGACCGCCATCCTTTTTGGCCGGTTCGACCGTTTCATGGTGGGGTTATTCCAGGCGGCAAGCCTCGTGCTGCTGTACTGGGTCGGCCGAAAGGCCCATCTTGGCCCTCTGTATGATGCCGGGCTTGTAGCGGCGCTCGGTTTTGCCGTGTACGAACAAAAGCTGCTCTGGCATCGCCGCCCCATCGAATGCTTTCGGGCGTTCATGAACAACAACTGGTTCGGCGGGTCGGTATTTGTGGGCATTCTGCTCGCCTATTTCAGGAGGTCTTTGTGAAATTGTACGGTCACCTCACTTCTCCTTACGTGCGCAAGGTCAGGATCGCCCTGCGGGAAAAGAACCTGCGCTTTACTCATGTGCCGGAATCCCCGCACGATCCCGGTAATCATATAGCCGACATGAATCCGCTCGGGAAAGTGCCGGTCCTGGAAACCGGCGATGGGCGCGTGTTTTTTGATTCGGGCTTGATTGTCGAATATCTGGACGAGTGCGGTGCCCCGCGATTGATCCCCCACGGTGAAGAGCGCTGGCCAGTCCTTCAGTGGCATGTGCTCGGTTCCGGCATGGTCGACGCCGTCGTCGCCCGCCTTCTCGAGGGGCGTCGTCCGCCGGGGCAGCGCGCGCAGGATCTCATCGATGCGCAGGAGCTGAAGGTCCGGCGCGCGATCGCGTGGGCGGACAAGGCGGCGCAGGGCCGGCCGTATCTGATCGGCGAGCGCTTCACGCTGGCCGATCTCGCACTCGGCCTGGCGCTCGAGTATGTGGATTTCCGGTTCCCGCACGACTGGCGCAGTCAGCATCCGCGGCTGGGTGAGTGGCTGGCGGGCATCAGTGCCCGGAGCTCTTTCGCCGAAACCGTGCCCCCGGGCATGGAAAAGGTGATCGACGCCCCACGCTGACCAGGGTGTATCGGGATGGAGGCGCTGCTGGCCCTGCTGCTGGGTTTCCCGGTCATTCTCGCGGGGGCGGAGCTCTTTACGAACGCCGTCGAGCATGTGGGCGCAGGACTTGCGGTCTCGGAGGGGGTCGCGGGCTCGCTGCTTGCGGGTATCGGCACCGCACTGCCGGAGACTGCCGTACCCGTACTGGCATCCTTGGGGCGGGCGCATGGGGACCGGCCGGACATTGCGGTGGGCGCGGTTTTCGGGGCCCCGCTCATGCTGTCGACCCTCACGTTTGGCCTGATGGCATTGTTCGCCGGGCGTGCGCGCGGTTTTCGTGCGGCGCTCGTCCCTGAGCGCAGTGGCCTGCGCCGCGACCTCGACTGGTTCCTCGGCATTTTTGCCATGGCGGCGGCCGGACTTTTCGTGCCGCAGGGTCCCTGGCGTCCTGTGCTCGCGGCGCTGCTGGTGGTGGCCTACGGGGCCTATGTGGTGCAGACGGTGGGCGCATCGGTTGCCCTGCGTGAGGCCGGGCATGGCAGCCGCGTGCGCAGACCCCTCCACATCGATCGCCTTCGGGGGGGCAGATCGGGTCTGCGGTATGTGCAGCTTTTGCTGGGCTTGTCGCTGATCCTGGGTGGCGCCGAGCTTTTCGTGCGGGGCGTCGAAGGGGTCGGCACGATGTTCCACTGGCCGGTGCTGGTGCTCGCGCTGGTCGTCGTGCCGATTGCCACGGAGCTGCCGGAAAAGGTCAACAGCATTTTGTGGATCCGCCGCGGCCAGGATACGCTGGCGTTCGGCAACATCACGGGCGCACTCGTCTTTCAGGGGAGCCTGCTGCCGGCGCTGGGCCTGACATTGACACCGTGGCAGCCGAGGCCGGTGCTGCTTGCGGTCACCATCGCAACCTTGGCGGGGGCGGCCTGGGTACGCTGGCACGCAGCCCGTGCGCGCGCGTTGCATCCGGTGCCCTTACTGGCAAACGCCCTCCTCTACGCCGCCATAATGGTTTATTTTATCCATCTATGAATCATTACGCCGTTTTCGGGTACCCCATCCAGCACAGCCTGTCTCCCCGCATCCACGAACAGTTCGGGCGTGAACTCGGCATCCCGCTCACCTATGAGCGCCGGGCAGTGCCGGCCGGTTCGCTCGCGCAGGCCGTGCAGGCCTTCATTGCCGAAGGCGGGCGTGGCGCCAATGTCACCGTTCCCCTGAAGACCGAGGCCTATGCGCTCGCAACGGAATTGACGCTGCGGGCGCGGCGGGCCCAGGCGGTCAACACGCTCTCTTTCGAAGACGGGGTCATTCGCGGCGACAATACGGATGGGGAGGGGCTGCTCGCGGATCTTGCCTACCACGCGGTGGCGCTTTCTGGCGCGCGACTGCTGGTGATGGGTGCCGGCGGCGCCGCGCAGGGCATCATCGGGCCGCTTCTCGACGCGGGAGTGGCCCATGTGACCGTATGGAACCGGACGGCGAGCCGGGCCGCGGAATGGATTGCCCGCGTAGGTGATGCGCGCATGAGCCTGCCCGTGGCGGGCGATTCTTACGACATCGTCCTGAACGCCACGGCAGCGAGTCTCGGTCATGCCGTGCCCCCGGTGCCCGATGATGTGTTTCGCGGGGCACTGGCCTATGATCTGGCGTATGGGCCTGTCGCGCGCCCTTTTCTGGCCCATGCGCGCACACACGGCGCGCAGTCGGTGCTAGACGGATTGGGGATGCTGATCGAGCAGGCGGCCACTGCGTTCTGCGTCTGGCATGGTGTGCGGCCGGACACATCCGGCGTGCGGGTGCTCCTGCGCGGCGAGGCGGCCTGAATCCGGGCGTGCTTCGCATCCGCCGGACAGGCGCGCCACACCTGGGCCCGCTTTCGTTTTCGTGCGGTTGCCCGCAGGCGCGCGGCCGGCGCTCGTGTTAAAGTGGGCGCAACAAGGAGCGCCATGAGCAACGACAATCCGCTTTTGCACTTAGAGGGTCTGCCGCTTTTTACGGCGATCCGTCCCGGTCATGTGCAGCCGGCACTCGCCACGATGCTCACCGAAACCAGGGCCGAAGTCGAACGCATACTCGCGAAACCGGGAGCGGGGCGCTGGGAGGACAAGATAGGGCCGCTCGAGACCTGCGAGTTGCGCCTGAAGCGCTTCTGGTCTCCGGTGTCCCATTTGCACGCCGTTACTGACAGTCCCGAGCTGCGGGCCGCCTATAACGAGGGCCTGCTCGAGCTTACGCGCTACCAGACGGACTATGCGCAGGATCCCCGCGTGTACGCCGCCTTCAAGGCCCTGCGCGAGGCGGGCGGATTCGAGCGCTTGTCGACGGCGCGCCGGAAGGTAGTCGACAATGCGCTGCGTGATTTGCGTCTCGCCGGTGTCGCTCTCGAGCCCGTTGCGAAGGCCCGTTTCAAGGTTCTGCAGGAAGAACTCTCCGTGCTGACCAGCCGCTTCGAGCAGAACGTGCTGGACGCCACCGACGCATTCGCCTTGTCCTTGCCGGATGTGGAACGCTTGAGCGGCGTTCCGGATTCGGTGCGCGCACTTGCGCGTCAGGAGGCGCATGAGGCCGGGGAAGAGGGATACCGCCTGACGCTGAAGGCGCCGTGCTACATACCGGTCATGGTCAATGCCGACGACCGGGATCTGCGCAAACAGATGTATACGGCCTATGTGACGCGGGCGAGCGAACAGGGTGATCCGCGATATGACAACACGGATGTCGCGCGCCGCATCCTCTTGCATCGGCACGAACTGGCGCAGCTGGTTGGCTACCGGGTCTACGCCGACTATTCGCTGGCAACGAAGATGGCATCCAGTCCGGCCGAAGTCGAGCGTTTTCTGCTCGATCTTGCCGGGCGGGCCCGCGCGAGCGCAATGGCAGAGCTCGATGCGGTCCGCGCACTGGCGCTGGCGAGCGGGCATGAGCTCGAGGCCTGGGACATCGCCTATTACAGTGAGCGGCTAAAAGAGCAGCGCTTCCAGTTTTCCCAGGAGGAGTTGCGGCCGTATTTTCCGCTGCCGCAGGTACTGCGCGGGCTTTTTACGCTGACGGAACGCCTCTACGATGTCTCCATCGCCGAACTCGAGGATGTCGAAACCTGGCATCCCGACGTCCGCTTCTACGAAATTCGCGAGACGGACGGCCGCCCGCGCGGACAGTTCTATCTTGATCTGTATGCGCGATCCCGTAAGCGCGGGGGTGCCTGGATGGACGAGTGCTGTGTGCGCGAGCCGCACCATTTGCCGGTAGCCTATCTCACGTGCAATTTCTCGCCGCCCGGGGAGAGTCACCCATCGCTTTTGCGCCATGAGGAGGTCGAGACGCTGTTCCACGAATTCGGTCACGGCCTGCACCACATGCTGACGCGGGTGGAGGAACCGGCCGTCGCGGGTATCAACGGCGTGCCCTGGGACGCAGTCGAGCTGCCAAGCCAGTTCATGGAAAATTTCTGCTGGGAACGTGAGGTGATCGATCTCATCGGCGCGCACTACCAGACCCACGATCCCCTGCCCCAGGCCCTGTTCCGGAAGCTGCGCGCGGCCCGCACCTTCCAGGCCGCCCTGCAGATGCTGCGGCAGATCGAGTTCGCCCTTTTCGATATCCGGCTCCACGGTGATTTCGATGCCGGGAAGGGCTCCGTCCATGCCTTGCTCGATCAGGTGCGCTCGGAGGTAGCGGTGGTGCAGCCGCCGTCTTTCAATCGCTTCGAGAACAGCTTCACGCATATTTTTGCCGGCGGCTATGCCGCGGGTTACTACAGCTACAAATGGGCGGAGGTCTTGTCCGCCGATGCCTTCAGCCGTTTCGAAGAGCGTGGTGTATTCGATCGCGAGACGGGCCTGTCGTTTCTCCACAACATTCTCGAGCGTGGCGGGGAGGCGGATCCCCGGGAGCTGTTCGTCAGTTTCCGGGGCCGCCAGCCGACTATCGAGGCCTTGTTGCGGCAAAGCGGTCTGGTTACCGAGACGGGGGAGGGAGCGTGAAAAGGAAAGTCCTGGCGATTCTGGGAGGTATCGTGACCATGGGCGCATGCCATGCGGCGGCGCTCTACCGCTATGTCAGCCCCGCGGGCGTGGTGACCTACCAGTCGAGTCCGCCCCCGTCATCGGCGCGGCACGTGCAGGTGGTGCACCTGAGCGACACCTTTGGCAGCGGCTCCGCGCAAGCGGCAGTTCACGCGCCGCCGGTTGTTCTGTATGAGGCGCCGTCATGCCCGCCGTGCGCAATTGCGGCGCGCTATCTGACATCCCGCAAGGTGCACTTCAAGGTAGTGGATGTCACCAATCCCAAGGCGCTCGCCGAGATGAAGAGCGCATCTCACGCCACTACCATTCCCACCATCGTCGTCGGCAAGCAGGTGTTCGTCGGCTATGTGGAGTCCGAACTCTCGGCGGCGCTTACGGCAGCCGGCTATCCGGATCCGAAGAACCCGCAAGCAGGCCATTGAGGCAGGGTGCCGCCCGTCTGCGCGCCGGCGGCAGGCGGGAACCGGCGCCATCGCTTGTGTTGTGTCTGCGGAAGTGGCCGGTTTGGCCGAACCCCCTGCATCCGGACAGGTGCAGTTTTCAAGCGGGGCGCGACCCAACGACGGATGCGGGGCCGCCACTTTGGAGGAACATCTGGGCACCCTCAAGATAGCCAGCTGGAACGTGAATTCCCTGCGTGCGCGGTTGCCTGCGGTCATGGCATGGCTTGCGCGCGTCAACCCCGACATTCTGTGTGTACAGGAAACGAAGGTTCGGGACGAGGAGTTTCCGGTGCAGGTATTCCTCGATGCCGGTTATCACGTGGCATTCGCCGGCGAACCGGGCTACAACGGGGTGGCGCTCATCGCCCGCCGCCCCTTGAGTGCTGTCGAAGCCGGGTTGCCGGGCTTTGAGGATACGCAAAAGCGGCTCATAGCGGCGACCTGCGCGGGAGTGCGCGTCATGAGTTGCTATGTGCCCAATGGCACCGCTGTCGATTCGCCGCGCTACGTCTACAAGCTCCGCTGGCTCGACGCGCTCGAGGCCCATCTCCAGCAGACGCTCGCGCGCCATCCGCGGCTTGTCGTTGGTGGAGACTTCAATATCGCGCCGACGGACCAGGATGTATACGATCCCGGTGCCTGGGAAGGCCAGGTGCTGGTCAGTCCGCGGGAACGCACAGCCTTTCAGGGCCTGCTCGCCGCGGGTCTTGTCGATGCATTCGCGCACGTGGGAGGCGATGCCTGCGGCTTTAGCTGGTGGGATTACCGTGCGATGGCCTTTGTGCGCAACCGCGGTCTGCGCATAGACCACCTTCTCGTGAGTCAGGCGCTGGCGGATTGCGCCCGCAGCTGCGCAGTCGACCGGGTGCCGCGGGGGGAGCCGCGGCCCTCCGACCATGCCCCCGTATGGCTTCAGCTCGAGGGCTGTGCCGGCGCCTGATGCCAACGGCCCCGGAATCCGCCGGAGACCGTCGTACCGCCGTACGCTCCGCACGCGATCGCCCGCCAGGGTTCGCGCCCGGCGGGCAGAATCTCAGGTGCCCTGGAAGCCGATCATGTTGTCGAGCAGGTGTTCGGCCGGTACATAGTCGGCAGTGTGGCTGCGCACCAGCCGTTTGTGGCCGAGCGAGGCGCGCAGCTCAGCCGTGGCGGCCTGGCCGGCCGGGCTGGTCAAGGCGGCAATGACCTTGTCCTGAATCGCGCGCGGCATCTTGCTGCTCACCGAGAAGCCCTGGTTCGGGAGGGGTGCCACGCGATAAGCGATGGCGAGCGCGCCGGGATGCACCTTGTTGAAGCGCGTGAAGAGCTGCAACGGCACCATGACGGCGCGGCAGGTCCCCTTCAGGACATCGCTCACGGTGGATTTCAGGTTGTGGATGATGTGGAAGTAGGGCCGCCGGTCCGGATTCGGAAACAGGCTCTCAAACACCAGGGTCGCGAGGTTTGGCGGCGAGAACGCGCATACGCTTTCACCCGCCAGCTGGTCGGGGTTGCTGAGCGCAGTTCCCCGCTTGACGACAAGGACGAGGCGCATCTTGCCGCTCAGGGCCGCTGCCGCCCGGTCCTGGAAGCGGGCGGCGCGCCAGCCGATGAAGGCGGGGCCATCGAAATAGACGTCGGCGGTGTTCTTGCGGACTTCCTGCATGTACACCAGCCAATTGCGCGTGAACCGGAAGCGGAACGGGTGTCCCGTCACGCGGGTGAGCAACGCGGCGACCGGACCGAAGGCCGCTCTGGATTGCGCGTGCGTCATGCGGGGCGGAGCGGTGATCGTGTATGCGGCAGACGTTGCGGCCCACGCGGGGGTAAGCGATGCCGCCAGGGCAGCGGCAGCAAACCAGCGACGTATCACGATGTCCTCCTTATGTTTGGTCTGAATCTCGAATCGCCAAAGGGACACTTCGGGGCTTTATTCCTTACAAGCCTAGATGGCCTCGCGAGATTTGCAATCTTCAGGGTGCATGTAATTGCCATCATACCAGCAGGGTCCTGGGATCACCTACCGCCCGCTGCTTGCACCTTGGCGTTTTCTTCCGGGCGCTGTTATAGTGCCCGCACGACAGACATCCTGCGGAAGAGACCCCGGATCCACTTGGGGCGCCAACGGCGCAACTGCCCGGAAACGCACCGGCAAAAGGACCGCAGGGCGATGGTCGACTCTGGAGAGAGGCTGCATCGACAGCCCACCGAAGGGGCTCAAGCTCTCAGGTTGCCGGACAGAGGGGTTCTGCAACGAACGCGCGGATATACCGCTTTCCGCGGTTCTCTCCCTTGGGGTCGCCAGAGATGGGACGTAGAACGCCGTTATATGAACAACACCTTCGTGCGGGCGCGAAGATGGTGGATTTCGGGGGCTGGGACATGCCTCTCCACTATGGCTCGCAGCTCGCCGAGCATCACAAGGTGCGCCAAAGTGCGGGAATCTTCGATGTCTCGCATATGCGCACCGTCGAAATCAAGGGCGCGGGCGCGCGCCCATTCCTCCGATATCTCCTCGCCAACGACGTCGGCAAACTGAAGCTTCCCGGCAAGGCGCTGTATGGTTGCCTGCTGAACGCGGAGGGCGGGGTTCTCGACGACCTGATCGTGTATTTCCTTGCAGACGACTGGTTTCGTCTCGTCGTCAACGCAGGTCCGGGCGAGCAGGACATTGCCTGGCTGCACCGGCACGCCGCCCCATTCGGGGTCGATGTCGTTCCGCAGCCTGAGTTCGCCATGCTGGCGATCCAGGGTCCCGAGGCGTTTGCCCGCGCAGAGACAGTCCTTGGCAGGCAGACACTGGCAACGCTTACCGGGCTAAAGCCCTTCCAGGCGGTTTTTGCAGGCGAGCTCTTCCTTGCGCGCACCGGATACACGGGCGAGGAAGGCTTCGAGGTCATCGCCGCCGCCGACCGGGCGGTTTCCTTGTGGGAACGGTTGGTGGCCGCAGGGGTGGCGCCCGTTGGGCTGGGTGCGCGCGATACACTGCGGCTTGAGGCGGGCATGAACCTCTACGGACACGACATGGATGCCACGGTCACGCCCTGGGAATCTGGTCTTGGCTGGACGGTGGCTCTGGGCGAAGGCCGTGATTTCATCGGGCGGGCGGCGCTGGAGCGGGCGCTCACGGCCGGTATTGCCCGCAAGCTGGTGGGCCTCCTGCTGCTGGGTCCCGGTGTACTGCGCAGCGGTCAGCGCGTGCGCTGTGCGTCCGGGGAGGGCGTACTGACCAGCGGTTCGTTTTCACCCACGCTGGAACGCGGTATCGCGCTTGCCCGTGTTCCGGCAGCCGTCGCCGTTGATGAAGAGTGCGAAGTCGAGCTGCGGCCCGGGCGGCCGGCGCCCTCGCGTGTCGTCTCCGTACCTTTCGTGCGCAACGGGCGCATCCTTGTCGATCTTTGAATCCGGAGTCCTCCATGAGCCAGGTACCATCCAATCTGCGTTACACAAAAAGCCACGAGTGGGTTCGCGACGATCAGGGCGTGCTGACGGTGGGGATCACCGACCATGCCCAGGATCTGATGGGCGATATGGTGTTCATCGATCTGCCCAAGGTCGGGACTGCGGTGGTGGCCGGCAAAGAGTGCGCCGCCGTGGAGTCCGTGAAGGCTGCTTCCGACGTGTATGCGCCGCTTGACGGCGAAGTGACCGAGGTGAACGGGAATCTGGCTGGCGGTCCGGAGGCCATCAACCGTGATCCCTATGGAGCCGGCTGGCTGTTCAAGATGAAGCCGGCAAAGCCCGGTGCCGCCGCGGGCCTGATGGACGCCCGGGCTTACGAAGACCTCCTCGCCGCAGAAGGCTAGACGCATCATGCCATTCATTCCCCATACGAAGGCCGACGTCGAGCGGATGCTCGCAACGATCGGCGTCGACAGCGTCGAGAAGCTGTTTGAGGAAATTCCCCAGTCGCTGCGTTCGGCGCCGCTTGCCGGCGTGCCCGATGCGCTCAATGAGCAGCAGGTTTTGCGTCTCATGCGCGAACGGGCGGAACAAGACGGGCGGTTTTTGAATTTCCTTGGCGCCGGCGCGTACGAGCACCATATTCCGGCGGCGGTCTGGGAGCTCACGACCCGCGGTGAATTCTATACGGCCTATACGCCCTACCAGCCCGAGGCGAGCCAGGGCACCTTGCAGATGCTGTATGAATTCCAGTCGATGATCGCAAGCCTCACCGGCATGGAGGTCGCCAATGCGAGCCTCTATGACGGGGCGTCCGGGCTTGCCGAGGCCATTCTCATGGCCGTGCGTCTGCACGGGGGTTCGCGGCGGATCGTGCTGCCGGAGACCGTGCATCCGGTCTACAGAAAGGTGGTGCACACCATCGTACGGGCCCAGTCGATCGAGCTCGACGTGGTCCCGAGTGGTGACGACGGTGTCGTGGATCCAGCCGAGGTCGCCGCCCGGATGAGGGGGGCTGCGGCCCTCGTCATTCCGATGCCGAACTTTTTCGGGCGTCTCGAAGCGCTGGGCGAACTCGCAACCGTGGCGAAGGAGGCGGGCGCGCTGTCCATCGGGCTCGTCAATCCGGTCGCCTGCGCGTGGCTTGCCCCGCCCGGCGAATGGGGACCGGGGTGCGACATCGCCGTCGGTGAAGGGCAGCCGCTGGGGGCGCCGCTGTCTTCCGGCGGTCCGTACTTCGGTTTCCTCGCAGCCCGGCAGGCGCATGTGCGCCAAATGCCGGGACGCATCGTCGGGCGGACGGTCGATATCGATGGCAAGGAAGCCTTTACGCTGACCCTGCAGGCGCGGGAACAGCACATCCGCCGTTCAAAGGCGACCTCGAACATCTGCACGAACCAGGGCCTTCTGGTCACTGCGGCGACCATCCATATGGCACTTCTCGGGCCCGCCGGCCTGCGCGGGGTCGCCATGGCAAGTCATGCCAATACCGCAAGGCTCGTGGCGCGCCTTACCCGGATTCCGGGCGTACGCAACGCGTTCCCGGGTGCGCCGATCTTTCATGAGGCTTTGCTGCGCCTCGATGTGCCGGTGGGCGATGTCCTGCGGGCGCTCGAGGCGCAAGGCATTCTGGGCGGGTACGCCGTGGGTGAGCATTATCCGCGGTGGGCCGACGGCTTGCTGGTGTGCGCGACAGAGGCGAAAACGGATGCCGACATCGAGCTCTTTGCCACCCATCTCGAGCGCATCGTCAGCAAGCGGCGTCTGGATCCGCCATGCGCCTACAAAGATTCGTAACCACAGGAGACAGCGAAATGGCCAGCATAACCCTGAAGGGTGCCCCTATTCACACCTCCGGTGATCTGCCCAGGGTGGGAACGAAAGCCCCCGCGTTTACCTTGGTCGATGGCAAGCTCAACGACGTGCGGCTCGATAGCTTCAAGGGCAAGAAAAAAATCATCAGCATCGTGCCGAGCCTCGATACGCCTGTCTGCGCATTGAGCACCAAGCGTTTCGACGAGTACGCGCAGAAAGATCCCGGCACGGTCGTACTGATCGTGTCGGCCGATCTGCCATTTGCGCAGGGCCGCTTCTGCGAGTCGGCGAAGACCACCCATGTGGTGAGCCTCTCGATGATGCGCAACCGGCACTTCGCGACCGATTACGGTGTACTGATCCAGGACGGACCGCTCGCCGGCATCACGGCGCGCGCGGTCGTCGTTCTCGATGCGGACGACCGGGTGCTCTATGGCGAGCTCGTGCCCGAAATCGGCCAGGAACCCAACTACCAGGCAGCCATCGCCGCCCTCCAGTGAGACCGCATGCTGATCTTTGAACATTCAGAGCCCGGACGCATCAACGCAGCCCAGGTGCCGGCCGTCGGCGCCTGCGCGGCCGACGTGCCGGAAGCCTTCCTGCGCCGTAAACCCCTGCTGCTGCCCGAGGTGTCGGAACTGCAGGCAGTCCGCCATTACACGCGGTTAAGCCAGCGCAATTTCGCCATCGATACGCATTTTTACCCGCTGGGCTCGTGCACGATGAAGTACAACCCGCGCGCGTCCAACGCAGCGGCCATGCTGCCGGGGTTCCTTGCGCGCCATCCGCTTTCGCCGGAGAGCACGGGACAGGGCTTTCTCGCCTGTCTGTTCGAACTGCAGGAGATCCTGAAGGACGTGACCGGCATGAAAGGCGTCTCGCTCACACCCATGGCGGGCGCCCAGGGGGAGTTCGCCGGTGTCGCCATGATCCGCGCTTATCACGAGGCACGCGGCGACAATGCGCGCACCGAGATCCTGATACCGCGCGCAGCGCATGGCACCAATCCGGCAACGGCGGTGATGTGCGGCTACACCGTCCGCGAGATCGATGTCGATGCGGACGGCGATGTCGACGTCGAGGCCTTGAAAAAGGCAGTGGGTCCCCAGACGGCCGGCCTCATGCTCACCAATCCGTCGACGCTTGGCGTGTTCGACCGCCATATCGAGGAAGTGGCGCGTCTCGTCCATGGCGCAGGCGGCCTGCTGTACTACGACGGCGCCAACCTGAACGCCATTCTGGGCAGGGTAAAACCCGGCGACATGGGTTTCGATGTCATCCACCTGAATCTCCACAAGACCTTCTCGACGCCCCACGGCGGGGGTGGTCCGGGTGCCGGCCCGGTCGGCGTGGGCGAGCGCCTGCTGCCGTTCCTGCCGGTGCCGTTTGTCGGCGAACGCAACGGCCAGTATCACTGGATCACGGAGAAATTGCGGCCGCAGTCCATCGGCCGCCTGTCTGCGCACATGGGCAATGCGGGCGTTCTCCTGCGCGCCTATGTGTATGCGCGGCTGCTTGGGCGCAAGGGCATGTCGCGGGTTGCCGACTACGCCGTCCTGAACGCCAATTATCTGTTCGAGCGGCTCACCGCGCTCGGCTATGCGGCCGCCTATCCGGGCCGCCGCGCCACGCACGAGTTCCTCCTTACGCTGAAGGATCTGAAGGAGAAGACGACGGTTACAGCCACCGACGTGGCCAAGCGTCTCCTCGACAAGGGCTTTCATGCGCCGACGGTCTATTTTCCGCTCATGGTCCCGGAGTGCCTGCTGATCGAGCCGACCGAGACGGAAAGCCTGGACGATCTGGATGCGTTCGTCGGGGCGATGGCCGAGATCTGGTCGGATGCGCACACGGCGGTCGACGTCCTGAAAAATGCACCCCAGAAGCTGCCGGTACGGCGCGTGGATGAGGTGCGGGCGGCGCGCGATCTGGATCTGGTGTGGCGCCAGGCCCGATGATCTCCGTCGCGCCATCTATCGCAAAAACATCCCATTAGGTCTGCCAAGGGTTCCCCCCGGCCACCCGGACATTTACTCTCTCGTCTGGGAATGGCCGGAACCGGCAGACCTCTCTTTCGGAGGTTGTGTTCAGTGTCGATACTCGTTTGCGGCTCATTTGCGTTTGATACGATCATGGTGTTCCCGGACAGGTTCCGCAACCATATCCTGCCGGACAAGATCCATATGCTGAATGTCTCGTTCATGGTACCGGCCATGCGCCGCGAGTTCGGGGGCTGCGCAGGGAACATCGCCTTCAATCTGGCCGGCATCGGCGCCGATGTCGTGCCGATGGGTACGGTGGGCGAAGATTTCGCGCCCTACGCGCAATGGATGGACGAATGTGGCATTCCCCGCAGCCATGTGACGGTGGTGCCAGGCGCCTACACGGCGCAGGCGTTCATCACCACGGACGTCGACGATAACCAGATCACGGCGTTCCATCCGGGGGCGATGTCGGAATCCCACCGGAACAAGGTGGCCGATACGCGGGGCGTGACGCTTGGCATCGTGTCGCCGGATGGCCGTGCCGGCATGATCCAGCATGCGAAAGAGTTTGCCGAGGCCGGTATCCCGTTTGTGTTCGACCCGGGCCAGGGCCTGCCGATGTTTACGAGCGCCGAACTGGTCGCCTTCATGGAGGAGGCCAGTTACGTCTGCGTAAACGACTATGAGGCGCAGCTTCTGATGAGCAAGACCGGCCTTGGGGTCAAGGATATCGCATCCTGCGCGCGGGCCTTCATCGTCACGCGGGGCGCGGATGGATCGCAGATCCATGTCGACGGCAAGGTCCACGAGGTGCCGGTGGTCAAGGCCCGGCGCGTCGTCGATCCTACTGGTTGCGGTGACGCGTACCGCGCAGGTCTGCTCTTTGGCTTGAGTCAGGCCTTCGACTGGGAAACCTGCGGCCGCATCGCGGCGCTTCTGGGCGCCATGAAGATCGAGCAGGCCGGGACACAAAACCACGCCCTCGAGCCCGAGCAATTTGGCGAGCGCTTCAGGGAGACCTTCGGTTATCGCTACTGAGAAGGAAAGAACAGATGCTTCTGGAATCGGCTTACAGGCTTTTGCAATCGGTACCGGCGATTTTTTATGCCATCACGACGGGTTCCACCATCACCCTGGCCGGTCTCTATATGCAAAACCGGAGCGAATCCGAGCGCAACACGGAGCGGCTGCGTCACGATGCCCTGATGCGTGACCGCGAGCGCGAAATGACCCTGCGGCGCGAGGTGTACCTTGCATGCGCAGAGGCACTTGCGCATGCGCAGGAATACCTGGCGGCATTTGCCCGTGACGCCGATGGCCAGTACGAGGCGCTGGTCAAGGGCATCGGCGCCGACCTGAACAAAGTGCACATCGTCGGCTCGCTTGCCACGGTCCAGGCCATCGTCTCCGCCAACGAATTCTTCGTGCGCAGCGTCGCCGATCTCAGCCTGGCGCGCCTGCCGGTCAAGAAGCTGCGCGAGGAGATCAAGGCCGAGGAGCAGTTCGTCGAGCGTGCGTCCGTGCGGCGTGATGAGGCGCTCGCGTGCATGCGCGACATGGACCGGGCAGGCACGGCGAATTCAGCGTTTTGGGCCGTCCAGAACCAGGTTCTGGTGGAGACGCAGGCGGCGATCGAGGCGGCCGCCGAAAGGGTGCGTGTCTGCAAGGCCGATCTCGCCGTGCAGGAGTCGGCACTGTTGCGGCAGAGCGCCAAGGCCGGCATGGCTTTTGGTGCGCTGGTCGTCAAGGCCAATGTGGCGATCCGCCACGAACTCGAGCTGCCGCTTGATGCGGATGCCTATCTGGATCTCATGGCGCGGTCGCAGGAGGTGCTTGCCCGCCACGTGGACCAGTTTCATGCGCGCGCGCTGGTCAAGCGCGAGGAGGCGGCGAAGCGGTCACCGCGCCAGGGTTTTGTCCGCTGGCTGGCGGGCGTCCGTCATGACGAGACAAAGGCCGCCAAGGTCTGAATCTCAGTCCGTGACGAGGGGCAGGCCTTCCGCGGCCCACAACACCGATCCACCGGCCAGATTGAACACCTTCGTGAAACCCATGTCCTGCAGTACGGCGGCTGCCAGGGCGCTGCGTCCACCCGTTTCACAATAGACGATGAGGGTGCGCTCCTGGGCGCTGCACAGCGGCTCGATGCGCAGTTTATAGCCAGGGTCGGCAGCGCCTTCGAGGATGCCGCGCGGTACATTGATCGCGCCTGGGATATGGCCGCGCCCAAACTCATCCGCCTCGCGCACGTCGACGAGCAGTAACTCCTCGTTGTCCTCAAGACGCAGATCGAGCTCTTCGGCGGTGATTTCCAGGATCCGCGCCCGCGCGGCCGCTACGAAATCTCCCAGTGTCATCTTCATCTCCGTGCCTCCAGGGTCTTTTTCATGAAAAGTGGCCGAGCAGCGCGCTGTAGTCGTGTTCGGTCGTCACCGGCGCGTGGCATGTGAAACCGCGGCAGGCATACGCCGTCACCAAACCGCGCGGCGCCCGTGCCGCAAGTCCCGGCGGCAGTTCCCGGTCGTCCCCTCCAATGGCATACAGCGCGCGGCGGGGCACGAACCGTTCCTCGGCCATGGCCTGCCAGCGTGTCACGGCGCCGTGTTCGCCGCGCAGGATGAGCAGCGGCGGCGGATCGACCAGATCCTCCAGGGCCTCGATCAGGGCGCAATGGCTGGCCGGGTAACGGCCCATGTCGGCGCTTCCCGCGCGGATCACCGTCTCGGCGACGCCGGCGAGCGCCGTATCGCCCACCAGGTGGCTCAGGCGCAAGAGCACCTGCGCGGCCACGCCATTACCGGCGGGCAGCGCGTCGTCTGCAAACGGCTTCGGGCGGCAGATGAGGCGCTCGTGTGTCTGGGCCGTGAAGTAAAAGCCGCCCCGCTCCCGGTCGTAAAAGTTCTCGATCAGGGCATCGGCGAGTGTTTGCGCGAACGCGAGATCCGCGGTACGCCATTGCGCCATCAGCAGTTCCAGGATGCCGTCCATGACGAAGACATAGTCATCAAGGAAGCCATGGGCGCTATGGCGTCCGTCCTTGGTTCCGGACAGCAGATGCTCGCCATCCCACAATGTGGCCTGGATGAAGGCGAGCGCCCGCTGCGCAGCCGCAATGAGCGTGGGGGCCCGCAGGAGCCGGCCCGCGCGCGCAAGTCCCTTGATCATGAGGCCATTCCAGGCCGTGAGGATCTTTTCGTCCCGGTGTGGGTGCGGACGCGTGGCCCGGCGTACCCGCAATCGCGCAGCCGCGCGCCCAACGGCCGCGCCCGCGGCGGCGGGCGTAATGCCGGGTAGTGGCTCGCTGTCCGTGATGTCGCGCACCCGCTGCAGGTGGTAACTGTGTTGTTCGAAATTCGGCGGCCTGTCGAGCCCGAAGTAGGCGGCTGCCAGCGCGTAATCCCCGGCGCCGGCCACCTCTTGCACCTCGTCGCGTTGCCAGAGGTAGAAAGCGCCTTCCTCGCCGCCGCTGTCGGCATCAAGCGTTGCGTAGAAACCCCCGGCGGGCGCCTGCATGTCGCGCAGTGCCCAGGCAGCCGTTTCGAGCGCCGCCTCGCGCAGCCGTGGCTGTCCGGTCAGGCGGAAACCTTCGGCGCACAGGCCAATCAGCTGCGCATTGTCGTAGAGCATCTTTTCAAAGTGCGGGATCTCCCAGCGGGCGTCCACTGAGTAGCGGAAGAACCCGCCTTCCAGATGATCGAAGAGGCCGCGCGCAGTCATCGCCTGCAAGGCGCTGCCGGCCATCCCGCGCGCTTGCGCATCGCCTTGGGCGCCCGTCAGCAGCAGCCGGCGCAGACTGCCGGGGTGCGGGAATTTCGGGGCGCCGCCAAAACCGCCATTGGCGGCATCGAACTGGCGTTTGAGGTCGGCTGTCACGGTGTCGAGCGGTCCGCGTCCGATCGGTCCGGCGCGATCGGAAGACCCGCCCATGGACCGTGCGAGCGCATGGCGTACCTGGTCGCCCTGCTCGGCGAGCTCCCCTTTGTGGTTTTTGTAGAACGCCGCCACCTCCTGCAGGAGGTCCGCGAAGCCCGGCAGGCCATGGCGCGGTGTCTTTGGGAAATATGTGCCGCAGAAAAACGGTACGAGATCGTCCGGCGCAAGGAACATGGTGAGCGGCCAGCCCCCCGCCCGCTGCGTGAGCAGACCGTGCGCAGACTGGTATATGCGATCGAGGTCGGGCCGCTCCTCGCGGTCGACCTTGATGCACACATAGAGCGTGTTCATGATCGCCGCGACTTCTTCGTCCTCGAACGATTCATGGGCCATCACGTGGCACCAGTGGCACGCCGAGTAGCCGATCGACAGGAGGATGGGCTTGTC
>JAJYDN010000060.1 GCA_021777535.1 Pseudomonadota bacterium
GTAGTCCCACGAGTGCATCTGCCGAAACGGCACACCCATTTTCTGGAAAACGTATTTTTCCTTGATGCCGGCACCGACCAGGTCCGGTTTGACCGCCTCGACGAACTTCTCGAACTCATAGCCCGTGATGTCGTCGTAGATGAGCGTGCCGTCCTTGATGTCGTGCGCGGTGCGCTGGTAATCGTCGTTGTGGCCGAATTCGTAGCCGGTGCCGACCACCTCCATGCCCAGATCCTCGTAGGCCCCGATCACGTGCCGCGGGCGCAGGCCGCCCACGTAGAGCATGACCTTCTTGCCGGCAAGCCGCGGCCGGTAGGTATCGATCACGGCCTGCATGCGCGGCCGGTACTTGGCGATCACCCGCTCGGCCCCCTCCTGGATGCGCTGATCGAACTGGGCGGCGATCCGGCGCAGGCTTTCCTCGATCTTCGTGGGCCCAAAGAAGTTGTATTCGACCCACGGGATCCCGAAGGTCTCCTCCATGTGGCGCGCGATGTAGTTCATCGACCGGTAGCAGTGCAGCACGTTCAATCGCGCCTTGGGGCTGTTTTGCAGCTCGGCAAGCGAGCCATCGCCCGACCACTGCGCGATCACCCGAAGGCCCATTTCCTCGAGCAGGATGCGCGAGGCCCAGGCATCGCCGCCGATGTTGTAGTCGCCGATGATGGCCACGTCATAGGGGGTGCTTTCGAAAGGGACGGCACGTCCCTGCGCGCGGTCGAATATCCAGTCGCGGATGGTGTCGTTGGCGATGTGGTGGCCAAGGGACTGCGACACGCCGCGAAAGCCCTCGCAGCGCACCGGCACGATGGTCTTGCCGTTGTGTTCCTTGGATTTGGATTTGGCGACCGCCTCGATGTCATCGCCGATCAGCCCGATCGGGCACTCCGACTGGATCGAGATGCCGCGGTTCAGCGGAAACAGCGTCTCGATCTCGTCGATCACGCGGGCGAGCTTCTTGTCGCCGCCAAAGACGATGTCTTTTTCCTGGAAATCCGTCGTGAACTGCATGGTCACGAAGGATTCGATGCCCGTGACCCCCCCGTAGTAGTTGCGCCGGGCGCCCCACGAGTACTGGCCGCAGCCGACCGGTCCGTGGCTTATATGGACCATGTCCTTGATCGGTCCCCACACCACGCCCTTGGATCCCGCGTAGGCGCAGCCGCGGATCGTCATCACGCCCGGCACCGACTTGATATTCGACTTCACGCCGCAGTCGGGCTTGCCCTCTTCGTACACGTTGAGGTGCTTGGCGCGCTTCTTGACCGTCTTTTCCGGGTAGGCCTTCAGAACCTCCTCGATCAACCCCTTGTTGCGCTTCTTTACGTCCTCTGCTGTCAGGCTCATGCGCCCTCCGCCGTACTCATCTTGTCCACGGTGCGCCTGGCACCGACCCTGTCTGTACGGCCGGCGATGCGCCTTGACGCACCGCCGGCCGCCTGTTTTCCGCAGTCCCTCAGGCCGCCACTTCGGCTGCAGTCTTGCCGACGACCGCCTCGTCGACCGCCTTGATGACCCCGTGCTCCATGAGCAGGTCCTCGAGCTCATCCATCGTGATGGGCGTCGGGATCACGCCCTTGCCGGCATTGGCGTGGATCTTGCGGGCGAGCTGCCGGTACTCGTCGGCCTGCTTCGAGTCGGGGGCGTATTCGAGCACCGTCATGCGCCGAAGCTCCGCGTGCTGCACGACATTGTCGCGGGGCACGAAATGGATCAGCCTGGTACCGAGCTTGACCGCAAGGGATTCGGCAAGCTCGAGCTCCTTGTCGGTCTGCCGTTCGTTGCACACGAGCCCGCCGAGGCGCACGCCGCCGGAATTGGCGTATTTCAGGATGCCCTTCGAGATGTTGTTGGCCGCGTACATGGCCATCATCTCGCCCGACATGACGATATAGATCTCCTGGGCCTTGTTTTCGCGGATCGGCATCGCAAATCCGCCGCACACGACGTCGCCCAGCACGTCATAGGACACATAGTCGATACCCTCGTAGGCGCCGTTTTCCTCGAGGAAATTGATGGAGGTGATGACCCCGCGCCCGGCGCAGCCGACACCGGGTTCCGGACCGCCCGACTCGACACAGCGGATGTCCCGGTAGCCGAGCTTCATGACGTCGCCGAGCTCGAGATCCTCCACGGCACCGGCTTCGGCCGCGAGGCTCAAGATGGTGTTCTGGGCCTTGGCATGCAGGATGAGCCGGGTGGAATCCGCCTTCGGGTCGCACCCGACGATCAGGATCTTCTGGCCCATTTCGGCAAGGGCTGCCAGGGTGTTCTGGGAGGTCGTCGATTTCCCGATACCACCCTTTCCGTAAAACGCGATCTGCCGCAAACCTTCCGTCATCGAAATCTCCTTTACATCTTCATGGATTCGTCCGGTCCTTGCGGACCACCCGACAGCCGCCGCCGCACCCACGCTTTAGGTTTGCAACGCTTTCTTTGTCTTCGTATCGGCTACAAAGGCGGCCTTACGCGACTGCATCCTCCCTAGAGCAAACGCCGTGCCAGACCATCGCAGCCCTTTGTTTGCGCGATTTGGCTCAGGGTTCCGGCCGGCCTCGGCGGTTTGTGCCTGTATCGAATGCGACATTCCGGGTGGGGGGGTGTCGGAAAGGCGACAATGCGCCCGGACCTATGGGGCCCGCCTTGGAGACATATTGGTAAATTGCCGTCCTTGCGGTATTTGCGCCCGATGCGTGCCGGCAACCGGATGCGAGGTCACCGTTCCGTCAGACTTGCTCATTCCTGCCTAAACCGGAACAAAGCTCGCTTCCCGCTTCATCGAGGCCGGTTTCGTCGTCGTCTTACGACGAAGACCGGCGCCTTCCTCTCCACAGGCTGACACGGTGGAACTCACCGCCATGTTCTGCAGATTCACTGCCGCGTTCACATCGCGGTCGTGGCTCGCGCGACAGGACGGACATGTCCACTCGCGCGCCGGCAGCGGCAGATCGTCGAGCTTGTGTCCGCAGCACGAACACGTCTTGCTGCTCGCAAACCACCGATCCGCGACCACAAGGATGCCGCCGCGCATCGCGGCCTTGTACTCCAGCTGCCGCCGGAACTCGAAGAAACCCATGTCGGCGATGGAGCGGGCCAGGTGCCGGTTCACCATCATGCCGCGCACGTTCAGGTCCTCGATGCCGATGGTGTGAAACCGCCGCGTCAGGTCGGTGGTGAGCCTGTGCAGCGCATCCGGGCGAATGGCGGCGATACGGGCGTGCGGCCGAGCCAGCCTGGCCTTGACCGCGCGCCGGTTGTCCGAACCTTTCTGCTTGCGGCCCAGACTGCGCGACAGGAGGCGCAGGCGCTTGCGCAACGCCTTATGCGCTTGGCCCCGGTATCGGCGGCTCTCCCGTCGAGAGCGTCGCCAGTGACGACACGCCCAAATCCACACCGACCGCGTCCTGGTTTTTCGGCTTTGGACAGGTGGGATCGGTCCGGCGCATCGACGGTGATGCTGACAAACCACTTGCCGGCCACACGGGAGACGGTGGCCGGCATGATCTTGCCGGCAAAGCGCAACGACTCACGCATCCGTACCCAGCCCGGATTCGGGATGCGGATGCGTGAACCGTCGATGCCGGACTGGTCGTTGGTGAGGGTAAAGCGGTCCTGTACGCCTTTCCTGCGACAGGCCGGATACCGCGCCCGGCCCGCAAAAAAGTGCCTGAACGCCTCGCCCAACCGGATCATCGCCATCTGCGGCGCATTCTTCGTGACGTCCAGCATCCACGGAAACTGCGCGCGCTCGATGGCGTTCAACTGGCGGCGCAGCACCGCCTGGGATGGCCTGGGCCGGGTGTTGTCCTGCGTCCAGGCTTCCTACCGGCGCTGCCACCCGGCCCGTGCCCAGTTGCAGGCGAAGCGCGCCGTGCCCGCCGCGCGGGCGAAACAGGTCGCCTGCACGTTATCGGGCTTTAGCGCGATGCGATGGGCGATCCGCATTGTGACGCCGCCACAGCGGCCTTTACGCCGTCGAGCAGCTTCTGGTTCTTGCGCGACCGTGCCATACAGCCGGGCGCCAAACACCGTGATGATTTCCAGCACGTCCTTCGCCAGGTCTTCCTCGCATGTGGTGTCCCCGCCCTGGTTGAGGATCACCACCTCGACGCCCTTGGTCTCGCAGATGGCGAACACCGGTTCCGCGCCGAAGCGCAGCAGCCGGTCTTTGTGCGTGACGACAAGTCGACCGATACGACCTTCCACAACGTCGTCCAGCAGCCGCTTCAGCCCCTTCTTGTGCGTGTTCAGGCCCGATCCGGGATCGGCGATGACCCCGAACGTCCATCCTTGCCGGGCGCAGTAGAGTTCGGGCACCTGCTTTTGCCGCTCCAGACCGTCCTTTTGGTCGGGGCTGGACACGCGCGCGCAGGCAACGGTGCGAAGCGCCGCCTCCGATGCGTGGAATCGTTCAGGCCGCAGTCGTGCCAGGTCGTAGCGCCGACGCCCACCGGGCGTGCGCCCGCCGGGAATGAGCCTGCCTTCGCGCTCCCATCGCCGCAGCGTTTGCGCCGCGACGCCCGGGAACTCTGGCGGCTTCATGGATGCTGACCATTTTGCGTGACAGGTACAAAATATGTACTAAAGCGCAAAAAACGAGCAACTGCTTATTCGACTGCTCGAACCCCGCCGATTTGGCCGCCCTGAAAGAACTCGTGAAGGTCAGTCGTCCCCTGATCCGCCTCTGACGCACAATCATTCACCGACAATCATCCGGACGGTTTCGGGTGCTTCTGTCTCCTCACCCGCCC
>JAJYDN010000035.1 GCA_021777535.1 Pseudomonadota bacterium
CGCGCACGCATTGTCCGCGTAATGCCGACGTCCTCTACCGTGTGATGGGCATCCACGGCCAGGTCGCCTTTGGCATCTATCCCCAGATCGAACAGACCGTGACGGGCCACCTGATCCAGCATGTGCTCGAAAAACGGCAAACCAGTCGACAGCTGCGCATGGCCTTGGCCATCCAGCCCCAGGGACACCGTGATCCGGGTCTCCAGGGTCGCCCGTGTTACGCTTGCCCGACGTTCCATACTCATCCTTCCTTGCTCGTGGATGACCCTAGTGTGCGCGGATCCGCGCAAGACACGACCCGGCACGACACCCGTTGCCCCTTCTCATATCCGGCATTCCGCGGACAATGCGTGCGCGGTAAGTCCTTCGCCGCGCGCCAGGATGGAGGCCGATCGCCCGAGAACGCGGGCGGCCTCCGCCGGACAGTGTATGACGCTGGTGCGTTTCTGGAAATCATACACGCCCAGGGGCGAGCTGAAGCGCGCGGTACCCGACGTGGGCAACACGTGATTCGGGCCTGCGCAATAATCGCCCAGTGCCTCTGCAGTGTAACGCCCGACGAAAATGGCGCCGGCATGGCGCACCTTGTCGACCCACACAGACGCGTCGTCGAAGGAAAGCTCGAGATGCTCGGGCGCCACCTCGTTGACGAGTTCCATCGCCTCATCCAGGGACGCAACGTGGATGAGGGCGCCGTGATCGGCGAGCGCCGGCGCGATAATGGCCCGGCGCTCCATGGCCGGCAGCAGCCGCCGGATCGACGCGGCCACCGCATCGACAAAGGCGGCGTCCTGCGTAAACAGCAACGCCTGCGCGCCTTCGTCATGCTCGGCCTGCGCAAAAAGGTCATAGGCGATCCAGTCGGGGTCCGTTCTGCCGTCGCAGATGATGGAAATTTCCGACGGGCCGGCGATCATGTCGATCGCCACGGTGCCGTATACCTGACGCTTGGCGGCAGCGACATAGGCGTTACCGGGCCCGACGATTTTGTCGACTCGCGGCACGCTGGCGGTGCCGTAGGCCAGCGCGCCGATCGCCTGGGCGCCGCCGGCCAGGAACACGCGATCCACCTGCGAGATGTGCGCGGCAGCGAGAACCAGGGCCGAGGGGACGCCTGGAGACGGCGCCATCATGATGAGCTCGCCGACACCGGCGACCCGCGCTGGAATGGCATTCATGAGCACCGACGACGGATAAGCCGCCTTGCCGCCCGGCACGTACAGACCGACCCGCTCGAGCGGGGTTATGCGCTGGCCCAGCCGCACGCCCAGCGCGTCCTGATGCTCGTAGGGCCTTACGATCTGTTGCTCGTGGTAGGCGCGAATGCGGCCTGCGGCGACCTCCAGGGCATCGCGCTGCGCGGGCGCAAGACCCGCGAAAGCCTCCGCGAGCGCCTCTTGCGAAACCTCCAGATCGGCTGCCGACTCCGCGTGCCGCCCATCCAGCCGGGCGGTCCATTCCACGAGGGCCGCGTCCCCGCGATTGCGCACATCGGCGAGGATGTTCGCGGCCACTTCTTCCGCCTTGTGCGACACCTCCTGCGAACGGTCCAGGATCCGCCTGAATTCCGCACGGAAATCCCGCTGCACAGTCCGAAGGATTGTGATTTCAGCCATGCATCGCCCCTCCGACAAGGCATTCGATTACCGGCCGCAAGGCCTTGTATTTCATCTTGACGGCAGCCCGATTGGCCACAAGCCACGCGCTCACGTCAACGATATGTTCGACCTCCACGAGACCGTTGGCCGCAAGCGTCTTGCCGCTGCTGACGAGGTCCACGATACGGTCGGCAAGACCCACCAGCGGCGCAAGCTCCATCGAGCCATAAAGATGGACGATATCCGCCTGGATTCCCTTGGCGTCAAAATGCCGCTGGGCAATGCGCACATACTTCGTGGCAACCCGCAGGCGTGTCCAGGAATGCCCTTCGCCGGCCGGCGGCCGCTCCCGCGGCTCCGCCACCATCAGGCGGCAGCGGGCAATGCCAAGATCGGCCAGCTCATAGAGCCCGTCACCGCCGTCCTCCATGAGCACATCCTTGCCGGCAATGCCGATGTCGGCAGCCCCGTAGCGTACATAAGTGGGCACGTCGGCTGCGCGGATGACGACCACCTGCACATCCGGAGCAGTCGTACCGACGATCAGTTTGCGCGTCTTTCCGAGATCCTCCACCGGAACAATGCCGGCACGCTCCAGAAGCGGCAGACTCTCCTCGAGGATGCGACCTTTCGATAGCGCGATCGTGACCATCAGGCTGTCTGTCGTTTCGTCCAGTCGCCCAGCTGTGAATCGGGAATGCGACGAATGCGGGCGCCGAGCTGCGAAAGTTTCTCTTCGATACATTCGTAGCCGCGGTCGATATGATATATGCGGTCGATGATGGTTTCCGAATGCGCAACGAGGCCCGCCAGCACCAGACTTGCCGATGCGCGCAGATCCGTGGCCATCACGGGCGCGCCATGCAGGTTCTCGACGCCCCGCACGACCGCCATGTTGCCCTCCATGGTGATATCCGCGCCCATCCGCTGCAACTCGTGCACATGCATGAAACGGTTTTCGAAAACGGTTTCGACTACGGTGCCGGTACCCTGGGCGACGCAGTTCATGACGACGAATTGCGCCTGCATGTCGGTTGGAAACGCCGGATACGGGGCCGTCTTGATGTTCACGGCCGCGGGCCTGCGGCCCTCCATGGACAACCGGATCCAGTCTTCGCCGGTCTCCACCCGGGCCCCTGCCTCCCGCAACTTGTCGAGGACGGCCTCGAGGAGGGTCGGCTGCACGCAGCGCAGCTTTACCTGCCCCCCGGTCATGGCGGCTGCCACGAGGTATGTGCCTGTCTCGATGCGGTCCGGAATCACCTCATGCGAGGCGCCATGCAAACGCTCCACACCCTCGATCGTAATCTCGGCACTGCCGGCGCCCTTGACACGCGCACCCATCGCATTGAGACAGTTGGCCAGGTCCATGACCTCGGGCTCGCGCGCGGCGTTTTCGATGATCGTCACGCCGTCTGCCAGTGCCGCAGCCATCATGAGGTTCTCGGTGCCCGTCACCGACACCATGTCCATGAAGATGCGCGCGCCCTTGAGACGCGAGGCGCGGGCCTTTATGTAGCCCTCTTCGATGGAAATC
This sequence comes from Pseudomonadota bacterium, assembly GCA_021777535.1. GTDB lineage: Bacteria > Pseudomonadota > Gammaproteobacteria > Acidiferrobacterales > Acidiferrobacteraceae > JAJYDN01. Next base: position 3,136 of record JAJYDN010000035.1, read on the forward strand.
TCGGCACCCATGGCCTGCAGGCCCTTGATGTGCAGATTCACGGGACGCGAACCAATCGCGCAACCCCCGGGCATCGAGACTTCGGCCTCCCCGAACCGGGCCAGTAGCGGCCCCAGAACCAGAATGGACGCCCGCATGGTGCGCACGAGATCGTAGGGCGCCTTCAGCATATGGACACCCGACGCATCCGCCTCGACCGCCATGCGCTCATCCACCACCAGACGCACGCCCATCCGGCCCAGGAGCTCCATGGTGGTCGTGATGTCTTGCAGATGCGGCACATTGCCGATGCGCAAGGGCTCGCTTGTCAGCAGCGACGCAACCAGCACCGGAAGCGCGGCGTTTTTGGCCCCCGAAATGCGGATTTCGCCCCTGAGCGGCAAGCCGCCATTGATGATGAGTTTATCCATGTACGGTACCGTCGAGGGGTAGCAAAAAATAAGGCCGCCTGGCCGGCGGCCCTACGCGAGGGCTTTTACGGGTTGCCTTCAAACCTTGGCGCCGGCGACGAGCTTCTGCAGTTCGCCCTTCTCGTAGAGCTCGGTCATGATGTCGCATCCGCCAACGAACTCGCCGCGTATGTACAGCTGCGGGATCGTCGGCCAGTTGGAAAAACGCTTGATGCCCTCGCGGATTTCCTGGTCGGCCAGAACATCGACCCCTTTGAACTGGGCCCCACAAGCCTTCAGGAGCTGCACCGACTTGCCTGAGAAACCACACTGGGGAAACTGCGGCGTCCCCTTCATGTAGAGAACGACGTCGTTCTCCGTAATGTCCTTGCGGATCCGATCTTCAATATTCATGGCAACCTCCCTTCAGGGGGCAAATCATCACTCGGGCAACAGCGTCTTGAGCGACAGCGCGTGGATCTGTTCGCGCATCCGGTCACCGAGCGTTGCGTAAACAAGCTGGTGCTGCTGAATCGGGGTCTTGCCGGCGAACGCGCTGGAATGGATGGTCGCCTCGAAATGGTGACCATCACCGCGCACCTGGACACGCGCCCCAGGCAAACCGGCCTCGATCAGGCCCTTAATCTCTTCTGCTGTAATCATAACAGACCGATCCTATGTAACCAAAAAGGATACCCCGGACCCCGCCCTGAGAAAAGACCTAGTTCCGGAGGCGATAGCCGCGCGCGACCAGGGCAAGCGCCAGGATCGAGATGACGGCAAAAAATGCGATGACGATACCAAGACTGGCAAGCGGGGAGACATCCGAAAGCCCGAAAAACCCGTAGCGGAACCCGTCTATCATATACAGGAGAGGATTCATTTTCGACAGGGTCTGCCAGATGGGCGGCAGGGACCGCAGCGAATAGAACACCCCGCTTAGGAAAGAAAGTGGTACGACGACGAAATTCTGGAAACCGGCCAACTGGTCGAAACGCTCCGACCAGATGCCGGCGATGATACCCAGTGCACCCAGCGCCCCACTGCCGAAGAGGGCAAAAAGAACGAGATAGACGGGGTGGCGCATGGGCATGGCGACAAACACGATGGCGGCGACGTAGATGCCGAGGGCGACCAGAAAGGCCCGCACCACCGCCGCCCCGATGAAGGCGAGAAAAAACTCGAACGTCGACAGGGGCGACAGCAGGATGAAGATGAGGTTGCCGGCGATCTTGGACTGGATGAGGCTCGATGAACTGTTCGCGAAAGCATTCTGGATCATCGACATCATCATGAGTCCGGGCACCAGGAAGGCGAGGTAGCTGACGCCCGGGAGAATGTCCGGGCGCCCCTTGAAAGTGCTCGAAAAGACCACGAGATAGAGCAGCGCCGTTATAATGGGGGCGAGGATCGTCTGCAGGAAAACCTTGTAGAAGCGCAATACTTCCTTGTAGAGCAGCGTACGGAAACCGATCATGGGCGCCCCTGGGTCAGCTCGAGGAAGACCTCCTCCAGATCGGCCTCCTCGGTGGCCAAATCGACGATCGTGTAGCCGGCCGTACGCAGGGTTTCCAGGATGCCGGGGATCGAGTCGACACCCTTGTGCAGCGATAGCTCCACGCAATGCTCCGCCACCTTTTTCACCTTGTCCTGCAGCCCCGGCGGCACCGACCGCATGACTTCGGCCGTGGTCACGGTCAGTGTCTTGTGGACGGCGCGCCGCAGCAGCGCCTGCTTGCGGTCGAGCGCGGCGATGCGCCCGTCCTTCAGAATGGCGATGCGGTCACAGAGCGCCTCGGCCTCTTCCAGATAATGCGTCGTCAACACGATGGTATGCCCTTCGGCATGCAGCCGCCGGATGAACACCCACAGGGAGGCGCGCAACTCCACATCGACACCTGCCGTAGGCTCATCCAGAATCACGACCTGCGGACGATGCACAAGCGCCTGGGCAATCAGAACGCGGCGCTTCATCCCGCCTGACAAGGCCCGCATATTGGCGTCGGCCTTGTCTTCGAGCATCAGCGCCGCGAGCAGCTCCTCGCGCCAACGGTCGTTTTCGGGCCCCTTGAGACCGAAATAGCCGGCCTGGATGCGCAGGATTTCGCGCACGGAAAAGAAGGGGTCGAAGACGATTTCCTGAGGCACCACGCCCAGGGCCTGGCGTGACCGCCGATAGTCCGTGAGGACGTCGTGCCCGCAGATTCGGGCATGGCCCGCGCTCGCGCGCGTCAATCCCGCCAGAATATTGATGAGGGTTGATTTGCCTGCGCCATTGGGGCCGAGCAGGCCGAAAAATTCGCCGGACGCCACTTCGAGGTCGACACCGCGCAGGGCGTGCACCGAGCCGAAGTGTTTCTCGAGGCCTTCCGTCCAAATGGCAGGTACCGGCACAGACCCACCTTCACGCAGCAAACAGCTTGGTGAGCCCGGTAACGCGCAAAAGCGCGCTCAACCGCGCAGACGCACCGACCACACGCAGGACCCCTCCCCGCGCACGCGCCTGCCGGTCCCACTCAAGCAGGATCGCGAGCAGCAAGGAGTCCGCCGTTTCGACCGCCGCCACATCGACCGTGGCGGCGCCGTCATGCAGCTCAAGCGGCGCAAGCGGGATGCCGGCGAGCCCCTCGGTGAGCCGCACGGAGCCCGCTACGCGATAGAGACCGGGGCCGGTATGCTCGAAACGGGCGCTCACGGATTGGCCCGGTTGACCCGCGCCATGCTGTCGATCAGCGCCGGCAGGCCATCGCGCCGGATCTTGCTCGCATACACCGAACGGTAATTGGTCACCAGACTCACGTTGTCGATAGTCACATCGTAGACTTTCCAGCCGTCTGGCTGATGCACGAACTCGTAGTCGATGGGGATGTCGGGCCCCCCATTGACCTGAATGACGCGCGTACGCACGACGGCATGGTCGCTTTGCGGATCCATCCGGAACGGCGCGTAGGCGATCCGCTGACCGGAATAACTGAGCAGCGCCGTCGCATAGGTCCGTACAAGGAGACCGGTAAACTGTTGGGTGAAGGCATGCTGTTGTGCGGGTGTCGCGCTGCGCCAGTACCTGCCAAGCACCCACTGCGACATGCGGCGAAAATCAAAGTAGGGCACCAGCCGCTTGTTGACCATCGAGTACAAATCCGCCCGGTTCGCCCTGTAGAGGGCGCGATTGTGCTCGATCAAGTGCAGTATCTCCTCGGTCTTCGTGCGCACAAGCACTTCGGGCGAAGCCTCGGCATTGAGCGGCGCCGCGAAGGCCCAAACGGGGCGCCCGAGAATCACCAGAAACAACCACAGAAAAGCTCTCTTTTTCACTGCCTGACCCCTTGGTGTCATCTTCGTCAGTGGCCAGCTTTGCTGTAGAGCAGCTGACTTATGATTTTGTCGAGCATGATCGCCGACTGGGTTACGCGGATCTTATCACCGTTTTTCAGGTAACGCTGGCTTCCGCCCGGATCCAGGCTCACGAACTGCTCGCCCAGAAGACCCTGCGTCAGGATCGATGCGCTCGTGTCCACCGGAAGATTGTCATACTTCTTCGATATATCAAGCCTGACGACTGCCTCGAAGGTCTGCTGATTGAGGCCGATGTGCCCAACCTGTCCAATTCGCACCCCCGCCAACATGACAGGCGCCTTCTCCTTCAGGCTGCCGACGTTGCCGAAACTGGCGGTGACCGAATAATACTGGCCGCTACCAAACATCGGCATATTGCCCACCTTGAGGGCCAGCATGGCCAGTGCAAGCAATCCCGCCAACACAAAAAGGCCGACGGCGAATTCCACCGTTCGTGTCTGCATTATCACAATCCTCGTAGCATGAAGGCAGTCATGATGAAATCGAGACCCAATACCGCCAGCGACGAACTCACCACCGTGCGCGTCGTTGCCAGGCTCACCCCTTCCGATGTGGGCCGCGCGTCATAACCCTCGAACACGGCGATCCAGCTGATCACCAGGCCGAATACGACGCTCTTGACGACGCCACCCATGATGTCATTGGTCACGCTGACGCCACTTTGCATCTGTGACCAGAAGACCCCGCCATCGAGGCCCAGGTCACTCACCGCGACAACATAGGCAGCAAGAATCCCCACCGCGGAAAATATGGCGGCGAGCAGCGGCACGGACACCCAGCCGGCGAGGAACCGGGGCATCACCACCCGCTTCAACGGATCGACCGCCATCATCTCCATTCCCGCCAGCTGCTCCGTTGCCTTCATCAAACCGATTTCCGCGGTCATCGCCGAACCCGCGCGGCCGGCGAAGAGCAACGCCGTCAGTACGGGACCGAGCTCGCGCACCAGAGACAGCGCCACGAGGAGGCCAAGCGACGACTGCGCGTCGTACCGGACCAGCGTGTTGTAACCCTGTAGCGCCAGGATCATGCCGACGAAGGCGCCGGACACGAGAACGATAATGAGCGTAAGGACGCCGCTCACGTAAATCTGCTGGATCACGAGCGAGAATCGGGTGAAGAGTACAGGCAGCCCCGGCGTCAGGCGCAAAAGAAACAGCATGGCCCGGCCCAGACGCGCGACGCCGTCGAGCGTCTGCCGCCCCAGGCGCCGGACATGACCCACGATACCGCGACCCTGATCCATGCCTTTAGCTCCCGAGAAGATCCGCAAGATAATCGCCCGCCGGATAATGAAACGCCACCGGCCCGTCCGGGAGCCCGCCCATGAACTGCCGGACCTCGGGCGCCGCGCTCGCCTGCATGGCAGCCGACGTACCTTCCGCGACGACCCGCCCTTCACCCAGCAGATAGATGTAGTCGGCGATGTGGCAGGCCTCGGCAACGTCGTGCGTCACGACGATGGACGTCATGCCCAGGGCGTCATTCAGTTCGCGTATGAGTTTGGTGATGACACCCATGCTGATCGGATCAAGGCCGGCGAACGGTTCGTCGTACATGACCATCATGGGATCCAGGCTGATGGCACGCGCCAGTCCGACGCGCCGCGCCATGCCGCCCGACAGTTCGGCAGGATACAGGTCGCGCGCGCCGCGCAGCCCCACGAGCTCGAGCTTCATGAGAACCAGGTCCCGGATCAAGGGCTCCGGCAGCCGCGTGTGTTCGCGAAGGGGGAAGGCCACGTTTTCGAAGACACTCAGATCCGTGAGCAGTGCGCTCGACTGAAAGAGCATGCCCATCCGCCGGCGCAGGGCGAACAACTCCTGACGGGAGAGGGCCGCGACCCGTTGCCCGTCGACGGCAACGCCTCCCGCCGCCGGCGCAAGCCGCCCACCGATCAGATTGAGCAAAGTGGTCTTGCCGACGCCGCTGCCGCCCATGATGGCGGTCACCTTGCCGCGCTCGATGGCAAGATCAAGACCCTGAAAAATCATCCGCCGGTCGCGGTAAAAAGAGAGACCGCGCACGGACACGAGCGGTTCTCCGCCTAAGGGTCCTGAATCCAAGTCCGGTTCCTTGTGTAGTCGTTGTGCCGCTTTCGTGATGAGACTATTTACAGCATACCGCCATCACTGTCGAGGCCATGTATCTACCGGCCCTTCCTGAATATATACTCAAAAGCAGCCACAACCTTGAGGAATCCGTCGTGCCGCGTTCCCGCATAATCACCCTGTCCATTCTCCTGATCTCGATCCTGGCCATCCCCGCCGCGTTCGCGGAAGACGCCTTGATCGTTACCCTGGGCGCATTCCATCTCGCCCATACGACACAATCGGTCGCCGGTATCCCGACCTATTTTAGCGCCGGGACCAATAACGATTACAACATCGCCTGGGAGCAGCGTCACTACAACGGAATCGCCTATGGGGCGCAGTACACCATCTTCAACAGCCACGCCCGGCAGGCCAGCCATGCCGGATCCATCACCACCCGGCTCTTCATGGCGACACTGAAGCGCTATATCCATCCGTGGCCGTACACATACCCCTTCATTGGCGCGAGCGTCGGTCTTGCCGATGTCAATCACAACGAGGTCACCGGCCGCGCGGGTGTCGGACCGGCCTTTGCGGTCGATGGCGGCGTCGAATTCGAGCTCGCCCACATGGTCGGCCTCTATACCGAAATCCGCGCGCTCTACGCCCAGGGCGGCGACATCTATGGCACCAACACCAACGTGTCGGGGGTAGGCGTCTACGGCGGCCTGAGTTTCCTCTTCTGACGGGGCGGCGCGGCCTGCCTTCTAACCGGCAGGCCGCATCATCTGCATCAGATCGGCAAGCAGACGGGCCTCCCGGATCTGCACGAGCGCGGTCTGCGGATCGGTGAAAAAGAGCCCGCAGCCAGCCGGCGCAGACACCGCCTGCAATGACTCGAGCGCCACCCTGAGGGCCTTGCGGTCACAAGCACCAAGCAGGCTCACGGCAAATGGACCCTGCGCCGCCCATCCCTCGGCCGGCCGTCCGCAGACACCGATGCCGGCCGCCAAGAGCGCCGGAGCGGCCCGTGCCCGGCCACAGACGACATCGACTGCGACCGGTATTTGCCGGGATATCTCCAGGATCCGCGAGATGTCCCCCGCAGAAAGCCCCCGGGATGCCCGCACCAGGCAGCCGCCGAGCCAGCCGCCATCGGTGGCCGCTGCGGGGAGTTGCCTGGAGAGGTACGCCAGCGGCAGCTCGAGCACGGGACGAAACCCAGGCGGTGTCTCCTCCCGCCACACCGAAAGAAGATCCGGCGCCCGCCGCCAGGCGGAGCCCGGGATCAGCACGCTCGACTGGCGGTGACTGTAAAATGTGTAGCGCCATTCGGGCGGTAGCGCCGCAGGATAGTAGGATTTTTGCCAAACCCTGTGCATCCATCCCCGCGCACCCAGCCAGCATGGCAAGCCGGTAGCTGTCATGGTGCCCGATGGTACCAGACCGCTGTTTTGGCGCCAGATGGCGCCGGCATTGCGGCTGCGCGTATGACCCTAGAAGCGCAGGTCTGCGGAGATGTAGTAGGTCCGCGGCGCGCCGGGGTAGGCGAGTGTCGCGCCTGCACTTGCTCCGCCGAAGTAGCCGCCCGAGGTCACATACTCGTACTCGTTGTATTGCCTGTTGAAGAGGTTCAGCACCGAGAAGGTGACCTTTACGGTCTGTTCGCCGCCACCTGCGGCCTGCGTCCCGGTCGGGATGATGACACTGAGCGCGCCGTTGACGAGATTGTAGCTCGGCATCGTCTGCGCAAGCGGCGCGCCGGCCTCGTTGCTGAAGATATGCTGCGAGCCCGTAAATACATCCCACACCTTCGGCATGTAGACGAGGCCGGCCTCGTAGAAGCGATAAAACAGGCCGGCGCTCACCGTCTCCTTTGGCACGTAGGCCGCGGACAAGCCCTGGTAGCTCACGCCGCCCGTGGTGTAATTCCCATAGGTCGCCTTCTCCAGACCGAGGTTGCCGAACACGTGCAGGCCCTTGATCGGATCGTCCTCGCCGTAGATATTCGCCCCCTCGAACCGGGTGTCGCCGGTGGCCTCGATGGCATTGCCGTTGCTCAGCGTGACGCTGATGAGCTGATTCAGCAGATGCAGCCTGTAGATATCGATATCCAGCGAGAAGCGCCGCAAGAGGCCGGCACGCCGGACGTGGAACTTGACGCCGCCGCGGATGCTGACCGCCTTCCCGGGCGTAAGCGCAGATGAAACCTCTTTCTGGAACGGTCCGCCGCCGCCGCCATTTTGCGGGTTCTCGAAGGCCCACGCGTAGGAACCATAGAGCGCGATGTGGCGGGAGACGGCATAGCGCCCGGAAACCGACGGCTCGAACTTGTTGAAGTCCGTGCTGGCGCCGGGCAGCTGATCCTGGTTGTTGGCGGGGTTTGCCTGGGGGAAATCCGCGAGCCCCGCGTTCGTGAAGTTCGTGGCCATGTGCACGAAACGCACACCCGGCGTGACCGCCAATCCGGACAGTACCGCGATCTTGTCCTGCACGAAAACGGCGCCGAAGAGCTGATCGAAATAGCTGCTCCGGTAGGCATCCGGACTCTGATAGGAGGTCGGCGTCGGGTTGTTCAGGGCATCATACAGCGGGCTGTAAAACGCGTTACGGCTGTTATAGCGGCTGTGCAACACATAGCCGCCGGCCGTCACCAAATTCGCGGGCAGCGCGATCGTCCAGTCGAGCTTGTCGCCGTAGACCGTGTCGAACGGGTTGTTGTACTCGTAGAGATTGCTCGCACCCTGGTTGAAGTCGTTGAAGTGGTTGTGCAGACGCTGGCCGTGCCGGTACCACAACAGGTTATGCAAGGCCACGCGGCTCGACAGCTCGATATCAAGAGGCATGTACAGCAGATCGACGTCGTTGTTCGCCTGCTTATGCCATAGGGAATACGGCGGCACGCTGTAGAAACCGCTGGTCTGCTGGCTGTACAAGGGACCCGGCACCGAGGCACCCGTATCGAGATAACCATTTACGGTGAGGCCCGGGACGGGCATGACCGGAATATAGCTCGGCCGGTAGGACGAGGACCGCGCCATATAGGCACCCACGCCTGCATCCCCATGGCTCCAGACCTTCATCAGCTTGCCGAACAGGACTTCATCGTGCTGCGGATTCGTAAAGAGGTCGGGTGAATCGCGGAAGCTCGATGAGCGGGTCTGCGCGCCGGCGAGCACCGCGGAGTATCCGTCAACGACACCCGTTTGCATGACGAAATGCGCGTTTTCCGTGTCGTAGCTGCCAAGCGAGATACCGACGTTGCCACCCGCCTGCGCGCCAGGCTGCGGCGGCACAAAACCGATGGTGCCACCCAGACTGTCGTACCAGCGCGACGCCGGGTTGCCCGGACCATAGGTCACGTTGATGCCCTGCAGGAGCGACAACTCGGGCATCTGGGCCGTGGACCACAGGCCGGACCCCGGATTGTTCATCGGCACGCCGTCGAAAGTGATCCCGAGAGAACCGTTGTCGGTCAGGCCGCCGTTCAGCCCGCCCCACCCCTGCTGCAGGCCATCCACGCTGATCGCGGCCCGATTGGCGCCCGCGTTGCCGGAGCTCACGACGCGAACGCCGGGAGACATGGCGAGCGCACCCGCCGCCCCGCCGATTGGCCCCGCACCGCTCATTTCGTCCTTGTTGATCACAAGCTGCGACTCAGCCGACTCGAATATCTTCTTTTGCGTGAGTTTTTTGTCGGTCGAGGCGGGCCGCTTGTGGGTTGCGCTGGTCGTGGCCTGTGCCCGTACTTCGCCCACATTGACGTGTTGCCGGGCCGCCCATGCACTCGGCAGCGCACCCACTGACAGCCACGCACCCGCCACCGCCAGCCGGTTCAATCGCCCATACGCCATTGTCGGAAGCCCCTCCCTTGAGGACCACGCTGTAGTAATTATTGAGTCATCAACGCCGCGCCTGGGGCGCCTTGCGCGCACGGTAGCGTCCGTCCGTGACAATGCGGCGCGTCGCCTGTGAAACGAAGATGACAGGATCGTGATCGACCCGCGTCGGGGGAGGCATTACAATGAGCCGCCCGAGTCACGGCGGATGAGCGGATGCATTTCGATCTCTTTTACGAACTGGCGGTACCTGCTTTCGCGCGCCGCACGGAACCGCAGGTTTTTGCCGAAACTCTCGACGAAATCCGTCTCGCCGATACACTGGGGTTCCACACCGTGTGGCTGACCGAGCACCATTTCATGCCCGAATACAGTCACAGCTCCGCGCCGGACCTCTTTTTGGCGGCCGCTGCGCAGCGGACATCGCGGATCCGTCTCGGGCACGGCATCGTGCCGCTGCCCTACCATCACCCGCTGCATGTCGCCGAACGCGCCGCCACGCTCGACATTCTGTCCGGCGGCCGCCTCGAACTGGGCTTTGGCCGCGGCTTCTCGCCGAAGGAATATCGCGCCTTTGGCATACCAACGGAGGAGAGCCGCTCGCGGGTCGACGAGGGCCTGCAGATCCTGCGGATGGCTTTTGCAACAGCCGGTCCGATAAGTCACGCAGGGCGCCACTTCGCCTTCGAGGACGTAACGGTCCTGCCACGCCCCTGCCAGCGGCCGCATCCGCCCTTGTGGATGGCCGCCGTCAGTCCGGAAAGCTTCGATCTGGCCGCGCGACTCGGCGTCGGCGTCTTGGCGGGCCCTTTCAAGCCCTGGTTCATGATACGGGAGGATATCCGCCGCTACCGGGCCGCCTTCGCTGCGCATCACGGCAGCGATCCGGACAAAACGCCGCGGGTGGCAATGACCGTGGGACTTTTCTGCCTGCCCGACCATGAAGCGGCCCGCCAGGCGGCGCGCACGAACATCACCTGGTTCTACCGGGAGCTGTTGCGCCTGACCGGACCCGTGCTCACCGAGCTCCAGTCAGGCTATGAGTACTACCAGAAATTCGGCAGTCTCGCGCCATTGCTAAAGCGCACGGTGAACCTGCCGGTTCTCGAATACCTGGGCATGGTGGTTGCCGGCGATCCGGCGCACTGCCGCAAAAAGCTCGCCACCTACGCCGAGGAAGGCGTCGATCACCTGTTGTGTGCGGTCGGGGCGGGCGCAAGCGACACCGCGCTTACCCAAAAAGCGCTCACGCTGCTCGCGCGTGACGTGATCCCCGCGTTCGGTCCATGCGCGTCTTCGTAACCGGGGCGGCAGGCCGCCTCGGACGCGTCCTGCTGCCTGCCCTCCTCGGGGATCCGCGGGTCGCGGGGGTCGTCGCCCACGATCTGCGGTGGAGGGCGCCCGTACAGCATCCGCGGCTCACGATCCTGAGCGGCGACATCCGGGATGCCGGTTGGTGCAAGCAGGCGGCGCGGTGCGATGTTCTTGTCCACATGGCCTTCGTCGTGATCGAAAGCCATCTCGGTCGGCGCCGCCACGACCGTGCGCTCGCGCACGCCATCAACATGGGCGGCATGAAAAACGCGATAGCGGCGGCGCGCGCTGCCGGCGCACGCCTCATTCACCTGTCGAGCGCGTCGGTCTATGGGGGGACCATACAGGTTGCCTGCGAGGACGATCCTCTGCGGCCACCCGCCGGATTCGGCTACGCGCATGACAAGCGGGATGCCGAGGCGCTCATCGTCGAGGCACAGGCCCATGGCCTGCATGCCGTGCGCCTGCGTCCGCACATCATCCTCGGACCTCATGCGCAACCGTTTCTGCGGGCATTGCTGCGCGCGCCCTTTTATGCGCAGCTTACGCCGCCGCCGCTGCTCCAGCTTGTCCACGAAGACGATGTCGTCGACGCCATCCTCCTGTCCCTGGAAACCCCTCTGCAAGGACCGGTCAACCTCGCTACCGAGGATGCCCTGTCCTTCGAGGCGATGCAGCGCCTCTGGCACGCGCACCCGATGGGCCTGCCCCCGTCCATTGCGCGGGCCGCCCTGCGTTTTTCCTTTCGGGTACTCGGGATCGGGCCCCATCCGGCGTGGAGCGAGGCGCTCGGCCAATCCCTGGTCGTGTCTACGGCGCTCGCGCGCAACCGGTTGCGCTGGCAGCCGCGCTGCCCGACCGTGCGTTCCGTTCTGCAGCACCTAGACCGGCCGGCGCCACGGCCGGATACGGTACCGGGATCGTCCGCCGCCTAATCACCGTCTCCGCGATAACCGTCGTCGCGCTGCGGCGGATGGCCATAGGGACCGCCGCCGTAATACCACATATGGCTGTCCCCGCCGTAGTCTCCATAATTTCCGCGATCCCCGTAGTTGCCGTGCGGACCGCGATTGCCGAACGTCCCGTAGTTGCCCCGGTTGCCGTAGGTGCCGTAATTTCCACGGTCGCCATAGTTTCCAGGGCCATAGCCGTAGGCAGGGTACCACCGGTACCCCCAGCCGGACGCGCCCCTGCCGTTCTCATCTTCGTTGTCGTTATACCGATCATCGCGATGCTGGTCGTCTCCCTGACGATCTTCCCCGTCGTCATCGGCGGCGATCAGTCTCCCGGCGGGGCTGTAGCGGCCCAGTTGCGGATGGGATATGCCAGCCGCCGGCGCCAGCCGCACGGGGCCTGGCCGCCAGAGGGCCGGCGAAGAAGACGGCACGACCGCGCGTGCCGCGCAAGCGGCGCCAGACAGCAGGCTGCCGGCAATCATTCCCAGACACGGGGTAACCATGTTTCTCATGCGCATATGCGCCTCCTTGGATCATGCAAACGGCCTCGCGAGAGCCGGGGAACCCTCTATTCGCCGAGATTGAGCAGGCGACCATGCCATCTCGCATCCCTGAAAGTGTACAGGAACACGCCGGTTCCTACGGACAGGCCGAGCAGATTGAGCCACGCGGCATGCCACAGCAGACCCGACGCAACCACGTGACGAAACAGGAGGGCCCGCAATCCCATAAACACATAGGCGGCGGGCAGCCAATGGGCCACCACCTGCAGCCAGTGCGGCAGGATGGTGATCGGGTAATAGATGCCGCTGACCGGCGCAATGGCGAACACCGCCGCCCATGCCAGATTCTCTGCGCCCAGACCGTAACGAAGCACGAGACCAGCCACCAGCAACCCTATCGCCCAGCCCATCGCCAGCAGGTTGAAGAAAAATCCCACAAACACCCAGCCCATGCGCCATATCGCAAAGTGGTAGAAGAGGCTCGCGAAGTAGGCGGCAACCCCGACCCCGATGACGGTGCGCAGGAAACTGATGATTGCGAGCGCACCGGCGAGTTCGTAGGCGCGCAAGGGGCTTGCGAACAAGTGGCCAAGATTGCGCGAGTACAGCTCTTCGAAGAAGACGACCGAAACACCGAGCTGGCCGCGGAACATGACATCCCACAGGAGAACCGCCGCGAGCAGGATCCCGGACGCCCGCGCCAGATAAGAACTGTGTCCGACCAGATATTCGCTCAGGAATCCCCAGAGGATGATCTGCATCGTGGGCCAGTAGGCAAGCTCGACGAGCCGCGGCCACGAACCCTTCAGCAGATACAGGTAGCGCTCAACCATCGCGGCCATGCGGCGCATGCTGCCACCGAGAGCGCTCATGACAGGGTGCGCCCGCGGGCCATGTCGAGAAACACCTCTTCGAGCGTGATGCGGCCGTATTTCCCGATCAGCCCGGCGGGCGTGCCACTGTCGTAGACCCGCCCCGCCTGCAGCATCACGACGTCATCACAGAGCCGCTCCACCTCCACCATATTGTGGGAAGCAAGAATCACCGCGGCCCCGCTGGTCCTCTGATAGGCCTTCAGGTAGCCGCGGAGCCGATCGGCGGTATCCGGATCCAGAGACGCGGTCGGTTCGTCGAGCAGCAGCAATTGCGGGCTGTTGATGAGGGCCTTGGCAAGGGATGCGCGCGTCCGCTGTCCCGCCGACAGGCGTCCATACGGGCGGTCGAGCAAATCCTCCAGATCGAGGTCGCGCGCAAGCTCCCTGATTCGCGCGAAAGCGCGGCGGACCCCGTAGAGGCCGGCATAGACCCGGAGGTTCTGGTAGACGGTCAGACGGTGCGGAAGATCGACATACGGCGAGGAGAAATTGATGCGCGACAGAATCCGGTAGCGATGACGGAGCATGTCCGCGCCAAGGACCTCGATGTGGCCTTCCGAAGGCAGCAACAGACCGAGCAACATCGCAAGCGTCGTCGTTTTCCCGGCCCCGTTACCCCCAAGAAGCCCCATCACGCGCCCTTGCGCGAGATCGAGATCGACCTTCGCGACCGCCGTCACGCTGCCGTAGTGCTTGGCCAGGCCGCGCACGTGTACAGCCGGTATGGCGTCCATCAGGCAGCCCTGTCCGCACCAAGCTCCCGCACGAGACTCGCGAGCCGCTCGCTCGAACGGGTACCCGAGCGGCCGGCGCCGGCAACGGCCGCCTCATAACCCGCCAGAAAGGCCGGGAGGGCGCGGACGACGACGACCTTCCGCAGACGCGAAACCACAGGCAGATCCCAATCCGCACGCAGACCGGCATGTGGTTGCGCACTGCATACGCGCACACCCCATGTACGCACGCCCGGCGCCTCCTGGTGGGCACGCACCGCCAGACGGAAGGCATCACGGCCATCGCCCAGGCCCACCGGCGGTCCCAGGTATTCCACCTGAAGATCTGCCGCCAGTTGCGCCAGCAACCGGCTCAAGCGGGCCAGCGCGTCCGTCAGCGCCGCATCGACGGGTATCGTCTCGGCGCAGGCCCGCTCGCGAAGAATCTTCAAAAACGGCTCCATAAGCCCTCCTTCATTGCCTGGGTTGCCCATTGTAAGCCCGGGCGGCCATCTTGGGCAGGAGAACTTCCTGCGCTTATAATACGTTTCATGACATCCCAGCCTGCGCGACCTGCCGCCATCTCCGAACCCGCTGCCCTGGTCGCCAGTGGGCGCAGGGTGATACATCTTGAAGCGGAGGCCCTGAAAAAGCTGGCGGACGGGCTCGATAGCGGCTTTGGGGCAGCCTGCGCACTGCTGAGCGGTTGCCGCGGGCGCATCGTCGTGGTAGGCATGGGCAAATCGGGGCATATCGGCGGCAAGATTGCCGCTACCCTGGCCAGCACCGGTACGCCCGCATTTTTTGTGCATCCGGGCGAAGCGAGCCATGGCGATCTTGGCATGATCACGCCGGACGATGTGGTTCTGGCCATCTCGAACTCGGGCGAAACCGCCGAGATCCTGACGATCTTGCCGATCATAAAACGTATGGGCGTACGACTTTTGGCGATGACGGGGGCGCCTGACTCGAGCCTCGGGCGGCAGGCCGACGTCCATTTGACGGTAGCGGTCGATAAGGAGGCCTGTCCGTTGAATCTCGCGCCGACATCCAGCACGACTGCGGCGCTGGCCATGGGCGATGCCCTGGCTGTCGCCCTTTTTGAGAGCCGCGGTTTTACGCCGGAGGATTTTGCGCGCTCACACCCTGGCGGGCGCCTCGGCAGGCGGTTGCTGCTTTATGTCAGCGACATCATGCATACCGGCGACCGCATCCCGCTCGTGAACGAACACGCGCCCTTGCGGGAAGCGCTGATCGAAATGAGCAGCAAGGGATTGGGCATGACGGGTATCGTGGACGGCCAGGGGGGGCTGCGCGGCATTTTTACAGACGGCGATCTGCGGCGCGCCCTGAACCGCGGGATCGATGTCTATGGCGCGACCGTCGACGACGTCATGACGCGCCAACCGAAGACGACAACCCCCGGGCATCTGGCCGCCGAGATCGTGGCGCTGCTGCGCACCCACAACATCAATGGGCTCTTTGTCCTCGACGAGACCCAGAAGGTGGTGGGCGCACTGCACATGCATGACCTGTTGAGGGCCGGCATCGTATGAAGCCCCTTGCCTGCGACCTGCATGGAGCCCCCGTCGAACAGGCCGGGCGGGTGGGGTTGTTGTGCCTGGACGTCGATGGCGTACTGACCGACGGCCGGCTCTTCCTGGGCAACGGCGGCGAAGAATACAAAGTTTTTCATACGCAGGATGGCCACGGGATCAAAATGTTGATTGCCAGCGGGGTCAAGGTAGCCCTGGTTACCGGGCGCACCTCGGGGGCCGTGCGCAACCGCGCCGCCGAACTCGGAATTGCGCAGGTCCTGCAAGGCTGCAAGGATAAGCTCGCGGCTGTTGAAGCGCTGCTTGCCGAACACGGACTGGACCCTGCGGAAGCGGCCTTCGTGGGCGATGACCTGGTCGACCTGCCGGCGATGACCCGGGTGGGCCTCGGCGTGGCCGTCGCCGACAGCCATCCGTTCGTGCGCGCCCATGCCCACTGGGTAACCCGCAACGGCGGGGGGCGTGGCGCGGTACGGGAGGTCTGCGAACTCATCATGCACGCGCAGGGCACACTGGAAGAACTTTTCGACTTGCCTTATAAGGGGACCTGTACATGGGCTGGAGGCTAAGCCGTCTGCTTCTGCTGCTCGGGCTTCTGCTCTTCTCGGGGCTTTTCTGGTGGCTCCCGGAGGCGCTCGTGCAGCCGGCCCTGGCCCTGACCGGCGCGCGGCCGATACGCGCCGACTACTATATCGATGCGCCGCGGCTGACGGCCATGAACCGGTTCGGTCACCCGCGCTTCGTCCTGACGGCCACGCGGCTTGTGCATTTCCCACGCGAGAAGAAAACGATCCTCTTTCATCCGCATCTGGTGCAGTACGGAGAACACGCGGTCACCACGACGACCGCCGACAAGGGTTTCGTGTCCCCGCACGGACATGTACTCATCATGCGGGGTGATGTCCATGTCTTCCGCACGGCAACAGGCAGGGTGGGCCCAACACACGTGAAGACCAAAACCCTGACCGTGTACCTCGATCGCACATGAGGGCGCGGTCGCGGTTTGCGCTGGGCGCGTCTTTGCTCCTTTATGCATGCGCCGCCACGGCGGTGGACATGGCCCAGCCGGTCAGCATCCGCGCCGACAGCATCCAGATCGACCAGCGGACGGGCGCGAGTACCTATATAGGGCATGTGCGGCTCGTCCAGGCCGGCATGACCATCCGGGCCCAGCGCATCCTGGTCATATCGGCCCACGGCCATGTATTGCGCATGCAGGGATACGGGAACCCCTTGCGGATGGAGGATGCCCAGCCCGGACGGCTGCCGATATTCGGGCACGCCCTGCGCATGACCTACGCGGGCGCCAACAAGGAGCTCACGCTCATCGGTCATGTACACTTTCGCCAGGGCGCCAACACGCTTCACGGCCACATGATCCATTACTACACCATCAGCCAGCGCATGGTCGCGGTGGGCACCCCGGCGCATCGGGTGACGGCGACCATCATCCCCCACAGCCTGCGCCAGCCTAAACCCAAAACTGCCAAACGATGAGTACTTTAGCGGCCAATCACCTGTCCAAGACCTACAAGGGCCGGCGCGTCGTGCGTGACGTCAGCCTGCAGGTCGAAGGCGGCGAGGTAGTCGGCCTCCTCGGGCCCAACGGGGCCGGCAAGACAACCTGCTTTTACATGATTATCGGTCTTGTCCGCACGGATCAGGGCGAAATCATGCTCGATGGCGCCAGCATCGGCCGCGCGCCGATGCATGAACGGGCGCGCCTCGGAGTCGGCTATCTGCCCCAGGAGGCATCGGTCTTCCGGAAATTGACCGTCGAAGAAAACATCCTCGCCATTCTCGAGACCGTACGGGAACTCGATGCGGACGGCCGCCGCCAGCGCCTCGAACACCTGCTCCAGCAACTCCACATCGGAGACCGCCGGCATGCCTTGGGCATGAGCCTTTCCGGCGGGGAACGCCGGCGCGTGGAAATTGCCCGGGCGCTCGCAACGGAACCCCGCTTCATCCTCCTTGACGAGCCCTTCGCCGGTGTCGACCCGATTTCCGTGATCGACATCCAGCAGCACATCTCGCACCTGCGCTCGCTGGGCATCGGCGTACTCATCACCGACCACAATGTGCGCGAAACCTTGAAGATCTGCGACCGCGCCTACATCATCAGTGACGGACAGGTCCTCACCACCGGGCACCCAAAGGAGATCCTTGACAACCCGGATGTCCGCCGGGTCTATCTGGGCGAAGACTTCCGGTTGTGATTCGCCCCGCATCGCGAGATAGACTAAAATGAGTTCAAGACGCCATGAAACAAAGCCTCGACCTCAAGATCGGTCAGCACCTCACGATCACGCCGCAACTGCAGCAGGCGATCCGCCTCCTGCAGCTGTCGTCTGTCGAGCTCGAACAGGAAGTCCGCGAACTTCTGGAGAAAAATCCCCTGCTCGAGGAGGCCACCGACACCGGCGATGCCGGTGATGCGCAAACCGCGGACTCCCCGGCAGAAGAGCCTCCCGACAGGGAGACGGGCGCGGACGCTGAAGAGCTCGACATGGAAGCCGACGCGGACTGGACAGATTCCTACGAACTCGGCAGTGGCACCGGCAAGGGCGAGGACGATCATTATGATCTCGAAGCCCGCAACAGCCAGCCGACCAGCCTGCGCGAATACCTGTTGTGGCAGCTGCAGATGACCCCGCTGTCCGAACGCGACAAGACCATTGCGGTCGCCCTCATCGACGCCATCGACGACGATGGCTACCTGACCGCCACCACGGACGACATCATGGCAGCCCTCGCGGATCCCGACGTAGGCCCCGAGGAAATAGAAGCCGTCCTGCACCAGATCCAGAATTTCGATCCCCTCGGCGTAGGTGCCCGCCATCTGGGCGAATGCCTCGATCTGCAGCTGCGCCGGCTCGACTCGGGTATTGCCATTCGTGACGTGGCCCGGCAACTGACGACGCCCGAATACCTGAAACTGCTGGGGCAGCGGGATTTCAAGGAACTCAAGCGCCTCACACGGCTCACCAACGAACAGTTGAGCCAGGCGCTTGCGCTCCTGAAGACCCTGAATCCGCGGCCGGGCTCCCGCATCAGCAATACGCCGGATCTCTATGTGACCCCCGAGGTCATCGTCAAGAAGCGCCGGGGCATATGGCGTGCCGAGCTCAACATGGATGCCGTGCCCAAGTTGCGCATCAACCGGCATTATGAAAACCTTATGCAAAGGGGCCGGGCCAGTACCCAGGACCGCTTCCTGCAGGAACATCTCCAGGAAGCCAGATGGTTCCTGAAAAGCTTGCGAAGCCGCAACGAGACCCTGCTCAAGGTGGCGCGCGTCATCGTTGACCGCCAGCGTGCTTTCCTGGACCATGGGCCAGAGGCCATGAAACCGCTGGTTCTTCACGATATTGCGAGTGAGGTGTCCATGCATGAATCGACCATCTCGCGCGTGACGACAAACAAGCACATGATGACGCCAAGGGGCATCTTCGAGCTCAAATATTTCTTCTCGAGCCATGTGAGCACCGCCGACGGCGGCACCTGTTCAGCCACGGCCATCCGCTCGCTCATCCGCAAGATCATCGAGAAAGAACCGCCCGACAAACCGATCAGCGACAACAAGATCGCCGAAGTCCTTGAGGAACAGGGGATCAATGTCGCCCGACGGACGATCGCCAAATATCGCGAGGCGCTCAACATCCCGCCCTCGAGTCAACGCAAGTCTATAACCTAATTCAGCCGGAACGGGAAAAGGGGACAACATGCACATCACAGTGACCGGACAACAAATCGACATCACCTCGGCTCTGCGCGACTATGTGGTCGACAAGGTCGGACGCATCCAGCGTCATTTCGATCAGGCCGTGACCGCGGATGTGGTCCTCCATATGGAAAAAAAGCGATTTAGCGCCGAAGCCAATGTACGCGGCCGCGGCACCCTTATTCATGCACTCGCCGAAGGCGCCGAGGGCGAAGATATGTATGCCATGATCGACCTTCTGGCCGACAAGCTTGACCGGCAGGTGCTGCGGCACAAGGAGAAAGCCATTGAACAGCATCGCCCTGGGTAGCTTCCAGCACCGGGCGCCCGGAGGCTCAGCGTGCCAAGCACCATACTGACGGCGCAGGACGTATTCGAGGCGCAACGGGATACACTGAAATTAACCTGGGTCGCTGGCCATGTCG
>JAJYDN010000036.1 GCA_021777535.1 Pseudomonadota bacterium
TTCCGATCTTCCTGCAGGCCTTCCTTGGCGCCACGTCCTTTCCGCAGCCTTACCTCAATATGGCCGTCCCGCTGGGAGCCGCAGGGGTAGTGCTCGTAGGGGGCCTCGCGGCTTTCGTGATGGTCAAATTTTATGGCGTCACCTTTCTTGGCCAACCGCGCGAAGCCCGTCTCGATCAGGCACACGATGCCGGACCCCATGAACGTATGGGCCTTCTGTTGCTTGGAACGGGCTGCGTGCTCCTGGGCCTTTTTCCGGCCTACACGCTCGACCTCTTGCGTCCGGCGGTCGCCGAACTGATCGGCCCGGCGGCCGCAGCGGCTCCTCTGCGGGGCAGCTTCTTTACCATCCAGTTGCACACCGCTGCCCGCGCCGACTATATGCCTCTTGCGATACTCGCCACCCTCGCCCTGGGCGCGCTCGCCGCCTTTTTCCTGTTGCACCGGCGCGGATCCGTGCGACGGGCGAATGCGTGGAACTGCGGCTATCCGCAGCGCAATGCCCGCATGCAGGACACCGCCGAGGGCTTTGGCCAGCCGATCCGGCAGGTCTTTGCACCGCTTTTTCGCATGGACATCGGCCGCCCGGCGCCGGCAGATGACGCACCGGTCTACGCGAGCGCAATCCATGACCGCATCTGGGATCTCTTCTATGTGCCCATCCTGTGGGCTGTGAAGCGCGTGTCGGAATGGGCCGCGCTTTTGCGGCGGCGGCGCATTGCAGTCTACCTGCTCTACACCTTCGTGACCCTCGTCATCCTGCTGGTTCTTGCACCATGACCGCCCGCACAGTCGCCCTCCAGTGCCTGCAGTGCATCCTTGTCACTACCGCGGCCCCCTTGCTCGCAGGCTGGGTGGACCAATGCCGCGCCTGGCTCGGCAACCGGCGCGGCGCAGGAGTCCTGCAGCCCTACCGGGTACTGCGCAAGCTCCTCCGGAAAGAAGCGGTCGTTGCGCACAATGCCTCCTGGATCTTCCGGAGCGCACCCTATGTGCGACTTGCCGCGATGGCCCTGGCCGGATCCGTCGTACCTTTGCTTGCGCCGCTTTTGCCGCTCGCACCAGCCGCCGATGCCATTGCCCTCGTTGGAATATTCGCCTTTGCGCGCATGGTCTCGGCGCTTGCCGCCATGGACATCGGAACGGGATTTGGCAGCATGGGCGCACGCCGCGAGATGCTGGTCGGATTTCTCGCGGAGCCCGCGCTCCTCATGGTGCTCTTCACGCCGGCGTTTATCAGCCACTCGACGTCGCTTCCCTTGATAGTCCGTGAACTGACCGCCACGCGATTTCTGCTCTACCCGAGCATGGCCTTCGCCGCGAGCGCCTACGTCATGGTGCTGCTCGCCGAAAATGCGCGCCTTCCGGTCGACAATCCCAACACCCATCTGGAACTCACGATGATAGACGGCGCCTTGCATCTCGAATACGCGGGCCGCGATCTGGCCCTCATCGAATGGGCAGGCGCCATAAAACTCGCCACCTACATGGCCATTGGCATCGCGCTCTTTCTGCCGTGGGGCATGAGCCGCACAGGATCCGCATCCGGCATCGCCGTCGCCAGCAGCCTGCTCGCGGCCAAAATGGCCACCGCCGGCGCTGCACTCGCCGCCATCGAAACGGTACTCGCCAAGCTGCGCCTTTTCCGTGTGCCGGAATTCCTCGGCACGGCATTCATCGTCGCAGTCCTTGGACTGTTGGTGCATTTCCTCCTCGGGAGCTAGCCGATGCCGGTCTTTGCCCAGATCATCAACATGCTCGCCGCACTCTTTCTCCTCGTCGCCTTTGCGATGCTTACCCAGAGGCGCATCGTTCACCTCATTAACCTCTACGCCCTGCAAGGCGCCATCCTGGCGTTCAGCATCATTGCCGTCGCCTACGGTACGCACCAGCAGAGCCTCTATTTCTCGGCCGCCCTGAACGCCCTTCTCAAGGTCGTCGTCATCCCGATGATCCTGCATCGCCTGGTGCGCAGGCTCCGTATCGCCTGGGATCGCGAAAGTCTCCTGCGCGCGCCTACGCTTCTGCTCACGGGGCTCGTCTTGAACATCTTCGCGTTCAATACCGCGCTACCGATCGAGCAGCTTGCCGGCACCGTCAACCGCGATACCTTCGCCATTGCACTTTCCAGTGTTCTGCTGTCTTTGCTCATGATGATCGTGCGCAAGACCGCCATAACCCAGGTACTCGGGTTCCTGTCCCTCGAAAACGGCCTCATCTTTGCCGCCACGAGCGTGACCTACGGCATGCCGATGATGATCGAGCTCGGTATCGCCCTTGATGTCATCGTCGGTGTCTTCATCCTTGGCGTCTTCTTCTTCCATATTCGCGAGGAATTCGACAGCCTCGATCTGCACAACCTCGACCGGCTGGGGGATTAGCGCATGACGCCATGGATCTTCCTTATCCCCCTTGCGGGCGCCTTGTTTCTTGCCGTCTACGGTGACCGGCCCTGGGCCTTTGCGGCGAATACAGCCTTTAGCGCCGCGACTTTTGCAGCCGCCGCGATGATGACGGCTCATTTGCTCGCCCATGGACCCTTCGCGGCCCTGCATGACCAGGTGTTCGTCAACCCCCTGAACGCGTTTTTTGCCGACCTCACGGCCTTCGTGACGCTCACGACGTCCATCTTCAGCCGCGCCTACATGCGCATAGAAAGCCACACCGGCCGCCTGAATCCCCGGCGCCTGCGTCTCTACCACAGCATGTTCCAGATGTTTGCGTTGACCATGCTGATCGCGCTGCTCACCAACAACATCGGCATCCTGTGGGTGGCGATGGAAGGCGCAACACTCAGTACGGCACTCCTGGTAAGCCTCTATCGGACGCCGGCGAGCCTCGAGGCCGCATGGAAGTACTTCATCCTCTGCGGAGTCGGTATCGCGCTCGCCCTTTTTGGCACCATCATGGTCTATTTCGCCGCGCATGCCCTGGTCGGCGGCCAGGCAAGCCTCCTCTGGACCAATCTCGACCGCATCCGCGCACATCTCGATCCGGCCATCGTCGGCGTGGCATTTGCCTTCCTGCTGCTCGGCTATGGCACCAAGGTGGGACTCGTTCCGGTGCACAATTGGCTCCCCGACGCCCACGCCGAGGGACCAACACCGATCTCCGCGGTCTTGTCCGGTCTGCTGCTCAATGTCGCTCTTTACGCAGTCGTGCGCTTCAAGAAGCTTGCCGATGGCTCCTTGCACAGCCGCTGGCCCAACCACCTCATGATGGCTTTTGGATTGCTGTCGGTCCTGGTCGCCGCGTTCTCGCTTGCCCGCCAACGCGACATCAAGCGGCTCTTTTCCTATTCCTCCATCGAACACATGGGTCTTGCGACATTCGCCTTCGGCATGGGCGGGCCGCTGGCGAACTTCGCGGCACTTTTGCATATGACGGTGCATTCGCTCACCAAATCCTCGCTCTTTTTCAGCAGCGGCCACATTGCGCAGAAGACCGGCACCCAGGACATCGACCAGATCGGGGGACTCCTTGGCCGCAACCCTGCGATGGGTTGGGCATTGCTGCTTGGGAGCCTTGCCATCCTCGGCATGCCACCGTTTGGCGTGTTTACGAGCGAATTCCTGATTCTGACGGTGACGATTCACAAAGAGCTCTGGGCCCTGCCATTTCTCGGAGTGGGCCTTGCCGTGGCCTTTGCCGCGCTTTTTGGCCGTACGCAAAGCATGGTATTCGGCGAAACGCGCATCCCGAAAGCCCCGGCGCCCCCCTCCTTGTGGCCATCCTTCCTTCATCTGGCACTGGTGCTGCTGCTTGGCCTGTCGATCCCGGCAATACTGTCGGCGTGGTATACGGCGGCCGCCCGCCTGCTGATCCATTAGGAGACACCATGGACGACTCCTTTCCCTCGCCTCCCCTCGCCCGCGTCGATGGCCCACTGCCTGCCTGGATGGCGACCATGGACGGCGACTCCTGGCGGCACGCCTGCGCACAATATCAAAGCCGGGGCGGGCGGCTCGCGGCCCTGTGGGGCACCGACGCGCGGGACTGTGGCGCGGGCCTGCTCGTACATGCCTTGCTCGCATGGAACGGGCGGCTTCTTTGGCTCACCACCGCCGCACACCCCATGCCTCCCCACTATCCGGACATCAGCGACATTTTTCCCGCTGCCGCGCGCCCTGAACGGGCGCTCACCGATCTCCTTGGCATTGACTGCAGGCCCCACGATCCCCGGCCGTGGCTTCGGCACAACGCCTGGTCTGCACATGAGTTTCCGTTACGGGCAGACTTCGCAGGTGGCACACAGGGCGCCGATACCCCCTATCCCTTCACGCCCGTCGGGGGCGAAGGCGTGCACGAGATCGCCGTGGGTCCGATTCATGCGGGAACGATAGAGCCCGGACACTTCCGGTTTTCCGTGGTAGGAGACGAGGTTTTGCGCCTTGAGTCCCGCCTGGGCTATGCACACAAGGGCGCTGAAAAACGCCTCGCCGACCTTGCGCCCGCCGAGGGCATCCGCCTTGCCGGCCGCATCTGCGGGGACAGCACGGTCGCCTATGCCCTCGCGTATGCCATGGCTATCGAGGCGCTCGACGGGCATGCAATACCGGCCCGGGCACAGGGTTTGCGGGCCCTGCTTCTTGAGCGTGAACGCATCGCCAATCATTTGGGCGACCTCGGCGCGCTCTGTGGGGACGCCGGGCTCGCCTTCGGTCAGGCCCAGTTCGGCCTTCTGAAAGAACGCTGGTTACAAACCCATCACCAGATGTTCGGCCATCGCTATCTCATGGACTCCATCACGATAGGTGGCGTCGCCTCCGATCTGGGCACTCCTGAGTGCCGGCAGATGGAAACGGAACTGGCCGGCCTGGAAGAGGAAGTGCACACGCTCGAAGACATAATCTCCGAACATGCAGGCCTCCAGGAACGTTTCCTTGACACCGGGACAGTCAGTGCAGAACAGGTACTGACACACAATGGTGTCGGAATGGCCGCGCGCGCGGCTGGCGTACTGCGCGACCTGCGTGTCGAATTCCCGCACGCACCCTATACCCGTCTCAACATGGAAAATCCCTTGCGCACCCAAGGCGACGTTGCGGCACGCGTCGCCCTGCGCTTTGCCGAAATCCACGCCGCGGCAGGCCTTCTGCGCGACATCCTTGCAAAACTTCCGCAAGGCCCCCTGCAGGCGCCCGCGCCGGACAAGACGCAACACACCAGGGCGGCGCGCGCGCTGGGCGGGGCCGAAGGCTGGCGTGGCGAAGTGTTCGTTACCGTTGAGCGCTACGGGGGCGATGGCCTGCACCGCGTACACATCCATGATCCGTCGTGGCAGAACTGGCCCCTCCTCGAGCTTGCCGCCACCGACGGACTCGTGCCGGATTTTCCGCTCATCAACAAATCTTTCAACCTGGCCTACAGCGGCCACGATCTCTGACACCATGCGCAGACTCATCAAACGGATCCTCACCACCGGCTTGCCGGCCGCGCGCCTGTCGGCGATTTCCCCGCCCCAGGAGGAGACGGGGGCTCCCGCAACATTCCGTTCCGCGGTGGGCGGCGCCATCGCCGTGCGCCACGTCGACGCCGGATCCTGCAATGCCTGCGAACTCGAGATTCTTGCCGCCGACAACATCTACTACAATCTCGCGCGCCTTGGTGTCCATTTTGTTGCAAGCCCGCGCCACGCCGATGTGCTCCTTGTCACGGGTCCCGTCAGCCGCCACATGGTCACCGCAGTGCGTGATGCCTATGACGCCATGCCGGCGCCCAAGCTCGTGCTCGCCTTTGGCGACTGTGCCGCGGGATGCGGAATCCACGTTTCCAACTACGCTACGGTTGGGCGCGTCGCCGACGTGATCCCCGTCGACATCGTCTTGTCTGGCTGCCCGCCCACACCGCTTGTCCTGGTCGAAGCCATGCGCCGCCTTGCGGGGAAGAAATAAGGCCCGCCCCGTTTGGCGCGGCGCATGCCGGCGCACCGGATCCTTGCGCGCCGCAGCCCGTTGACAAGTGGCAGGGCATCACCTGCCTGCCCGTGACCCTTGTCCGCAGGGCCCATCGCCTGTTCCAGACAACGACATCGGGGTCTATCGGGGTGGCGCGCCGGTAATCGGGACCGCCGTCTTCGGCCATGGCAGCCCCCGCCCAAATGGCATTGCGCTTTCAAGCGCTGGGGCGCCCATTGAGCGAAGCGCTCAGGTCCGAAAGCGCCTGCATACGGCGTATGTTTTACGTCCTCACCCACCCGCCGATCCATATTGCCCTTTGCTTGGGGATCTTTCGGCAGGGTGGAGACGGACGGGACTCATCCTGGAACAATGGTGCCGGACTTCCTCACGCTTCACGCAAATCCGCATGCGAACCGTTTCATGCCACAAAACCCGCGACCACAGACTTCCGGTGCCACGGTTTCCGTTGTGATGGCGCAAGACCGGCACCATTCTGCCTGGTGCGGGGCAGCCGCCTGCCTCTGTGCCGAGGCCCGCACCCGTGACACGCGTCGGCGGCTCAATGCCGCGATCGCCGCTACTCGCCCGTGACTGGCGTGCGCCGCTCTTTTGCGATCTTGCGGTGGCGCTTGGCAGCAAGCCGCGCGCGCCGCGCGGCGGGCGGGACCTTTGTAGGCACGCGCCTCGGTGGAATTTCGACTGCCCGCCGCAACAAGGCAACAAGGCGCGCCCGCGCGTCTTGCCGGTTCTGCTCCCGCGTCCGGAACCGTTGCGCGGTGATGATGAGCACACCATCACCCGTGAGGCGCCGGCCGCCAATTTGCGCAAGGCGGACCCGCACGGCCTCCGGAAGCCGCGCCCGTTTTACGTCGTAGCGCAACTGGACGGCAGTCGACACCTTGTTGACATTCTGGCCACCCGGTCCGGAAGCGCGCACGAAATGCTCTTCGAGCTCGTCTTCACTCAGCACTATGCCTTTCGCGACTGCAATCATGGGAGAAGGATACCGGCCGCGCGGCAAGGCCGCCAGAGCGCAGATAGGTAAAACGCCGAGCCCCAACCGCGCAGCCGGAACCGTTCAGCCGCCGGACCTGGGCGCCCTGCTCAGGCGCTCCGCCACCAGGCTCAGATACCGGATTGCTTCCTGCGTGCGCGGCTGCATGGCCAGATGCCATAGACCCCTCACCCCCCCTGGCATCGGACCTTCCTTGGCCGCCTCCATACCTGCCGATTGCGCCGCCCCCATCAATGCCGCCAGCAATTTGCCGCCTTCACGGCAATCGGGACTCCCTGCAATGGCGCCGCACGCCTCCGCCATGGTTGGCACCACCTGCGCGATCTTCTCGATGGCTGCATCGTCGAGGTAACCTGCTACGCGAACCAGGAGCGCCACCATTCGTTCAAGCTTGGGATCGTTGGCGCGATCGAGAAGCTCGAGTACCCGGCCGGCCACGCCGGAGACACGCACCACCATCTCGTCGGTAAGGGCGTCCTGCGCAGCACCGATCAGACGCGCCACATGCGAAAGCCGCTCCAGATCCCCGTTCTCGGTCATCTGTGCGAGGATCGGTAAAGCCTTGCCGATCTGCAGGCGGTTCGCGTGATCCAGAAGCGTCATGCTGGCGCTCATGGTGTCCGCCAATCTGCCGATCATCTCGTCTGTCAATGCATCCTGCGCACCATCGAGAATACGGTCGATGGCGGCCCTCCCGTCGCGCTCCGCCGGATCTTTCGTATCTATTCCCATAGTGCCCCCTTAGAGCAAACCACGAACGCTGTTCCAATACAGCCTGTTGTAAGCGAGCTTGAACCAGTGTATGGCCTTCGTCGGCGGCTTTGGCTGCGGCGGATTCATGTAGTCAAAGGACGCATACGTGGCACGGTCCTTTCCCGCCTCTATGAAACAGAACACCTTGCCTTCGTAAAGACGCACCATGTGACCGTGCCGTACCAGCGCGGCCAGGTTTTCGCCGAGCGCCTCCGCCTCGTAATGGGCGGTCGAACCCGCCTTGCTGATAGGCAGATTGGTGGTATCACCGAGAACGAATACGTTGTCGCGCCCCTCGAGATTGAGCGTACCCCGGTTGGTGGGCATGAATCCGGACTTGCCGAGGCCTTCCTTCTCGATGACTTCCATCCCCTTGTGGGGTGGAATCGCGATCAAGAGGTCATAATCGACCGTGCTGCCTTCTTCACTCAGTACCTGCTTTTTTGCACCATCCACGCTCTTCGCATTAAAGAGCGTCTCGTATGTGATACCAAGACGGTCGAATTCGGGGGCCGCCCATTTCGCCACGTTTTCGAGCGAATGCACGCGTCCTATGGGATAGGTGTAATGGATGTGCGTCTTGTCGAGCAATCCCCTGTCCTTGATATAGTCATACATCATGAAAGTGACTTCCAGGGGCACCATGGGGCACTTGTGGGGCACGCCGGTAATGACCGCTATTTTGCCGCCCTGAAAGTTGCGTAGGGCCTCGCAGGTGCGGGTGGCCGCTTCCACGGTGTAGACATGATGGGCATTTTCGGCCATGCCCGGCACCATATCCGGCATCGCACGGGAACCGGTGGCGACCGCCAGGTAGTCATACTCGAAAGTCTTCCCCGATTTGGTAACCACATGATTCTTGTCGAGGACGAACTTCTCGACCGGGTCGACATGGAACGTAATGCCTGCCTCAAGCAGCGAAGCCTGGTCCTGGTAGAGCTCGCTTGCCTCCATGCGTCCGAAGGCCACATACAGCAGACCGGGCTGATACATATGCTTGTCCGATGCCGACAATACCGTCAGGCTGACCTGCCCCGCATGCAGCTCATGCGCCAGCCGCCGGGCAAGATTGTTGGCGAGGATGGTGCCGCCGGTTCCTCCACCGACGATTACGACTTTTTTCATATGCAAACCTCCTGGTTGTCACAGCCTTTCGTTATTTTGTCTTGCGGATGACAACGTGATAGACCCCCCCATCCTCGCGCGTTTCGATCACATCGTGGCCCACCTTCCGCGCCCATTCGGGGATATCGTCCGCAGATCCCTTGTCCGTCGACAGGACCTCCAGCGAATCACCTACCTCGATCTCCTTGATGGCCGCCAGCAGCTCCATCAAAGGTCCCGGACAGAACGCACCCCGCGCGTCGATCACTCGTGTACTCGGCATAACCACGTTGCTCCTCGTCAAATCCATGCGGCCGTGAGCCGCGATCAGAACGTCATTACCTGGCTGCCTTCCATTTCCGTCAAAAAACGCGTCAACCCCAGCGGCTTTTCCAGAACCGGATCGAGATCCGCAGACCCAAGCTGCATGATGTCGACGGCCATCGAGCAGGGATAAAGCCGCGCCGCGCCGAGCGCAACTGCCTGATGGAACAGCTCGACGAACGGGGGGACTGTTTTTTCTTCCATGAGCCGGCCCACCGGGCCTTCGGCCGGGGCGGTCGCCGTATTTCCCTTCACGAAATACGAAAGGGCGTTCATCGACAAAAAGACACTCGTTTCCGTCCCGGTCGCTGCCGCCACGGCAGCAATCATGCCTGCCATCTGCAGCTTCTCCCGGGTACCCGATGTCAGTATCAGAAAAATGCGTTGCGCCATTCCCTCACTCCTCGATGGGTCGCGTTCTGGTTTAAGTCTCGGATTGCCGGGACCGAGTGCCGTCACGAGCACATACCATGCCAATCTCCCTTTCCTTTATTTTCAACGAGGTAGGAAAGAAACGGATGACGCCGGCCCGTTTTCCTGTCATACTGTCATGACAAGATGTCATGACAGGGCCCGGAACATGCCAACCAACATCGTCCAGTCGCTGATCGACATCCGCGATGAGCCGTTCGTGCTGATCGATGCCGACTACCGGATCGTCGCCGCCAACGCCGCCTACCGCACCGCCTATGGGGCCGCCGAAAGCCAGATCGTGGGCCGCCGCTGCTACGAGATCTCACACCATCGTACAAGCCCCTGCCACCTGCATAAGGAGGACTGTCCGCACCAGCAGGTGTTCGAGACCGGCCAGACGCACGAGGTATTTCATGTCCATTACGACTACCACGGGAACGCGGAACAGGCGCGCATCCTGGGCTATGCCATCACAGGCGAGGACGGGCGCCTGCTCCTTGGGGAATCAGTCCGCCGGGTTCCCGAGGAAAAGGATCTCAATTGCCAGGAAATCCGGCTGATCGGCCGTTCACCTGCGCTTTTGCGCGCTGTCGACAATCTGCGCCAGGCTGCGCACAGCACCGTCGGCGTACTGCTTCTCGGGGAAAGCGGTGTAGGCAAAGAGCTTGCCGCGCATTTCGTGCACGAAGAGAGTGCGCGCACAAGCGGCCCCTTCCTTGCCATCGATTGCGCATCACTCAGCGAGTCGTTGTTCGAAAGCGAAATCTTCGGGCACGAGCGCGGATCCTTCACCGGCTGTATCGGCCTGAAGAAGGGCCTTATCGAAACGGCCGACGGAGGCACGCTTTTTCTGGACGAGGTCGGCGAGATCCCGCTGCCCATGCAGGCCAAACTGTTGCGCGTATTGGAAACGGGCGAGTTCCGGCGGCTTGGCGGGCGCACGACCATTCGCGCCGACATCCGGGTGGTGGCAGCCACCAACCGCGATCTGCCCGACATGATCGCGCGCGGTGCTTTTCGCGAAGACCTGTACTACCGCCTCGCATGCATAACCATCCGTCTGCCTTCCCTGCGCGACCGCCGCAGCGACATCCCGGCGCTCGCGGAAGCCCTGCTTGCACGTATCAACAAAACGAGCAGCAAGAACACCTATCTCACGGGAGAGGCCCTGGAATGGCTCATGCGGTACGATTTCCCGGGCAATGTGCGCGAACTGCGCAACATGCTGGAGCGGGCCGCCGCCCTTGCGCACAGCGACGTCATCGGCGCCGAGCTGCTCGATGCGGCGCCGGCACAACCGGGCGCGCTGCCTGCCCCCACGAAGACATCAACCATGAATGCGGTAGAGGCCGATTACATCCGTCACCTCTTGCGCGAACACCAGGGCAACCGGCGCAAGGTCGCACAGATCCTCGATCTCAGCGAGCGGACGGTCTACCGGAAGATACGCCGCTACAATCTGGAGGGTAGTTGAGCCGGAAACACCCGGGCACAAGATTGCCCGCCACGCGGCAAAAAGTGCGCACGGCGCAAGGCAACCTGATACAATTGCGCAGTGTCTTCCGCGCATTTGGACAATCCTCCCGCCACCGTCCCTGCCCGCAGCATCGTCGGCCTCTTCGCTGGTGTGGGGCTCGCGCTGGGGCTTGGCTCCTTCGAAGGGGCGGCGGTGCAGGGCATATTCCCCTACATGGCAGGGGGGCTGTCCACAAGCAGCTACGACGCGCTGTGGACACTGACTTATTACATCGTCCATTGGGCGCTTGGCATCACACTCATGCCGTGGACAACGGCGCGCTTTGGCGAACGGCGCGTATTTCAGACCGCCGTCGCGGTGGCGGGCACCGGTACCCTGATAAGCGCGCTCACGCATAGCCTCTGGATCATGCTGGTATCGCGTGGCATGGAGGGCTTGGCTGCGGGACTTCTCGTACCGCTATCGCAAAGCCTCTTCTTGCGGGCAACACCGCCCCGCCGCCACGGCCTTGTGACGGTATTCTGGAGCAACGCCATGCTCATCCCGTCTTTCATCGGTCCAGCGGTCGGCGGCTGGCTCACGATAGACATGGGCTTCCGGTTCGTCTTCTGGTTTGCCCTGCCGCTTTTCGGCCTGGCTTTTGCCCTCGGGAGCCGCAACGTGCCGGTCCGCACACAGGCACCCGTGACCACGCCGTTTGATGCGCCGGGCTTCATTCTCCTCTATTTCGGCCTCATGACCCTGCAAGTCATCCTCGATCAGGGTGAGGAGAACGGCTGGTGGCATTCGCCCTTTATCCTGCACATGACGCTTCTGTCGCTTGGCTTTTTTTACCTGTTCGCGTGGCGCGAAAGACGCACGCCCTATCCACTCCTGCGCTTTCATTATCTGAAGCAGCGCAACTACGCACTGGGGCTTTCACTTCTCGGCCTGGGCTGGGCTTTATTCATGGGCTGGGCATCGACCCTGCCGCTCTGGGCGGAAGAATATCTGGGCTACAACGGTCTGTGGGGCGGCATCCTGATTTTGCCCATTGGCCTAAGCGCCCTGCCGCTGTCCACCGTACTCGAGCATTTGCGCAACCTTCTCGGTCTGCGGCGGCTCGCCACCCTGAGCCTCCTGTTACTCGCGGCCGCCTACGGGAGCGTCGACCTCAGCCCGCAAACGGCCCTCACCAACCTCTTCTGGCCGCTTCTTCTGCTGGGCTGCGGGGTCGGCATCCTGTTCGTGCCCCTTATGATGATCATCATGTCGGAGATACCGCCAGCCCTGATCGCCAGCGCCGCCACCACGACCAACTTCATCCGGGTATTCAGCGCCAATATCGGCGTGTCTCTCCTGTTCGTGTACTGGTCGCGTGGCGCGGCCCGCGCCAACGCCGCACTGAGTGCCGAGTGGCTGCGCTACACCCCCCGCCACCAAGCGGGGCTGCATGCGGCCCAAGCGTACCTTGCCGCCGAGGCGCACAGCCTGAGTCTCGACAATTTGCTGCGCCTGTCGATGTGGCTGTGCCTGATAGGAGCGGCGGCCGCCTGGTTCTTTCTTGTGCCACCCCGAATCCTGCCGACTGCGGCACACAGCTACGTCGAGGAACTGGAACGCGAAGCCTCATAAGGGCGCCGAGCCGTCCCCTTTGCGGGGGCGGCTCAGCTCGCCTTGGAGGAAGCGGAGATCCAGGCGCGCGAACGCAGGCCCGGGTTCGGGAAGGCGGTGTGCACCTTCGATCGTTGCCGTTACCGCCGGCGTCCGCCGCCTTGCAACGCGCCGAGGATTTCGAGCAGCGCCACGAAAATGTTGAGAACGTCGAGATAGAGGCTTACGGCCATCAGGACAGGGCTGGTCTGGCCGCTATTGACCATGCGGCTGGTATCGAACAGCACCAAACCCGAGAAGACCAGCAACGCCATCCCGGCTACCACCAGCTGCAACATTTCCATGTGCAGGAAGATGTTGGCAATCGAGGCCAGCACGACGATGACGAGGCCCGTCATCAGAAAACCGCCCATGTAGCTGAAATTGCGCCGCGACACCAGGGCATAGACCGACAGCGCACCAAAGATCACAGCGGTACCGACAAGGGCCTCCGCAACGACTGCGGCGCCATTGGGAAGGCGCAGGTACACAGCTATCGCAGGTCCAAGCGACAGTCCCATGAGACCGGTGAACAGGAACACAAGCGGCACCGCCATCGCGCTATTGCGTCCGCCAGTCCACTGCACGGCAAACAGGCTGATGAATGCCGCAATCATGATGATAAAGGGATGTTGGTACGCAAAGAGGCTGTGCATACCGATCACGGCAGTGATCGCGCTGAAAAATACCGTCGCCGCCAGCAATGCATAGGTGCGATGGAGCACATCCGTGACGGGAACCGTACTGTAAGTGCCGGGTCCTGCATCCGGAAACAAATTAGAATTAGGCATTCACTCTCCTCCAGGCCACAAGCAGGCCCTCTGTTGAAGACAACGCATTAGACACCAGAGCTCATTATATGATCAATGTCGCCTACACGTCAGAATCCCTCGAGCACGTGCAAGACCGCCCCAACCACCATACCGGCCAGCCCCAGCCAAAAAAACACCCACATGAGATCGAACAGCAGATGCAAGAGAAAAAGCGCCGCCCATAGCATGAGACACATCATGGCGACGGTCATTACCCGCCATTTCCATTGCCGTCTTGTCAAGATTCCTCCTCGCTCCCGCCTGGGCTTCCCATATGGGTCCGCCGGCCCAAGACATCAAGCGCCCAGGCCGCACCGACATCACCCCACCGCGCAAGCCCTTTTTTTGCCGACCGCCCCGGCCGGCGGCCACCCATCCTGCACCCGCCCAAAAGCTGGTCCAGTCCACCGTTTCTATCCTATAGTGTCCACAAGCGAACCATTTACCTTAGGGATCATGGCGCGGCCGAGTCAACGCGGGATCGAGGCGGAACTCTTTCGAGACCTCTCTGAGGCCGTTGATTTCGAACCGTTTTTCCGGAAGGCGGCCCGCGGCGCAGCAGAGCTGCTGAGTGCCGAGGGAGTAGGTCTTGCCTTGCAAAAGGGGACGCAGTGGACCTACCGCTTCTTCGAAGGCGCCCCACCGCATATCGTCAAGCGCGCAAGCACCCTCCGGGGCCACCTGAACGAAGGGGTGGTTGGCCGCGCCCTCACTACCGGTGAATCCGTTTATGCCGGTTTACGCGGAAACCCGCCCGAGGCCCTGGCGCCACTTGCCGAACTCGATATCAAGGCCTGCTACGCGGTCCCGATGCGGATCAATGGCCATGTCGAGGGAGCGCTTACCATTGCCTGGCGGACAAATCCCGGGCGCAAACCCACGCACATGCAGGCCCGGTTCATCGAAACGCTCGCGGGTTTCATGGGCGCCGCCTACTATCGTTCGCAACTCGAAGCTGCGCTCAAGCTGGGCACCCACCATGACATCCTCACTGGCCTGCCCAACCGGATCTTGCTGATGGATCGCCTGGAGAGGGCGCAGTTGCGCGCCCTGCGGCAGGACCGGCTACTGGCCGTGGCGTTACTCGGCATCGATCCGTTCAAGCAAATCAACGACTCCATGGGGCATCCGGATGGCGACAGTCTGCTTGCCGCCGTCAGCAGCCACCTCCTTGGATCGGTCCGCTCGTGTGACACGGTCGCACGGCTGGGTGGCCATGAATTCGTCCTTCTCCTCGAGAACATCGCGCAGATCGATCAGATCGAGACGATCCTCGGCCGCGTCACCGGCGCCCTGTCCAGACCGATCACCTGCGAGGGCACAGACTTATACATCGACTTCAGCATCGGCTTTACCGTGTTTCCCCTGGACGACAACCATCCGGACGTACTGCTTCATCACGCAGGCGAAGCGATGCGTGCAGTGAAGAGAGCCGGCGGCCGCGCCTGCCGCTGTTACGAGCACAAGACCCGTCTCGCTCCGCCTCCCGGTGCGGCACACCGCGCCGAACTCGCTTTCGGTCTCGAACAGGGGACATGGTCGATCGCCTACAGCCCCATCTGCCGCCAGAATGGTGACACCGCCGGTGTCGAGGCACAGCTGCTCTGGCACCATCCCCATCGTGGACTGGTGCGCGCGGATCAATTGCTAAACGGGCATGATCACCCATTGCTCTCCCGCGCCACGCAGCGCCTGCTTGACCTCACGGCGGAATTTCTGCCCATCCATGAGTCGGCGTCTGTAGCCTTGCACCTCAATATCGGGGCAAGCGACCTCGACGAACCCGGGTTTCTCGAGACGCTAGGTTCATGGCTCAAGATCACGCGCCTGCCGCCGGAACGGCTCGTCGTGGAGCTACCGGAGACCGCACTCATCACGCGCCTCGCGCGTGTACGCGAGATCGCGCTGGGGCTTGCCGGAAGCGGTATCCGGCTTATACTGGACGACATCCGCCCCGGCAGCGAAGTGCAACTGGGGCCGTTGGTGGACCTGCCTTTTCATGGCATCAAATGCGCCCTGTCGGCAGAGCCGGCGATGTTGCGGCTTGCGGCAAGCCTCGGCAGATTGGCGCGCGCGCTCAACCTCGTCTATTACGCAGATCATATCGACGACCTGTCCACGCACGCCTTCGCGCAGGACGCGGCCTTCGGATTTTCCTGCGTCCAGGGCAGCTGGATTGCCCCACCCATCAACGAGAAACGCCTCGCGGACTGGCTGAAGACACGCTCCCATCAATCTGGAGCAAGGCATCCACGATCTTTTCCGCGTGCCTGATAGGCAGTGAATAATGGCCGTCGGCCTGCCGATAATGGGTGCACACAAACGGCAGACGCTCCACCACGTGATACGCCACCCGGATCGGCACGATCCGGTCGGCAGCACCGTGCCACAAGGTCACCGGCTTGACTATCCGTTCAAGCGCAAAACCCCACGGCGACAAATAAAGCCCCAACTCGTCCGCGCCTGGGCGGCTGCCCTGGCGTAACCCCTCGATCTGCGCGACCGTAAGAAGACCATCCACACGGGGATCGGCAAGCACCTCGCGGTCGCACCCGCCAGCGTAGCGGATCGGCGCCACCTCCAGACGTAACCGCAGGAATTTCACCGAGAGCCGTGCCAGCATCGGCGTAAACGCCGGATGCCGCTCGACCAGGCCGAGCGCAACCTGCGCCGCCGGGAAAAAGTACCGCCGCTCCTTGAAAAGCGCCTCAGCCGGGCCAAGGCCGCACACGATCGCCCCGCCGGCAGCCTCGGGTGCATCATGCAGCATCGCAAACGCGTAAGGCGCTCCACCTGACACGCCGAGGGCCAGGCAGCGCGCAATGCCGAGAGATGCCAGCACTTGACGGGCATCGCTCACCCAGGACCGGATGGTGCGTCCCGGACAGGGATCCGAGCGGCCAAAACCAGGCCGATCCAAAGCAAGCACCCGCACACGATGAGCCGCAAGCGCCGGGGCAAATAATCTCGCCTCCGCACGCGACCCGGGGAAACCATGGCAGTAGAGGATGACCGGCCCCCCGGATCCGTATTCCGCCCAGCCGACACGGCGGCCATCCTTGAGGATGCAGGAGCCCTCGCGGCCCACCGCATCGGGCGCCATTCCATCCAGAAGCTCTCGCAGCGCACGGCGCGCCCGCATGTGACACCTCCTGCACGACAGGGTGGCTCTCGTCTGCTATTCTGCACCCGCCTCCAACAAAAAGCGCCCTGCCACAGCCATGGACCCTTTGCATCGCGTCGTGCGCCGCCCACGGAAAGTATGGCGGTTACCTTTCATTGTCCTCGCCGGACTCACGGGCACATTTGCGCTCCTGAGCTCGACTATGTCGAAGACACCGGCCCTGCCGATCTTTGCGCATCACCTGGGAGCCGGTCCCGCCGCCATCGGTGCGACCGCGATGGCATCGACCATCCCGGGCATTTTTATAAGCCTCCCCGCCGGCCTCTTGCGTGACCGGTTCGGATCCCGCCCGCTCCTTTTGCTGGCATTGTTCGTGTTTGCCACCGCCCCGTTCCTGTATCTCCTTGTGACAAACATCGGACAGTTGGCGGGTATTCGCTTCTATCACGGCTTTGCGACCGCAATTTTCGGTACTGCGATCACCGCCGAAATCGCCGAGCGCTTCCGTGCGCGGCGCGGCGCGGCGTTGAGCACCTACAGTGCACTCAGCACTGCCGGCCGCTCGCTTGCCCCGTTTCTGGGTGGATTTCTGATATCAAAGAGCGGCTTCACCGGCGTTTTTCTGGGGTGCGGGGCGGCCGCCCTTGTGGCCCTCATTCTGGGCTTCCGGCTGCCCGCCGCGCGGCCCAAGCCGGAGATCCGCGCAACCAGACCCCAAACCTCCGTTGCCTCGGTCTGGCAGGACAGACTGATCCGCGCAACAAGCCTCGTCGAGGCGACGCAATTTCTCGTCTACGGCGCCGTCGAGGCCTTTCTGGCCCTGTATACCACGCGTAACGGCTGGCCGGCATGGCGTACGGGGGTCCTGCTTGGCCTGCAACTCTTGAGTGTCGTACTGCTGAAACCCTATTTCGGCCGCCTCTCCGACCGCCATGGCCGCGCGCGCTTCATTCGCGCAGGCCTCCTTTCCGGTGCCCTGTCTTTGTTCGCGCTACCCTTTGCCACGTCCTTCATGCCGTTGGTGGCAATCAATGCGCTGTTCGGCGTAGGGTTCGCCGCCACCACCTCGGCCACCAGCGCGCTCGTAGGCGACCGCAGCCGTGCCGGCGGATTTGGGGCTGGCATGGGATTTTTGCACACCATCATGGATATCGGCCAGGCAACCGGCCCGCTGCTCACAGGTATCGCCGTAGAGATTGGCGGCTATCGGCTCGCCTTCCCGCTGCTCGGCACCTTGCTTTGTGTGGCGCTATTGCAATTCTGGCGGAGCGCACGCAAGCTGCCGGCGCATTGAGCCCACCGGACAGACGCTACCCGGACGGACGCAGGACCTTCCACAGACAGCGGCCACCGCTCTTTTTGTCGATGCGCTCAAGGCACGCCTCATGCGCGGCCGATTCCTCAGCCGAGGCGCGGATCACGAGCGGCTCGCCTGCCACCCACTCACCGATGTCGATGGCAAGCGGCTCGAAAGCCTCGACCGCATCCGCGAACAGGGCCGTTTGGCCGCCCGTCATCGCGAGATACACATCCGCGAGGATCACCGCGTCGAGACGGGCACCGTGCTGGACACGATGACTGTTGTCGATGCCGTAGCGCTTGCACAGCGCATCAAGGCTGTTCTTCTGTCCCGGATGCAGTTGCCGCGCAAGTGCGAGGGTATCCACGATACTGCAACAGTCCTCGATCTGCTTCACCGGCAGCGGCCGCCCCGATTCCCGGACGCGGCGGATCTCCGCGTTAAGGAAGCCCACGTCGAAGGGCGCGTTGTGAATCAGCAGTTCCGCCCCTTCGACAACCGCCAGGAAACGCTCGACCACATCGGCGAAACAGGGTTTGTCCGCCAACATCTCGTTGGTGATACCGTGGATCTCGATGGCGGCGGCGTCGATCGTGCGATGCGGGTTGATGTACTCGTGAAACAGGTCCGCGTTCGTCACACGCCGGTTGATGAGTTCGACGGCACCTATCTCGATGATGGCATGCCCTTCGGCCGGATCCAAACCCGTCGTTTCCGTATCCAGAACAATCTGCCGCATGGAATCCCCTTAGTCCTCCTGCCCCGAACGCGACGCCCGCAACAATCTGTCGATGGCCTCGTTGGCCAGCCGGTCTGCGCGTTCATTCTCCTCGTGCCCCGTATGCCCGCGAACCCATCGCCAGTCGATGTCGTGGGGTGAGGCGGCCGCATCAAGCGCCTGCCACAGATCCTTGTTCAGGACAGGCTTGCGGGCAGCCGTAAGCCAGCCGCGCCGCTTCCACTGAGCGATCCACTCGGTAATTCCCTGGCGCAGATACTGCGAATCCGTCACCAGTTCCACCTTGCAGGGTTTCTTGAGCGCCTGCAATGCCATCACCGCAGCGGTGAGCTCCATGCGGTTGTTGGTGGTCATGGACTCGGCGCCACTCAATACGCGCTCGTGCGTACCGCTGCGCAAGATCGCGCCCCACCCGCCAGGCCCCGGATTGCCGCGGCAGGCCCCGTCGGTGAATATCTCTACAGGCGGCCTGTCAGCCATGACCGAGTCCTACCGGGCGGGACGCCGGCTGCAACCTGCGCCGCCGCACACGCGACCGGATTGGCATCATGCCCGGCCGGCGTTTCTGTGCGACCACGAGATACACGGCCGCCCCAAGCGGCCACCAGCGGTCCCCGATACGCTCCATGAAAAACAGGTGATCCCGAAGGTATGCGTGACCTACGGGCGGCCGATAATAAAGCATACTGCCGCGCACCACCTGAAAATCGAGCAACGACAGCCAGTCCTTCAGCCTCGACAGGCCGATGGCCGCGGTACACCACGGCGGCCGCCCGCCCCGGCTGTGCAGCAGACAGGACAGCCTCCAGAGGCTCACCCGGTTGAACCCGAGGATAACGACGTGACCTTCGGGCGCCAACACGCGCTCGACCTCGCGCAGCGCCTGATGGGGATCATCCGAGACATCCAGCGTGTGCGGCAGCAGCGCAACCTGGATGCTGCGCGTGTCGAGCGGCAATTCCTCAGGCAGCGCCCGCACGGCTGCACCTCCCCCGCTTGCGTCAGGGTCGATCAGGACATGGACGGCGGTTGGACTCGATTCCAGGAGATCCCGGTCACCAATGCGGCCAATCTGGGCGGCAAACGTACCGGCAAACCCGGCAAGGATCTCCCGCAGCCGGTGACTCTCGAGCGCCTGCAGCGACACACCGAGCGGCCCCGTAAACCACTGGGTGAGCTGCGCACGCCCCGTCGCATCCTGTCCGCCCATTGACTCACACATGCTCTCCCCCTCACACTCGCGGCATGGATGACGCCCTCGCGGTTCCCGCCTTTCGCGATAACTATATATGGCTCGTTCCCGGACCGAAACCACGCGATGTTGCTATCGTCGATCCCGGCCTGGCCGAACCCGTCATGGCCGCCCTGGACCAGTATGGACTGCGTCCAGTGCTTATTTTCTGTACACACCATCACGGTGACCACACGGGCGGCATCGAAACGCTCGCGGCACGCTACGCGCTTCCGGTCTACGCCCCCGCTGCCGAGACAATCCCTGGGACCACCGTGGGTGTGCATGAAGGCCAGACGCTCGACACGCCCATAGGCACGTTCCGCGTCCTCGAAATCCCCGGACACACCCGCGGTCACGTGGCCTATGTATCCGACGGGCGGTTATTTTGCGGTGATACCCTGTTTTCTGCGGGCTGCGGACGCCTCTTCGAGGGCACCGCCTTCCAGATGCATGCCTCCCTGATGCGACTTGCCGCACTGCCGCCACAGACGCGCGTATACAGCGCCCATGAGTATACGCTCTCCAATCTGCGCTTTGCGCGGCATGTGGAACCCGACAACGACGATATCCTCCACAGCGAGCGCCGCGCCCGTCGCCTGCGCGAGGCAGGGCAGCCCACACTCCCCAGCACCATTGCCGACGAACGGCGGATAAACCCCTTTCTGCGCACACAGGATCCGGCGCTACGTGCACACGTCGCACGTCTAGGTGGACCAAAGTCCGATACGGATGCGTCTGTCTTCGCTACACTACGACGCTGGAAGGATGATTTTCCTGGATAGGGATCGTTGACGCCGAGCTCACCATTTCCTATAGTCTCAAGCCATGGCAACCGTATCTTTTAAGGGCGTTTTGCGTCTTACCAGTCTCGCGACGACCCTTATGGGCCTCATCGGTTGCGCCACGGCTCCGACTCGATCCTTTGGTCCGGGCGAAACGGCCTCCGCTCCGGAACCTGCCGTCGCCCCGCAAGCGCATATCACAGTAGCCAACGCCGGATCCACCACCGCCAAGACACGCTGCCCGGTTGAACCGGTGCCTTCGCCGACGGGATCCGCGGCAGCACTGAAGGACACAAGTGACCCGCGTTACATGAACCTCTGGCAGCGCATCCGCGCCGGATTCCGCCTGCCGGTAATGGAAGGCCCGCTGGTTGCCCGCTATGAACAGTGGTTCGTCGACAATCCTCAATACGTCGAAGGCATGCTGCAGCGGGCCAATCTGTATCTCTACCAGATCGTCCAGGACGTGAAAAAGCGCAATATGCCGATGGAAATTGCGCTTCTGCCGGCCATCGAGAGCGGTTATTCCCCCGACGCGTATTCACGCGCAGCAGCAGTCGGACTATGGCAGTTCGAGCCCTCGACCGGCCGCCTCTGGGGCCTCAAGACGAATTGGTGGTACAACGGCGAGCGCGACATCATTGCCTCCACCAATGCCGCGCTCGATTACTTGCAGGCGCTTCATAAAGAATTTCACAGCTGGAATCTGGCGCTCGCCGCATACAATGCCGGGGAAGGGACGGTTCAGCAGGCGATCGCCCATAATCAGGCGCTTGGACTTGGCACCCATTACGCGCAATTGCGGCTGCCCCTGCAGACCGAGCACTATGTGCCCAAGCTCATGGCATTCGTGAACATCGTACGGGATCCCCAGAAATTCGGCCTCCAGCTACGTGACATTCCAAATAGCCCGTATTTCGTACGCGTCAACACGGGATCCCAGATCGACCTCAGCGTCGTGGCGCGGCTCGCCAACATGTCGCTGAAGCAGCTCTACGCCATCAATCCGGGCTACCGCCGCTGGGCTACCGCACCCAATGGGCCCCATACCATCCTCGTACCGGTCGCCACAAAGGCCGCACTCCTCGAAGGGCTAAGCCAACTGCCTCCGCAGGACCGCATGCAATGGGCGCGCTATATCGTCCAACCTGGCAACACCCTGGATGATATCGCCGCGGAATATGGCGTGAGCGTGCGCGCCATCATGTCCACGAACCATCTCTACGACACCTTCCTGCGCGTCGGCCAGGGCCTGCTCATTCCGGTTGCCGGACGCCGTCTGGTGATCCGCCAGACAGGGCAACCGGAAGTGGCAGTGGCGCGCAACAACGCGGGACCGGGGCTTTTCCGTGTCCAGCCGGGTGACACACTCGGTGGGATCGCCCAGCGATATGGCGTCAGCGTCGGAAGCCTCATGGCCTCCAATCATCTGGATAGTTCGATGCTCAATGTCGGCCAGGTGTTGCGGATTCCGGGTGGCCAGGCGGGCGGCGGCGTCACCGTCGCACTGGCCCGCCATGGCGGAACACAAAGCATGCGCGTCCAGCCCGGCGACACGCTCTATGGGATCGCCCAGCAATATGGCGTCAGCGTCGGAAGCCTCATGGCCTCCAATCACCTT
>JAJYDN010000061.1 GCA_021777535.1 Pseudomonadota bacterium
ACGCGGACCAGGACCCAGCCTTCGGCCTCCAACCGCTTGATGACGCGCTTGCTGTCCATGGTGGGTATTATACCCACCGCAAGACCTGATGTACACCCCCGCACTGCCAGCTATAGAAAAATACCCCGGAGTGCCGAGGTGTACATCGAAGCCACCCCCCCACTCACTCCCCCTGATGACCGTGTAAACGTCATCGTGGGCGCCGCCGGTGCTATGAGCGGCCCGGACATTGCCGGTCGCACATTGTAGGCCGCACGGCCTATGGCCGGTTGGACAGCCTGGACACCGAAAGCGAGGCCGAAACGGCCGCCACGCACGGGGTAGCCTCGCTAGCCCCGCGCGATAGTTGGATTTTTCAGTGGCAGGGTTGTGTTGGCTACGGTCCCTGAGCGGCCTGCGGTCCCTGGGCGAGCGGTTCAAAAGCGCAGGCCCATAGGAGCAATTCTGTGGCCGGCGCCCGGCCGGCGACCTCCTGCAAGGCCGCCAGCGCGTCGCCGCCATGCCGGCTCAATAGCTTCTCCGCGGCCGCGACCAAAGCCGCGCAGGCCTGATCCAGCGTGAGGCCGCGGGAAAGGGCCGTGGCGCGGATCTCATCGAGCGTGCAATCCAGCGTGGTGTTGGATATGCGCCGCCCGCTCTGGCGCAGAACAAAGTCGGACAACTTGGCTCGTGTCATATGCTCACCCATGGATAGCACCCCCGCCGCGACGGCTGCGCGTGTTGTGAGGCTGTCTGCGGCGCGTCCTTCCTTCTCGTGGTAAAAATTGTCGATGCGCAGTCCGTGCCCGACCAGCGGCAACATGCTGTAGATCTCCACCTTGACTGGCTTGTCGCGGCGCACGGCGCGGAGCCGCCCGATGGCCTGCGCCGTGTCGGCGGCTAGGCGGTCCAGCAGCCAGGCCCTGGCGTCCGGGACGGTCGGCAAGGGCGCTTCCACGCGCAGCGTCCAGCCGTCGATCCCGACGGTCTGACCGCGGGACGTGGAGCCGTCCCAGGCCAGCCAATGCACCCCGGCCTCCGCGAGTGCGGCGCGGTCCGCCGCGTACTGCAATATCTGATCACGAGGCGGCAGGAGTGGTAGCCCCCACAGCACAAGGCGATCCTTGTCCTTCCAGTCATTGAAGGCCTTGTGCCGTCCCCAGTGTGTGCAACGCTTGTCATTGATTGCGTCCGCGATGGGTTTGTGCGTGATGACCACCGCGCCGTTTGCGATGTGGCGGCGCACGGCCTTGATGGCGCTTTTTAATCCATCTTTCTTCATGAGTTCCCCTCGCCCGTGCAGTCGCGGGCCGAATTGATCCTGCGTCAAGTACGGCTGCGCCGCGCGCACGGTCGCAACCGCGCCGCCGGCCGCTTCTGTGCCGGCCACCTGGCGCGACCACGGCGTGGCATCCAACAACAGGCCGCCGCGCCGGATAATCTGGTGCCAGAGCGCACCACTGGTCATGCAAACCACCGTGCCCTGATGAAAAAACGCGGTCCCGGCGGCGAGTGCCGCCCCCAAGGCCTCAACCGCTTTCAAGGGAATGATGGGGGTCTGCGCATGGCGCAGGTCCACGGCCTCGATGACGGTCGCATCGATGAGCCGTGCCTGCGGCGGTACTTTCTTCGCAAGCGCGGCAAGCTCATCGAAATCGGCGACTGGGTGCAGATCGCGGTCCGCCGGCGCGGCGGCCAGCGCCAACGCCAGCCGGTCGAGTTCCGGCGCGATGGCGCGCACCCAGGTCTGGGCCTTTTCCACACCGCGCAGAAGTGCTTGTGCAGGCAGCGTGTCGGGGCCGGCGCGCTCCACA
This sequence comes from Pseudomonadota bacterium, assembly GCA_021777535.1. Lineage (GTDB taxonomy): Bacteria > Pseudomonadota > Gammaproteobacteria > Acidiferrobacterales > Acidiferrobacteraceae > JAJYDN01. The sequence continues at coordinate 1,794 of JAJYDN010000061.1, forward strand.
AGCGCGATTTGTCCCTGAATATCCGCCGCCCGCGCTTTCAATAGAGTCTCGGCGCGAGCTATCCCACCACGCCACTCCTGGATGTGGCCCGCCTCGATCCGGGTTTCCGTGTTGATAGCGGGTGACTCGTCGCAGGCAATGCGCCGGTCAACCAGGGTGTCGTGACCGGTCGTGGGGTTTGGACAGAAGGAGTAGAGAAGCGAGTCTTCCGCCCCGGCCCCGTGCGCCGCGACGACGACGCGCGCGTAGACGCTGCCGCGCAGCGCGGGCATATAGGTACAGGGCGCATCTGAATCGGGTGTTCCGTGCTTACAGGTTAGGCACGCGTGCGCGTGTGGGGCCCGCCGCTTGTCTACAAGGGCGGTCACCGTGACGAAACGCTGGCAGTTGTCAGCGTCCCGCCCTTTGTGCAGGTGCGAGCCGGGGATCCGCGAAGCGACCGCCCGCGCTTGATCGAGGGTCGGGCAGAGAATCAAGAAAGGCTTGTCGCTGTTCTTGACGGCTTCGATCAGCTGGTGGGTCTTTCCTACGCCTGGCGTGACCCGCACAATCGTCGGAAACGCCTTTTCCCCGTCTCGTTCGGTCCAGCCCCGCACGGCATCCAGCACGGACCGCTCCGCCACCTCGAGAGTCTGCTCTACCACATCGGCCGGCTTGCGATCCATCTTTTCCCATGGGACAAGCGGGATCACCCTGCCCCCGGGCCCGCCGCCCGGTGTGGGCGGCTGGGGCAATTCCGGCTCGCGCAGGCCTGCCGCGAGCGCGGCCTTCACCGCCTCGGCGCCATCGCGCTCGAGGATGTCGGCCCAGTCAGTGCCAACATCGGGCGGCATGGTGATTTGGATCGGGGTGCCGGGGTGACGCAGGAGGATCCGGCGGGCGGCCGCCAGTGCGGCCTTCTCCCCCGCACCTGACTTGTCGTGGTCGCCCGCGATGATAATCTCCGGGTACCGCGCCCCAAAGGCCGTCGGCACGGCCTGGAGGCCTGCGGTGTCAAACAGCACCAGGACCGCGCAGCCGGTGGCCGCGGCCACCGCACACCCGGTGACGGGCCCCTCGACTACATAGAGTGTCGCGTTCTCTCCGGTGCCGGGAATAACGAACCCGCCTGATATGCCATCGAGAATATGCCGGCCAAGCATCTTTTTGTTCGCGTGCCCCCGACCCCATTCCCTCTGCACACCGATGAGGTCGCCATGCGCGCCGTTGCGGAGATCGTAGATCGGCCAGACGACGCAGGGCTGATCTTTGCCGTCGCGCCAGGCCATGCGTGCCCGTGCCCCGGCGCGCATGGCGGCATCGAGGATGCCGGGACCGCGCATGTCTAGATACGTGCCGCCCGTGCCGCCTATTTCGTTACTGTGACGATAGAAGCCGCGAGCGCGGCGGATACGGTCGGACGAGTCGTCCTGCCGGACAGGCGTGCGGGCTGGCGCGCGCCATACGCGTTCTGCCGGAACATTGATTCCCAGCCGGGCGGCTAGCTCATCCCAGCGACCGTGTTCGCCGGTCGCGTGGTCGTGCCAGCCGCCGGTCTCGCTGATGGCGATGTTGTAATCTTTGGAGTCGCGCCACGAGGCGCGGATCCGGATCCACCTGCCCGATGTTTTGTATCTGATACCCAGGGCCTCGAGCGCCGCGCGAACGTCGATGAAGGGGGCGCTCATAGAGCACCCCCAAGACCCGGGTCAAAAGGGAGAAGGGGTGGCGCGGTTAGGCGTCGGGGTGGATCCCCACCGCCGTCGCCATTCCCATCGGAGGATCCGCCGCCTGTGCCGGCACGGCGGGCAGTTGGAGACCGGCGGGCGCGGACCCGTATGCGCCTTGACGTGCGCCTCGGCCGCGGGGCAGGAGCAGCCGTCCCGACAGCCCGCCGCCGGCGCAAAATCATCGCCATGAACCGGCGGCGGCGGGGGTCTGAGACGCGATGGTAAAATGTAGCCGCCCACTCCACATCGATACCTGATGGCTTACTCACCGGCCGGGGCTTTTTCATGCCCCAAGCCCGCCGCGCTTTCTCGGCGCCGCCGTGCCCGCGCCTTTTGTTTTTTTCGGGCGCCCGGGCTGAGGCAGGGATTCCCCCGACCGCAGCCAAGCTTCGACTGTCTCCCTGTCCCAGACCCAGCGCCGTGCCCCCGGGGCGCGGAACGCGCCGGGGGGCACGAGGCGCCGCCGCGCGGAGATGCGGGAGGTGATGTAAGCGCGGAGAGTATTCGGCGAGCGCCCGGTGAGCGCCGCAACTTCATCAAGAGTCAGAACTGTGGTATGAGCAACCATACGAGAATCCTCGAATAATCAAAGGATCTGTATGGCAGTCGCTGGCCCACGATTGTAGCTATGAGCTATTCCAGCAGGTGGACCTTTTTGGGGTTGGGTCTTGTCCTATGAACCCACTACCCTTTCTCGTCGGAAACGCCACGAGCGCGGTAATGCGCCTCGCCTCGATGCTAAAAACCCTCGAGTTCTGTGTTACTCGCGGCCCAGAAAAATATCAGTACACCTGCCATGTATTATATACCGTACGATATAACTCGCAACTAACTGATCAAAAATCAGATGGGTAGCCGGGCGGCGCTTGGGAAAAATTTGGGAAAAGGCTTCAAAAAAATTGGGCTGAAAGGGTATTCATACCAAGTCATACCAAGTCATGCAAGTTGTTGGATTATAAGGTAAATGCCAGGTTCGCGGCGTGTAACTCGTTGATGCAAAAGGGGGCGATTTGCGATTCGTAATCAGTAGGTCGGGCGTTCGATTCGTCTCACCGGCACCATATAAAACAAAGACTTACAG
>JAJYDN010000062.1 GCA_021777535.1 Pseudomonadota bacterium
GTTTGCCGTTTTTCGAGCACATGCTGGATCAGGTGGCCCGTCACGGTCTGTTCGATCTGGGGATAGATGCCAAAGGCGACCTGGCCGTGGATGCCCATCACACGGTAGAGGACGTCGGCATTACGCTCGGCCAGGCGTTTGCGAAGGCGGCCGGCGACAAGGCGGGCGTGCGCCGCTACGGGCACGCGTATGTTCCGCTCGACGAGGCGCTCACGCGCGTCGTCGTCGACCTGTCCGGGCGGCCCGGGCTTTTCTATCGCGTGAAGTATCCGCGTGGGCGCATCAATGATTTCGATGTGGATTTGATAGAGGAGTTTTTTCGTGGGTTCTGCAACCATAGCCTGTTGACGCTCCACATCGATAATATTGCGGGGCAGAACGCCCACCACGTTGCGGAGACCGTCTTCAAGGGGTTTGGGCGCGCCCTGCGCATGGCCCTGGAGAAGGATCCGCGATCGCCGGCAAGCATCGCGTCGACGAAGGGGACTCTCTAGGGTCTATGGTGCGCGTAGCTGTTTTGGATTACGGAATGGGCAACCTGCGCTCGGTCGTCAAGGCGATCGAGAAGGTGGCGCCGCAGGCGCATGTCGAGCTTGCGCACGATGCGGCGGCGATCATGCGCGCAGACCGTGTCGTGTTTCCGGGTCAGGGTGCTATCCGCGGTTGCATGGAGGCCCTGTCGGCAGACGCGCTCCATGAAGCGGTTATGCGCGCAGCCCGCGAGCGCCCGTTTCTTGGGATCTGTCTTGGTCTCCAGGCCCTTTACACAAGCAGCGAGGAAGGCGGTGGCGTGCCTGGCCTTGGGCTTCTTCAGGGGCGGGTTACGCAGTTGCGCGACATCCGCGACGAGGAAGGCCGCCCTCTCAAGGTGCCGCATATGGGCTGGAATCAGGTCTACCAGACGCGGCCGCATCCGCTTTGGCGTGGTATCGAGCAAAATACCCGGTTCTACTTCGTGCACAGCTACTATGCGCCCGATCCGGGTGCTTCCTGGAGTTGCGGGCGAACCACCTATGGGGTTCCCTTTACTTCGGCGGCAGCGTATGAAAACATCTTTGCTGTACAATTTCATCCGGAAAAGAGCCAACAGGCCGGACTCAGGCTTTTGCAGAATTTTGTGATGTGGGACGGACGGAATAGCTGATGCTGATTATTCCCGCGATCGATCTGAAGGATGGCCGGTGTGTCCGGCTCCGGCAGGGGCGCATGGAAGACGAAACGGTCTTCTCGGACGACCCGGTCGAGGTGGCGGGCCGCTGGATCCGTGAGGGCGCCCGGCGCCTGCATATCGTCGACCTGAATGGCGCATTTGCCGGTGCCCCGGTCAATGGCGAGATGATTCACGCGATCGCGCGCGCCTACCCGGACGTGACATTGCAGGTCGGCGGCGGAATCCGCAGTGAAGAAACCATCCAGGCCTATCTGGACGCGGGTGTCCGTTATGTAATCCTCGGCACCAAGGCCGTGAACATGCCTCATTTCGTCGGGGATGTATGCGCCGAATTCCCGGGACACATCATCGTCGGCCTGGACGCGAAAGAAGGCCGCGTGGCGACGGATGGCTGGTCGAAACTGTCCGGCCATGACGTGGTCGATCTTGTTCGCCGCTACCAGGACGATGGAGTGGAGGCGATCATATACACAGACATCGGGCGCGACGGCATGATGGGTGGCGTCAATATCGAAGGGACGCGCAAGCTGGCGGCAGCGGTTTCGATTCCCGTGATTGCCTCCGGGGGCATCACAACCCTGGAGGATATACGCCGCCTCTGCGAGATCGCGGATGTGGGTGTCCTGGGTGCGATCACGGGCCGCGCCTTGTATGAAGGGACGCTGGATCTGCGCGCCGCGCAACGCCTTGCTGACGAACTGGATCGTTCGGGCAGTGGCGCAGCAGCCTGATGCTGGCCAAGCGTGTCATTCCCTGCCTCGACGTCAACTGCGGTCGGGTTGTCAAAGGGGTACGTTTCCAGGAAATCCGTGACGCGGGTGACCCGGTCGAGGCGGCCCGTTACTACGACGCCGAGGGCGCAGACGAGCTCACGTTTCTCGATATCAGCGCAAGCCATGAGGGCCGCTCTACTTTGCTGGCCATGGTCGAGGCGATTGCAGCGGAAGTGTTCATCCCCCTTACGGTCGGCGGCGGTGTCCGCGAAGTAGCGGATGTGCGCCGCCTCCTGAACGCGGGTGCCGACAAGATCAGCATCAATTCGTCTGCTGTGGCGCGCCCGGATCTCATCAGGGAGGCGGCTGATCATTTTGGCGCGCAGTGCATCGTCGTCGCCATCGATGCCAAGCGGGTGGGTGACCATTGGGAGGTCTTCACCCATGGGGGGCGGCGGGCAACCGGGCTCGACGCGGTGGCCTGGGCGCAGAAGATGGCCCATTACGGCGCCGGTGAAATCCTCCTGACCAGCATGGACCGGGATGGGACGCGCGATGGTTTCGATGTGGCCCTGACCGCCGCGGTCGCCGATGCCGTGCCCATACCCGTGATCGCGTCGGGAGGTGTCGGGCGGCGGGAGCATCTGGTGGCCGGGATCGTCGAGGGGCATGCGGATGCGGTTCTGGCGGCCAGCGTGTTCCATTTCCGGGAATTCAGCGTGGCCGACGCCAAGCGCGCCATGGCCGAGGCCGGTCTTGAGGTGCGCCTGTGAAGGGCGAACCGTTTTTGGAGCAGATCAAATGGTCGGCCGAGGGTCTCGTGCCGGCCATTGCCCAGGATGTCCACAGTGGTCAGGTCCTGATGCTTGCCTGGATGAACCGGGAATCGCTCGCCCTCAGTGTCGAGGAGGGCCGGGCGATATACTGGTCGCGTTCGCGGCAGCGGCTGTGGCGGAAAGGGGAAGAATCGGGCCATATCCAGCGTCTCCACGAAGTGCGGCTCGATTGCGACGGAGATGCCGTTCTGCTCAAGGTAGAGCAGGTTTCGGGGATCGCCTGTCATACCGGTCGTGCCAGCTGTTTTTTTGCCCGTCTCGAGGACGGGCGTTTCGTGGCGGTCGATCCGGTTCTGAAATCGTCCGCGGAGATCTACGGGCCGGCCGGCGCCAAGTGAGAGGACAGGGAGTATAATGGCAGACGAAATCCTGACGAGGCTCCATGCCGTGCTCTTGAGTCGCAAGGGAGGGGATCCCCAGGTCTCGTATGTGTCCTCCCTGTATCACAGGGGCATCGACACGATTCTGAAGAAGGTGGGCGAAGAGGCCGTCGAGACGGTCATCGCCGGCAAGGGCGGCCAGCCTGGGCAGGTCATCCACGAGATGGCTGACTTGTGGTTCCACAGCCTGGTGCTGCTCGCCTACCTGGACCTGACGCCAGATCAGGTACTGGCGGAGCTGGAGCGCCGGTTCGGGCAGTCTGGTCTCAGCGAGAAAGCGGCTCGTGGCGAGGCGCGATCATGACGGACTGTATTTTTTGCAAGATAGTGGATAAGAGCATACCCGCGCCGCGTCTCTACGAGGACGAGCACGTCATTGTGATTTCCGACAAGTACCCCAAGGCGCGCGTTCATGTCCTGGTCATACCCAAGACGCACATCGCAAGCCTGGATGAGCTTGGGGAGGAACACAAGGCGCTTATGGGTCATGTCATGATGATTCTTCCGCACATTGCGCACGGGCAAGGGCTCGACGACGGTTTCCGAACCATCATCAACACAGGTCCCGGTGGTGGGCAGGAAATCTTCCACTTACACGTACATGTGCTCGGCGGCGGGCGACTGCCCGGCTTTTAGGAGGCGGCTATATGGATCTTTTTAGCATCTGGCATCTGTTGGTCATCTTGTTGATCGTTGTCGTGCTGTTTGGTACCAGCAAGTTGCGTAACATCGGCAGCGATCTCGGTGGCGCGATTTCGACCTTCCGGAAGGCCATGAAGGAAGGGCAGCAGGAGGATGCTGCCGCGCAGGAAGAGGCGGAGCCCGAACGCATTGCCGGCAAGGGCCGTGTCATCGACGCTGCGGCTTCGGAGGCGCCAAAACCGCGTTCCTCCAGCGGGGCGACCAAGTCCAAGGGCTGATAAGCGCCCATGTTTGATTTCAGTTTCCCCGAGCTTTTGATCATCGGGATCGTCGCTGTTCTCGTCCTGGATCCGCGTCATCTTCCCGGTCTCGCGCGATCCGCCGGACGCTGGCTTGGGCGCGCGCGACGGATGATGGACAAGGTACGCGAGGATCTCGACGGGCAGATCGGCGAAGAGCACATGGCGCCCTTGCGGGAACTGAATCAGGAATGGCAGCGCACGAAATCGCTTCTTCATGAGCCCGTATCGCAGGAATGGATAGGCGATGATGCGGCCAGCGATCAGATCCCGCCGGGGCCGCCTGTGCCGGTGGCCGCCGCGGAATCCGCACCCAAGCCGCGGCGCCGGCGCCGCGGGGGCCGCCGGCGTGCCCGCCGTCCGGGCCTGCGCCAGGAAACGTCCACTGTGAGGAAGCCAGATGGCGGTGGCGAAGGCGCCTGAAGGCGTCGAGGCGACATTCCTTGAGCATCTTCTGGAATTAAGGCAGCGCCTGATCAAGGCCACGCTGTCTGTCCTGCTCCTGTTTGTCGGCCTGTTTCCGTTCCGCAACA
>JAJYDN010000037.1 GCA_021777535.1 Pseudomonadota bacterium
ACCGATCAGACGGTGCTCGCCAACGAGCAGGTGGTGGATGGCCGCTGCTGGCGGTGCGACACGCCAGTCGAGCGGCGGGAGATTCCGCAGTGGTTTCTGCGCATCACGGCCTATGCCGATGAATTGCTGGCCGGGCTCGATCGCCTGCCCGGCTGGCCGGAGCGCGTGCTTACCATGCAGCGCAACTGGATCGGCCGTTCGGAAGGGGCGGAGATCCAGTTTGCGGTCGACGGGCGCGAGCCGCTCAGGGTTTTCACGACGCGCGCCGATACCCTGATGGGGGTAACCTATCTGGCCATCGCAGCCGAGCATCCGCTGGCGCTGGCGGCGGCCGCCTCGCGCCCGGATCTGGCCCGCTTCGTCGAGGAGAGCCGGATTGCACAGACAGCCGAAGCCGCGCTCGAGAGCATGGACAAGCGCGGGGTCGACACCGGGCTTTGCGCCCGCCATCCCCTGACGGGAGAGCCGATACCGGTATTCGCCGCAAATTTCGTGCTGATGGCATACGGCGAGGGCGCGGTCATGGCGGTTCCCGCTCATGACGAGCGCGACCATGCCTTTGCGCGCCGCTACGGGCTGCCGATGAGAGTGGTCGTGGTCCCGGACGGGTATGCGGGGACGCCCGCCGATCTCGTGCGCGAGGCGGCCTATACGGAGCCCGGCCTGCTCGTCCAGTCTGGCGAGTTCGACGGTCTGCCGTCGGCTGTTGCGCGGGAGCGGATCATCGCCGCGCTGGCGGCCCGCGGTGCGGGTGCACCGCGTACACACTACCGCCTGCGTGACTGGGGCGTGTCCCGTCAAAGGTACTGGGGCGCACCGATCCCCATCATCAACTGTGCCCGCTGTGGCGCCGTACCGGTTCCCGACGCGGACCTTCCGGTCGTGCTGCCGGAGGATGTCGTGCCTACGGCCAGCGGATCGCCGCTGAAGTTGCGCCCCGATTTCCTGGCCGTGACCTGCCCGTGCTGCGGGCAGGCGGCACAACGCGAGACGGACACATTCGACACGTTCATGGAGTCGTCCTGGTATTACGCGCGCTACTGTTCGAAGGACAACCAGCAGGCCATGCTCGACGAACGGGCCGCCTACTGGCTCCCGGTGGACCAGTATATCGGCGGTATCGAGCACGCCATCTTGCATCTGCTCTACGCGCGGTTTTTCAACAGGCTCCTGCGCGACGAGGGACTCGTGGCAGCCGACGAGCCGTTTACCCGGTTGCTGACCCAGGGCATGGTGCTGAAAGACGGTTCGAAGATGTCCAAGTCCAAGGGTAATACGGTCGACCCGCAGGAGATCGTGTCGACCTATGGTGCGGATACCGCCCGGCTTTTCATGATGTTTGCCGCACCTCCGGAACAATCGCTCGAGTGGAGCGACAAGGCGGTGGCTGGCGCGCATCGCTTCCTTGCGCGGCTGTGGGCGCTCGGCCGCGCCGTAGGGGCCCTCGAGCGGCACGGCGAGGCGCAAGGGGCGGGCCGGACCGTGCGGCGCGAGATCCACAAGCTCGTCGACCAGGCCGTGCGTGATTACGAGCGCTACCACTTCAATACGGTCATCGCCTCGTGCATGAGCCTCGTCAACGTCCTTCAAAAGACCGCCGAAGAGGCTGCAGCTGAACCGTCGGCGGGACCTCTTGTGTGGGAGGGCTTCAGTATCCTGTTGCGCCTGCTTGCGCCGATCGTGCCGCACATCACGCATGCGCTGTGGCGCGATCTGGGGATGGGGGAGGGGCCGATCATCGATGCGCCGTGGCCGGCGGCGGACCCGGCCGCGCTCCGGCAGGACGAAATCACCATCGTAGTCCAGGTCAACGGCCGCCGCCGGAGCGAGATTACGGTGCCGGCATCCGCCACTTCCGCCGACGTAGAAGCGGCGGCACTGGCCGATGCCGGCGTGCAGCGGCATCTCGACGGCCAGCCGCCGCGCAAGGTAGTGGTCGTGCCGGGCCGGCTCATCAACATCGTGCGCTGATGCGTACCCTTGTCGCCATAGGTGTGCTGCTGATCCTTGCGGGATGCGGCTTTCACCTGCGCACCGCGCAGGAGGATCAGTTGCCGCCGCGGCTCGCGAACTTGCGCGTGACCATGCCGGCGAGTGGATTGCGGTATCCGGAGATGGTGCTCGTCATGCGCCGCATGCTGCGCGATCACGGCGCCGACGTATTTGCGGGCAAAGCCGCATTGCCGACGCTCGAGCTCACGGGCGAGACCCTGGCGCCCGTCGTGGTGAGCGTCAACAGCAACGGAGGCGCTGCCGCCTACCTGCTCGACTATGCCCTGTCCTTTGTGCTGAAGGGCGCCCACGGCCGGATCCTGCTCGGTCCCGGCACGATCCGGGTCCAGCGCGAGTACAATCTGAATCCGCTGAATATCCTCGCCATGGCACGCGAGGAGCGTTATATCGAAAACCGCATGCGCCGGTCGGCCGCACGGCAAATCGTCGCGCGGCTCATCGCTTTCGGGAGACGCCCTCTCCCGCCGGCTTCCCCGAAGTCGCCGCATGCGCATTAAAGGCGAAGAGCTGTCCGGTCACCTGACGCCGCTTGCGGCATTCTATCTCGTGGCCGGTGACGAGCCCTTTCTGGTGGACGAGGCCGTGAGCCGGATCGGGGTCGCGGCGCAGGCGGCCGGTTTCACGGAGCGGCGGCGCTTTACCGTGGAGAGCGGATTTTCCTGGCAGGCCTTTCGCGAAGAGCTCGCCTCGCCATCCCTGTTTGCACCGCGCACGCTGGTTGAGCTGCGCGCCGACAGCCGCGAGGGTCTTGCCCGGGAACTGAAGGCGATCCTGCCGGCCCTTTCGGCCGACACGGTTCTGGTGGTCACGATCCCCCTGCTCGACCGGGCCGCGCAAAAGGCCGAATGGATAGAGGCGGCGGCCAGCAAAGGGCATGTGGTGAGCCTCCCGGTCCCCGAGGGCCCGGCGTTCGTGGCCTGGGTGCGCGCCCGCCTTGCGGCGGTGGGGATCCGCCACGCCGATGTGGTGACCGCGGTGGCCTATTACACGGAAGGCAATGTCGGGGCCGCCTGGCAGGCCGTCCAGCGTCTCGCTCTCGTGCCGGATGCGGATCTTGCCGCCGCCCAGGAGATTCTGAGCGATGAGTCCCGGTTTGATGTGTTTTCCCTCACGGACTGCGCATTGAAGGGGGACGTGGCGGGCGTCGATCGCTGTGCCCGTCGCTTGCAGAGCGAAGGTCGAGACCCGATACTCATGACATGGGCATTGGCCCGGGAATTGCGTCTTCTGGTGCGTGCCGCCGGCGTGACCGATCGCCGTTCGCTTCAGGAGTTGTGGCGGCGCGAACGGATCTGGCCTGCGCGGCAGGCGGCGCTGGATGCGGCGCTGCGGCGCAAGGCGCCCGAAGAGCTGGCGGCCCTTTTGCGGCAGTGCGCGGCCCTCGATCGCGTCAATAAAGGACGCGGCGTGGGGGATGCGTGGCTTATGACAAGGCGCATCGCCTTGCAGTTGGCGGGGTTGCGCTGGGGGAATGGGAATGAAAATGGTCGAGACGGCAGATAGCGGGCTCGGTGCGCGTCTGCGGCGGCAGGGGCAGGCCGCACGCGCGGCGGCAGCGGAGATGGTGCGCGCGCCCACGAAGGTGAAAAACCGGGCCCTGGAGGTTGCGGCCGATCAGATCGAGGCGCAGGCCGGACGGTTGCTGAAGGCCAACGCCGCGGATGTGGAGGCGGCACAAAACGCGGGCCTGGACGCGGCTGCCGTGGACCGGTTGACGCTGACTGCCCCGCGCATCGCGCAGATGGCTGCGGGACTGCGGGAGGTCGCGCGGTTGCCGGATCCGGTAGGCGAGATCACGGGGATGGCCAGCCGCCCGTCGGGCATCCATGTGGGCCGCATGCGCGTACCGCTTGGTGTCATCGCCATCATCTACGAATCGCGGCCGAATGTGACCGCCGATGCGGCGAGCCTGTGCCTGAAGGCCGGCAATGCCTGCATCCTGCGGGGCGGCTCGGAGGCCTGGCGTTCCAATCAGGCGATCGCAGAAGTCATGCGAAAGGCCCTGGCGGAAGCGGGCCTGCCCGAGGATGCCGTGACACTGGTCGATACCACTGACCGTGCCGCGGTGATGGAGCTTCTGGGCATGAACGACTTCATCGATCTGCTCATTCCGCGGGGCGGCAAGGGCCTGGTCGAGCTGGTCAGCCGTCACGCGCGCATGCCCGTACTGAAGCATCTGCATGGCGTCTGCCATGTGTATATCGACGATCGGGCCGACGCCGCCAAGGCGCTGGCGGTGGCGATCAACGCGAAGACGCAACGCTACGGCACATGCAATACGATGGAGACGCTCCTTGTGGCCGAAAGCCGTGCCGCCGAACTGTTGCCGCCGCTTGCCAAGGCCTATGGCGAGCACGGCGTGGAGTTGCGTGGTTGTCCCCGTACCTGCGCGCTGGTGCCCTCGGCGCTTGCGGCAACCGAAGCCGATTGGGAGACCGAGTATCTGGCACCGATTCTCTCCATCCGCGTAGTCGGCGGCCTCGAAGACGCGATGGCGCACATCGCCCGCTACGGATCGCGGCATACCGATGCGATCGTCACGGAAGACTGGAGCGCTGCGCAGAGATTCTTGCGCGAGGTCGACGCCTCCTCGGTGATGGTCAATGCGTCGACGCGCTTCGCCGACGGGTACGAATACGGGCTCGGCGCCGAGATCGGCATCAGTACCGACAAGTTTCATGCGCGTGGGCCGGTCGGTCTCGAGGGCCTGACGTCGCAAAAGTTCATCGTCTGGGGTGATGGGCATATCCGCGGCTAGCAAGGGATCCCTCATCGGGGTTTTTGGTGGCACCTTCGACCCCATTCACTGCGGCCACCTGGCCATCGCAGAGGCCTTGATGTGCGCCCTGCCGCTCGAGCGCATCCTTTTTGTGCCGGCGGCGCGCCCCCCGCACCGGATAGCGCCTGTCGCCTCGGCCCGGAACCGCCTCGAGATGGTCAGGCTGGCGCTTGAGGGCCATCCGCGCTTTGCCGTGGACGAGGTTGAGTATGGGCGTGTGGGCCCGTCCTACACGGCCGATACGCTGCGCGCGCTGCGTGCCCGCTACCATCGGCCCCTGGCGCTTATTCTGGGCATGGACGCCTTTCTTGGACTGCCTGGCTGGCACCGGTGGCGCCACCTGTTGGGCATGGCCCATCTCGTCATCGTCACGCGCCCGGGCTTCACCGAAGCGCTGCCTTCCTGGGTGCGCCCGCGGCTCGCGACGCCCGCGCAGCTCCTGACGGCCGATCACGGTCTTGCGGTGCTCGTCACCACGCTCGAGCGGCCCGAGTCGGCCACGGCGTTACGGCAGGCCTTGCGCCATGGTCCCGCGCCGCCGGGCTGGCTTCCTGCAGGCGTACTTGAGTACATCGAACGACACGGCTTATACCAGGGTAAGGGTTGATGACGAAACTCGAATTGATACAGGGGATTCTGGACCAGGCGAAGGCGGAGGACATCGTCGTGCTCGACGTGCACAACCTCACCACCATCGCCGACACGATGGTGGTCGCAAGCGGAACGTCGACCCGGCATGTCTCGTCGATTGCGCGCAAACTGGATGACGAGATGCGCGCGCACGGCTACCGTCCGCAGGGTGTCGAGGGGGCGGAAACCGGCGAATGGGTGCTGGTCGACCTGGGTGACGTGATCGTGCATGTGATGCATCCGAAGACCCGCGCCTTCTATGCGCTGGAGAAGCTGTGGTCGGAGGAGTTCGCCCGCACCGATCAGGGACAGCGCGAGGCGCTTGTGCGCTCCTGATGGCCATGCGGCTGGTGGCGGTGGGCACGCGGGTGCCGGCCTGGGTCACGGCGGGTTACGACGACTACGCGCGCCGTCTCACGGGACCCTACAGGCTGCAGCTGACCGAGATCGCGGCCGCCCACCACGCCAAGGGTACCGACAGGAATCGTCTTCTGCGCGAGGAGGGCGCGCGCATCCTGGATGCGATCCCCGGGGAGGCCTTCGTGGTGACCCTCGATGTGCGCGGCCGCATGCGGACAAGCGAGACCCTCGTCCAGGACCTGGAGACATGGATGCGTCACGGTCGCCTCACGTTCGTGATCGGCGGCGCCGAAGGGCTGTCGGCAGGCTGTCAGGAGCGGGCCGACGACTCCTGGTCACTGTCGCCGCTTACATTGCCCCATGCGCTCGTGCGGGTGCTGGTGGCCGAACAGCTGTACCGGGCATTTGCGATGCTCACCGATAAACCCTATCACCGCGGTGGAGAATGATTTATCTTGCCTCGAGCTCGCCGCGCCGCGCCGCCCTCCTGAAGCAGGTGGGGATCGATTTTGCGGTCGTCGAGCCCCATATTGACGAGCATCCGCTGGCGGGCGAGCGGACGCTCTCCTACGTCCAGCGCATGGCGCGGGAAAAGTGCCGCGCAGGCCAGGCGCTGGTGCGCGCGCAGGGCCTCGCGGCCCACCCCGTCCTGGCGGCCGACACCATCGTGGTGCTGGAGGGGGACATCCTGCATAAGCCGGCCACGGAGTCCGAGGCGCATGCCCTCCTGCGCCGTCTGGCCGGCCGCGAGCACGACGTCTTCACGGCGCTGTGCCTGGAAGCGGGGGGAGGGCTGCGCGAGGTGTTGTGCGCAAGCCGCGTCACCTTCACAAAGCTCTGTGACGCGCAGATCGGGGCCTATTGCCGCACAGGGGAACCGCTGGGCAAGGCGGGCGGGTATGCGATCCAGGGACGCGCCGCGCTGTTCATCAGCCGCCTGGAAGGAAGCTACTCCGGCGTCATGGGATTGCCGCTGTACGAATTGGGCGAGTTGCTGGGCGCCGAGGGCCTTAAGTGAGCGAAGAACTTTTGATTAATGTGACGCCGCAGGAGACCCGCGTCGCGGTCATCGAGAACGGTGTCCTCCAGGAAGTCCACATCGAGCGCGCAAGCCATCGCGGTCTGGTGGGCAATATCTACAAGGGCCGCGTATCGCGGCTCCTGCCGGGCATGCAGGCCGCCTTTGTCGACATAGGCCTTGAGCGCGCCGCCTTCCTGCAGTTATCCGACATGCGGGTCGAGGGGCAGGCGGTGCCGATCGAGAGCCTTCTGCAGGAAGGCCAGGAACTGACGGTGCAGGTCATCAAGGATGCGATCGGCAGCAAGGGCGCGCGGCTTACGACGCAGGTCACGCTGCCGGCGCGCTATCTCGTGTACATGCCGATGAGCGAACACATCGGTATCTCGCAGAAGATCGAGGACGATCAGGAGCGCGAACGCCTGCGGGCGCTCGTGCGGGCCGCGATGGGCGACGAAGGCGGCGGGTTCATCCTGCGCACCATGGCCGACCGCGTGACGGAAGAGGAGATCCAGAAAGACGTCGCCTACCTGCGCAAGCTGTGGCGCTTTGCGGGCGACCGTCTGGGCGTTGCGAGGCCCGCATCGCTCGTCCACGAGGATCTGTCGCTCGCCTTGCGGACGATGCGCGATCTGGTGAGAGACAATGTCGAGAAGATTCGCATCGATTCGCGGGAGACGTATCACAAGGCCGTCGAATTCGCCGCCGAGTTCATTCCGGACGTGGCCCCCCGTATCGAGTACTATCCCGGCGAGCGGCCCATTTTTGATCTCTATTCCGTCGAAGACGAGATAAAGCGCGCACTGGAAGCCAGGGTCTCGCTGAAATCCGGCGGCTATCTGGTCATCGATCAGACCGAAGCGATGACCACCATCGACGTGAATACGGGAACCTATGTCGGCCGGCGCAATCTCGAGGAGACGCTGTTCAAGACCAACCTCGAGGCAGCACAGGCCATTGCGCGCCAGTTGCGATTGCGCAATCTGGGGGGAATGATCATCATCGATTTCATCGACATGGCCGACAGCGAACATAAACGGCAGGTCCTGCGGGCACTCGAGCGCGCACTGGCAAAGGACCGCGTCAAGGTGTTCGTTACGGAAATGTCGCCTTTGGGCCTTGTGGAGATTACGCGCAAGCGCACACGGGAAAGCCTCGAGCGGCTCTTGTGCGAACCCTGTCCTGCCTGCAAGGGCCGCGGGGTTCTGAAGACGGCGGAAACGGTCTGTTACGAGATTTTCCGCGAAATCCTGCGCGAGGCGCGCCAGTTCGGAACCGACCAGTATCTCGTGGTGGCGTCGCAGCTGGTGGTCGATTGCTTTCTGGGGGATCAGGCGACAGCCCTGGCGCGGCTGCAGGAATTCATCGGCAAGCCCATCCATCTGCAGGTCGAGCCTGCGTATAACCAGGAGCAATTTGACGTCGTCCTGATTTAGCGGGGTGTCTGGCCGGACAGGCAGTGCGGACCGGCGCCGCGGATGGGGCACAATATCGTCATGAGAGCCATGCGGCCAGATCGATGGTGGAAGGCACAAGGCGCACCCGTCCGCTATGCGTTGGCGGCGCTGGCGGTCGTGGGCCTTGTGCTGGGCCTTGCGCTGGCGACGACGCCTGTGTGGCTTACCCCCATTCTCCAGAGGTTGTTGCCGAAGGCGTGCGCCACCGCGGGCCAGGAGCTCGGCGTTCCTGTACAGGTGCGTTCGGTGAGCGCCCTGGCCGGCTGGCGCCCGGGACTCGAGGTGCGCCAGGTGATGGTCGGGGCGAACGCCGTTTCGGCACAGTCCGTGCGCGTGCGTCTGTCGTGGCTTGCGCTCTTGCGTGGCCGCATCCGGCCGGCGCGCATGACGCTCGTCGGTCCGCAGGCCAGTCTTGCGCAAACATCTTCCGGTGTGCACGTGGTGGGTCTGCCGGCAAGCAAGAAAGCCTGGGCGTGGCGGTCGTTTTTGCAACAGGAAAAATCGATCAGGGTGCGCGACGGTCTGCTCGGCATCCGGCTCCTCAATGGGACCTATCCCGTTCTGCGGGATCTCTATGCCAGCTGGAATCTCGGCTTGCGGACGTCCAGCGCGCGCGTGCGGGCCCGTGTGCCGGGTATCTGTGACCGCTGCACCGTGTCCGTGCAGGTTCCGCACGCGGTCCTGCGCGGCGGGGGACGCTGGCGGGGCGCGGTCGGGATCAACGCGAAGGATCTGCGCCTGGGCAAGCTGCGGGCACTTTCCGTGCTCGTGCCAAGCCCCTTGAACGGGCATTTCAGCGGGCAGCTCTGGACGATCTGGCGTGGATCCGATCTGCGCTTTGCGAGCGGCGAGGGGCGGCTCGAGCGGGCGCTCTTGCCCGGCGGGGCCGCCATCCGCACCCTGGATATCCCGGCGGCGAGCGCGCGATTCAGCTACAAGCAGACCGCGCGGGGTTTCCGGTTCTATGCGGGCGACGCCGTACTCGCGGTCAATGGCCGGACGTGGCGGACGGCCAATTTTTATCTTGGCCGCGCCGGTTCCGCCTGGAGCCTGTCTGCGAACACTCTCGATCTTACGGAGGTCCGTTACGCGCTCACGCGCATCCGTGGCTTGCCGCGGGGCATCGTACGCATCCTCGCCATGAAGCCGCGCGGAAAGGTCGTCCATTTCCGGCTCCACTTCACGACGGGTGCCCGTCCGCAGTACCGGGTGCGCACGCGCTTCTACGGAGTGGGGGTGCATGACCGGCGTGGCGGAGTGCGGTTTGGGAATCTGGCCGGGGCACTGTACGCCCACAACGGCACCGGACGCCTGATGGTGCTCGACTGGTATGGGCGCGTGGTGGGGCCACAGGCACTGCGCGGCCCCTTCCACATCCGGCATGCGACCGCCGCGGTCACATGGGTCCGGGCCGCCAATGGCTACTCGGTCAGCGTACCGCATTTCCAGCTGGCGACCACGGCGGGTGATGTCGGTGGTGCGGCCAGTGTCGTCACCGTGGGTCGCGCCAGTCCGGTCGTGCTGGTACGCGCCCATGTGCGGAAGGTGCGCATCAGACCGCTCGTGCGACGGTTCTTTTCGGGGCTGCCGGCGGCCACTCGGCAATGGCTCAGGCGGACCCTGCGCGGGGGGACCGTCGAAAGCGGCCAGGTGGTCTTGAAAGGCGCGCTGGACGAGTTTCCCTTCCGTCATGGCCAGGGGCTTTTCACCGCCGATCTGCGCGTGCACGACGGCCGTTACCGGTTTCTCCCGTCATGGCCGGCGGCAACGGGTATTGCCGCCACGGTGCAAGCGCACGGCGCGGCGCTTTCCGTGACCGGTGCGGCGCGTTTGGGGGCCCTCACGGCATCGAAGGTATCGGTGCGCGTGCAGCATATCGGCACGCCGGCGGCGGCGGCCCGCGTCGTCGTGCACAGCCATGGCACGCTGCCGGCCTTTTTGCGCGTTCTTGGACCCCACCTGGGACGGAGCGCGCCGTATCTGCCGCGCGCAGCGCACGCCGCCGGGATGAGCCGGATGGTTCTGCATCTGCACATACCCGCGGGCAGGGCCCCTGCGGTGCGCTTTACCGGCAATTTCTTCTTGGACAGCGATTCTTTTGCCTATCCATGGCGTCACGGCACACTGCGTTTGACGGACCTCACGGGGATTCTGGGCTTCGATCAGCGCGGACCCAGGTCGGGCAAGATCAAGGGCGACGTGCTCGGCGGTCCGGTGCATGTCGCACTCACCGACAAGGCGGGTGTGGTGACCACCGTCGCAAGTGGCGAGGCCCCCGCAGGCGGCCTGGCCCAGGCACTCGGGCCCTTGTCGCACTACATAAACGGTGCGGTGCCCTGGCGTGTCCATGCCGTAAGCCGGCGTGACGGCCGCTTCGTGATGGCCGGCGAGGCCGATCTGAAGGCGGCCGCGGTGCGCGCCCCCTATCCCGCGGGAAAGCCGTCCGGGGTGCCGCTCATGGCCTATGTGCGCGCCGTGGGGACGCGGACCGCGAGGTGGGTCACGGTGGTGCTTCCGCATCATCTCGGCGTGCATGTGGTGCAGCCGCTTGGCGGGGCCGCGCGGTGCTGGGTCGGCATCGGCCGGGCGCGGCCGCCGGCGCACACGGCGCCGGGGGTGAACGTGTCGGTGCAAAGCGGCTATCTCAATACGGGGTCCTGGGCGCACTTCATCAGCAAGCTGTCCTCCCTCGTGGCGAATCCGCAAAAAGAATCCGCGGGCGGCCTGCCCATTCGCACGGTAGCGCTCCATGTGGGATCGTTTGCGGTCGGCGGGCGCATCTTCCGTGATGTCCGTGCCGAATTGCTGCATACCAGGGCGCGCTGGTCGGGCTCTGTCAGTGGCCCGGACGCACAGGGACAGGGGTTTTTCCTGGGCGGACCCACGCCATTCATGGAACTTCTGTTTTCTTATCTGCGCATTCCGCCCGTGAGCGTGCCCATCACGCAGGCGGACCCGCCATGGGACCCGCGTACGTTCCCGCGAATCGACTTCAAGGCGGATCATCTGCGTATCGGCAGACGCCGCTTTGGCCGCGCG
This sequence comes from Pseudomonadota bacterium, assembly GCA_021777535.1. Taxonomy (GTDB): domain Bacteria; phylum Pseudomonadota; class Gammaproteobacteria; order Acidiferrobacterales; family Acidiferrobacteraceae; genus JAJYDN01. The sequence continues at coordinate 11,297 of JAJYDN010000037.1, forward strand.
GTCCTCATTGGCGAACCCTTCCGCTACGGTTTTCTCTTCGATGAGATCCGCCTGGAACAGCCGCTCGCCGTTCTTTCCGGCCATGGGCGCTGGACCCTGCATGGCGGTCATCAGGAAACGACCTTTGCGGCCCACCTGAAGACTACCGATCTCGGCGGCACGCTCACGGCATGGGGGTATCCCCGCCAGGTGGCGAGCGGCCGCGCCGATCTCTATGCCGCGCTCAACTGGCCGGGTGATCCGCTGGAGTTCGCCCTGAAGGAGCTCGAGGCGAAGCTTACGTTCGTGGCGCGCAACGGCCGTTTTCTCAAGGTCAACGAAGGGGCCGGCAAGCTCCTCGGCATCTTCAATATCGACTCGATCACACGTTACCTGACGCTCGATTTCAGCAGCCTCTTTGGACGCGGTTTCGCTTTTGGGCAGATCAATGGCAAGGTGTACGTGGAAAATGGCCGGGCGATCACGCCTGCGATAGACGTGGAAGGCCCGGCCGCCAACGTCAGCATCAAGGGGCGCGCGAACCTGATCGACCAGACTTTCAACCTGACGGTCCAGGTCAATCCGCACATGCAGAACAATCTCACTCTGGCAACCGGCCTGCTGGGCGGACCGATCGCCGGCGCCGCGGTGCTCTTGATGCAGAAACTGTTTGCCCGCGAGATCAGCGAGGGAACCCGGATGACTTACTTCGTCGAAGGACCCTGGAGCAAGCCGCTCATCAAGCGGCGGGCGGATCTCCCGTGAGCCGCCTCGCCGCCATCCAGATGTGTTCAGGCGACGACGTCGATGCCAATCTGGCGACCGCCGCCGCCCTTCTCGGGGAGGCACGCGCACAGGGCGCGGACCTCGCGTTGTTGCCCGAGAATTTCGCATTGATGGCCCAGTCGGCCCCCCAGCGCCTCCGGCATGCTGAAAGCGATGCGGGCGGCCCCATTCAGGAGATGCTCGCGCAGACGAGCGCGCGGCTCGGCCTGTGGATTGTGGCCGGGACCGTGCCGATGCGGGCTCATGCGCCGGACAAGGTCCGTGCTGCCTGTCTCGTATTCAATGGCGGCGGTGAGCGTGTTGCCCGGTATGATAAAATGCATTTATTTGATGTCGATCTTGGGGCCGGCGAACGCTACCAGGAGTCAGCGGTCTTCGAGCCCGGTGACGCGCCTTTAGTGGTCGCGGCGCCGTTTGGGCGTATCGGGCTCAGTGTCTGCTACGACCTGCGGTTCCCCGAACTGTTCCGGCGTCTCGTAGACCAGGATGCACGTATCCTGACCGTCCCGGCGGCGTTCACCGTGCCCACGGGTGCGGCGCATTGGGAAATTTTGCTGCGCGCCCGGGCAATCGAGAACAGCTGTTATGTGGTGGCGGCCGCCCAGGAGGGCCTGCACGGAAACGGGCGGACCACATACGGCCACAGCATGATCATAGACCCCTGGGGCCGCATCATCGGCAGCGTGGCGGCCGGCGAAGCCGTCGTTTCGGCCTCCTGTGAGAGCACTTATCTTGAGAGGGTACGGGCGCAATTGCCCAGCCTTCGGCATCGGAGATTCTAATGGCAAGCCATAGCACACAAACGGATATCCTGCGGCAGGCTCAGGAATTTTTGCTGGTTCCGGCCGGGTTGAGCAGCGGCGATCTCGAGACGGTGATGAGCCGGGTTGCGGGCCACAGCATCGACTACGCGGATCTGTATTTCCAGTATGCCCGTCACGAATCGTGGTCTCTCGAGGAAGGCCAGGTAAAGTCCGGGAGCCGCCACACCGAGCAGGGTGTCGGCGTACGCGCGATCTCCGGGGAGAAAACGGGCTTTGCGTATTCAGATGACATCGTCATGCCGGCTTTGCTCGACGCGGCCGCGGCGGCACGGGCGATTGCGCGCAGCGGCAATCCAGGCAATCAGGCCCTCTCGGTGCATGCAGGCAACGGGGCGCTGGCCCTGTATGAACCGCACGACCCACTGGTGAGCCTGAAGGAGGACGAGAAAGTCGCCTTACTCCTGAAAGTCGAGCAGGAGGCGCGGCGGCTTGATCCGCGTGTCCGGCAGGTGATGGCAAGCCTTGGCGGCAGTCATGAGACGGTCCTCGTCATGCGGCACGACGGGTCGCTCGCCGCCGATATCCGGCCATTGGTGCGCCTGAATGTGACGGTGATCGTCGAACAGGATGGACGGCGGGAGCACGGCTCGTCCGGTGGCGGCGGGCGCACGGATTACAGTTATTTCCTCACGGAGGAGCGGGCGCTTGGCTACGCGCGGGAAGCCGTGCGGCAGGCGCTCGTCAACCTTGAGGCGGTGCCGGCGCCGGCCGGTACCATGCAGGTGGTTCTGGGGTCCGGCTGGCCCGGTATCCTGCTGCATGAGGCGATCGGCCACGGCCTTGAAGGCGACTTCAATCGCAAGGGCACGTCGGCGTTCGCCAATCGCCTGGGCGAACGCATCGCGTCGGAAGGGTGCACGGTCGTCGACGATGGCACGCTGGCCCAACGGCGGGGTTCCCTGAATATCGACGACGAAGGGACTCCCACGCAGAACACTGTGCTGATCGAGAACGGCATCCTGAAGGGCTACATGCAGGACCGCCTGAATGCGCGCCTCATGGGTGTTGCGCCGACGGGCAACGGACGTCGCGAATCCTACGCACATTTGCCGATGCCGCGGATGACGAATACCTATATGTTGCCGGGGGACAAGGATCCGCAGGAGATCATCGCCTCCGTCAAGAAGGGGCTCTATGCGGTCAACTTCGGTGGTGGCCAGGTGGACATCACCTCGGGCAAGTTCGTGTTTTCGGCGAGCGAAGCCTATCTCATCGAAAACGGTCGCATTGGCCGGCCGGTGAAGGGCGCAACACTGATCGGCAACGGTCCCGATGTCCTGACGCGCGTGGACATGGTCGGCAGCGACCTGGCGCTTGATACCGGGGTCGGAACCTGTGGAAAAGATGGGCAGAGCGTGCCCGTCGGGGTGGGTCAGCCGACCTTGCGGATCGACGGTCTGACTGTTGGCGGAACGGAGGAGTAATGGGAACGATCACGGCGGATCGGCACGCTGTCGGTGCCGAAGATGTGGCGGCGCAGGTCCTCGAAATGGCCCGTCGCCATGGGGCTACGGCGGCTGAGGTGGATACGAGCGCAGCACAAGGCCTGTCGGTCACGGTGCGCAAGGGCGACGTCGAGACAGTTGAGCACCACCGCGACAAAAGCCTGTCGGTCACGGTCTATTTCGGGACGCGCTGCGGTTCTGCAAGCACATCGGACCTGCGGACCGATAGCCTCGAGGAAGCGGTTGGAGCAGCTTGCGCCATAGCCCGCTTCACCGCAGAGGACCCGTTCAACGGGCTTGCGGATCCATCGCTGCTGGCCAAAGACATCCCGGACCTTGATCTTTATCATCCGTGGGCGCTGACGGTCGACGACGCGATCGCGCTTGCCGCGCGGTGCGAGGCGGCGGCCTTTGCCGTCGACGCCCGTATCGTCAATTCCGAAGGAGCGAGCGTCACCACTCACGAGAGCACGGACGTCTACGCCAATAGCAATGGCTTCATCGGCAGCATCCGCTCCACCCGTCACGGCATCAGTTGCGCCATGATCGGCGAGGACGAAGGCGGCATGCAGCGCGACTATGAGTACACCACGAGCCGGGTGCCCGGCGAACTGATGGCGCCGGAGATGGTTGGCGAGGCGGCGGCCCGGCGGACGGTGCGCAGACTCGGAGGCCGCCAGATAAAGACCTGCCAGGCACCCGTGCTCTACGAGGCGCAGGCCGCAAAGAGCCTGCTTTCGCATCTGGTGTCGGCCGTAAGCGGTCCGAGCCTCTACCGCCGTTCCTCCTTTCTGCTCGACACCCTTGGTCAGGCACTGTTTCCTGCTGCCATCCACATCTACGAGGATCCGCTCCTGAAGCGGGCCATGGGTAGCGCGCCCTTCGATGGCGAAGGGGTGGCCACCGCGCGCCGCGATCTCGTTACCGGAGGTGTCCTGGGCCGCTATTGTCTCGACAGCTACGCGGCGCGCAAGTTGAATCTTGTGACAACCGGCAACGCGGGCGGCGTACACAATCTGACGATTGAGCCGGGGTCAGAGGATCTTGCCGGACTGCTGAAAAAGATGGGCCGGGGTCTTTTCGTGACGGAACTGATCGGTTTCGGGATCAATGGCGTGACCGGAGACTATTCGCGCGGAGCCGCCGGTTTCTGGGTCGAGGACGGGGTGCCTGCCTATCCCGTGGAGGAGATCACCATCGCCGGTAATCTGCGGGACATGTACAAGGGGTTGGTTGCGGTGGGGCGCGACGTCGACACCCGCCACAATACCCGCACCGGTTCCCTTCTCATCGAGCGCATGACGATCGCCGGCCGTTAGTCGACGTCGATCTCAAAGCCGTTGTCGGCGGTGGGGAGGCCCCGCACCGCGCGCAGGCCCCGGCCATCCGTCAGGAGTCTTGCGTGTCTGCGTTCCCGTGTGCGCATGTCTGCCCATATCGAGGCGATTTCGCCGGGATGGCATATATGTCCGCGGACGTGAAGATGGCGAATGTCGATGCAATCGGCGCCGACCGCACACAAGAGCGGCAACGGCAGCTCGAGCGGCAGGATATGGCGATATACGACCTGCTCGATCGGGGTCATGTGGCGAGGGGGTGACGGGCCGGCCTGGAAGCGAAAGTGCCTGCCGCCACCGCCGAGCTGGAGAAGTTCGTCCAGCCACTCCACGCCCAGTCCACCGTGGATTATCAACGTATGCCCGGCGAAACGCGCAAAGAACGCGTCCAGGTACTGGGTATCGGTTCTCCGGCGGAAAAGCTGCAAAATGGCGCGCATTGGCCGCATGATGCCAAATCCGGGGTTCAAGTTACAGGCGGTTGACGTGGTGGGAGGGGTATGGACGCGTTTGATGTCGTTGTGGTGGGTTCCGGGCCCGGGGGGTATCGGGCTGGCGTACTGGCGGCGCTCCGGGGCAAAAAAACGGCAATTGTCGAGCGCGCGGTCTGGGGTGGGTGCTGCCTGAACCGCGGTTGCGTACCGAAGAAGGACTGGTATCACAGCGCCCGTCTGCTCGCCCGCAACCCGACGCTCGCCGGGCGTGGGGTCGTGGGATCGCTCCGGGGAGATCTCGTGCAGGCATGGCAGCACCAGCACGAGGTCGTGAACCGCGTGCGGACAAGTTATCGGGATTATCTGCACAGGCTCGGTGTGACGGCGTTCAGCGGGCACGCATCCTTGCGTGACGGCCAGACGCTCGATGTCGGTGGTCAATCGATCGGTGCGGGATCCATCATTCTGGCGACGGGTTCCGTGCCCGCATTGCCGCCCGGTATCGGCGTCGTCCCGGACCGCATCATCCACAGCGATCTGCTTTTCGACCAGCCCGTACCCGCCGGCGACCGCATAGCGGTGATCGGCGGGGGCATCATCGCCATCGAACTTGCCTATATCCTGCGGCTTTTCGGCAAGGAGGTTCTCTGGCTGGTTCGCCGTGACCCCTTCACGCGGCAGGATTTCAGTGCGGCGGCGATGGATCTGCTGAAAAGGAATCTGGCCGCGGTGGGCGTCACCCCCCGTACTGCCGTGCTCGCGGGTGCGGTTGCCGGCGCCGATGGTGTCGAATTGCAGATCGAGGGCGACGTGCTGGAGGCCGACTGGGCGCTGATGGCGACCGGGCGGCGTCCGGTCACCGGGGATCTCGGCCTGGAGGCGGCCGGCATCGGCCGTGACAGCGACGGATTCATCACCGTCGACGCCCACCTGGAGACAAGCGTGGCTTCCGTCTATGCGATCGGCGACTGCATACGCGGCCCGATGACCGCCAATCGCGCATTATTCGAGGCCGCGGTCGCGATCGACAACATCCTGGAACCCAAACGGCGCACGCGCACGGAGCGCCCGGTGCCGGAGGCCGTATACAGTGCCGTCGAGTTGGCGCGCGTCGGCCTTACGGAGGAGCAGGCCGAAGAGCAGGGCTTCGAACCGGCAATCGGTTTTGCCTCCTTCGACACGTCGCCGCGGGCGCTGGGCGAAGACGAGCCGGAAGGCTTCGTCCGCGTGGTGGCGGACATGGACAGCGGCCGTTTTCTTGGCGGCGAGGTCGTGGGCAGCGAAGCCGGGGAACTGATCCATTTGCTGGCGGCCCTTTCGCCGGAAGACGGCCTGCGGATGCTGTCGCGGATGCCCGTCAATCACCCGTCCCGGTCCGAGGAGTTCCAGAATGCCACGGAGACGCTTGCCGCCCGCTGGGGTCTGCTCGGCGAAGTGTTCGGTTGACCAGACGAACTGTCCGGCTCGCCGGCCATGCGGCTCGATCCCCCATTGCAGAGGCGGCCAGAATAGACGATATTGAGCAGAGGATAGAGGAGGGTCTTATGAGCGAGAATACCTTGCAGATTTTGACCGATGCGATCAGGAACCGCCGCTGCTGTGCCATCCGGTACCGCGAGCAGTCGCAGCTGCGGATCGTTGAACCGCATGCCATCTACCGCGACGACCGTCGTGGAGAGATCCTGGTAGATTGCTATCAGATTCGCGGCTATTCGTCCGCCAATCGCCTGCCGCCTTTCTGGCGTCCATTCCGTCTGGGGAAGATAACGGCAGTGGCCCCCCTGCGTGATACGTTTGCTCCGCGCACGAACGAGGGTTTCGACAGTTGCCGTGCGCGTTATCGCAAAGGTCTCATCTGCATCGTCTCGGATCGCGGCCTGCCCTTCGTGTATCCCTTTGAACAGCAGGCGGCTGAGCCGGTAGGGCCCATGCTCCCGCAGCGCCGGATCCGCCGCTGATCCACCGCCGGCGCGCCCGTTTTCAGGCGCGCTCTTCGGAGGAATCGTCGGCCGCGTTCAGGTTATCGACGAGCAGGTGCAGTCTGCGCGAGTCGCGTGCGCGCATGATTTCCGCCGCCTGCAGCTCGAGATCCTGCAAGGTGCTTTCGCGGACTATCTTCTTGATCTCGAGCATCGCGGCCGGATGCATGCTGAATTCACGCAAACCGAGTCCCAGCAGCAATCGGGTATAGCGTGGATCGCCCGCCATTTCTCCGCACATCGCCACCGGAATCCCCTGCTCGCGGCCAGCCTCGATGGTCCGGGCAATCAGCCGCAATACCGAAGGGTGCAGGGGGTCGTAAAGATAATTGACCGTATCATCGACGCGATCAATGGCGAGCGTGTACTGAATCAGATCGTTGGTTCCGATCGACAGAAAATCGAGGTGGGCGGCAAACAGGTCGGCCGAAACCGCGGCCGCCGGCACCTCGATCATGCCGCCAAGCGGCATCTTCGTGTCGAACCCGATTCCTTGTTGCCGAAGTTCGTCCTGGATGTCGCGTACCAGGTCGATTACCCGGAAGACTTCATCGAGATTCGACAGCATCGGGATCATCAGGCGCACACGGCCATAGGCGGAGGCGCGCAGGATCGCCCTTAGCTGGACCCTGAAAAGCCCGAGTTCCTGCAGGCAAAGGCGTACCGCCCGCAGGCTCAAGGCTGGATTGGCGGCACTGACCGGCGTATCCAGGTCGGCGCGCTTGTCGGCGCCGATGTCGAGCGTGCGGATGGTAACGGCGCGTCCTTCCAGTGCCCGCACCACTTTTACGTAGGCCTCGAACTGCTCTTCCTCGTCCGGCGGGTTTTTGCGATTCATGAAGAGAAATTCCGTGCGGTAGAGGCCAATGCCGCCCGCCAGCACTTCCTGCACGCTCTCGAGATCCTCGGGGAGTTCGATGTTGGCGAGAAGTTGTACCGGCACACCGTCACGGCTTACCGCCTCGCTGGCCCGCAGAATGTCGAGTTCCCGCCGCGCCCTCTCGATCTTGCGCGCACGGCGCCGGTATTCGTTGATGATCTCGGCGTCCGGTGCGAGGATGACGGTTCCGCGCTTGCCATCGATGATGACGAGCTCCTCGTTACCGACATAGCGGGTTGCGCCGTGCACCGCCACGATCGCGGGAATGTTCAGGCTGCGGGCAAGGATCGCCGTGTGCGAAATGGGACCACCCAGGTTCGTGACGAAGGCGCCGATCCCCTTGCTTTTCAATGCCACCGCATCGGTGGGCGTGAGATCATTGGCGATCACGATGCGCCCCTCGAGATCCTCGGGGATGGGCTCCTCATCACGGTCGAAGGGATTGACCAGATTCTGCAGTACGCGCTCGACGACCTGTGCGACATCCACTTTCTTGTTGCGCAGGTACGGATCTTCCATCTGCTCGAACACGGCGATCAGGCGCTCACTCTGTGCCTTCAGCGCGTACTCGGCGTTCCACTGGTTGCGCCGGATATCCTGTATGGGCGCCTCGGCGATCATCGTGTCGTTCAAAATGAGCAGATGTGTCTCGATGAAGCTTGCCGCCTCCGCCGGAGCGGCGTCTGGCAAGTGGTCGCGGATGTCCCGCAACTGATGGCGGGCGCGCTCCACGGCCTGGGCAAAACGTTCCACCTCGGACTCGACGAACGCCTGCGGAATGACGTACTCCTGAACCTTGACCCGTTCCCGCTTCAGGACGAAGGCGCGGCCAATCGCGATACCCGCGCTTACGCCTTTGCCGTGAAGGGCGAGCATCAGGATCCTTCTCCAAAACGTGCGTTGATGAGGCTGCAGAGCGCCTTGCTGGCCGCTTCCTCGTCGGGGCCATCTGCGCAGATGGTGACCACGGTTCCCATGCCGGCTGCCAGCATCATGATACCCATGATGCTCTTGGCGTTCACGCTGCGTCCATCCCGTGCGAGCGTGATCTGGGAATCGAACGACGACGCGAGGCTGACGAGCTTGGCCGACGCCCGCGCATGCATGCCGAGCTTGTTTATGATGGTCACGTCAGCGCAATTCATGCTTGTCCCCGTCGACGAGGCAGAATTCGGTTGCGCGCACGATCCCCTCCGTTCCACCGGAAAGCGCCTTCTCGATCAGCTGGGGAAGGGGGCGGTCGCGGTAGTTGAGGGCGCGGATCAGCATCGGCAGATTGACGCCGGTAACAAGTTCGATGCGGTCGCGCTCCAGCAGACGGCACGCCACGTTGATGTGCGTCGCGCCATAGATATCGGCGAGAATGAGAACGCCATCGCCGTGGTCGAGCTTGGCAAGCACGTTTCTGAGCCCCTGCCCAAGCTGGTCTGGCGGCGTTTCGTAGGATACGGGAAAGGCGACGAGCGCAGGCGGCCTCTGTCCCAGCACATGATCGACGGCTTCGAGCAGCCCGAGCGCGATGTCGCGCTGTGCAAGGATGACGAGACCTATCATGGCCGGAGCGCCTGCCGGCTGTCTCCGGACCCCGCAGTCCGGCGGGTTGAGGGGGCCGGCGTTCGGTTCATGAGGCGCTCTCCTGCGGGCGCGTGTGGCTCAACTCGCGGTGCCGGATCTGGGTGTTGATGCCGCGCGCACGGAAATGTGCGGCGAGGCGCTCGGCGAGGTAGACGGAGCGGTGCTGGCCACCCGTGCAGCCTATGGCCACAGTGAGATAGCTGCGGTTTTCCCGCTCGAAGCCCGGCAGCCATTGAGTCAGGAAGTCGGCAATATGGCCGAACATGGTGGCCACGTCGGCATGTTGCTCAAGGAAGGCGGCTACGGCGGCATCTTGTCCGGTCAGGCTGCGCAGCCCGCGTTCCCAGTAGGGATTGGGCAGGCAGCGGACATCGAACACGTAGTCGGCATCAAGCGGTGTGCCGTGCTTGAAACCGAAGGATTCAAACAGCAGCGTGATGCCACGCGTGCTGGCGCCACGCGCAAACTCATAGATAAGCTGCCGCAGCTGCTGGGCCGTCGTATGCGTGGTGTCGATGCGCCGCGCGCTCGACAAAGACAAGGGCTCAAGCAGGGTCTTTTCAAGGCGGATGCCTTCGAGGAGGGGCGTCTGGGCATCGGTCAGCGGATGCCGCCGGCGGGTCTCCTTGAAGCGCTTGACGAGTACCGCCTCATCGGCTTCGAGGAAGATGATCCGGTAATCGATGCCAAGGGTGCGCAGGCGCTCGAGATTGGTTGGCGCGCCGCCAAGAAACAGCCGGTTGCGCGCATCGATCCCCACCGCGATATCCGAGACCTCCGTGCGGACTTCCCGCATCTCTTCGGCAAAATGCGGCAACAGGGCGGCCGGCAGGTTGTCTATGCAGTAAAAGCCGATGTCCTCAAGAGCCTGCAGTGCAATGCTCTTTCCCGATCCGGACAGGCCGCTGACGACGATGAAGCTCATCCCGAACGCATTGCCATTTGCTGTCTGCGCATGAAGTCCTCAAGCGGATTGACGCCCCGGCGGCGGAGTATGTGGCCACGCGTGGCCGCCTCGACCAGCACCGCGAGGTTGCGGCCTGGTGCGACGAAGAGTATCACCTCGACGACTTCGATGCCCAAAATACTGCGGCGCTGCTGTTCGATTTGCAGGCGATCGATTTCCGGCGCCGTATGCGTCGCCAGGTCCTTCAGCCGCAGGATCAGGTGCAGCGTTTTTTCCCGCCTGACGGCGGTTTCCCCAAACATGGCCCGAATGTTCAGGATACCAAGTCCGCGGACTTCGAGGAAATCGCAGAGCATGTCCGGGCAACGGCCCTGGAGGACGTCGGGTCCGACCCGGAAGAATTCGCAGGCGTCGTCGGCTATGAGGCGGTGGCCACGGCTCAGCAATTCGAGCGCCAGTTCGCTTTTCCCGATTCCGCTTTCGCCC
>JAJYDN010000008.1:0-28835 GCA_021777535.1 Pseudomonadota bacterium
CGATGATCTGCCCGTCCTTCTCGAGCTCCCACATGTGCTCACGGATGTCGTCCATGCGCTCGCTGAGATCCATCGTCCGGCGGTCCACCTGCTTGCGGACCCATTCGGTGGCGGCCGCCGCTTCGGCAGGTGACAGATGTGTTTGCTGGAAAAAGGATCCGTGTCCAGCGATCCCTTGTCCGTCGGTGTTATGAAAGCCCGGCTTCATGGTACCGGTGCCCGCTCCCTGGGCCGTGGAATTGTGATTACCAGGGCTTTGTTCGGTCGGTTTCATAAATTGTCTCCTTTGATGCCTAGCAGACTGCGGGCCGAGGGGGATACAGCCCCTCGGCTAATCGTCCTTCGCGTCTTCCTGCTCTTCCAGCCAGTCGTTGTAGTCTTCGCGTTTCTCGTCAATGAAGTCCTCGATCACGTCGAAGAGGTTTTCGTCAACGATCTGCAGTGAATCCATCACGCCGGTCATTTCCCAGATGGTGTACATCTCCACGGAAGTCTTCAGGGATACTTCCCACGCGGTATCGGTGGTTTGCAGCGTGCGCACGGGAATCGCCTTGCGCAGCACCTTCAGATCACCCTCGACCTTCTGGATGTTCGGACCCCAGTCCGGAAAATGATCAGGCTGGATCATATCGGGCGACAATTGATTGCCGGTCGTGATGAGCTTCAGCATCACGCGGCCGAACGGCCTCAACACATCCTTGGCCGACTGCATGCCATGCTTGATAGCGACTTCGCGCATGATGGCAATCAGCCCGCCCGGCGAGTTTTTGAACGGACAGCGGGCAGCACAGGTCATACACTGGGCACAGGCCCAGATCTTCTCCTGCATGGCGTCATAGACCTGCTCGACATTTTCCGTCCAAAGCAGCTGGACGATTTCGCGGGGACTAAAGTCATAGAAGTGCGCGGCGGGGCAAGTGGCAGTACAGACGCCACAATTGAGACAACCATTCAACTCAAGGTCGTAACGAAAATCATGACGGATATCATCATAGATTTCCCGCATTTCGGCATACGTCGCCATGATCCAAATGCTCCTTGATAGACTTCAGAATATTATCAGTTACTAATTATCTGGTCGATAATAACCGATACTTGCCGCTTAGTCTAACTCTAAAGTCCCCTCGCGGGAAGCTTTACAGCCGTTCGTCCTGCCTTACATGAAGAGGCAGATGTCGGACTCGCCTGCAAATTCAAAGAAGGTGGCGGCGCCGCCCATTTCAATGCCCGGGATGAAGTCGCTCGGCTGGAAACCGAACAAGTCCACCGTCATCTGGCAGCCGATCATTTTCACATCGGCCTCGGCACACAGATTGCGCAGATCCTCAAGGCTCGCCACACCTTTCGAACGCATCTTCTGCTTCATCATCATGGTCATCATGCCCTGCATGCCAGGCAGGGCCTGCGCCAGGACGGGGAACCACTTGTCCATGCCCATCGGCATCGGCATGCCCGGATTGCCCAAGGAGCTGACCTTCAGATGATCGAGGCTCTTGCGGAGAAGCTGCAGTCCGTAGAAGGTAAAGAAAATCTGAACATCGTACCCGAGAGCCGCGGCTGTGGAAGCCAGAATGAACGGGGGATACGCCCAGTCGAGCGTGCCTTTGGTTGCAATGATCGCAAGCTTCTTAGTAGACATATGATCTCCTGTTGACCGGAGTCAACTACGCCTTTTTCCGAAGCACGAACGTAAATTCGCCGTTGGCTTCACCCGATTCGACAAGCTCGTTGCCGGTTTGTTTGGCGAACGCCTGAAAATCCTTGATGGCGCCCGGATCCGTGGCGACCACACGCAGGGTCTGTCCACCGGTCAGATCATTCAGAGCTTTCTTCGTACGCAGGATGGGCAACGGGCAATTCAAGCCACGCGCATCCAGTTCCTTATCAACATTTGCCATGACTTCCTCCAATCTGAGCTTCTTTGACGTACGTGTCGGCGCCGTGGCGACACATTTTTGGGTTCGGCGCTCATGCTACCTATACCTGATCCCCGGCTCCCGCAATAGGGCAAAAGCGCCACCACTGCGAAACCCCCCTCTCTCAACTCGACAGTACTCCCACGGGAAGCCCGCAACGCTGCCAAGCCAGGATGCCTCCACGCAGGTTGTAGATGTTTTCATATCCCTGCTGTTGGACAAACATGCAGGCTTGCTGAGATCGGCCGCCGGATTGGCAATAGAAAACCAAGGGGTGACCTTTGTCAAGCATAGACAAATTCAGCGGCAAAAGATGAAGCGGCATCGACCGCGCGCCCTGAATGGCGCCTCGCGCCACCTCTGCCGGCGTGCGTACATCGATCAAGGTAAGTGCGCCTCCCCGGCCATCAAGCCACTGCTGAAGATCGACCGGATCCAGGTCTTTAAAGACACCCACGGCAGTTTCGCCCCCTTGTTTAAAGGGAACTGAAATACTAATAAGGGGCGTAAGGTTGCGCTTTTTGGGGCGGTTACGCAAGAGAGGCGCCGCGCCCTTGGCTGATCCCGGCATGGACCCTTAATAGGGACAGAAAAGGCACACATCCCGTGCAAGAATGGGCATTGCAGATTACCCGAAACACGCGTCACCGGCGGGCGCATATAATTGCAGGCTTATAAAACCTCATGCTAGAGTCGCCCACGCGGATCGCGCAGGCTAAACCGATGTCCGGCACCGGGTGCCGGACTCTTTGTTGAGGCTAACCCTTTGAAAAAAGAAGATTTCAAGGCAGACACCCGTTACACCGTGGCGTGGCGCACCTACGACGGCAAGATTCGGCCCGCCAACCTCTACGTGTACCGGCTCTACGACAACTGCATGATTGCCCGCATGACCGATGCGAGCGGCTTTCTCTACAAGATCGGTTACGACCAGATTCTGCGGATCGTAAAGGAAAGGACGGTCGCCCCGGCTGAACGCTTCTTCATTCCGGACGCCGTTCTCAAGGAGTCGACCTGGAAAGATCGCGTGATGATGGAACGTTATTCGTCCTCTCCGCGCGCAGGCAAGTAGACACGCGCAGAATCCACATGAGGACAGGCCTAGCGGCGCTCTTCTTGGGGGCGCTGCTATGGTCGCCTGTTGTTTTCGGGGACATAGGGCATCTCCCGGATCTGGGACACCCGTCGGCGGTCGTCATGTCACGGGCCAAGCAATACCGGGCAGGGCAGAAATTCCTCGCACAGGCGCGCGCCACCTGGCGGTTCCTGCACGATCCCGAGATCACAACCTTCATGGGTCACCTCGGCGATCGCCTCGTCGCGGCAAGCCCAAGCCCGCAGCTGCGCTTCCGGTTTTTCGTTATCAAGAATCCTGTCGTCAACGCCTTCTCGGTTCCGGGCGGCTTCGTCTTCGTCAACACGGGCCTCATACTCGCGGCGCAAAACGAGGATGAAATGGCCGCCGTCCTCTCACACGAGATCTCGCATGTTACCCAGCGGCACATTGCGCGCCTCATGGCGCTGTCGAATCATCTGAGCTGGGCAGAACTGCTGGGCCTCCTCGCAGGCGCCGCGTTGCTTGGCGCCTCCCAATACAACGGCGGCATCGCAGCCTTGTCGATCAGTTCCGCGAGTCTTGCCAACATCGAACTCGAGCACCGCCGGGGATACGAGTCGGAAGCCGATCACATCGGTCTGCGCACCATGACGCGCGCGGGCTTCAACCCACACGCCATGGCCGCCTTCTTCATGCGCCTCAAAACCGCCAACCAATTCATGAGCGATTCGGGTATCCCGGAATCGTGGCGCACCCATCCGGCCACCGACATCCGCATCAGCGAGGCCGAAAACCTTGCTGCGCGCTACCCGAACCCGCCCATTCCCGACCGGCCGGCCTTCGATCGCCTGCAGGCCGCGGTTGCCGCAGACACGCTCACCCCACGAGCAGCACGCACCTGGCTCGTCAGCAATCTGGGCGCACGCCACGACGGTCAGGCGCTCCACTTCGGGCTGGCCCTGCTCGCGCTCCGCGCGGGCCACTGGGATCGCGCGCATACCATCCTTTCTGCTCTTCTTGCGCAACACCCCACCGTCGTCGCCTATCATCTGGCCGCCGCCCGGCTTGCACTGCGCACAGGCGCGGCGGAAACGGCCGTCCGCCAGCTGCGGCAGGCGGCGCGGCTACGGCCCGGCAGCGTGCGCCTTGCCGCATCAGCAGACGAAACCCTTCTCGAAATCCACCCGCGCGCCGCCCTCAAGTCCATTGAACGCTTGGTAAGGCGTCACCCGCGCCTCTCGAGCACGTACCGGCTCCTTGCGCGCGCCTTTGCGTATCGGGAGGACTATGTGCATGCGCATGAGGCGCTTGCCGAAGCGGAATATCTCGACGGCAACCGCCGCGCCGCCTTGCGCGACCTCCATTTCGCGGCCGCCATTGCGCGCACACCCGGCGCAAAAGCGCGGGCGGCGGCACAAATAGCGGGTATCAAGAATCACGTCCCGGTACCGCCTGCCTTCCCGTAAGACAGGACTGAGCGGCGGACGAAGCGGCGGCAGAACCACCCGCCCGGCCACCTCCACACCGGTCAGGTATGTAACCACCGTGGCCGCAAGAATGGCAAAGAAGCCCGGCCGCACGACAACAAGCCCGCACACGCCCCAAGCAGGGTCCACGGCAACGCCGCCGCCAGAACCACGGCCAGCGAGGTCGCCGCCGGCAGCGGATTGGGGGCGGCTTACAAGTGGATTTCGGTGGTACGGATGACAAATGTCGCCAGTACCTGCATGGCGACCGGTTCGCGAAACCAGCTGGCATGAAAAAAGCGCCGCCTTTGCCTGGAACATGTGCGGCATGCCATAAAAAGTCAGAATAACTTCGAACAGCGAACCGATTGGCCCGGCCACCATCAGGAAATCGGGGATCGTGGCCATACTCATTCATGCGGCGGCGCGAGACGGGATTCATCGACGTGGTCGAGAGGAATCGGCACCTCCGACAGATCGGAAAGAAAATTGATGGGCAGGATCCGCACGGGGAGCATCGGCAGGAACGCAATGACAAGTGTGGCGCCCGCCATGCTGAACGTGCTCCAGGAGTAATGGGATGGCCGCCCCGTTACTGTGTTCTTTGGCAAGCATGCGCTGCCGATGGCGCCTGATAAAAAGCCCCATCGCGCAGCATCGCAAAGAGCACATCGCTGCGTCTGCGGGCCAAAGCGATAAGCGCCTGATTGTGCCGCTTGCCCTGGCTGATCTTGCGGTCGCAGTAAGCCCGGGAGACGGGATCGCGCAACGCCGCGAAGGCCGACAGGAACATCGTCCGCTTCAGGATCTTGTTGCCTCGTCTTGAGGGATGTTCACCACGGATCGAGCTGCCCGATCGGCGGGTGACGGGCGCCAGACCGGCATAGGCCGCCAGATGCGCCGCCGAGGCGAAGGGTTCTGGGGGTGACCCCCGTCAGGAGCCTGGCTGCGGTCCTGATGCCGACTCCGGGCATGCTCCCGGTCCCGGGGCAAGAGGGTGCGCCAAGACCCGCTGCTCGACCTCTTGGGCGAGCTCCTCGCGCTGATGGCGCAAGGCGGCGAGCTCTGCCTAAGCCTTGGCAGCACAAGGCCTGCAGCCTTCGTGCCGGGCACCACCACCGTCTGTTCGTCCAGGGCCTGATGAATTTCGGCGGCCAGTCGTTGGGCAAGCCGCGGCGCGAGTTTGTCGAGGAAGGCCAAAAGGCGCCTCTCGCTCACAGCAGACAGCGCCGCAGGCGTCGGATATCTCTGCAGCAAGGCACATACCGCGGGGTGATCGAGCCTGGGCCCGAGGACCCGTTCGAGCGCCGGATGGATCTGTGTGAGAAGCCCGCGGATGCGGTTTCACCCAGGTGATTGGCCCGGCCAGATCATCGTCAAAGCCGCACAGGAGCGTCAATTCCGCCAGCGCCTCATCGGTCTTGAGGCCGCGTGCGCAATGTATGCGGCATGGAGCGCGCGGCCTCGGCGATGATGGCGGCATCCCGCGCATCGGTCCTGGCCTCGCCGGCATGCAGATCGGCAATGCGGCGCATGGCCAATCCCGGCAAATAAGCGACCTCAAGGCCTTCTGCGCGCGCTACCGTGACCGGCAGGGCGCCTATCGTGGCGGGCTGATCGGCGACGAGCAAGGGCGTGCCGTGTATTCAGAGTCCGGCGATCAGCGTTCGCAGCTTCTCTTCATCATTTGGCAAGGCCTTATCCGGCAACCGCTTTCCCGATCGGTCCAGCGCCACGGCATGGTGCGACCCTTTCCCCACTCCACGCCGATAAAGATATCCACACCGTCGCAGTCTTCATGGTCTGTCATACCCACCTCCCGTATCGCGATGACGCTTACGGCCAATGACCATGGCAGAAAGTCTCGGCATCCACGTACCAGGCGGCCTCACAACACTATCCGGGCCGAGCCCCTATCCGCGATGACTCACTGCCTGCACGAGCCCTCCGGCAATACCCCCGGATCATGGTTTAGACTGGGGGCGGCAATCCTGGCGGGCCGGACTGGCCGTACCTCTGTAGAGGCGGGAACAGAGTAACGGGGGCACCGTTGATGCCGTCTCCCGGCAAGCCGACGACGTGGCCGCATACATCGGGGACGCGCATCATGTGGTTTTTCGGGATCGGTGTCACAGGGCAACAGGGCGTCATCTGATCCACCACGGCGCGCAGCGCGAAATCGTCCATCGCGGCAATCTCCATCCACCTTGTTCCCGGCCCCCAGGAGACGCAATCCGCGGGACCGCGCCGACGCATCGGCAATGCCTGCGCCCAGATCACGGGCGGGCCCTGGCAGACCCATGCCGGATGGGCCGCACACCTTGACGCCGGCACCACCAGAGCTATGTTTTTATCGACACCGGGCGAGAGCCAGCACGGCCCGTGTCGGAAAGAGGGTAACCGCATCATATGAAGTTGAAGCATAGAGTCGCCGTCTGCTGTTGGGCTCTACTGTCACTTGCCGCCAAGGCCGGTGCGGCCACCATGCCCGGCCACCCGGGCCTCGCCGGCGGCACCGTCATCGAGGGGCGCGCCATCGCACTGGACCCCCGGCTTGGCAACTGCACTGCCTGTCACGCCATTGCCGGCACATCCGCCGATGGCAACCTGGGGCCCACCCTGCGCGGCATGCACCGCCTGTTCCCCAACAAGGCAGCGCTCTTTGCCGAGATTTACGACCCTACCATCGCGGCCCCGCGCACAGTCATGCCGCCCTTTGGCAAATATCGGATCTTGAACCGTAGCCAGATACAGAAACTGGTCGATTTCCTGTGGACGCGCTGAGGGTCGGGGGGATGACATGAAACCTCCCGCTCCATGGGGCCCATGCCGCGGCGTTCTGTGGCGCGCCTGCGCACTGCTCATGGCCGGAAGCCTCCTGTTGCTCGCGTCGCAGGCAGCGCTTGCCGGGCCACGCCAGGACCGCCGGGCCTTCCGCGCGTATTTTTTCCTGCGGTTCCCCGGGATCCCGCTTGGCGCGTACGCGTATGGCGTACCGGCCAGGCTGCGCCCGCCTTCTACCGCACCCTCTTACGCCGCCGCCTGGGCCCGTGGCAAGCATCTTTGGGAGAGACCCTTCCCGAACGGGCGCACCTACGCGGACTGCTTTCCGGGCCATGGCATCGGGAGCGCCGCCGGCTACCCCCGCTTCGACGCCTCCACCGGTACCGTGCAAACCCTGGAAATGGCCTTGAATGCCTGCCGGATACGCAATGGGGCGGCCCCCTACGCGCACCCCGGCCACGGACCGCTGACTGATCTCGACGCCTACTGCAAGTCCCTGGCCACCGGCTACCCCATACATATCGCCCTCCCCCCCGGGAAGGCGGTCCGGGCTTTCGCCCGGGGAGAACACTTCTTCTGGGCGCGGCGCGGCCAGGGCAACTTCTCCTGCGCCGCCTGTCATGTGCAGCATGCCGGGCAGCGTCTCGGCGGCACCGTTCTCGACGCCGCCCTCGGCCAGGGGGCCGCCTTTCCGCGCTACCAGCCCGCGCGGCACAGGTGGCTTACTGTCGCCGGGCAGTACCGCCGCTGCCTGCGCCGCGCAGGTGCCGCGCCGCTGCCGGCAGATAGCCGCGCCTTCCGGGATTTGCTTTTTTACCAGATGTACATGAATAACGGGTTGCCCCTGGCTGCGCCGGCACCCCCAAGCCCCTGACGGAATAAATCAGCCCGCGGGACGTCTTTACCTACAGCCATAAAGTTCGTGGACAAGCCGAACTTGTCCCTGGCGTGGCGGCAGTGTGCCTTCCTACTCTGATCGAGGTTTTCATGAATTTATCACGACGGGAATTTTTGCAGATGTTGGCGGTGGCGGGCGCCGCAAGCGGCCTATCGGCCTGCGGCGTCAAGGGTCTTCAGGAAAAGGACACGTCGGTGGCGGCGACCCGTCTCTATGACATGCCGGCGTATGGCAACGTGAGCCTCCTGCATATGACGGACTGCCATGCCCAGCTCCTGCCCGTCTACTTCCGCGAACCCAGCATCAACCTGGGTGTGGGTCCTGCATGGGGGCGACCGCCGCACCTGGTTGGCGACGCGTACCTCAAGTATTTTCACGTGCCGGCAAACAGCCATCGCGCCAATGCCTTCACCTACCTGAACTTCACGGAAGCGTCCCGGCGCTATGGCAAGATCGGCGGCTTCGCCCATCTGGCAACCCTCCTGAAGCGGGTCCGCGCCGAACGGCAAGGGCGCAGCCTCCTTTTGGATGGCGGCGATACATGGCAGGGTTCGGCGACCTCCATGTGGACCGAAGGGCGCGACATGATTGGCGCGCAAAAGCTCCTTGGCGTCGACGCGATGACGGCGCACTGGGAGTTCACCTATGGCGCCAAGCGCGTCATGGAGGCCGTCAAGCATGAGCTCCATCCGATCGAATTCCTGGCGCAGAACGTCAACGATTCGACGTGGGGCAATCTCGTCTTCAAGCCCTACATGATCCGCGATGTGAACGGCGTGTCCGTGGCCGTCATTGGCCAGGCCTTTCCCTACACGCCGATCGCGAATCCCGCCTACATGGTACCCGACTGGCAGTTTGGCATTGACCAGTCGCACATGCAGAAGACCGTCGACGAGGTGCGCGCAAAGGGCGCCAAGGTGGTTGTCGTGCTGTCCCACAATGGCATGGATGTCGATCTGAAAATGGCGAGCCAGGTGCATGGCATCGACGTGCTGCTGGGCGGTCACACACATGACGCCGAAGCCGAGCCCGTCCCGGTACGCAACAGCGGCGGCACGACCCTCGTCTTCAACTCGGGCTCGAACACCAAGTTCCTCCTCGTGCTGGACCTCGATGTGCGCGGAGGCAAGATCCGCGGCTACCGCTCGCGGCTCATGCCGGTGTTCGCCGAACTCCTGCCGGCCGATCCGGAGATGGCCGACTACATCGAGAAGGTGCGTGCGCCCTACAAGGACAAGCTCGCCGAACAGCTCGCGGTCAACGACAGCCTGCTGTTCCGCCGCGGCAATTTCAACGGCACTTTCGACCAGATGATCATCGACGCGCAGCTCGCCGTGACCGGCGCGCAGATCGCCCTGTCACCGGGCTTCCGGTGGGGCACGAGCCTCTTGCCAGGAGAGCCGATCACGATGGAGGCGGTCATGAACAACACTGCCATCACCTATCCGGCCACGACACTCGACATCTACACCGGCAAGCAGCTAAAGCAGACCCTCGAAGGGGTCGCCGACAATCTCTTCAACAAGGACCCGTATTACCAGCAGGGCGGCGACATGGTGCGCGTGGGCGGCATGACCTACACGATCGCGCCCAACCGCAACATCGGCCACCGGATCTCCGACATGCGGCTCGCCAATGGCGAACTCATCATGCCGAGCAAGCGCTACAAGGTTTCGGGATGGGCGGACGTCTATCGGGCCAAGCACCCGGGCCCGAAGATCTGGGACCTCGTGACCGAATACCTGCGTCACCAGAAGACGGTCACGGTCAAGGAAGGATACACGCCGCGACTGATTGGCATGGAAGGCAACCCGGGCTATGCGCCCTGGCCCGTCAGGACCTAAAACCCCCGTCGCTTGAGCGGCGTTCAGGAAGGGCCCCCGCGGGCCCTTCTTTTTTGCCTGCAGGCCCACGCGCGCCCCTGGGGCATCCCACCGGGCCTCAGGGCCGCAGCAGGCCCGTCTGCACGCCGGTCAGGATGAACTGCACGGCCAGAGCCGTCAGCAAGACACCCAGAAGCCGGGTTATCACGTTGGCGCCGGTTTCGCCCATGACATGCAGGATCCGCACCGCCGACAGCAGCACGACGAGCGTGATCGCCAAAACGAAGAACAAAATCCCCAGCACCAAAGCCACATGCCCGACCCCCTTCGCTGGCGACAGCGTGAGTAAAAGCGAAGTCAGTGCGCCCGGTCCGGCAATCAGTGGAATCGCCAGAGGAAACACGGAGATGTCGTCGCGCTCCCGCGCCTCGTGCTCCTCCCGCTTGGTCGTCGAGCGCAAACCGGACTGGCGGGCAAAGACCATGTCGATGGCGAGCAGCAAAAGGAGGATGCCGCCGGCGATCCGAAAAGCGGGAATGCCGATACCGAGGACACGCAGCAGTCCAAAACCGACAAACGCGAAAAAGAACAGCACGGTCGCGGCGATCGTCACCCCGCGCCAGGCCATCTTGCGCCGGAAATCCTCGCTGCCGCCTGCCGTCAAGGCGGCAAACATCGGCAACAGACCGGCCGGATCGATGACCACCAGGAAGGTGAGGAAGATGTCGAACGCCTGCTTCATGACAGTGGCCACCGCGCGAGAATGGCGTAACGGGGCGATGCCGCCGGATCCGACCGCGCGAGCACAAAATCCTCCACGAGCCAGTCGACGGCAACCGAAGTGCCACCGGCGAGATCCTTCTGTCCCCGCGCCAGCGTAACGTGGGGCCGGTACTCTTGCAGTGGCCGCCCCATGCGGGCTGCGCCTTCACGCAGCCGCTCGGCCAACCGCACGCCGGAGGCGGGCATGCTCACGGGCTCCAGAACGACTACGCCCGCCTTTTCCCATATGGCCAGACGGCCCAGGCGGATCGTGAAGGCTTCGCCCCCTACGGCCTGCGCCTGCTCCATGAAAACTGCCTTCTCGGCGGCGCCCGTCGTCCCGAGAAACGCGAGCGTCATATGGCATTCGGCGGCCGGCACGCCGCCTGCCCCATGCCATGCGCCCGTCATGACTGCCGCCACCGGCGGCGCTGGCCACAGGGCAAAAAACAAACGTTCCCCGTCATCATTCTTGTTCCTAGAAGAACGCGTAACGCAGCCCCCCTTCATAACGGGTCAGGATCGTGCGGCTCTCAGGCTCCATGATCACATAGTTTCCGATCGTGGTCACCGCGCTCTGGCCGTAGCCGTAGCGTGTATAGCGAATACCCGCGTAAAGCCCTATCCGCCGGGTAACCCTCAGATCGAGCAGTGCCCCGGCCTTGACCAGGGGGCCGCCGCCGAGATCTGCGGAAAACCCCTCGCCAGGCACCGCAATATGGGCGGCAAAGATTTCGCCCGCATCCGCATAGAGGCTGCCCACCATCCCCGCCGGCAACACCACCTGCACCAGCGCCCCGAGACTCGCATAGGCGTGATCATAGTACTCTTCATAGTGCGAGGGCGTGCCGGCTCCCACGATCCGCGTCCACGTATGGCGTCCGATCTGCGCAAACGGCACGGCGATCACTCCGGCCCGCGGAAACGCTGCCCCAAAGCGCAGCGAGTAATCCTGGATCCGCGCGTATGATGACCCGTTGATGATGGGCGCTCCGGAACTGCTGAACCCGTCATAGCGCACATTGCCCGCCGTCATGGCGTAGGCAAGCCGCTCATACAGGCCATCGGCCGAACCGAGATGGGAGAAGGCTAACCGGAATCCCGGCAGGCCACCGCTTTCCCGATCGAGATAACCAGCGGAAGCCGCATTCGTACAGACACCCAGGCCGCAGGTGTCACTGGGCTCCACATAGGAAAACTGCTCGAACCTGAAGCCCAGACTGAGACCATTGTCGACGCGCACAATGCGTTCGTCGGCCCCATGGGCCATTGCGCTCACGGCGCCGGCAGCAAGCATCACATATAGCCATTTTCTCAAGGAAGACCCCCGGCGGACCGAGGCCGCCCATCAAAGAGGTTTCGTGGCGTGCTTGGCGAATTGATCCGGCAAATGGGCAAGGGAGATGCTTTCGCGGCCCGCGAGGATCACGCAACGCTCGATGACGTTGTACAATTCGCGCACGTTACCGGGCCAATTGTAACGGGCGAAAAGATCCCATACTTCCGCCTCCACGGACGGAATCGACAAAAAACCATTGCGGGCCGCCGCCTGCGCCAGAAAATGGTCGGCAAGCAGGCTTACGTCTTCAGGCCTTTCCCGCAGCGGCGGCATGACGATTTCCGCCACATTGAGGCGGTAGTACAGATCTTCCCGGAAGGCGTGGTCGGCCACCAGTCCGCGCAAATCCCGGTTACTTGCGGCGACGATCCGCGTATCGACCGCCCGGGTCCTGGTGTCACCGACACGCTCGAAGACCTTATCCTGCAGGAACCGCAGAATCTTCGCCTGGCCGTCTCCGGACAATTCGCTGATCTCGTCGAGGAACAGGGTTCCCTGATGAGCTGCCTCAAGCCGCCCGATCTTGTCCTTGACGGCGCCGGTAAAGGCTCCGCGGCAATGACCGAAGAGCTCGCTCTCCAGAAGGCTCGTCGCAAGGCTTGCACAGTTTACGTCCACGAACGGCTGGCGCGCCCGGCCGCTCATCCGGTGGATGTGGCGCGCAAGCAGGCTCTTGCCTGTCCCGCTTTCGCCGAGGATGAGCACCGTCGCCTCGCTCTTGGCAAAACGCTCCGCCATGTCCAGCACGCGCATGAACGCGGGCGCGCGCGTCAGGATTTCGCCCTGCCCAAGCGCCGTCCGCAGGTTGCGGTTCTCGGCTTCCAGCCCGCAAATATGCATGTTGCGCACAAGAACCTGTTCGATCTCGGCAGGCGAAAAGGGCTTGACCACAAAATCCGCGGCGCCGAGCCGAATCGCCTCTACCGCCCTCTCGATCGAGCCGTAGGCGGTCATGATGATGACCGGCAGGTCAGGGTGATCACTCTTTACAGCCGCCAGGAGATCGAGCCCACCCTCCCCCTCCATCCGCAGATCGCTCAGCACGATATCCGCATGGAATTCCTTCAGGGCGTTCAGCGCCGCATTCACGGAGGCGACGTCCCGGATCCGATGCCCCTTGCGTTCGAGATGGATGCCGAGCGAAAGCCGGATTTTGCGGTCGTCATCGACAATGAGAACATTGGCCATCAGCCACCGTCCGGCAGCGGAACGGTCGGCTGGAGCGGCAGAGCCGCCGGCTGGCGCGGCAACGTGATCACAAACCGCGTTCCCTGCTGCAGCTGCGACTGCACTTCGATGCGGCCGCCGTGCGCCTCCACCATCTCGCGCACGATCGCAAGCCCCATGCCGGCCGACCCCGAACCTTCCGTCCCTTGCGTAAACCACTCGAAGATATGTGACAACTCCTGTGGCGGAATGCCCCGTCCGGTGTCTGTGACCTCGATCGCCACCTTGTCCTTGTCCTCTTCAAGACGCGCCGCGAGCATCACCTGCCCGTGGATCGGCGTGTGGCGCAACGCATTCGACAGCAGATTGTTGAAAACCCAGCCAAGCTTGACGGGGTCCGCGTGAATGGTGAGTTCCGGTACGCACGACACCACGAGATCGACATCCTGGAGGTCGGCCTGCAGGCGAAAGGAATGCGCCTGCCGGCGCAGAAACTCACACAGCTCGAACGGCTTTAATTCGATGCTCGTGCGAATCGCGTCCGGCCGCGACACATCGAGCAGATCCTCCACGAGCATGGTCATCCTGTTGACCTCCTCCCGGCCGACATCCAGCAACTGCCGCACATGGTGCGGATAATGTTCCTGTTCGGCCGTCTCATGCAGGCTGCCAATACTGAGACTCAAGCTCGTGAGCGGCGTCTTCAGTTCGTGCGAAAGCGTCGCCAGAAGCTGCGTGCGCTGGTGCTCGGCATGGCGCAGCTCGGTAACGTCCTGAAGCACTACCACAAGCCCGATGGTGCTGCGGCGCCGGTCCCGGAACGGCACCGTCTTCAGGATGTAGGAATGCAGGCGCCCGCGGATGGTGAGCGAGAACTCGTTGCGGCTGTACTGGGGTTCGTCCTGATCCTCACGCCGCAACGGGCCCAGTGCATTGCGCAGGTTGATGTAAAACCGCGTGGCGATATTGAGGTCGTTTATGTTGCGCCCAAGGAGCTCGCCCGGCTCCGTCTGCAACAGCATGCCTGCCATGAAATTCACATGAAGAATCTTCCCCTGCCGGTCGAGCAGGACGAGCCCGTCGTCGATCGAATTGATGAGCGCGTCGATCTTGGCGTTCTCGAATACGAGCTTGTCGACGTTCCCCCGCTCGTATTTTTCGAGACGGCGCAACAATCCGTTGAACTCGCGGGTCACATCGTCGAATTCGGAAAGGGAGTAGCGCTCCAGTTCGCGGTGCGCCCCCGACGGACTGAGATCCCGGATGCTGCGCGCGAGGTGGCGCAAGGGGCGCACGATCCGCCGCACGATCCAGAGCGAAGAAATCAGCATCACGAAGAGGGCGGCCACAAGGCCCAGGGTCGCATACAGCGTGAGATCACGGATGGCCCGCATGGCTTTGTGCTCGCGCTCCGTGATCGCCCGCGTCTCCACGGCGTGCAGGCCGTGGAGATCAGCCTCCGCGGCGAGGAAGGTGTCCTGCGACGGATGCTTCTTGTAGGCGTCCCACGCGCGTCCCAGCTCCTGAATCCGCTCGTGCGCCTTGGGCGCGATCATGATATTCCCGGCCGTGCCCAGTGCGCTCTTGAACCGTGCATCGGCGCGCATGCGTGCCGCGCTCTTGGTGGTGCGCCGGTAGGCCGCCATCGCCTGGTCCAACGTATTGATGGTGCGCGTGATCTGCGAATTGGTGGTCAGGATATGGCCGGTGGCCTCATCGAGCTGCCCGATGCGCGTGATGAACAATCCGCCCAGTGTCCCCAGCAGGGCGAGGCCGGCGAGGATGGCAATGATGAGACGGTTGCTGAGCGAATGGAGCATAGGTCACCTAGGCGCGAATCTGCGGCTCGCGCTCGCTGGTATCGACGATTTGCACATCGACCCCGTTCGTGTGGTTCAGAAACTCCAGAGTCAGCCACTTGAAGAGGCGCAGGCGCCAGCCCACATGACGCGCCTTGCCGAAGATCGCCATCGTAATGCCGTGCTCTTCGACAAACTTGACGAGCGCGTCGAGCACACTATTGGACTCAAGGACCTTGAACTGGGCGCCCAGGTCCTCGGCCAGGCGCTCGAGACGCAGATACTCGTGACGGACGGGACTGAGCGCCTGGCTCGGCGCGAGGTCCGGGCGCACCACGGTGACCGCGGACCAATCGGCATTCAGGCGGCCGGCGATGCGGGCCCCGCGGCGCAAGAGTGCCACATTGACGTCGTGGTCGGGACCAAGACACACGACCACGCGATCGGGTCGGCGCAACGGCCCCGCCTCGCGCAACAACCGCTGTTCCTCGGTCTGGTATTCGACCTTGCTGGCGACCTCGCGCAGCGCCATCTCCCGCATGGCGGCCAGATTTTCGGGCGTAAAGAAACCGCGCAGCGCGCTTTCGACCTTGTCGCTGGGATAAATCTTGCCGCGACGCAACCGTTCCCGGTGATCCTCGACACTGAGATCGATATTGATGATCTCGCTTGCCATGCCGAGAATGCGGTCGGGCACGGTCTCGCGCACCTTTACGCCGGTGAGGCGCTCGACATAGGGATTCAGGCTTTCGATGTGCTGGATGTTGACTGCGCTGATGACATTCATGCCCGCTTTCAGGATATCCTCGACGTCCTGATAGCGCTTGGGGTGCTCGGTTCCGGGGATATTCGTGTGCGCGAGCTCATCGACCACCACGACTTCCGGATGGCGTTTCAGGATCCCCGGCAGATCCATCTCCTGGAACACACGGCCCTGGTAGCTCACCTCGCGCAGGGGAACCTGCTCGAGATCGCCGATCTGCGCCTGGGTTTCGGCGCGCCTGTGGGTTTCGATATAGCCAAGAACGATGTCGATCCCTTCCCCGCGCAGACGCTGCGCTTCGAGGAGCATCTGGTAGGTCTTGCCGACGCCCGCCGCCGAACCGATGTAGATCTTCAGGCGGCCTGCCGGCCTTTCCTTCAGCGTCTTCAGAATGTCGTCTTCAGGCGACGGGCTCTGATTTGTGGTATCCATATACCTTTGCGTCCCCCGCAATCGCGGATCCGGACGTTGACTTCATTCTAGCCAGAAAAACACAAAACCGCCGCCCCATTACGCATTGCGTCCTCACGGGGCCACGGACCTGGCCAGGGCCCAGTTCAGCACCTCTACATTGACGCGCGGTTCGCCAAAAAGGCCGAGCCAGCGCCCCTTTGTAGCGCCCGCCACCAGGGCCTGCACGCGCGCAAGGGGTAATCCACGTGCCCGCGCGACCCAGGGCGCCTGCATCTCGGCATTGGCCACACTGATATCGGGATCAAGGCCCGAGCCCGAACTCGTGATCATGTCCGCGGGCAGCCGCTCGGTCGCGAGTTCCGGATGCTCACGCACCAGCCGCGCGCGCCGTGCCCACAAATGATCGCGCAAGCGGCGGCTCAAGGGACCGAGATTGGAGGCCTCCGACTGCATGGCGTGGTAGCCGCAAGCCGATGGTCTCCCATGAAACCACGCAGGCCCGGTAAAACGCTCCCCGATCAGCCGCGAGCCGATGACCCGGTGCCCAATACGCACGAGACTGCCATTGGCGGCCTGTGGGAAAAGCGCCTGGTTGACGCCCACCTCCAGAAGAGGATACGCCAGTCCGCAGATCACCCACACAAGCAGGGTCATCCGCAATGCACCGCCTGCTATTGGGCGCCACATGGGGCCTCCTAGTGCCAGAACAGGCTCAAGGCCATATCGATGACCTTGATGCCGACGAAGGGGACGATGAGCCCGCCGACCCCGTAGATGAGGACATTGCGCGCAAGCAGGGCATCGGCGCCGGTGGGACGGAACCGCACGCCGCGCAAGGCAAGCGGGATCAGGATCGGGATGATGAGCGCATTGAAAATGAGGGCTGACAGCACCGCCGTCTGCGGTGTCGCGAGGTGCATGATATTGAGCGCGCCGAGTCCCGGCAGGGACCGCATGAACATGGCCGGCAGCATGGCAAAGTATTTCGCGACATCATTGGCGATGGAAAACGTCGTCAGTGCCCCCCGTGTAATGAGCAGCTGCTTGCCGATGGCGACGACGTCGATGAGCTTCGTCGGATCGGAATCGAGATCGATCATGTTGGCCGCTTCCTTGGCCGGCACGGTGCCCGAATGCATGGCAAGCCCCACGTCCGCCTGCGCGAGAGCCGGCGCATCGTTCGTGCCGTCGCCCGTCATGGCGACCAGCCGTCCCTTCGCCTGCTCCGAACGGATAACGCGGATCTTGTCCTCGGGCTTTGCCTCGGCAATGAAATCGTCGACGCCGGCCTGCCCGGCGATCACGCGTGCCGTGATGGGGTTGTCGCCGGTCACCATGATCGTGCGGATACCGAGCGTGCGCATGTAATCAAAGCGCTCGCGCATACCGGGTTTTAACACATCCGAGAGGGCGATGACGCCGACGATAGTGCCGTCGAGGGTAACGGCCAGCGGCGTCGCGCCCTTGCGCGCCACCGTCTCCGCGGCTTCTTTCAGTTCCGCTGGAACGGGAGCCTTGAAGTTCTCCTGTATGAATCGCGCCACCGCAGCCACCGCGCCCTTGCGCGCGCGCGTGCCGTCCGCGAGATTGGTGCCGCTCATGCGCGTCTCCGCGCTGAACTCGAGACCCTGCGCCTGATCCCAGGAAGGCTCGCGCCTGGCGCCCCGTGTCATCGCAAGCGACACGATCGACCGGCCTTCCGGTGTCGTGTCGAACCACGACGCCGCCATCGCAGCCTGCGCCACCGCGAGCTCCTCGAAACCGGGCAGACCGATGAACTCCGTGGCCTGGCGGTTGCCCATCGTGATCGTTCCGGTCTTGTCGAGCATCAACGTCTGGACGTCACCTGCCGCCTCCACCGCGCGTCCCGACATGGCCAGCACATTGAAACGCGTGGCCCGATCGATACCGGCGATGCCGATGGCCGACAGCAACGCCCCGATCGTGGTGGGCATGAGGGCTACGAGGAGTGCCACCAGTGTCGCCACCCCGAGATCGATGTGCAAAAACGCCGCAAGCGGCTTCAGGGTCGCCACCACGATCAGAAAAATAAGACTCAAGACAGCGAGGAGCACCGTCAGCGCGATTTCGTTTGGTGTCTTCTGGCGCCGCGCGCCCTCCACCAGATGAATCATGCGGTCAAGAAAGGTCTGGCCCGGATCCGCCGACACCTTGAATACCAGCCAGTCGGACAGGATCTTGGTGCCGCCCGTAACGGTCGAAAACATGTCGGTTCCCGGTTCCTTCAGGACTGGCGCCGACTCGCCGGTGATCGCCGACTCGTCCACCGACGCGATGCCCTCGAGAATCTCGCCGTCGGTCGGGATGATGTCGCCGCGATCGACCCGCACCCGGTCCCCCTTACGCAGCCCCTCGGCCGGGACTGACTCCAGCGTGCCGTCCGCCTTGATGCGCCGGGCAAGGACATCCGTTTTTGTGTGGCGCAGCGCGTCCGCCTGGGCGCGGCCGCGTCCCTCGGCCAGGGCCTCGGCAAAATTGGCAAACCACACGGTGAAAAACAAAATGGCGGCGACCGTCGCGTTATA
The DNA here is from genome assembly GCA_021777535.1 of Pseudomonadota bacterium. Classification (GTDB taxonomy): domain Bacteria; phylum Pseudomonadota; class Gammaproteobacteria; order Acidiferrobacterales; family Acidiferrobacteraceae; genus JAJYDN01. Next base: position 18,735 of record JAJYDN010000008.1, read on the forward strand.
CATCGCGCCACCGGCGGCACGTCCAAACAGATCCGGATCGAAGGCGAGCAGGAACGTGAGCCACATGCCGAGCCAGACGATGAACATGACGGGATTGCGGATCTGCACGCGCGGATCGAATTTCCGCAGGGACTCCCAGAGTGCCCGCTTGACGAGACCTCCCGCCTGCGCCTGATAGGCCTGCGCCTTGCGTTCGCTCCGATGCGTGATTTCGTTCATCCTTCCCCCCGATTCAACCGTGCGGATGCATCATGAAAATTTCCGCAAGCGGCCCCAAAACCAGGGCCGGCAGGAAGGTCAGTGCACCGACTACGATGATCGTCGCCAGCCAGAAACCGCCGAACAATGCGGTATCGGTACGCAAGGTGCCGGCGGTTGCCGATACCGACGGCTTGGCCGCGAGCGATCCTCCGAGCGCCAGCATGAGGATAATGGAGACATAGCGCCCGATTAGCATCACGAGACCCAGGACACTGTTGTACCAGGGCGTGTTGGCCTGCAGGCCCGCGAAGGCCGATCCATTGTTGGCGGCCGCCGAAGTGAACGCATACAGGATTTCGGACAGGCCATGGGATGCCGCATTGCCCAGCGCCGAAACACCATAAGGACTGGCGAGCGCCCAGGCGGCGGGCAACAGGATGATGAGCGGATGGATGAGCAGCGCAAGTGCTGCCAGGACAATCTCCCGCCGCTCGAGTTTCTTGCCGAGAAACTCTGGCGTACGCCCGACCATGAGGCCGGCGATGAACACGGCGAAAATGCCGTACATGAGGAAGTTCAGGGTACCGACGCCCTTGCCGCCAAACACACAGTTCAGCATCATCTGCCCAAGCGAGACCATGCCACCCAGGGGCGTATAGCTGTCGAGCGCCGAATTGACGCTGCCCGTGGTAAACGCCGTGCTGACCGTATCGAACAGTGCGCTGCCGGTGACACCGAAACGCGTCTCCTTGCCGACCATATTGCCGCCCATCTGGCCATGGCCCGCCTGCAGCATAATGCCGCTCGCAGCCAATGCCGGCGTACCCGCCTGCTCGGCGCACACGGTGACGGCTATGCCTCCCACCAGCAGCACGCCCATGACCGCGTACATTACCCATGCCAGCCGCCGCTGCCCCACGAAGATGCCGAATGTCACGACCAGCGACAGCGAGGTCACCATCATCAGCAGAATCTCGACCACATTCGTAAGCGGCGTCGGATTCTCGAAAGGATGCGCGGAATTGGCCGCGAAAAAACCGCCGCCGTTCGTGCCCAGCTGCTTTATTACCTCGAGATCGGCGACCGGTCCAAGGGGGATATGCTGCACACCGCCCTGCATGAGATGCGCGACCGCCACACCGGTCAGCGTCTCCGGGGATCCCTGCCACACGAGTACCGGCGTGACGACAAGACAAAGGGGCAGCAGCACGCGCGTAAGCGCCCGGATGAAGTCGTGGTAGAAATTGCCGAGATTGCGGCCGCCGTCGGCGGGCGCGGCGAGCGCGCGGAAAAACGCGATGGCCGCGACAAGGCCCGTGGCGGCGGCGGCGAACATCGGGAAGGTGATGGCAGCCATCTGGCTAAAAAGCGACAGGGCGCTCTCACCGGCATAGTTCTGCCAGTCGGTGTTCGTAATGAAACTTGCGGCGGTATTGAAGGCGAGGAAGGGATTCAGACCGGAAAACCTGAGGGGATTCCATGGCAGGACCCCCTGGATGGACAAAATGAGATAGACGAGCAGGCCCATCATTGCGTTCGTGACGAGCATGGATACCGCATAGCCCTTCCAGTCCATCGGCAAGGCGGTCGTCCGGCGGCCGACGATCCGGCACAAAAAGGCATCGACAGGGTTTAGAATTGGATCAAGCCATGTCCGCTCGCCGCGAAACACGCGTGCCAAATACGCGCCGAACGGGATACTGAGTCCGAAGGCGATACCGAGAACGAGGGCGATTTGCCAAAATCCGCTTGCCGTCATAGATCAGAACCGCTCAGGGTAGAGGATGGCGTATACGAGATAGGCGGCAACCAGTGCCACAAGGGTAATCAGGATCACAGTCATGGCGCGCCCTTTTTCTTGGTCAGTCGATCGGCAAACTGCACGACGCCGCCCAGCAGGACAAACACGGCTACGAACAAGAGCCCCATGACCCAGAACATTCCGGATCCCCCTTATATGTCTAATAGTGAAGGTGCTTCCAATTTTGCAGCACATGACCGCACCCTGCATCCGCCGCCCGCCCACATGCTGGCGAGCGCCTTTGCCGGGCAGGCGCGCGGTCTGTACGCACGGATGCCCGCATTGTACCGGGTGGCCCCTCGATGCAAACGCCCCGCCAGCCTCTCCCGAGCCGGCGGACCTGGAACCCGTGGGGGCGTATTCTAACACTCCTTGTGAGGATTCCGGCAGTCATCGCGCCAGATTGCGTTCGCATGCCTGCTGTAACGCGCGTAACCGCTTTGCGAAAAGCCCCCGGGGGCGCCCTTTCTGCGGCAGGTTGAGATTTGCGGCCCGCACCTGGGCTACCGGTGCCGCCCATGAACCCGCATGACGGCCCTGGCACATGGCGCGCCACGGTCACATTGCGCGGACTTTCCGTGATGCCGGTTTGCGTGGCGCTCCGGTAGCGGGCCGTAGCAAAACCGATATCCGGATCCGGTCCGCTCGCGGAAGACGTGAGCAGGCAGAAAGACCGGCGGATAAAGGACAGTCGCGGCGCCGGCGGCGAGCCTGATCCAGGCCACGACACGCATCGCATCCTGTGCAACCACTCGTCCAGTCCGGCCAAACCGGATGAAATCACCAAAATACTGCCGGAACGAACACGCATGCCCACGCCACGGCCCTCCCCTCTGGATACGTCGTCAGCCACGTCCCCTATCCAAGCAATATCCATGCCCGATAGAAGATCGCGCATTCTTTCAATGAGTTGAGATCAGGCCCGGGACCCCGAAGGGGACCGGGCAGCGGTCAGGCCACGGCGACCACCAGACGCCAAAGCGGCACCCGTACCGTTGCGCAGGCGACGGCTTTGACTATTATTTTGTTTATAAAACCAGGAATGGGAACAATGTCATCCGCGCCGTCTGACATGATCGAAGGGAATCGCGAAAAGCGCGAACTCGTGCTCGTGGTCGATGATGATGAAGGATTGCGTACGGCGCTCGGCATTGGACTAAAGCGCGACGGCTACCAGATCCAGCTGGCCGGTGATGGACAGGAAGCGAGCCGCCTCATGGCGCAATACCGCTTCGATCTGGTGCTCCTCGACATCCGCCTGCCCGGCACGATGGGTGGTCTCGACCTCCTGCATGAAATCCGCCGCAACCACTCGCCGCTCAATCTGCCGGTCATCATCGTTTCAGGATCGGGGGACGCCGACATCATCGTCACGGCCTTGCGTGACGGCGCCAATGACTATGTGGTCAAGCCCTTCGATACCGGCACCGTGCGCGCGCGTGTGCGCACGCAGATCACGCTAAAGGGCCTGAAGGACATCAACGACCATTTCCTGCGCACCGCAAGCCACGACCTGAAAAAGCCGATCATGCTGATGCTCGATGTGGCCCAGCAGCTGCGGCTCGAGTTGAAGCCGGACAAACCCGTGTCGGCCGATGATCTGTCGGCACTCGATCTCCTGACCGACACGGCCCGCTACATGCAGCAGATCATTTCCGAACTCGTCGACGTGGGCGCCATGCGGGCAGGCCGCGTGCGGTTGCGGATCACGCCAACCGACTTCGGTGCCCTTGTGCGCCAGGCGGTGGCGCACAACACCGGATACGGACACAACAAAGGCATCGAGATCGGGCTGCGCTTTGCAAGCGGTATTCCGCACATCGAGGCCGATGAACTGCGCATCCTGCAGATACTCGACAACCTGATCGGCAATGCCATCAAGTTCAGTCCGCCTGATACGGCGATCGTGATCTCGACCTGGACCAGCGGCGGCACGATCACCTGCGAGGTGAGCGACCAGGGACCAGGACTCTCGGAAGAGGACATCGGAAAGCTATTTCAGCCGTATGCGGCGCTCAGCAATAAGCCCACCGGAAAGGAGCAGAGCACCGGTCTGGGTCTGGCCATCTGCAAGGAACTGATCGCCCTCCATGGCGGAACGATCGGCGCCCGCAACAATCCCGGGCGGGGCGCCACTTTCTGGATCCGCATTCCCGCGAACCCATCACCCGGTACGGGCGCCACGGCGGTGCCAGCCGGATAAAGGCCACCATGCCAGCCGCAAGGCGGTTCAGTCCTCGCTGCAGGCGATGACTTGCGCGGGAAGTTCCTGAGTCTGTGGCAAGAGCTCATCCTCGAGAACAGACGGCAGGGGCCGGCCACCAGGGTCCGGCAGGCCCGGCCCTATGTCGAAGATGCTGATTTCTGGCGGGGAAAACAGGCGAAACGGCGGACCCCAGGCGCCTGTCCCGCGGCTTACGTACAGATAGGCCGCACAGGCCATCCGGTAGAGGCCGGCATTCGCCGGATAGTAAAGCCGCGTAAGGAAGTTGAACGGAAAGATCTGGCCCTTGTGCGTGTGGCCGGACAACTGCAGATCGGCACGCAGCAGCGCGTTCTTCACCAGATCAGGACGGTGCTTCAGCAATATCGTGAAACGGTCCCGGGATACCTTGGCCAGCATCCGGGCCTCCCGCTGGGCCCAATCCGCCTGCATGTCGGTCGCCGGGTCGTCTATGCCGAGGACCTGTATGCCCCCTACGGTACGGGCCTCATTGCGCAAAACCACAAAGCCCGCACGCTGCAGAAAGGCGAGTGTATCGGATAAACCCGCATAGAACTCGTGGTTGCCGATGATGGCGAACTTGCCAAGCGGCGGCCTGATCTCTGCCAGCGCATCGGCGTAAGCCCCATCGAGACCGATCGGCGAATCGACGAGATCACCCGTCGAGACGACGATATCGGGCGCAAACCGGCGCAGACGCTCGGCCAGTGCCCGGATCCGGCGCTTGCCGTTCATGAAACCGATGTGCACATCCGAGATCTGCGCCACGCGCACCTGCTCGCGCCCGGCCTCCGGCCATTTCGCGGCGGGTACCGTATAGCGCTCCACCCCCACGCGTGAACGCTCGAAAAAGGCATAGAATGCGAGCGCCGATCCGCAGACGACCGTGACCAGCAGTGCGCCGAAGGGGGCGAAGGCCCGCGCAGCCGGCACCACCGGCTCAACCAGGAGCGTGACGAGGTCCACCGTCAGCCGGGAAAGAGCGAACAACACGACAAGGCCAGCCCAGGTATAACCGAACACGGCAAACACACGCGCCAGCCGCAGGTGACCATGCCGCTCCAGGCGCCGCCCGATGAATGGGGTGGCGCCGAAAAGCACCATCACCACCGCCAGAATCGCGGTTGCCACCGCGCCGAGCTGCATTCCGGTCACCAGGATATCGGCGACGAAGGCGTGGACCAGCATATACATGACCAAGAAGACGGTTGCTGTCATCGGGCACCTTGCAAAAGCATCAAAATCGTCAGAGTGTCTGTTCCAGGATCGAAGTCCTTATCGTTTGTTGTTCTGGTTGGCCACCAAAAGAACCGGACGGTGCGGGCAGCCGGCGGTGCGGGCATTGCTGCACGGCCGTCAATGCGCATCATAACAATTGGGGACGCACGGGCCTGCGCGTTCGTCGGCCAGCGACGGCCGCAGGGCGCCCATTGCGCGCGATCTGCCGTCTGGTTGACAGGATCCGCCCGCATACTCCCTATTATAACCCGCAGCGGCACCCGCTGCCGGGGTGCCTTGGAAACCGGGCCAGGGATAAAGCGCGTAGATCGCACCTGCGCTGCGGGGAACGCCGTACACTGAGCCTTGGACCGCGTCCGGGGTAAAAAGTTAGGAGCGGGGAAACCCCGGGGGCAGGGTCCGGTCCGGGTTGCGGTTTGCCTGCATGGCATTCGACTTCGGCTGCGCCCTCCAGTATGGTGATGGCCGTTTGGCTAACCCATGGAATGCGCCCTGCGCAAGGCCACATCGAGATGAAAGACGAATCCGCATCGCGGGCCGTTGATGAAGGTGTCATCAAGTTCGACATCACCCTCGAAACCGCGGTCATCGGCTGGCCTGCGGGTGCGCAAGACCTCGAAGCCTGGCGCCGTATCCTGTGGCAGCTTGAACTTGTCGGCGTGGAGCGCGGCGCCATCGAATGCGGTTACGGCAATGTCAGCATGCGGCTTTCCAGCGACAATGCCCAGCCGCATTTTCTCATCACCGCCACCCAGACCGGACAAAAGCGCAGCCTTCAGGCGGGCGACTATGTGATGGTAACCGGCTGCGACCTCGAGAACAATGGGGTACGCGCGCGTGGCGAGGCCCGCCCTTCCTCGGAATCGCTCGCTCATCACATGCTCTACCGCCTGTGCCCTGAAGCACGCTTCGTCTTTCATGCACACAGCGCGCTCATCTGGACACAGGCGGCGGCCCTCGGCCTGCCCAGCACGCCGGCGGAAGTGCCCTATGGGACGCCGGCCATGGCGCAGGCCATCGCGGCGCTCTTCACCGGCACGGAACTGCGTACCTCGCGCGTACTGTCCATGGGCGGCCACAAGGATGGGATCATCGCCTTCGGACCCACTGCCGATGCCGCCGGTACCGCCCTCATCGCCACGTTGGCGCGGGCGCTCGCCATGCGCGCGCAACCCGAGAGCCCGATAGACCTCCCCTGAGCGCCTTGCGCGCCGAGGGCCGCTTTGATCAGGGCAATACCGGCGCGTTCGCCCACCCCCATGGAGGACTTGCGCCGGTCGGTACACGCGCAGGGAGCGTTTTGGCTCATGGCGTACGCACGCAGGGACAAAAGATCTTCCGGGTCCCTCATGCATCATACCGCGCGGCGCGCAGCCTGCATCTGAATCCCGATCCCTGCTGCAACCAGCCGTAGCGCCGCGCATCGCAACGGGGAGACTCGCGCAATGCGGGTCGGGACCGATATACTGCCAAAGTGCCCTGGACGGCCTGTCGGCCCACTCCCCTTTAGGCAAAGGAAGGAAATGCTCCCCTACCCAGACATCAACCCTGTCGGCTTCCATATCGGCCCCCTGCCCGTCCACTGGTATGGGCTGCTCGAGATCATCAGTTTTTTCATTGGCACGCTATGGCTCATCCGGCGCGGCCGGCTGCCCCACTGGGAGTGGACCAAGGAACAGGTCTTCGATCTCGAATTCTACCTTGCGATCGGCGCCATAGCCGGTGGCCGCATCGGTTATGTGATCTGGTACGACCTGCCCTATTACCTTGGCCACCCCGTACAAATACTCAAGGTCTGGGACGGCGGCATGTCGTTTCACGGCGGCCTCCTCGGCGTCATGCTCGGCTGCTTCGCTTACGCGCGCCAGCACGGCCGCTCCACCATGGCCACCCTCGATTTCGTGGCGCCCGCCGCACCCATCGGCCTCGGTCTGGGACGGCTCGCGAATTTCATCAACGATCAGCTCTTTGGCCGCGTAAGCCACCTGCCATGGGCCATCATTTTTCCGGCTGGCGGTCCACAACCCCGGCAGCCCTCGCAACTCTACGAGTTCTTGCTCGAGGGCGTCATGCTGTTATTGATCCTCGGCATCTATAGCCGCAAGCCCCGTCCCACCGGTGCCGTCGGCAGCCTGTTCGTGCTCGGTTACGGGATATTCCGCTTCCTCGTCGAATACACACGCCAGCCCGACATCCAGCTCGGCTTCGTCATGGGCCCCCTCGACATGGGCCAGATACTTTCCGTACCCATGATCCTCGCTGGTCCCGCGCTCCTCTGGTGGGCCTATCGCGGCGGATTCGAGACCGCACCCCCTGCCGCTTCAGGGCGCGCACAGCCATCGCCATCCGTCCCCGGGGGCGGAGGCCGTCCATGACCGCCGCCGCATCGCCAAAGCCGCCGGCCCGGCAGGCGCGCCGCTTCGTCCTCGTCACCGTCATCCTGGCGGTCATCTATGGCGTCTGGGCGGCAACCTTGAGCTTTTGCATCGTGGTCCATCAGCAGGCCGTACGCCAGCATCTGTGGCTTGCGCTGCGTGAACGCCCGCGCGGCGCCTTCCCCGATACCCGCACAGCGCTCCATGCCGCCAGCAAGTGGGTCTCGCTACTGAATGCGGTCTATCCAACCGAGCCCTGCCAGCCGGGTCCCGCCTTCCGCCTCGTCCACACCCGGCACGATGCCACCTGGGCCCCCGCGCAGGCCTGCACCGTCATTATTGCGGTGCGCCACCGGCATATCGTGGTGCACGCTTACGACACCCAGGGGCGCAGGATGGATAATGTCTTCGAACGCCTGTATCCGCCGCCGCGCCGCCTCTGACCTGACGGCCGGAGCATGGGAGCAGCAGGTTAGGCCGGATACAGCCGTTATGGCACAATGGCGCCACCAATCGGCCTCGAGGACGGCATGAGACACACGGACAAGCTTATTCAGGGATTTTCGCGGTTCCGGCGCCAGTACTACGAATCAGATTCGCATGTCATTCAGGATCTCGTCCGCAAGGGACAGGCGCCGCAAACGCTCATGATTGCGTGTTCGGATTCCCGCGTAACGCCATCGGCCACCTTCGATGACCTGAGCCTCGGCGAGATCTTCATGGTCCGCAATGTCGCAAACCTCGTGCCGCCAAGCGAAACCGACCATCATCTGCACGGCACGAGCGCCGCGATCGAGTTTGCCGTCGACATCCTCGAGGTCGAAAATATCGTCATCAAGGGCCACTCGCACTGTGGCGGAATCCGCGCCCTGATGACCGGCGAGGGCGGCACCTTTATCGGCCCCTGGATGAACATCGCAGCGCAAGCGCGCGAGAAAGTCCTGCGCGAATACGCGGGGGCCGACCTGGTCACGCAGATTCGCGCCCTTGAACGCGCCGCGATGACCGTCTCGCTCAAAAACCTCCTCACCTTCACCCGCGTCCGCGAGCGTGTCGAGCAGGGAACGTTGCGCCTGCATGCCTGGTATTTCGACCTCGATGAAGGCCATCTCTATGGCTATGAGGAAGAACGCGACGATTTCAGGCTGCTCGCCTGACGGTACGGCAGACACCCGCGCACGGCACACACCATCCCTGCCATACAAAATTCCGGCCGCAGAGACCCGAAATGAAAACCTGCTGGATAGCCATGGCGCCCTCGCTCGCCTTGACGAGCTGCGGCCAGAGGGCGCATGCCCGGCAGCCCCCGCATGCGGTTTTAGCCGCGGGCGGCATCGAGACCTGAACGCAACCCGGCACCTGTCGCTGGATGGTGCCTGCCCGCGCCAGCGGATTTGTCATCTCGGCCATCACCGGCGGCGGGGGCGGCAACGGCGAAAATGCCCGCCGCGGGAAGCATTGGCCGATTACGTCCCGGGATCCCCGTTACCCGGCGCACCTGCCGCAGGAAGAGCGGACAGCTGCGGCGGCGCGGGCGGGACCGATCATGGCACAACGCGCACGGCGGCCGGTGAACCGAATCCCTCGGACGATGGCGCGCACAGCGGTGGAGCCAGCAGGGCGGGCGAAAATGGCCACGTCATCATTTCCCTGTAGGCAGACGGAATACCCGGGCGCCCCTGCCGGTCCGCCCCGCCGTGCATCATGGGTACAGCGTGCCAACGCGCCCCCCATGAAATGTTCCGTGCACTTTTGGCGCACACTCCGAACGCTCAGTATGATAACGGGAACGGGTCCCGCCACAAGGTTCAAGGTGCATAAACTCGACGCGCATGGATGATCTCACAGCCAGTCAGCTGGCCGCATACAATGCCCTTCTTCCCTTCTGCACGGGATTGCCCGCCGACGCCTCGGCCCGCATCCTGTCGGGCTACGCGGGCACCGGCAAAACGGTACTTGCCTGCCGCCTCATGGCCGCCGCCTGCAAGGCCGGATTAAAAGTGGCGGCGTGCGCACCCACCCACAAGGCGGTCGCCGTCATGACCGCGCGGATCGATCCGCAATGGCAGGCCGCCATCTGGACGGGCACACTGCATGCCCTGCTCGGTTTGCGGCTCAAGGAGCGCGAGGACGGATCGTTGCAGCTCGAGCTCGATCGCCGGCCGCGCGGCACCTATTTCGATGGTTATGACATCGTGTTCATCGACGAAGCCAGCATGGTGGGCCCCGCATTGCTCGCCCACATCGCGAAGGCGACACGG
>JAJYDN010000008.1:28845-78116 GCA_021777535.1 Pseudomonadota bacterium
GGATCCTTTACGTAGGCGATCCGGGCCAGCTGCCTCCCGTCGCAATCCGCGAGCCGCACACCGCCCCTGCCCCGTCGCTCTGGCAGGACGGCTCCCCGCGCGTGCCGCCGGTTTTTGTCTCCGCCCACACCACTCATTACCTCACCGAGGTGGTGCGCCAAAAGAGCACGGGGCGGCCGCATCCCATCATCGAATTTGCCCAGGCGATCCGCCGCCACATCGAAGGGGAGTCCGATGGCCTCTTCGATCAAGAGGCGATCGCCGCGCATGTGGCCGCGCACGCCGCGACACTTGGCAACGCGGTCCGCCTGGCGTCTGCGCGCAACCTGGCTGCGGGCGTCGTGCAGCTGCGCCAGCGCCGCCCCGAAAAGGACGTGCGCGCGGTTGCCTGGCGCAATCGCACCATCGACGCCTGCAACCGTTTCATCCACGACGGATTGGCCGGCCTCTACGGCCACGAGGCGCCCCCGCAAGGCGTTACCGCCCCTCCCTTCTGGGCGGGAGAGACACTCGTCGCCCGCGAAACTCTCTACACCTTCGAGCCCGATGTCGACATCGCAACGCGTAATGCCCAAACCTGGGAGCGCGCACTGGCACCCGCCGACAGCCCGGACTCCCTCGTCACGTTGATCGCCAACAACAGTGAACTCGTCGTCGAAGCCGCCGTCCTCATGCCGCACCCCTACCTCGGCACCATTAGCTGGCGCATCACCGCCACAGGCAGCGACGGCCGCCCCGTGCAATTCTTCGTACCCGATGATCTGCGCGCGCACGACCAGCTTGTCCGGCGGACATGGGCGAGCTATCGCGCCAGTCCGGATCGCGTCCCCGAGGACTTCCGCCGTGCCTGGGCCGTCACCCGCGCCTGTGCGCCGGTATCGCATGCCTATGCCGTGACCGCACACAAGGCGCAAGGCAGCACATTCCATTATGTGCTGATCGATGTTGCAGACCTGTGCCGCATCATCCCAGTCTCCGGGGCCGATGAATACCATCGCGCGCTCTACGTCGCGGTCACCCGCGCCACCGAACGCGTCTGGCTTTGCTGCTGATGGCCGCGCGGAAGTTTCCTATGGGGCGGAGGGATGCGTCGCCATCAGGCGTGTCTGCGCATAATGCGCGGCACCGAACAGGGTGGCATCAGGGTTTGTGATGACCGCGACCGGGATGTTGCGCAGGATGTGCGCAAACCGGCCTTTGCGGAAAAAAGCCTGCATGAATCTTCCGTCCGCCAAAGCCGGCAGAACCCGCGGCGGAATCCCGCCCCCGATGAACAGCCCGCCGGTCGATAACACCTTCAGGGCCAGATTGCCTGCCTCTGCCCCCAGAATCGTCACGAACGCGTCGAGGGCCGCGACCGATAGCGGCGAGACGGGTCCGCGCCCGAGCGCCGATTCGACGATCAACGGTGTGGGGTCGGCCGCCGACGCAAGCGCCGCGGCGAATTCCGGCGTATCTGCCGCCCGGCCGCTATCACGGTAATAGTCATACAGGTGGGGTATGCCACGGCCCGAACAGACGAGCTCGTAGCTCACGTGCTCGAGGCGGCCCGACAGGTAACGGAAAAGATCTATGTATTCCGGTGTCGGCGGCGCAAAATCTGCGTGCCCTCCTTCGGACGGAAAATGCCGGTACGCCACGCCATCCCATACAAGAAACGCCTCGCCAAGCCCCGTACCCGGCGCTATGACGGCAAGGGCCCCGCCCGGTGCGGCCATGCCGACATTGAGAACCTGCAAATCGGGCGGCGCGAGGAACGGAACGGCCTGCGCAATGGCCGCCAGATCGTTCAGGACCCACACACGCTCGAGGCCAAGCGCTTCGCGCAGATCCGCCGCATCCACATCCCAGGGCAGATTGGTAAGGCGCACCCGCCCGCTCAGGACGGGACCCGCCACATCGAAACAGGCGGCATCGACATCAAGGGCGGCCTGCCGCAGAAAAACCGCGACGATGCTCTTCAGATCGGTGTAGTCGGCGTTATAAAAGTGCGCCCGTGCCAGCGGTTTGCGCAAATCCTGGTCAAACGCGAATATCGCCAGATCGGTTTTCGTGCCGCCGACGTCACCGACCAGCAAAAGCGCGTGTTGGCTATTGGTCATACACCTCCCTGCCTTTCCGTCCGGCGCCCTTAATCCCTCTTGCGCGTCACGCACAAGACTATCACCACCGCCTTGCGCGCACGATCCCGTCGCGCCTGCTCACCGGGCAGCACCCGCAGGAGATAAGAAACCGCCGGCCAGGCGCCGTACTGCTTCCAGCCACACCCCGATGCCCGCCACCAAAAACCCCGCATACACAAGCTGGGCGGGGCCGGACCACGAAAACGCCATCAGCGAACGCAGCGTCGGCACGAATATCATCAAGACAAGCATCGCACATGCCGCGGCGGACACCATGACGATCGATCTGTTATGATCCAGTGCGTGACGGTAGAACGGCCGTGACAGATCGCGGTTCGACGCAATCAGGAACAAAAGCCCGAGTACGAGACCTGCAAAAAGCGACAAGCGGCGTTGCGCCCCCGTAAGACCGTGCATCGCCAGCAGATGGTTGCCGACCAGAAGCCATGCGGCGATACCGGCACCCTGCACGACCGCCAAAAGGATGTCCCGCCGGGAAAATGGCGTGGCTGCCAGCGGCCGCGGTGGGCGCGCCATGACATCTGCATCGGCCGCCTCCGCCTCGAACACCACGGAACACGTCGGGTCGATCAGCAGTTCGAGCAGGACGATATGCACGGGCATCAAGAGTGTCGCGCCATGCACGAGCACCGGATAGATCACGAGAACGACGATCGGTACGTGCACGGCAAACACGAAGCGGGTCGCCTTGGCGATGTTGTCGTAGATGCGCCGGCCCTGGCGGATTGCCAAGACGATGTTCGCGAAACTGTCGTCCAGAAGCACGAGCGCGGCTGCCTCGCGCGCCACATCGGTGCCGCGTTCGCCCATGGCGATCCCGACATCAGCCGCCTTCAGGGCCGGCGCATCATTGACGCCGTCTCCCGTCATGGCCACCACCACACCACTTTGCTGCAGACTGCGCACCAGCCGCAGCTTCTGCTCGGGCTGCAGACGCGCACAGACATCCACATGGCGCATACGCTCGCGCAGGTCATCGTCTGACAGGGCGTTGATCTCGGGTCCCGTGATGACGACCGGCCGCGCGCTCAATCCCACGCGCAGGGCGATGGCGGACGCCGTCACCGAATGGTCACCGGTCATCATGATGACACGCACGCCGGCGCGGCGACATTCGGCGAGCGCCGCCGGCACGTCCGCGCGTGGCGGATCGAGGAGACCTACGAGGCCCACGAAAGTCAGGCGAAGACCACTCTGGGTCTTTGGCAGCTCACCGCGCATCTGCGCCTTGGCGACTCCGAGGACCCGCAGGCCACGCGCCGCCATGGCGGCCACCTGCTCCTGGATCGTCCGCAGATCGGCAGCCGGCAGATCACACAGGCCCAATACGGCCTCCGGAGCGCCCTTGGTCGCCAGCATCCGGGCCGGCGTCCGTTGCGCATAGACCCGCGTCATCGCCAGCATGTGGGGCGCAAGATCGTAGGCGCCCTCAAAGACGAGACCCGCCGGACGCACGCGGCCCCTATCCACTGCAAACTGGCAGATGGCGCGCTCCATGGGATCGAAGGGATCGGGGGGCGTGGCAAGCAGCAGGACGTCCACGAGCCGGGCGAAGCCGTTGGACAAGGGCGCACCCGCCTGCGCATCGAACCAGTCGCCTTGCAGGGCAAGCTCCGCCACTTCCATGCGGTTTTGCGTGAGCGTGCCGGTCTTGTCGACGGCGAGCACGCCAATGGCCCCGAGCGTCTCCACGGCTGCCACCTTGCGGGCCAGAACTTTCTGGCGCGACAACCGCCACGCCCCGAGCGCCAGAAAGACCGTGAGAATGACCGGAATCTCTTCCGGCAGGATGGCCATCGCGAGCGCAATGCCGGACAACAGACTGTCGAGAAAACTGTGGCCAGCCCACAACCAGCTCAACAGCAGCTGCGCAAGGGCCAGCGCCAGACCCACCACCGTGAGATTGCGTATCAAGCGGCGCGAGGCCCGCTGCAGACCGGATGGCGCCTCCTGCGTCTGCGCAAGCGACTGGCCTATGCGGCCCACGGCCGTCGCCCCGGCAATGGCGCGGACGAGGGCGACACCGCGGCCCTTGGTGATGACTGTGCCGGCAAACAGCGAACCCGCCTGCGGGTCACCGGGCAGACCCAGCTCGGCATCAGGGGACACGGGCCACTTGTCCAGCGGCACCGGCTCCCCGGTCAGAACCGATTCGTCGGCCGCGAGATGGCCCTCGCAGAGCACGGCATCCGCGGGCACCCGGTCCCCCTCGTGGAGCCGTATCACATCGCCGCGGACCACGTCGTGCGCCGCGATGGAAAACTCCTCGCCATCACGGATCACGCGCACGCGGGGCGCCGCGAGATCCCGCAGGGCCTCGAGCGCCCGCTCGGTCTTGCGCTCCTGCACGAATGTGATGCCGATGACGATGAACACGAAGCCGAGCAGAAAGAGCGCCTCGGCGCGGTCGCCGAGCACGAGATAGATACCGCCTGCGACGAGGAGCATCTGAAACATCGGCTCGGCGGCAATGTTCAAGGCGAGCACGAGAAGCGGCTTGGGCCGGGCGCCCGGCAAGACATTGGCTCCTTCCTCCCGGTGGCGCCTGGCCGCCTCGGCCGGACTCAATGCGCGCTTTTTCACATCGGCCATCGCTGCGTGCGTGGACACTCGCCCTCCTCGAACCGCCGGATCCCGCCACGATCCTTCACCCGCTGGCACCGTACCACCCCAGGCTTGCGCTGGTGTCCTTTTCTGCGAAAAGACACTGCGGTAGACCCGAGACGGGCACAACCGACCAAGGTCGCTGCGCCCCTGCCGGGGATGCCGGCCGCGCTCCGGCATCCTATACTGGACACCGATGGGATCCTTTCGCGCGACACCGCGCCTAGCCTGTGGCCGGGGCATCGGGGCACGCGACAGCCTCTTGAACGGGAGACCGCCTGCATGTCCACAGCCGCGCCGATCCTCTGCATAAACAGCGGATCCTCCTCCCTCAAATTTGCCCTCTACCGGATGGAGGACGGCCAAGAGGAAGCAATCGGCCGCGGAGCGGTCGAAGAACTCGGCAGCGCGAATAGCCGTATCTGGCTGCAGGCTGGCGCCGAGGTCGTGCGCGCGCCAGCCCAGCCCGTCCTGAATCACCACGAGGCCATCGGCGCGATGTTTGCGCTGTTCGCCACCCGGCAGATCGGCAGCCCGCGTGCAGTCGGCCATCGTCTGGTCTCCGGGGGGCCTCACCACGTGCGCCATACGCGCATCGATGCCGCGTTTCTGCGCGACATCCGCCGGGCGGTACAGTTCGCACCCTTGCACTTGCCGGCCGCGATCGACGCCATTGAAGCGGTGGGTCGCCACTACCCCCACTTGCCGCAGGTAGCCTGCATGGATACGGCCTTTCATGCGGATTTGCCGGAAATCGCCGCGCGGCTGCCCCTGCCCCGCTATCTATGGGACGAGGGTGTGCGCAAATATGGTTTTCATGGCCTGTCTTATGAATACATCCTCGGCACCTTGCCCGCCGAAGAGCAGCGCAAGCGTCTCATCATCGCCCATCTCGGCAACGGTGCGAGCATGGCGGCCATAGCCTTTGGCAAGCCCGTCGATACGACCATGGGACTCACGCCAGCCGGCGGCTTCATGATGGGAACCCGCAGCGGCGATCTCGATCCCGGGGTTCTTTTGTATCTTCTCGGCCACAAGACCTACACCCACCAGACCATTCAGGACCTGGTCAACCACCGGTCGGGTCTTCTCGGTGTTTCGGGAGACACCGCCGACATGCGCCTCCTTCTGCGCGATCGCGCCACCAACGCGCATGCCGCACAGGCCATCGACATGTTCTGCTATCAGATCCGCAAGGCGGCCGGCGCATTGGCGGCAGCAATGGACGGACTCGATACGCTGGTCTTTACGGGCGGCATCGGCGAACACGCACAACCCGTGCGGGCCCTCGTTGCCGGGGGGCTTGGCTGTCTCGGTGTACGCCTCGACCATAAAGCCAACGCCCGCGATGCCGACATCATCTCCACACAAGACAGCCGCGTGCGCATACGGGTCATTCCCACACATGAAGACCTCGTGATCGCGCGGCACACGCAACGGATTTTGCAGACCGCCTGAGACCCCACCTGCCCCCCGGCAGCCGATCCGGCCGGTACGACATCCTTCCAATAGCGGAACATGTCAGTCAGAAGGGCCAGATCCAGCTTTCTGTATCCGGCCGATCGGTTCCCTCCTCCATCGCATAGCGCAGATGCTCCAGGATCTCGTTTTTCATCTGCTCCTTCAGATGGGCGCCCGCCACCATGAGCCGTGGAACACGGTCGATGGCATCGATCACGAGATTGAAGCGGTCTACCTGATTGTTTATCGCAAGCTGCATGGGCGTATTGATGCTGCCCTTCTCCTTGTAGCCACGAACGTGGATGTTTCCCTCGTTGTTGCGCCGGTATGTAAGTTTGTGGATGAGCTGCGGATAGCCATGAAAATTGAATATGACAGGCTTGTTGCGCGTGAAAAGGCTGTCGAAATCACGGTCCGACAGGCCGTGTTCGTGCTCGGTCTGTGGCTGCAGCGTAAAGAGATCCACCACATTGACGAAACGGATCTTCAATTCCGGAAACGCCTGGCGCAGGATGGCCGTAGCGGCCAGCGCCTCGATGGTGACGATATCCCCTGCCGCCGCCATCACCAGGTCGGGCTCGTCGCCCGCGTCGTTCGATGCGAAAGTCCAGATACCGATACCCTTGGCACAATGCTCCGCAGCCGCCTTTACATCGAGAAACTGCAGGTGCGGCTCCTTGTCCGCGACGATGATGTTCACATAATCCATGCTGTCGAGACAGTGGCGCGCGACATACAGAAGACAATTGGCATCGGGTGGCAAATAGATTCGTGTGACGATGGCCTGCTTGTTGGTTATGACATCCAGAAAACCCGGATCCTGATGCGTAAAGCCATTGTGATCCTGGCGCCAGACCGTCGAACTCAGAAGGATATTGAGGGATGGCACCGGCGCGCGCCAATGCACTTCGGTCTTGCACTTCTCGAGCCACTTGGCGTGCTGGTTGACCATCGAATCGATGATGTGGGCGAAGGCCTCGTAGGTACTGAGAAAGCCATGGCGCCCCGTCAACACATACCCTTCGAGCCAGCCCTCCAGGGTGTGTTCGCTCAGCATCTCCATGACGTGCCCGTTGGGTGCGAGCTCACTGCCATCGCTGTCTTCGGGCAGGAAGTCACCCATCCATGCCTTCTTCGATGCTTCGTAGATCGCCTGCAGGCGGTTGGATGCGTTCTCGTCTGGACTGAATACGCGGAAGCGCCCCCGATTCGCCCGCATGACGTCGCGCAAGTACTGGCCCAGGACATACGTGTTCTCCAGATAGGTATGACCCGGGTCCGGGACCGCCAGCGAATAGGGCCGCACGTCCGGCAGGTTCAGTGGCACACGCAAGAGGCCGCCGTTGGCATGGGGATTGGCGCTTATGCGGCGGGCACCCCTGGGGGCGAGCGCGCGCAGGCGCTCGATCAGGCGCGATTGCGCATCGAACAGCTCCTGCGGACGATAGCTCCTCATCCACGCCTCCAGCACGGCGAGATGGCGCGGATTGTCCACCACATCCAGTATGGGGACCTGGTGTGCGCGCCAGAACCCCTCGATGTGATGCCCGTCTACTTCCTTCGGCGCAGTCCATCCCTTCGGCGTGCGCAAGATGATCATGGGCCAGCGCGGACGTACCGGTGTACCGCCTGCACGCGCCTTCGCTTGCACACGCCGGATCTCGTCGGCACAGGCATCCAGTGTGCGCGCCATGGCCTGGTGCATGATGAGCGGATCATCGCCCTCGACGAGGTGGGGCGTATAACCGTATCCCCGGAACAGGTCGAGCAACTCCTCCGTGGAGATCCGCGCCAGCACCGTCGGGTTGGCGATCTTGTAGCCGTTCAGGTGCAGGATGGGCAAAACAGCGCCGTCCTGTGCGGGATTCAGAAACTTGTTGCTGTGCCACGATGTCGCCATCGGACCGGTTTCCGCCTCGCCATCCCCGATCACCGGGACCACGAGGAGGTCGGGGTTGTCGAAGGCGGCACCAAAGGCGTGCGACAGACTGTAGCCGAGTTCACCGCCTTCGTTGATGGATCCCGGTGTCTCGGGGGTGCAATGGCTGCCGATCCCAGCCGGATGCGAGAAAAGCGTAAAGAAGCGTTTGAGACCCGCCTCGTCGAGACTGCGATCCGGATAGACTTCCGTATAGGTCCCTTCCAGATAGGCGTTGGCAAGCGTAGCCGGAGCACCATGTCCGGGTCCACTGATATAGATGACGTTCAGATCGCGGTTTCTGATGAGACGGTTCAGATGCACGAGGACGAAGTTCTGTCCCGGATCCGATCCCCAGTGGCCGAGCAGGCGCCGCTTGATGTGATGTGCCTTGAGCGGCTCGCGCAAAAGCGGATTGTCCCGCAGGTAGAGCATGCCGACACAAAGATAATTGGCCGCCATCCAGTAATCGTTGATGTCCCGGAGCTCGTCTTCGGTCAGTGTTTGCGTCATGAGTGCCTCCTTGGCTTGCGGCTGAAAGACCTTGATGGGGCCGCTTGCGCGCAGGACAGCGGCCGCACGACTGCAGTCCACCCGGCTCCGCGGCAGGCCACCGGAAGCCCCCCAAACCTCCGTCCCCTATTCCGCGGTCTTGCGCACCAACCGCGTGCGGCGGTGCGCAGCCAGATACAGCGGTGTGCGCGAAGGAGGCGTCCTGTGCACGAAATGGTGGCGCGCAACATGGTAGCTGCGGTCGAATCCGTAGAAATTCCGGCGCATCTGTTCGAGTTCGGCCGCCCTGTAGGAGGCAAGCGGGCATCTTGCCTCGTCGGCGGCCCGCGCGGCCACCTTGCGGGCGAGGGAATCCTCCCAGAAAGGGGAGGCCGCCCACGCCTGCGCGATCCGTCCAATCGCTTCACGAAACGCATCATTCGTGTACCCGAATGCGCCGTCGATCAGCCCCATGGCCGTCGCGGCCGCGGCGGTGAGCGGCAACCGCCCGGCAAGCAGGCGGCCGGCGTCTTCGGAGTCCAGACGCCGTGGCAGCAGATAAGTCCAGTATTCGGATCCGTACAGGTTACCCATGTTCTTGTAATGCGGATTCAAGATTACGCCCTGGCGCGCGTAGACCGCATCGGCCGCCAACGCGAGAAATACCCCGCCAGCCGCGGCATTGCCCGACAGCGCGGCAATGGTCAGCTGGCGGCTGTTCGACAGGAATTCGAGTACCAGATCGTCCATCGCCTCGATGTTGCGCCACGATTCGTCGGCAGGGCTTTGGGCTGCCTCGATCAACTGGAGATGTATGCCATTCGACCAGAAATCCGCGCCTCCGTGCAGTACGATGACACGGGCGTCGCCCTCGCGGGCCTGCCGGTAGGCCTCTGCGAGGCGCCTGCACTGGCTGGTGCTCATGGCCCCATTGTAGAAAGGAAAATGGAGATGACAGACCGCGCCTTCGCGAACACTCTCGATCTCCCGCCAGGTGATCGCCGGTACCGGCGCGAGCGGGACTTCCGGCACATCGGCGAGCGCGCCGCCGAGCACCCGTGCAGCCGGCAGCTTGAGTCCGCGGCCGCCGGCCCCGGCGGCCTGCATGTGGGTAATCCAGACGGCGCCGTCGACGGTTGCCCGGCAGACGGCCCCGTCGCGCTGCCCAAGCAGGCTTCCGGGCGCGCCCCGCAATACACCTTCCGGCCATCCGCCATACAGGTACACCGTGCGCCCGCAGACGAAATCCCGCACACCTGGCGCGCCGTCCGCCGCATGGATTTTCTTAAGGACGGCAGCGGTTCTGTCGGTCTGCCAGTCGATAGCGCGGTCCGCCTGCGTCATTGGCGGATGCGCGCGGCCACGCAGGACACCTTGCCGCACCGCGGGACCGCATTGGGGCAACGGCAAGAGCGTGCCTCGTTCATACGCGGCAAGCGCACGCGCAAGGGCGCGCACGGCCGCTTCCGTCACTTCCTGCCTGTACAGCGTGCTTTTGGGAACAGGGCGCATGGAGAAGGTCTCGAACGCCCAGATATCCCCGCCATCGAGTTCTTCGTTGGCCTGCAGGATCGTCACTCCCCATTGCGTCTGCTCTTCGAGAATGGCCCAGTCGAGAGCCGAGGGACCCCGGTCTCCCGGGATCCCGGGGTGGACGATGAGGCAGGGCCAGCGGCTCCAGACACTGCGGGGTATGGCCCGCTTTAGGTAGGGCGCCACGATCACGTCCGGCCGGAAAAGTCCCACACCCTCTTCCGTTGCCGCATCGTGCACATCGAATTCCACCGCGAGCTCATGTCCGCCACGCGCAAGTTCGGCATAGATGCGCTGGCTTAGTCCATTGAACGACTCTACCAGCAGAAAAATACGCATGGCCGCCTCAGCAAATGCGCGGCAATGGATCGCCGGCCAGCCAATCCACCATCCGGCTGCCGCCGAATGCCGTCTCCATTTCCACGAAACGGAATGGGTCGGCCACCACCTCGCCGATAATGGCCGCCTGGGATCCCAGCGGATGGGCGCGCATGACCTGCAGGAGCGCTGGCGCCCGCTTCGCCGGACAGATGGCGATGAGCTTTCCTTCATTGGCGATGTAGAGCGGATCGAGACCAAGAAATTCGCAGGCTGCGCGCACCTCGGAGCGCACCGGAATGTCGCGCTCGCGTATGCGCATGCCCACGCCCGATAGATCGGCGATTTCGTTCAAGGCGGTGGCCAGTCCGCCGCGGGTCGGGTCACGCAGGCAATGGATATCCGGCACCGCGCGGACCATGTCCGCAACAAGCCCATGCAATGCCGCGGTATCTGACAGGATGCGGGCATCGAAGGATAAATGCTCACGCTCCGACATGATCGCCACGCCGTGGTCGCCGACCGATCCGCTTATCAGGATGCAATCGTGCGGCTGCGCGCGGTTTGCATGAATGGCGAGCGCAGGATCCACGACCCCGATACCGGTGGTGGCGATAAAAAGGCCGTCGGCCTTGCCGCGTTCGACCACCTTGGTGTCGCCGGCGACGACCGCCACCTGCGCCGACTGCGCGGCTTGCGCCATCGAATCGGCGATTCGCTTCAAATCGGCGAGCGCAAACCCCTCCTCGATAATGAAGCCTGCGGTGAGATAAAGCGGTGTCGCACCGGACATCGCAACGTCGTTGATGGTGCCATGGACGGACAATGCGCCGATGTCGCCTCCCGGGAAGAAGAGCGGTGACACCACATGGGTATCGGTGGCTATAACCAGACGGCCGGCAGGAAGATCGCAACGGGCCTGGTCGTCCATGGCCCGCAACCACTCGTTATCGAAGGCGCCGAGGAAGACTTCTTCCACGAGCTGCGTCGTGGCGCGACCCCCGCTGCCATGGGTCATGTCGACACGCCCGTGGCGCAGATCGAGCGCCCGTGCGTGGCGGCGCACCCGCGCGCTCACGGCCCACCTGCGGCCATGCGGCCGCTCGCAGCCTTGCGCCGGTAGCGCCCATAGGCATAGTGCGCCGCACACGCGCCTTCCGATGAGACCATGCAGGACCCCAAGGGATTATCCGGCACGCAGGCACTGCCAAAGAGGCGGCACTCCTCGGGCTGCTTCACGCCCCGCAGGACTGCCCCGCACTCGCATCCCTTGTGGTCCGGCACGGGGCTGTGCTCCAGGCCAAATCGCCGCTCGGCGTCGAAACGCGCGTAGCGCTCCTGGATGCGCAGCGCGCTGTACGGCACATCACCAAGGCCCCGCCACTCGAACGTCCGGGCAAGCTCGAACACCTCGCCGACCAGGGCCTGTGCCTTGGCATTGCCGTCGCGGGTCACTGCCCGCCTGAACTGGTTTTCCACTTCTGCGCGGCCCTCGTTGATCTGTTGCACCAGCATCCACACGGCCTGGAGGACATCCAGGGGCTCGAAGCCGGCGATCACGACCGGTTTTTCGTATTCCTCGGCGAAGAATTCGTGGGGACGGCTGCCGATCACCGTGCTGACGTGCGACGGCCCGATGAAGCCGTCTATCTGCACACGGCCAAGACGCCGCACCTCGGACGAATCGAGCAGACTCTGGATGGCCGATGGGGTCAGTACATGATTACAGACGACACTGAAATTTTCGAGCCCGCACCGTTGCGCCTCGAGGATGGCCGCCGCGGTAGGCGGTGTCGTGGTTTCGAAGCCGATTGCAAAGAACACGACCTCGCGACGCGGATTGCCGCGGGCCACTGCCAGCGCATCCTGAACAGAATAGACCATGACGATGTCTGCGCCCGCCGCCTTCACCGTGAGCAGACTCTCGCGGCGGGACGCCGGCACCCGCATTACATCGGCATAGGTGCAGAGAATGACGCCTGCATCGCGCGCAGCCGCAATCGCCATGTCGATGCGGCCGATTGGCAGCACACAAACGGGGCAGCCGGGCCCATGCACGAGCCGGATCGATGCAGGCAAAAGATCCGGCAGCCCGTAACGGGCAATGGCGTGGGTGTGCCCACCGCAGAATTCCATGATGTGGTAGATCCGCCCGGTCCGGACTTCTTCATGGATGCGGCGCGCCACTGCAGCGGCCACCCGTCCATCCCGGAATTCATCGACGTACTTCATCCGGCCCCCGGGTTCGCGATTCCCGCGGTCTGCGCGATTTCGGCGAACAGTGCGAGCGTCTTGTGCGCCTCTTCGGCATCGAGCCTCGTCAGCGCAAAACCGACATGGACGATCACATAATCCCCTGCCACCACCCCGTCGACGAGGGCCATGGACACGGTCTTGCGAACGCCGCCCATTTCGACAATGGCCATGTCATCCGGCAGAATTTCCTCCACGCGCATCGGCACGGCAAGACACATGTCTAGACTCCCTCCTGCAAGGCATGCAACGCGACCCAGGCCTGCCCCAGACTGAGACCGGCATCGTTTGGCGGCACGCGCACCGCACAGTAGACGGCGACGCCCCGTCGCTCCAGATTCGCACGCAGACGTTCGCGCAGGATACCGTTGACGAGACAGCCACCGGAAAGGGCCACCCGCCGCACGCCAGTCTGATCGACGGCGCGCATGATCCAGGCCACGATACCCTCGGCGAGCGTCGCATGGAAGACGGCGGCACCCGCTGGCGCATCCTGACAGCTGCGCAAAAAATCGAGCAGGGGCAGAAAGGACAGGTACCCGTCTTCTGTCACCGTATGGCCGGCGGAAAGCGGCACTTCCTCACCAAACTGCGCAGCGAGACCTTCGAGAATCATAGCAGCCTCCCCCTCGTAGCTGGCATGCGTGCACACGCCAAGTAAACCTGCAGCAGCGTCGAAAAGGCGGCCTGCGCTGCTCGACAACGGTGTATTGATGCGCCGCTCGAGCATGCGCGCAACGACGGCCGCGGCATCTCCCTTGAAGCGCGCGGTGATCTCCTCCATACGGCCCAGGGCATGCAACGCGGAGGCGGCCATGCGCCACGGCTCGCGGGCGGCGCGATCGCCCCCCGGCAACGCCAGCGGCAGCAGGCTCCCGACACGCGAAAAACGCGGGCCCTCGAGCAAAAGCAGCTCTCCGCCCCAGATCTCGCCGCCGGTGCCATAGCCGACGCCATCGAGGGCCACACCCAACACGGAGCCCGTCACGGCGTGTTCGGCCAACACGGCCGCGACATGCGCGTGATGGTGCTGGACTGCGATACAGGGGATATTGGTTTGCAACGAAAGCGATTCGGCAAAGCGCGTGCCCGGGTAGTCGGGGTGCAGGTCATGGGCCACGCACTGCGGGCGCACGCCGACAAGCGCGGTAAGCGTCCTCACTGCGTCCTCGAAGGCCCGGCAAGCCAGTCCGTTCCCCAGATCGCCGACATGCGCGGAAACAAACGCCTCACCGTCGCGGGTTACGCACAGGGTATTTTTGAGCATCCCCCCCACCGCCAGCACGGGGGGGCCGGCGAGGGACAGGCGGACGGTCGTGGGCGCCTGGCCGCGGCCCCGCCGCAGCCAGGCATGATCGCGCGTATCGGTGCGGACCACACCGTCATCGCAGCGGGAGATGATGGCGCGATCGTGGACGACAAAGGCGTCTGCCAGAGATCGCAAGCGGGCGACAGCCTCTTCGTTTTGCGTCACAAGCGGCTCGCTTCCGGGATTTGCCGACGTACATACAAAGAGCGTGTCCTGCCGCGTACCCAGCCAGTCCGTGCCGGCAGGCCGGCCTGCCGCCTCGTGAAACAGCAGATAGTGGATCGGCGTATAGGCGAGCATCGCGCCGATGCGGTCGAGCCCCGGCGCCACGCCGGGCAGCCGCTCGTCGCAGCCGGATTTTTTTCGCAGCAACACGATCGGCCGGTCTATCCCCTGCAGGAACTGCCGTTCGGCCGCGCCCACATGGGCCAGACCCTCGAGCGACCCCGCATTCAGCGTGAGCAGGGCAAACGGTTTGGCCAGACGGCCCTTGCGGCGGCGCAGCCCCGCAACGGCCGTGGCGCTGCGCGCATCGCACATGAGATGGAATCCGCCGATGCCCTTGACCGCGATGACAGCGCCATCCCGCAGCAGCCCGAAGGCGGCACCTATCACATCATCCACGCGCTGTTCCCGACCCTCGTTATCCCAGAGCGCAAGGCGCGGCCCGCAAGCCGGGCACGCCACCGGTTCAGCGTGGAAGCGCCGGTCCGCCGGCTGGCCATACTCCGCACGGCACTGGTCGCACAACACGAACGATGCCATGGCCGTGTTCTTCCGGTCATAGGGCATACCGGTCATGATCGAAAACCGGGGGCCACAGTGAGAACAGTTGATGAATGGGTAGCGGTAACGGCGATCAGCCGGATCGAACAGCTCCCTGAGGCAGGGTACGCAGGTGACCGCATCGGCCGGTATCGCCGTATCGATCCTTCCGCCGATGCTCGGCCGGATGACAAAGCCCTCCGTCTCGGCCGCGAGCGCACATTCCTCCATCTCGACCTGTTCGACACGCGCAAGCGCGGGCGCCTCGTCGTAGAGGGCGTTGACCAGCCGCGCCAGCGCCTGCATCGGCCCCTGCACTTCCATGATGACGCCGCTTGCGTCATTGCGAACCCAGCCACCCAGCGCAAGCTTGGTAGCCCACCGGTAGACGAATGGCCGGAACCCGACCCCCTGCACCTGGCCGCGGACCCGCAACTGCCAGCGCACGGCCGCGTTACCGCTGCGCGCGTCGTGGCGCTGCGTGGGATCGGCTTCGTTACCCATTTCCGTCGTTACCTTCCGGCCATTTCGGCCACCGGGGCGGGCTGCCGCGCCCACTTTGCCCGTTCCGCCGCGAGCCATGAAAACCAGGCATCCATGCCGTCCCCGCGGGTAGCCGACACCATCAGTACGGAAAGATGCGGATTGATGGCCCGGGCATGCGCCCGGCACGCTTCGACATCGAAATCGACATAGGGCAGCAGATCGACCTTGTTCAGCACCATGACATCAGCGATGCGGAACATGTCCGGATACTTGAGCGGCTTGTCCTCGCCTTCCGTCACCGACAACACGACGACTCGCCGGGCCTCCCCCAGATCGAATCCGGCCGGGCAGACGAGATTGCCGACGTTCTCGACAAAGAGCGTGCTGCCCGTGGCCACCTCCATGCGCGCACAGGCATGGGCCACGCGATGCGCGTCCAGATGACAGCCCCGCCCGGTGTTGATCTGCTGAACAGGAACACCCGTGGCGCGAATGCGCTGCGCGTCCCGGTCCGTTTGCTGATCGCCTTCGATCACCGCGACGGGCCCCTTTTCCCGTAGCGTCCCGATGGTGCGCACGAGCAGCGTAGTCTTGCCGGACCCCGGACTCGACATGAGATTCAGAGCGAATATGCCTTGTTCCGCGAAGGATCGCCGATTGTCCTCGGCATAGCGGTCGTTTTGGGCGAGCAGGTCACGCTCGACCTGGACCATCCGGTGTACCGAGAGACCTGGCGCATGCGCGAACACCGGCAGCTGCGCGTTCGCGCGCCCATCGCCCGGCCCCCCTTCCTGTCCGCGCCGATGAACGTGCCCGTGTTCAGGCCCATGCGCATGACCGTGATGATCCTCATGGTCATGCCCCGCTTCGCCACATCCACAGACACCGCACATCACTCCACCTCCATTTCCTTGATGCGCAACGCGCGATCGCCCGTCATGTGCAGACCGCCGCCGCAGGCCGGACACAGACTGACAGGCCGCGACACCGTCTCTTCGAAGCCGCACAACAGACAGTGTGCCTGCGCCGTGGCCGCCAGAATTTTCAGTTCCGCGTCCTGCGCGATCGTGCCCTGACTTATCGCACGGAATCCAAACAGAAGCGCTTCCGTTTCCACGCCCGCGAGCGCCCCGACCTCGAGACTGATGCTGTGCACCTGCCGGAACCCGCCGGAGGCCGCCTGCTCCTCGATGATCGCGATCAGGCTCTCGCACAGGGCCATCTCGTGCATCAGGCCTCCGTACCCACGGGCACCGGTCTACACGACCTTGACCTGCAGCATTTCCTCGCCATTGGGATCTACCATATGTACCGCGCAGGCTATGCACGGATCGAAACTGTGGATCGTGCGCAGAATTTCGAGAGGCTGATCGGCCACTGCCAGCTTCAATCCGCGCAACGAAGCCTCATACGGGCCCTCCTGCCCGGCCGCATCCCGCGGTCCGCCATTCCACGTGCTCGGTACGACCGCCTGGTAGTTTTCGATCAGACCGTCGTTTATTACCACCCAATGCGCAAGCGCGCCACGCGGTGCCTCGGTAAAGCCCACCCCTTCGGCGCGCGCGGGCCATGTCCCGGGATCCCAGAGCGCCTCGTTGAAGGTTCTCACGTCACCCTTGCGGATATTGCCCATGAGCTCCTGATACCATCCCTCCATGGAATCGGCGATCCATTTCGACTCCAGGGTCCGCGCGGCCGTGCGGCCCATTGTCGAAAAGAGGGCCTGCGGCGGCAAATCGAGATGCTTCAGCGCCATTCCGATGAGTTCGCGCGCCTGCTTGTCGCCTTGGGCATAGGCAACGAGCATGCGGGCGAGCGGGCCCACCTCCATGGCCTTGCCCCTCCACCGCGGCGCCTTCATCCATGAATAGCTCGCCGTCTTGTCCAGTATCTCGAAGGGGGGCTTGGGCCCGGTATAGTCGAGATTCGTCTGGCCGACGAAGGGATGCAGTCCGCTATCCTTGCCCGTCGAATAGCTGTACCACGAATGGGCAACAAACTCCTCCACCTGATGCGGATCCCGCAGATCGACCTCTTCCACGTGCGACAAATCGCGCCCGACGATCGCGCCCCGCGGCATCATGAAGCTGCCGGTGTCTGCGATCGACTTCAAGGGAAACTCCCCATAGGAAAGGAAATTGCCGATCCCCTCTCCAGTGCGGAACCAGTCCTTGTAAAAGCCCGCGATCGCGAGCGTATCCGGCACATACACCTGATCGACGAAACGGCGCATCTCGCCGATGACGCCATGCACGATCTCGAGTCCTGTCATGTTCACGGCGGTCGCGCCCGCCCCCTTCTGGTCCGGTCCCACACTGATCGCAGTCGGCGCCCCGCCCACCACGAAGTTCGGGTGCGGGTTCTTGCCACCGAAGATCGCATGCAGCTTGGCCACCTCGCGTTGCCAGGCAAGCGCATCGAGGTAATGGGCCACGGCCATCAGATTGGCCTCTGCTGGCAGGCGGTAAGCCGGGTTACCCCAGTAGCCGTTCGCAAAAATACCGAGCTGTCCCGACTGCACGAAGCGCGCAAGCTTTTCCTTCACGCCGGCGAAATAGCCAGGCGAGGAGCGCGGATAACTGCTTATCGACTGTGCCAGAGCAGACGTCTTGGCGGGATCCGCCTTCAGGGCCGAAACCACATCCACCCAGTCAAGCGCATGCAGGTGATAGAAATGCATCACGTGATCATGGACAAACTGGGCCCCTATCATCAGATTGCGGATGATTTCCGCGTTGCGCGGAATCGGATAATGCAGGGCATCTTCGACGGCGCGCACGGACGCGATGCCGTGGACGAGCGTACACACTCCGCATATGCGTTGCGTAAATGCCCAGGCGTCGCGCGGGTCGCGCCCTTGCAAAATGATTTCGATGCCGCGCACCATCGTTCCCGAACTCGTGGCCTGGGTTATCGCCCCGGAGTTGTCCATGTCCGCCTGGATCCGCAGGTGTCCTTCGATGCGCGTGACCGGATCTACTACGACTGTTCTTTTTGCCATGTTCGGGTCTCTCAGTGTTTTTCAGCGAGATTGCCGGCGACGAGTTCGAGCAGGCTGTGCGCCGTCTTGTCCCAATGAAAATAGGCCTGCCCGTCATCGAATGTCAGCCGGCAATTGGAGCAGCTCGACACGAGAAGATCTGCACCTGTGTCCTCGACCTGCTGCATCTTCAGATGGAACACGCGGTGTCTCAGGGCGTCGGCGCGGTGGATCGACACCACGCCGCCGCCGCCACCGCAGCACCAGTTGAGAGACGGGTTCGCGTTCATTTCGCGCAAATCGGCACCAAGCGCCCTGAACACCACGCGCGGCGCCTCGACCACACCGCCACGCCGGGCGATCTGGCAGGGATCATGAAAGGTCATGGACCGCGAATCGGTTTTCAGCTTCAGGCGGCCTGCGCCAATCTCTTCGGCGAGAAACTCGGAGATATGGAGCGCCCGGAACGGCAGGGGTTTCCCGTAGATATTGGCACCTGCCCAGCGGAAGGCCTGATAGGCATGCCCGCATTCGGGGAGGATTACGGTATTCGCGCGGATGGCAACCGCCGCGTTGACAAGCCGCATGGTCGCGTCTTTCTGCCCCTTGCGGTCGCCTGCCAGCATGCCGAAATTCGTCGCCTCATAGCCATCGCTGCGGAATGTCCACGACGCGCCTATGTGTTTCATGACCCGGGCGAGGGCTACGATCGATTGCGGATATTTCATGACCTCGATCGACGACACCGTCACCAGCACGTCGGCCTGCTCGCGATCGAGCGGAATCTCGACGGCATTCTCGTCTGCAAGCCACGCAAGCCGCTCCTTCAGGACCTGCCTCGTGGCGCCGAGCGGACTGCCCTCGCGCTCGGCGCGGTCGGTAGCCTCCCACAGGTCATGCGGCACGAGGCCGGCCGCCTGCATGCCGTGACGGGCCGCCAGCACGAGAAACGGTATGTCGATACCCATCGGACAGACGAGCGTGCAGCGGCCGCACATCGTGCAGCTATCGTAGATGAGCTCCTGCCAGCGCTCGAGCTCACCGGTCGTCACCGCTTTCTTCAGGCCGAAGAGCCGGTAGAACGGCGAGAAAGGACCCATAAGCCGCTTGTAAGCCTGCTTGAACGGCTCGATCTTCCAGATCGGCGTGTACTTAGGGTCCCCCGTCTGCACGTAGTAGTGACAAGCCTCGGCGCACTGCCCGCAGTGGACGCAGGCCTCCAGATACAAAGCTGCGGTGGCACCAAAATCTGCAAGGAATGATTCGAGGGCTCGCGACAGGCGCTCGGGATCGGATACCGTTCCCTGCTTGTCGGCAGCCGGCAAAGGCCGGCTTGCATCAATCGTGGTCGCACTCATATGGCCGCCCCCCGCCGCCCATAGACGGCCCCCGTCTTCCCGCGCGAAAAGGCAAAGAGAATCACATGCATGAGTTTGCCAAACGGCAACCACGCAAAGAGGATGTCCCCGGACAGGATGTGCAGGCCCAGCACCATCTGGTAGCTGTCACCGATGTTGTAATAGGCCATAAGCCCCGTGATGAGCGGCACGAATGCGATGAACCAGCTGAAGTAATCATCGAAATTCGACAGCTTCCGCAGGACCGGGGATGTCAGGCGGTGGCCAAGGAGGGCGAGCAACGACGCGGCGGCGATACCCGCCGCAAAGGCGATGGCGCCACCCGGGAGACCCGGCCACCGCAGGCCGGTAAGATTGCGGATGAGCAGAATGTGCGGCAGGTAACCGAGGATCGCGACCGCATAGCCGAGATGAAAGAGGTAGCTCACGATGTCCCAGTGAAGGACCCGCTCCCGGAATTCCGCCTGCGGCCACGACCGCGAGAAAATGACGCGCAGGCCGCTCACCCATCCCGCTGTCTTGCGGCCTTCCGAATAATCCCGCGACCGGCGCAAGGCCAGGATCCCCACAAGTCGCCACACCATGCCGAAAATCAACATCGCCAGGGCCACCTCGAAGGCCGGGCCCCGGGCAAAAGTCAGCAAACTCGCTCCGCTCATGACGGATTCCTCACGATTTGGGGGTCTTTTGGTTGGTATCGCCGCCGGCATCCGGCTTGTGGGTACGGTCCTGCCGGACCCGGGCGGCCACCGCAGCGCCGAGGCCTGCCACCACGCCTGCCGCTGCGGCAGCACCCATCACGCCCGCGCGGGACCAGTGTCCCGTCGGCACCGACAACGGCCGGTAGAAGCCACCCTTGTCCCAGAAATCCGGCTCCGAACAGCCAAGGCAGGGGTGACCCGACTCGATCGGGTAGCTCGTACCGCCGTTCCATTTCATTGTCGGGCAGGCGTTGTGCGTGACCGGCCCCTTGCAGCCGAGCTCGTACAGGCACCACCCCTGGCGCGCCCCTTCATCATCGAAGGTCTTCGCAAACATTCCGCGATCGTAAAACGGACGGCGATAGCAACGGTCGTGAATGCTGTTTCCGTAGAAGCTCATCGGCCTGTGCAGACGGTCAAGAGCGGGCAGGCCGAAGGTCGTGTAATAGATGATGACACCGGTTATGACTTCTGCGATCGGCGGGCACCCGGAGACATTGATGATCGGGCGATCCCGCACGATCTCCGATACGGGCACGGCGCCTGTCGGATTGGGCGCTGCATAGGGCAATCCGCCAAACGACGCACAGGTACCAACCGCCACGACCGCCGCTGCCCCGCTCGCCGCGTGCCTCAAATCGCTCACGGCGCTGCGGCCTGCCACCGTGCAGTAAGCGCCGTTTTCCGCCAACGGCACGGCCCCATCCACGATGAGGACATACTTGCCCCACGCCTTCTTCATTGCGCTGTCCTTGGCCTCCTCGGCCGCCTCTCCCGCCGCCGCCTGGAGGGTGTCGTTGAAGGCAAGCGAAATGTCATTGAAGATCAGGCTGGCAATGCCCGGCGAGAACGACCGTGTGAGGCTTTCAAGGCATCCCGTGCACTCCTGATAGGAGAGATAGATGACGGTCGGACGCGGCTTGGAGGCCAGAACCTGCGTTATCCGGGCGGCCTCCGCTGGCGACAACGCGAGCGCCGAAGTCACCGCTGCGCACACTTGAAGGAATGCCCGGCGCGTGAGTCCGCGCCGCTCCAAAACATCCAGTACGGTTTCGTCCCCGGTTTCCTCTTTCACGCGTCCTCCTCAGCCCTGTCCGCACACAGCCTCTGCACGCTTCGCCCGATGTCCGCCGCGCTTGCGCGCACGATCTCGGGAATGTCGGTGATTTCTATCTGCTCGCCGCGCATGGAACCGTCTGGGTCTTCATGCCGCACGCGCCACACACCGGCATAGCGGGTCTCCTCGACGCGCGTGTACAGAAGGGAACGGATCTCAATGGCCACTTCGCCCGTCCCCAGCTGTTCGTCCAAGCGTTGCGTGTCGTCTTCGGAAAGCGGCATGGCGCTCAGGTCGATTACATGCGGTTGCCCGTCCTGCGCATACCGCGAGAGCGCCGCGGCGATTTCACGCATCAGGGCGTCGGCAACAACGCTCGGGGGAGCGGGTGCGGGATGGATGGGAATGACTCTGTCAGGCCTGCTCATCGCGCCACTCCTTTAGCACCTGGCCTACGGCGGCCGCTACATGAGGCAGCGCCGCCTGGACGGGCCCGCTCAGCATGGTGCCCCAGGCGACCCCTTCGGGCTGCACGCCTATGAGCGCGCGCCGCGGCGGCAGGCATTCACGCAAACGCGCCATATCGAGCACTTCGGAAAGACTGACTTCATGCACGCTGCCGGCCTGCGGCCGCGCAAGCAGGCGATCCATCTCGGAACCCTTGAAAACATGTACCGCGCCGGGCTCGCCATCGAGGACCACGGCATCGAGGACGATGAGCGATGTTGCGGTTTCAACCGCGCCAAGGAGGGTAAAGCTCGCGGTCCCGCCGTCGACGAATTCCGCCATCTGCGAAAACCGCGGATCCCCCTGGAGCCACTCAAGGGCGCGCACACCAACCCCATCATCCCGCTGAAGAATGTTACCAAGCCCAAGGATCACCACACGATCCGTCGTCGGCGGGACTTCCTGATCTTCTTCCGTTACGTCGCTCCCCATGACCAGCTCCTGCCTTGTCTCGGATATGAAACGCCGAGGGCCGATCGACCGCGAACGGTTATTCTTCTTTGATCAAAACTCCACTCCAGAAACTTTTGATCTCCCATATACACATAAATATTATGTGGCCATTCATCCACAGGCGTATGCCTTTTGTCAATTTTCCATGCCCGCCCCATCCGTAACCACGGACCCGGCGCCCCCCAGGACCGCTGCCTGCCGCGTGGCCACACGGCATGCGTTTTGCCATTCCCCATCATGGAAAACCGAATAGTCACCGTCCCCTTCAGGACACGGCGGCGCCGCCAAGAAGAAGCACCTTGAACTCGTCGACCACGATGCACCACAACGCAGTCGAGCCGAGAAGGGCCAGCACGAGCGATGGCCCCACCGGCGCCATCAGCACGCCGCCAATGGCGAGGCCGCTCACGATCAAAACATCGGCAGCCGAACTCCCCATGAGCCACAGACTCGCCCGTGACCGCCAGAAATGGTGCCGCTCACGCACCACGTATACGGTCCCCTGTCCCGTGAACACGAGTACCAGAAACATGAAGGTCTGCAGTTGAGGCAGCGGCAGAGCAAAGAAGTCGCGTGCCACATAGAATGCGGCGAAGGAAAACACGAGCATCAGCACGGCGAGGACCGCGCCGATCCGCACGAGGCTGGCCACATTCCACGCATCCGGTCTCTGCGAAAATCCCACGCGGTCCGTGGCAAGTGACATCGTCGCGAAATCGTTGGCAAAGAGGAGCAACACTATCAGAAGCGGCGTCACCATGAAGACGCCGGACACCATCAGACCCACGCTCAGCAGCACGGCAACCTGCAATGTCTTGGTGATCTTGTTCAATATGTACGTCAGCATCCGCTGATAGATGCGCCGGCTCGTCTGAATCGCGTTGACGATATCGCCCAGTCCGGGATTCGTGAGAACAAGGCTCGCCGCCGCCTTGGCAACATCCGTCGCATTGGCGACCGCGATGCCGACCTCTGCTTGCTTCAGCGCCGGGGCATCGTTTACACCATCGCCTGTCATGCCCGTCACATGGCCGCGGCGCTGCAGCGCCTGAACCAGGCGATATTTATCCTCCGGAAAAATGCCCGCATAGATGTCGTAATCGAGAGCCGCGCCATCCTCTGATTGGTGCAGCTTTTCCACCGGACAGGCGCGGTCCCCAACACCAACCTCGGCCGCGATCGTACGCGCCGTCAATAGATTGTCGCCCGTCAGCATGACAGGGCGGACGCCAAGTGCGCGCAGCGCACCGATCAGGGTTTTCGAATCCGCGCGCGGCGGATCCTCGAAAGCCAGGAGACCCGCAAGATGCAGCGTGTCCGCAGGACCGGCTGCCACCGCAAGGACCCGGTAACCGGAGGCGGTGAACCGCTCGATATCCTGCGCGATATCCGGCTTCCCGGCCGTCAGTGCGGCGACCGGATCGGGCGCACCCTTTACCACGCGCAGACGGGCACCGTCCGTCCGCAGGAAGGCTTCTGCCCGCTTCGTTGCGGGGTCGAACGGAATAAACTGCTCACGCCCCTTTGGGGCGCGCTCGATCCCGCGTGCCGTGGCGGCCTCCAGAATGGCAAGGTCCAGTGGATCCTGCGTAGACTCGTCACTTGCGGCCACCGCCAGCCGCAACAGATGCTCTTCAGTCACCGGTGCATACGGCTGCGCTGCCCGCAAAATGAGCTGGTTTTGCGTTATGGTGCCCGTCTTGTCGCAGGCAAGCGTATCCATCGCGGCCGCCTCTTCGATCGCCGACAACCGGGTCACCATGACGCCGTGGGCCGCCAGCTCAAGAGCCCCCAGGGCGGTCGCAAGCGTGAACGTCGCCGGCAACGCCACCGGCACCGAGGCCACGAGCAAGATGAGACCAAATGGCAGCATGTCGGCAAGGGGGATGCGCGTGCGCAGCGCATACACGAACAAGGCGGCGACAAGAATTCCATCCAGAGACACAAGGTAGGTAACGATGCGGAAGATCGTCTGCTCGAGATGACTTGCGGTGGCCGCCGTGCGCACGAGTTCGGCGGTCTTGCCAAAGTATGTATGACCGCCCGTGGCCACGACCAGCCCCGTGGCTTCGCCCCGCTTGACCTCGGCCCCCGCATAGGCGACCTGGTGGGCTGTAACGTCTACCGGCAGCGACTCGCCGGTAAGTGCCGACTGATCGAGCAGGATCTGGCCTGTAATGATCTGCATGTCGGCGGGCACGAGATCGCCCATGCGCACATGGATGACGTCTCGCGGCACCAGTCTTTGCGCTGCCACCATCCGCCAGTGGCCGTCGCGCAACACCCGGGCGCGCACGCTCAGCCGCTGGCGCAACAGCGCGAGCGCCCGATTGGCGCGATTCTCCTGCGCGAAACTCAAAACACCGTTGAATACGAGCAGCGCGGCGATGACAAGTGCTTCGCCGGACCGGCCGAGCAGGATTTGAAGGGCAATGGTCGCCTCCAGCATCCAGGGGACGGGCGCCCAGAATTTGCGCAGCAGCAGGAGTAAACGGTGCGGACGCTCCTCGGCCACGACATTGGGCCCATAGCGCGCAAGCTGCTGCGCCGCTTCGGGCCCGGTTAAACCCTTTGGTTCTCCGGTAGACGGCGCTTGCGCCACGCGTTTACTCCGGTTTCCGCCACCCCGGCTGCCGCCCTCGCACCGGGCTTCTATTGCCCATGGACGAGGAGCACCGGCATTGCGGCGGTTCGCAATATGCCCTCGGCGACACTGCCGAGCAGCAACCGCTCCACCCCGTGGCGGCCATGCGTACCGACGACCAGTAGTTGCGCAGACCATGCGCGCGCCTCATCGGCGATCACATTGGCGACCCTCTTGCCGCTTTCACGCAACAGGCTTGGTTCCGCCTTGAGACCCGCTTCCCGCACTTTTGCCAAGCCATCATCCATCACGCGCTGGCCGGTTTTGACAAAAACTTCTTCGAGCTCGCCGTTGTCCGGCCAGCCTATGTCCGCCTGCATGATGGGTGTCTGATCGATGACGTGCACGAGCCGCAGCTCGGCCTTCTGGTCCTTTGCAAGGGCGATCGCTTCCTGAAGCGCCCGATCCGACGTGCTGCTCCCATCTATTGCCACCATAATGCGTGCGTACATGGTCGTTCCCCTTTTGTTTTCTTTCGACGCAACTCTTCTATCCAGCATAGAGCGAAATGGCGCATTGGCAACCAGTCCGCGCGGATTCGCCTGCCCCGCAGCAGGACCGGGGCGTTACGCCTCCGGCGCACCTGCGGCACCCCTCCATTTCATCAGAATTCCCGAAAGAAAACCGATGAGAACGTCATAGACAGAGAACGCCGATCGGCGGATGATAGGCTCTTTGCGCAACGTGAAAATACCCGCCTCGTCCACCCCGGAACGCTATCACGGTTACCTGTACACACAAGGCGACCATGGGCGGATCGCTGCCCTGCCTCCGATCCTTACGAACGGGCGCCCATGAAAGTCACATATTCGAGATCGGCAAAATCCCGGTCGAGAAGAGCAAGACCCGCTGCGTCGGCAATCAATAATGACGCCATGAACCCCGCGCCATAGGCAAACGGGCCAATCCACAGCGTGACCGCCGTGAGGATGACGTTGCCGGCAAGGAAGATGCTCACGAGCAGCAGGCTGCGCAGCTGCCGGTCCAGATAGAAATACACATTCAGGATGCTCATGAAAAGCAGCTGCAGGCTTACACCCACCACGTCGAAATCAAAAATGTGTGTATAGCCCATCTTGTATCCAAGGAGCCAAAGCAGCTGCCGCCCGAACGCCACGCTCACAAGGACGACCGTCCCCTGGACCTTGGCGATCTCCAGGAAGCCCCGGCGCGCCGCCTGCACCATGCCGTTTTTTGCAGCCGCGATCTCCGCGTAAACGCCCCCTTCCCGGATCGCCCGGTAGAAGCGGTCGTAGGCTTCGACAAAATCGGTCTCCAGGCGCATGAGGAAGACGGCGAGGCCCGGTATGATGAGAAGATACGAAAGGAAGATCGGGCCATCATAGAGCGGTGAGGCGCGCAGAGGCCCCAGTACCCGCCCGCCCGTTTGCGGATCCCACCAGAAAAGAAGCTTGTCCGCCCACACGCCCATATTGAAGAACAATCCGACAGGAACCAGCATCCATGCGGGGCGCACCGAAAATGCTGCCGCCGGCCAGTTCACCTCGCCCGGATACTGAGCGATGACGAGGGCGGCAAGCATGATGAGCAAAATCGCCTGACCTGCATCGAAGGCGGCCAGATCCCCGTCGATGCCATAACGGGTCAGGTAGATCCCGAGCATGACGATACTGCCGTAGGCCAGCAGATAGGAAAGGGACAGTCCCTTGTAGTTCTTGATGCTGGTCGCCATGATCGTCAGGATCCATACGTTGCTGAGTTCGATGAATCCCGCCTCCATGAGCAGCGTGTAGCCGCGCCCCATGTGGCGGAAAAATAACAGCTCTGCCACCGCGGCAAACACGGCGCTCACGAGCGTCGTTACGAGCAGCATGAACATCAGCGTGGACACCACGGCAGTGCGTTCGCCGGCAAACAGGAGGTCTGCGATCACCCGCGTATAGAGCAGCTGTCCAAGCCCCGTGAGCATGAGGGAGAAGGCGATCAAATACGTGACAGATACCTGGAAGGCGGAAACGGCAAGCTGCTGGTGCGCGGCGTGCGCAGACAGTATACCGACGAACAGCACGCCCGCGATCGACATGATCCACGGGGCCGACGCTATGAGGCCCGCGTAGCCATAGGCGCGCAACAAGCTGAAGTAACTGTCATCGCGCAGAATCTTGCGCAACTCAAAGCCGATACCGGCCATCAGGCAGACCCCGCGCCAAGGTGGTAGAGCTCTCTGTAGGCCGCAAACATCTGCTCCTCCTGATAGTGGCGCTCGACTCGCGCGATGGCGGCCTCACTCATCGCGCGCCAGCGGGCGGGCTCGCTCAGGATGCCCTGGATTCCCGCGGCAAGCGCCTCCGGATTGGCGATGGGCGCCACGGCACCGGCCGGCCCGAGCGCGGCATCGTCAGGTCCGCCGCCGAAGATGAGTTCCCGGCAGGCGCCGACATCGGTCGCCACCACGGGAACGCCGGCGGCGAAGCTCTCGAGAACGGTGAGCGGCAAACCCTCGCTGATCGAACTCAGCACAGACACACGTATGTCATGCAGAATGTCGATGGTGGAACGATGCCCGAGAAGCCGGATGCGCCCCTCGAGGCCGAGACGTCCGATAAGCGCCTGGCATTCCGCGGAGTACTCCCGGTCCTCGCCGGTCGGCCCCACGACCCACGCCTCGAGTTCGCGATCACGATCCAGCAAAATGTTTGCGGCGCGAATGAAGGTCTTGATGTCCTTGATCCGCACCACGCGGCCGATGAGGGCAATGACAGGTCGCCTTAACTCGTAGGACCTGCGGGCGGAGGAGAAGGATCGCACTGCGATGCCATTGGGCACGGTAGACAATTTTCCGGCATGTGCACCGTCTTTGATCTGGAGCGCGCGGGCGCCCGCGTAGAGATTGACGATGCGTTCGGCCTGCTGGTAGGCAATGTGCGCAAGGGTCTCGAAGAAGCGGATCCACAAGAAACGGATGGACTCGCTGGCGCCTGCATGGGCGAATCCGTCCTTGCGCGCACCGGCCCATGACGCCAACATGAGATCGATGCGCCGCTCCTTGGTATAGATACCGTGTTCCGACACGATCAGGCGGCCGCCGTGACGATGGCTGAGAAGGGCCCCGAGATACCCCGCATACCCGGTCGACGCGCTATGAAAGATGCGCGCCCGCGGCGCGTTCTTGACGATCTTTTCGATGACCCACAAAGGTCCGTGCATCCCCCGCAGCGTCCAGAAATAATCGGCAAAAGGCGGCTTTTCCTCGATCTTCTCGTAGGCCTCGAGGATCCATTCCCAGGCTCCGCGCGCCTGGTAGAAGTCCGCCTCCGTGAGCCCTGTGTTTTGGTTCAAGGATTCGAGCGGCACTCTCCCGCACCCGTCGCAGGCCACGCGAAATGCACTATGAAGGGTACGGACACGTACGCCATCGATCCGGCCAGCGGGCCGTTCCCGGCGCGGACGGGGCGTGGTATCGGGCACATACAGAAAATGCTCTTCGTAATGGACGACGTTGCCGGCCAGCGCGTAGGCGTGGCCATCGTAGTCGGCCGGATCGCTGCCGAGAAAGACGATGCCAAAACGCACGTCCGGGAAACCAACGATAAGCCGGTTGATCCACGATGACACGCCACCGCGGACATAAGGATATGTTCCCTCGAGAAGAAACAGCACATCCACCGAGCGCGCCGTGCGTGCCGCCATCATGATCCCGGGTCCTGCCAGAAACCGGCGCTTGCCCCATAGCGCGGCGACAGGCGCAGCGACGGCAGACGCGCCATCAGGCCCCGCACCGAAGAAAACTTGCCCAATTTCAGGTAGGCGGCGGCCAAGTGCGGTGCCACGAGGTACTCGGGCAACCCCCGGGACCGCGCCACATCCAGGCTCTGGCACGCCTCGAGCGATGCGCCGGATTCGAGCTCGGCTAGGGCCTGGAGCAGTGCAAGCGAGGGCCGCGCGCAAGACAGCGTACCGGCCTCTGCGGGGGCCGCCGCTGCCGTGCCGGCGGCGGCCCCCTGGTGGGCGATGCTCCACGCAAGCCACGCCCGCTGCTCGACGAGCCGGTCGCGGACAATCCTCTGCGCATCGGGGGTCCGCTGCAACTGTTCGCCAAGGCGGATCATGAGCTGCGTGTTGTCGTGCTCGCGCCGGTCGAGGGTACTGTGGGCAAGCAGACGCACCTCTTCGGCAGGATCGGCAAGCGCCAAGTTCAGCAGACGATATTGCTCGGGATGGCGGGGCGCAAGAATACGCGAAACGGCGTGGATGCGATCTTCCTCGCGCGCGGCGTGGCTCAAGCGGGCGGCTATGCTGCCCATCGCCTCGCGAGAGGGCTTGACGGGATCACTCCAGGCATACTCCGGCAAGACAATGGGCTGCATGTCGGGCGGAATGCGCCTGCGGGCCGCACTGCGGCAATAGAGGGCGTAAAGAGGTGCAATCAGGGGGCCATACAGCGGTATGAGCGTGCCGAGGGCGACACTGATGGCAGCCCCCACCCGGTACGGACCCGAACCGCGCCCGGGCAGGGCCATGTACGCAGCGGCCATGCCGATCATCCAGTACGACACATAGGCGCCCACCAGGAAGCCCGCCGAATCCATCATGCCGCCTCCTGCGCGCCAACTATGCGGCGAAGACGCGCCACCGGGTCGACACCGGTGAGGTCGTGATCGGCTACGGACAAAAAGTCCCGGTACCGCTCATCCCCGAAATGCGCAGCGAGCGACCGGTGGGCGCGCTCGATATGACCATCGATCATCGCCGGCCCGGCGAATGGCAACAGGAATAAAACGCAGCTAAGCGTGCCGGCACGATGGACCCAGACCATGTCCATGCCCCGGCACAGACCCGCAAGCCGCCGGACAACGCCTTCGGCGTCCTGCCTGGCGCGCACCCGATAACTGAGAAGCCGGCTGCCGACACCGAGGCGGCCCTCCAGTGCCGAAAGCCGCATGTAGCCTGCGGCAAACTCGACTGGACAATCCGGCCACTCGGCAAGCACCGCAAGACCGCGCTCGATGGCCACTTGCTGCTGACACACGTATTGGAATATTGCCTCGATCACGAGAAGGTTATCCTTGTGGAGAGACAGGAAGGCCATATCGCTCACCGCAAGCACGATGACTCCACCACGCGGATCGGCAAAGACATGAATCGCGAGATAATGGCGCCCGTCTGCGTGGCTGACATCGGCGAGCGAACGGCTCTGCCCGTGCGTGAGCGCACTGCGGCACACGGGATCATCCATGCGCAGGGGTTCCTGCGCGCCGAGAACCGCCAGCATGACGGGCGTCCGTCCTGCCACAATCCGGTAGAGGCCTGCCGTCTGCACACCACTCATCTGGCTCAGGAGATAGAGCACCTGGTCGGCGACCTCGGCCGTCAACGCGCCCCGGCTCCTGGCAAGGCGGCCATTCAACGCCTCGAGTGCACCCCGCAGAGACATCGGCTTGTAAATCAGATTCTGTTCGAGGCGTTCATGAGAGATGCGGATCACATGCAGATCCTCCGTCAGGCGGCGCATCCGCTCCTCCATGACATCGCAACGCGCACGGGTGCGCGCCGAACGCATGACCCATGAATCGGCATATTCTCCGCACAACATCGTGACAAGAATGAGGCCGGTGGCGGCGGGCACCCAAAGGAACGCCGGTTGGGGCGCCCACGCGAGACTCGACAACAAAACGCCAAGCGACACGGCGCCGGCACCCTTCCCGTAGCGCAGCGCGACGAGAATCAGTGGTAACACAAGCCATGGAAACGGCGCGCCCAGCAACAACGGATCCCTTGGCGAAAGCATTCCGCTCACGAAAAGCGCAGAGGCGGGGATGACAACCGCCTCCAGCCAGCGCAAGTGGCTCGCATGGATTCTCATCGGTCAAGCACCCGGCTTATCAAGCGGCGGATCAGGGTCTGGCCGAGCGTGCTCGTGCCGCCCTCGGAAAAACTGCCCCCGCTGCCGCTCGCCACACCGCTCCAGACAACCTTGTCGTCACGCAAATCCACCACCCATAGGGTAAGTCCCACGACCGGCTGTGCATTGATGCCGGCCCGATAGCTCCACTCATCGACCGACCCGGCGAGCCCATACGCGGCCCCTGCTGCGTGCGCCGCCTGCAGGGCCGTCTGATAGTGGTGACCCCAGTTCCCGCCGAGCAATTGCTGTGCACGGCTTGCGTGCGGCAGGTTGCCGACTACGGATTCGCCGTCCGCCTGCAGAATCGCCGCCGCGGTAAAGGCGGCCCGCTCGTTGGCGAGCGGTGTCTCGGTGTTGTTGGCAAATGGCAGCACCGCCCATCGGCTGTGCGGGGCGATATGGGGAGGATGGGCACCCTGCACCTGCAGGCTTGCGCAGCCAGCGACCAGCAACAAAGATATCCATAATGCCTTTTTCATTTTCGGGCTCCTTAGCCTTTATCATGAGAAGTACACGGAATAGCTTGCCTCCACCGTGCGCTCCGTTTGTGCCAGGACATTGCGGCCCTGTCCCTGGCTGAATGTGAGACGGAATTGATCTGCTCCGCGCACGGGCGTCCGCACTCCGGCGGCGATTTCATACTGCAGACCAAAACGTGTACTTTCGTAGAGGCTCGCTGCCACATAGGGGGACCACCCCGCTGCGAGCGCTGCATGCGTAGACCCCAGGAAGGCGCTCAAGCCATAATCGGCCCGGCTTGCGGCCAGCACCGAACCCGGCGTGCGCGCCAGGGGCCCGAGGCTCTGGGCCAGCACGCCGGTGAGCGTGGCACTGCGGGTTATGGCGTGATAATCCGCAAACGGCCCGATCTGCCAGGCGAGAAATCCAAAGTGGCCAGGGCGGTACACACCGACTCCCGCGTAGCGGTCGGTGCCAATCGTGACACCGTCCTGTCCCTGATAAGCCGTCCAGCCTGCATAGACATGGCCCGCCCACCCGCGTCCGTGATAGGCGGCTTGTACGAAGGCATCATTTTTCATGCCGGCCACGACCAGGGCGGGACTCTGGCGGCTGAAGCGGTGAAGACCGAGGTGCCCGCGAACGTGCAGGGCACCAGACCACCAGCGCGCCGACACAATGCCCGTGACGACATGACGCCATGCGTGTCGTGTACCCCACGCCGTCTGGGCCTGCCAGTGCGGGCCGTGGACAAAGACGCCGGCTTCGGCCATCTGCTGTCCTGCCGGAATGCCCGAAAGCAGTGAGCCTGCGCCCGCACGTTGCCAGAGGGCGCGTTCCCGGATCAGGATACCCGCGTCGGGACTCATGTAGACGCGGCCACGCGCGTCCTCGTCACCGTACACATAGTGGCCAAAGGACAGCCACTGCGTCCCGACCGTGACATGGCTCGCATCAAAATCGATCGTGCGCAGGAAAAAACGCCGGTCTGCCCGGTCGAGCGGATTATCCTCCACGGCGCGCAATGCGACGCTCTGCGCGCGCACATAATCACCAAGGAAAAAGTAGGCGCGCGCAGCCCCCTCATCCGACAGCGCCCGGGGGTGCGCGGCAAGCCGCGCGATCGCACCGATATCCTCGTCGTGCAAAGCAAGTTCCAGGGTGATCCAGGGGGGCAAGGGGCGCGAACTGCGCAGCGCCAGTGCGCGGGCAAGCGCAAAGTGTCCGTGCGCCATGCTCCAGACAATGGCCGCGCGCACATGCCCTTTACGGGCTGCAGCCAACAGCACACGCAAACTCACGTTGCCTCCCGAACCCTGGGCCGCCAAGGCCCGCGCAAGCAGCGCCAGTGCATCGGGGCGCACCTTATGTGTGCCCTTGCGCGCGCCCGCCGCAGCGTGACGGCGCGCCCGCCGGACCCGTGGCGACTGGATGTGGGCATGGGCCGGCCAGGGCGCCCCTCCACCCAGCAACGCAACAAGCGCCAGCACCGCCCGGCGCCCTGCGGATCCGTCCTGGCCGGCATCGGGCGTCATGGCACAGCCCTCCCCGCCGAATGCCGCAAAAGTTCCTCGGTGGCACGCCGGATGACCATCTTGCGCAAGGCCCAGGCGGACCGGGGTAGACCGCGCTGGCCAAGTTGGTCTGCACGACTCAAGGTGGAAGGCAATGAGGAAGACTTACGCGGGCCCTGCAGGGATCCCCGTTCATGGGCGACCTGCGTGGCATTGGCAACCGCCTGGCTCAACTGCTTGCCAAATCGCACGTGGACGGCGAGCAAGGCACGCAGGTCGGCGACCTGCCTGTGATCGATGAGCGTCCAGACCAGATCCTGGCCGATAACCGGATCACCGCCGTCGAGCGTCAGCGCCTGCGCATAAGCTGCGGCCGCCACCTGCGGATGATGCGTCTCCGCGCTAAGCGCGGCGGCGGCAATCCAATAGGACGCATACTGGCGAAGGTGCCTGGCTTTGCGGGCCGGCACAGATTTCAAAAGGCGGGCGAGAGCGGACCAGTTGGCCTCCTGCACGGCAAGCGACGCACCCTCAAAGAAAAAGATCGACAAATGGAACTCCCGCCAGGCCTGAAGGGCCACCGCCAGGGCCGCAGCCGGAACGCGGTGACGGGTAACCGCGAT
The DNA here is from genome assembly GCA_021777535.1 of Pseudomonadota bacterium. Taxonomy (GTDB): domain Bacteria; phylum Pseudomonadota; class Gammaproteobacteria; order Acidiferrobacterales; family Acidiferrobacteraceae; genus JAJYDN01. The sequence continues at coordinate 62,291 of JAJYDN010000008.1, forward strand.
CAGACGCTGCAGGTCGTATTGGCCGGCGGCACCGAGCAAATACAGGGTTTTTTCGGCATAAAGGGTCTCCCGCGCGTTGTCTGTATCCCAGGCGAGCACGGCGTACAGATGCCAGAACGGCACATCGTTCAACGTAGCCTGCCCTTGGCTCGCTTGCATGGCGCGCAAAGCCTGGTCCGGATGTCCCTCGTAGGCCAAAAGCCGCGCCTCGCGCAAGGCAATCCGCGGTGTCGTGCCATACACCAAAGACAGCTCCCGGAGTGCCGCGACACTCTGACCGAACACGCCCATTTGATCATCGAAATAGGCTTCTTCCTTGAGCAAATAGCGATTCGGCCGTATCCGCAACGCCCGCTCGATCTCGGCGACAGCATGATGCGGTTCGCCCAGTTCATCGTATGCACCAAGGAGAATCTTCCATTCCCCTGTGTCGAGTTGCGCCCTGGCACCCGGGCGCGCCAGATCCCGGATGACAATGTCCGGGCGCGCCAGCGACGAGGCCAGAAGGATCACCTTGGCAAGCGCCTTGTGATCTCCGTGCCGGAAGAACCACTGCTCTTGCCGCAGAACCTGCTCACGCTGGCCGAGCCAGGTGGCAACCCGGATGAGCCTGTGCCGCCACAATGCGCCAAGCGGGCGGAGACTGACGGCCGTCAGGGCAAGCCGGTATGCCTGGATCAGGCGATGGGTCTGGACGAAGGCCCGGAAGGCCAGACGATAGAAGGGTCCATTGTAGGGAGCGGGATAAAGGGAGACTCGCAACGGCGGCCGATACCAGGAAGGCGACACGCCGCCTTGCTTGAGATAAGCAAATCCCTTGCCGGTCTTCAGGCTGCGGGCGAGTGCGTCGGCGAAGGCGTTTGCGTTTTCCTTGTGCGCCACATACGCGCGCCGCCATCGTGCATCGTAGTGCGACAAGCTTCCGGGCGCCTGCCACCACGACACGGACGCCGCAGCCCAGACGGGAACCGAAAAGCCCAGGCAGGCGATGAGCGCGCCCTTTGCGATATGCCTTGCACTCACGGTGCCTCCTGGAAGCGGAGGGCCAACGTGAGCACCGACGCGGCGATCCCGGGGCGGCCAGCCGCCATCGCCGTACGCGCCACACACAGCACAATCGCGCGGTCTGCCGGCCAGCTCGCAATACGCTTAAGCGCCCTTTGTGCCTGCGCCAAGGCCTTTACGGCCCCCTCGGATCCCTCGAGATAGGCCACACCCTGCCGAAACAGCCGACCCCGGCGGCCGGCCCCCTGAGCCCGGCCGGCAAGGCGCAGACACAAACGTCCCGCCCGGCGCGTCTGGCCGTCTGCCGCCCACACCTGCGCGACCCGATATTCATCATGAATGGCAGCGGCGGGGTCGCCATGCCCCGCGAAGGTCCACGCGCGTGCCGCCAGGGGCAGGCGCCCGAGCGCAAGCGCACCATGGGCGAGGGCACGCCACTGCGCGCGATTCCAGCCGCCAAAAGCGATGAGCGCCGCTGTCTGGCGCACGAGCTGCCTGCGCGCCCGCGGCCACCTTGGATTGTCGCGCGCAAGGCTGAACGTCTGCGCCCAGTCCATCCGCCACGACAGCCAGCGCGCGGCCCGGAAACCCGGCACACCGGGTTCACGCAATAGCGGCGCCAACTGCTCCCTGGCGGCAAAAAACTCCCCGCTCTTCTCCAGGATCCGTGCGCTTTCCAGGCGGGGCGTCACCTCCGTTGCCGTGACGGCGTGGCCGCCATCGGGCCGCCACCCCTCCATCACCGCAAGCCCCATGACGATCACACAAACACCAACGACGAAGACCCCGAGGACGCCGGGCGTCAAAAGCCGCCGGTCGTGCACCGCGCTCATGCATGCGCTCCACAGCGCACATCCAGCGTCACCCGATTCCCGCGTGTGCCGACCACGCCACCGGGCGCCGGTACCGTCTTGCCATTGGCCAGCACGCGGCAACCCGCCACGCCGGCAAGCCGCAGCCACACCGGCACCGTGCCGCGCAGCTGCGCCGAAAAACCCCGGCCCTGGCGGCGGAAGTGACTGATCGGCGCGTTCGCGTCGACGATATAGGCCACTCTCGTGATACGCGCAGACAAGGCGAGATAGGCGGGCGAGTGCCCATCCAGATGCACATACCAGTTGCCGTTCGGACTTTTGTCGAAGCCAGCCACATGGCGGCTGCGCATCAGATTCGGCACACCGAGCCCGGGCGGCATGCGCAGTTCACGCAGCGCATGCGCCCCGATGATCACGAATCCGCCGCTGGCGCGGGCGATGTGGACATGGAAATAATCGAGAACGATACGGGCATAGTCGGCCACATAGATGGGCGTAATCGGCCGCTTCAAAACCCAGGCATAGACCTTTTTCAAGGCAGCGAGCGAAGCAAGACGCGTGGCCGAATACCAATGGGTGTAGATGTCGATGGGCTTCAGGCGATGCGGCCTGTCCGTCATCCTGAAGGTCTGGATGACGTTCTCAAAACCCCAGAAAGGGCCGCGCCAGAAATTGGTGAAGTAATCCTCGTTGGCATCGGGCGCAAACACCTGCAGATAAGGCCCCCGGAAAATGCCAAGCGGAGGCACTGCCGTGATGCTCGAATCCCTGCGACTGATGAAACTGTTGCCGCCGTTGACGTTCATGAGGCCGGCCTGGTAGGCAAGCCCCAAAACCTGGGCATCCGGTTCGCAATCGCCAGACCACTGGTCGATGACGACCTTCTTGCCTTGCGGGACGAGATGCGTATCGATCCATCGCGCGGCGCCTACCGCTTCCATGTAGGGATTGAAGTGATAATGGGGGACCGGAAGATTAATGCCGGGATAACGGCGGCCGGCTTCGATCGCGGGCCAGTTGAACGGGTGCGACCACATGTGCGAGCCGATCTCAACATAGGGCAGACGGAAAATGTCCCGCGCAATCCGGGCCCCGAGCGGAGCCATCGCCGGGAACATCCCCGCCTTCCCCGGCAACAGATCCCCGACGATGACAGAACCGGTAAATGGCAGCCGATAACGCAGGAGAATGCGGTGAAAATACGTTTCGCCTGCGATGTGATAGGGAGGGAACTCCGTCCGGCTCAAAAAGCCATCGCCGTCGGCCTGCGCCATGAAAAGCCGCCGCCCGCTCTCCGTGGTGGTATCCGGGACCGGCATCTTGGGCAGGCGCAATGCCGCGCAATACAAGGCAAAAGGATCGACGAGCCAGCGCGTCACCTTGTTGGGCAGCGTCGTCAGCACATACGGCGCAAGCACGTAGCCGCCCCATGACGTGATCGCCGCCGCATCCTCCTGCTTCCCGCCGCGCGTCAGCGCAAGCCACACCTGACTGCCCGGCGGCGCCTGGGCGACCGTAAAATCCCGCGCCCGCGCCCGTACCGGCATTTCATACCCGAACCCGGCGGATTCCGCGCGCACCTGGACCGGTCCCATTGCGCGTCCGCTTTGCAGCCGCACCCCCAGCGTATGCGCAAAACGGTGATTGCTGCCTCCGGCGACGCCGTTCATGAACAAAACCGGAACACCCGCGGCGCGGCAGTTTCCAAGAAATTCTATCAACGCGGATGCGTTGGGCGTCGATTGGCCGTCGCTCCACACGATCACGCCCGCGTATTGCCCCGGACGTGGCTCTGCAACGTTGTCGCCCAGGCGGTGCATGACCGGGACGTAGCCGAGATACTCGAGCGGCATGATTGCGCACAAGAACGCCGTGCTGTCATCACGGGGCTTGTTGCTCCCATACAAAACCAGAACACGCCGCGGCATGGGTTCCTCAAGGCCCGCCCCCACTGCCGTGAGATCGCCATTCGTCACGTACGGGATGAAGCCCTGGCGCGCGATGCGCCGCGCGTCCTGCCACCATCCCGCGCGCTGCATGCGGGTCGGCAGGTAGTCGATGACGATGACCGGCATGCGCTGGGCGCCGATGCGTTTCAATTGCGCAAGGAGTGCTGCGCGCGTTGCATGCGCCACGGTCTCGTAGCGCTGCCGGGCCTCATTCCAGGCGTGATAGAGCCCCTCCGCCGTCACCGCTACCAGATCCTTGCGGATGCGTGGAAAGACAGAAAATCCCCGGTTGGCAATCAGCTTCACGCCCGGATAGCGCTTTGCCAGGCTGCGCACAAAGGCGACAAGCCCGCTTCTCTGGGCCGCAAGATGTCTGCGGCCATGGACGACGAGTTCATAGGAATTCAGCGTGTCCAGGAAAAATCCCCGGTAGCCTGCCTTCCATGCCGGTCCGGCCACATGCCGCAAAAGAAAGCGGCGGCAACGGCGCTTGGCCAGATTGATGATGGTTCCTCCCCAACTCATGTTCCGCCCCATTGCGCACACCTTGGGCAGTTGCCCATAGAGGGGATTCCCGGGCACCGATTCACCGACACTGAGGTACGCGAATACAGTCTGCTTGGGGGCGAAATCGCGCGGCAGACGCTTCAGGCCCGGATTCACCACAACCCAATCGAAGTCACGGAACGCCCGTGGCGCCATTCCGCTTCCGTAATAGAAGGCCACGCTCGGCGCCGCCACCGCCGCTGTCACCCACACAGAGAGACAGAACGCAAGCAGCGTGTGCCATCTGGCGCGCAGCCACACCCCTCCCCGTGGCCTGCTCATGCCTCTTTGCGATCACCCTCACCGTTCGATGTGAGGCAGAAGGAATACAGGAATTCCTGTGGATCCTATATCCGACCTCTGTCGCGCGGATGCGTACGATGAAGACCGCTTGCAGGATGGTGTTTCCCGCCTGTGCATTTGCCGCGCCCGCTCAGGACCGTTACCGCCCTGCGGCAGTCCCTATCGGGGAAATGAGGACAGATCCGATCTGCTTGACACGCAGCCCTGGCGAGGGCCCTGAAACGATTTTTCGCCTCTGGCGATGTGCGGGGATATCCCTGCGGGTACGGCGCGGGCACGCGGTCTGATCGGGCGTCCACGCGCGTACCGCGCAACGGTGACGGAAACAGCGGGACATGGACGCAGATCCACAACACCAGAGGGGCGCGCGGGGTGCCGCGGCCGCCCGCAGCCTGGCGAGGATCAGGCGGCCCTTGTATCTGGCAAACGTGGCCAGATGCCGCAGGCGATGCATGAGTCCGCGTATCTTGTCCCGGCCCCGCGGTGCGCATTCCCGTACCCATGCCTTTGCCCGGAGTCTCCTGAATTGCGCGGATACCTCCCTTTCTGCGTTAGCATGTTTGCGCCCCACAGATCACAAGATTCCGTTTCGGCTGCCCCTGGAAGGACCCCGCACCAACCGCACGATCCCCCTCCGGATTCTCAATGTTGATGCTCCCGCGCGCGGTGCGCCTGCACAACACAGACCCGGTTGCGGCCCTGCTCCTTGGCTTCGTAGAGCCCACGGTCTGCAAGGCGCAGCAGTTTCTCCACGCTGGCTGCCGAACCGCGCAGTTCCGTTACGCCGATGGATAAGGTGACCCGGCACACGCCGCCCTCTTCCAGCGGGAGCGATGCATGCGCAACCGCCTCGCGAATTCTGTCGGCCGCATGGACAGCGCGGGACAGGTCGGCTTCCGGCAAGACAACCGCGAATTCCTCGCCGCCGATGCGGGCCAGGATATCTGCGTCGCGCAACACCTGCCGGCATGCGCGCACGACATGCACCAGAACTTGGTCACCCACCTCGTGTCCATATTGGTCGTTGACGGACTTGAAATGATCGACATCGATCAAGAGCAGCGAAAGCGGATGCGCAAAGCGCCTGGCGCGCGCGATTTCGCGATCCGATTCCACCATAAAATAGCGTCTGTTTACCGCGCCAGTCAGGGCATCAATGCGCGCTTGCCTCTCCAGTTCGTGCTCGAGAAGCTTTCTCTCCGTTATATCGGTAAATGACGCCACTACCGCATAGGGCTTCTGTTCGCCGTTACGGACTAGCGGCTGGGAATTGACGGCCACCCATCTCCTCTTGCCGTCCGGCATATCCACGCGCATGACCACGCCGCGATAAGACTTTCCGGTACGCAGCGCCGCCACGGCCGGGCGCTCTTCCGGAGGAAAAGGTGTCCCGTCTTCCTGTGACACGACCCAGCGGGGATCGAGCGGCACGCGGCCCCCAATCTGATCAACGGTCAGTCCCAGGATTCTTTCCGCGCTTGCATTGCTCGCGCGGATCACACCGTCTGCATCCATCAGAATGACGCCCTCGGAAAGCGCGTCGACGACCGACCGGTACCGCACTTCGCTTTCGCGCAGCGCCTCCTCCATCTCCTTGCGCCGCGAGATGTCGAATACGGTGCCGCGACTGACCAGGAACCGGTGCGAATCGTCGTACACGACGGTGGCATTCAGCAGTGCTGCGAATCTCGATCCATCCTTGCGGCGCATCAGATACTCGACATCCCGCACAAAACCCCGCTCCATGAAGGCCGCGAAATTTGCCTGAAACATCGGGACGTCTTCGGACGCAATGACATCCGAAAATTTAAAGCGGTTGACGACTTCTTCCCTGCTATAGCCAAGCCACGACAGCTCGGTGTCATTTATGCCCACGAAAACACCATCCTTGTCGAGGGAGTGATAGCCGACCGGCGCGTTGTTATACAGATCCTCAAAATTATGCAGCGCGCGCTCCATCGTCCTGCCCTCACATCCATCATCTTCTGTCACGTTCCCCGCGCCCGTGCGGCCACTTCCGCATCACCCATCCGCCACCGCCAGCCATCGCTGCCAGGCCGCAGGCCACTGCCCCGCACGCATGAACCGCAGCGGCCACGCGGGACCACTCCGTCTGGCCGTCCCAGCCAAATCACCTGACCACGTTACTACACGTGGCCTCCCGGCCGCTCCGGCCTCTCGATCCCCCTTCCGGTACACGCGCCCTTCCTGTCCGGCTCGCTGTGCCCACGACGATCGCGCGAGTTATGGACGCCTGGCAACGGACCCGTCCCGGCACTTTTCTCCACAACCGGTTACGGGGCTTCCCAATCGCCAGACCTGGGGCGCTGGCGCGACCCGGATCCCCACGCATCCCGTGGCGCTGCGGCAGCAAGCCACGTTCTGTGCATCGACTCTGAAGCAAGACGCCTGACGGGAATTGTCGCGCAAAGCGGTGGCATGATTCCGGTCCCATGAGCGGAGAAAAAAGCCGGGACCGGCGTGGTTCACCCTGCCGGGACACGCCGCGTGGGTTTCATGCACCGCGCCTTGTGCACCCTTCCTGCACGGCGTCCGCCGTGACCGGAATCTCTGGTGCGCGGACAAAGGTGGATAATCAGGCGGCGTCGCGATGCGGGGCAAATCCGCGTCACGGAGGTGTATGGCCGCCACCGGCCCTATGCGGCCTGTCGTTTCTCGAGGACAAGAGGCGGATTCCAGTGAAGAATCTCCATCCGGCCATCATGGTGTTCGACCAAGGCGGTACAACTCTCCACCCAATCACCGCTGTTGTAATACTGAACGGCAGCGATCTGTTTCTTCTCCGCGTGGTGAATGTGACCGCATATCACGCCATCATAGTGGCGCCGCAAGGCCTGTTCGGCAAGCAGCGACTCATAATCGTTGATGAATTGGACAGCCCGCTTGACATGATATTTCACATAGGCGCTCAGCGACCACTGATAACGAACCCCGAGGACACGGAACAGCCTCTGCAAGGAATGATTTAGCCACAGCAGCGCCGTGTACCCGTGATCCCCCAGATGCGTGAGCCAGCGGGCATAGCGCATGGCCGCATCGAACTGGTCACCATGGATGACCCAGAACCGCCGCCCATCCACCGTCTGATGAACGCACTCCCCCATGATCTCGATGTCTCCGAACGGAATGGCGGAATTGTCCGTCAGGATGAGCTCCGAAAGAAACTCAAATATGGGATCGTGGTTGCCGCGAATGTAGGACACCCTTACCCCATTGCGCGCCATCCGCAGAATTTTCTGGATGACCGTGTTGTGGCTGCGGGGCCAGTACCAGCGCCTTTTCAGCCGCCACAGATCGATGATGTCGCCCACCAGATAAAGCTGCTCGCATGAATGCTCCCGCAGGAAATCGAGAAGCCTGTCCGCCTGGCAACCGCGGGTACCAAGATGCACGTCCGAGATGAAAATGGCACGGTACCGGGCATCATTCATGGGAATATCTCCACATCCCATAGCTCGGGGACACCCCGATAACCCGGGAAATCTTCAGGGTTCCTGGGTGGTCCATCGCACGGCCGCCTCTTCGTCGATCAGGGCCGCATAGGTCCGGCCCAGACGCCGCGACATGGCATCCTGAGACAGGCGCGCGGCAAGCGCGCTTGCCTCCATCGCGAGCCGGGCGCGCAATTCGGGATCCCGCAGAATGGTAAGGCAGATCGCGCTGAAGACGTTCGGGTCCGCCGTACTGCCACGGGTTCCCTGGCGGCTTACGAGAAGATCGGCGACGCCGAGCGCCGGGATCGCCACCACCGGCAATCCGGCGGCAAGGGCCTCGGCGAGAACCATGCCCTGCGTCTCTGTCTGTGAGGCGAAGACGAAGAGGTCCGCAGCCCGGTATACGTCCTTGAGTGTCGTCTGGCGATCGACGTAACCCAGGAAGCGCACCACATCCGTAAGGCCCTTTTCACGGCTGTAGGCCTCGAGAGCGGGCCGTGCCGGACCATCACCCGCGATCAGAATCAGGAGGTCGGGGATCACCGCATGCAGTTTGGCGACGACGTCGAGGAGAAAGGGAATATTTTTCTCTGGGGCGAGCCGTCCTGCGTAGAGGAGAACGGGCCTTTTGGGGTCTATGCGGTTGCGGCTACGAAAGGAAATGCCGTCCCCGGCGTAGCACGAGGACACGTCGATACCGGTCGGAATCACCTCTGCACGGGCCCGCACACCATAGGCCGCAAGCACCCGCTCCATGGCGGCAGAAGGGATGATGACGGCATCTGCGGCATTGCACTGGCGACGCGAGACGAAGCGCACCAAACAGCGCCCCCAGGATTTGGGTATCCAGGGGTAATAGTGTCCGATGTAAGCCTCGAAGTAGGTGTGATAAGAAATGACGACCGGAATCTCCCACTTGCGGGCGAGATACAGGCCGTAAAAATGCGCCATGAAGGGCGTCTGGATGTGGATCACGTCATAGCCGCGCCGCCTCAGGCGTTTTTGCAGGCGCGCGCGGCCCGTGAACCGCATGATCCGCTCTTCCGGATACAGGCCGATCCGCCAGGCCCTGACATGAAAGACACCGGGCCCTTGTGTGTCGCCGTCACCGTATGCGGGGATCAGGAGATCAACCTCATGACCGAGCCGGGTAAGCCCGGCGCGAAAACTCTGGATGGAACTCGCCACCCCACTGATGCGAGGGAAATATGTATCGGACACCATCAGGATCCGCATGCGCCGAACCTTGAGTAGCTCTGTCAGGTTTCCGGGGGCCGCCGTTTACCCGCTTTGGGCTTGCAGGGACAGACGCCCGCCTCCATCGCCGCCCTTTATGGCACGGCAATATGCCAGCCGTATGACAGGGTCAGATGCCGGGCGGGCATTTTTCCAGCCCACCCGCCGGACACTCCCGCAGAAGACGCCGGATTCGCCGTCAAAGGAATGCGCAAACGCCATGCAAACGATATGATGTGCGGGGAACGGTTGGGGCGCGGCCCCGGTATGAGTACAATCCCTATTTTTCTGGTCTTGGCGCCCTCTTCGTCCAGTCGGCAGCAAGGACATTTCGGGGGCCCCGGGAAGACCCGCTGAGCCGGTTCTGGCAAATCGGCGCTGGAGTATCAGGGCGCTTCCAGAGGAACACGGGGCTTAAGGATCCTGGGCGATACAGCAGGCATGGCGAAACATCAACGGACACGGGAGCCGTGCATGAGGCAGTGGACACATCGGACCGCGCGGGCATTGCTCCCGGCCATCGCGATCGCGGCACACAGCATCCGGGCCGGCGTCATCCCCGATCCGTGTAGCGGATCTTCCGCCTTGCTTGCCATTCTGGATAGGCCCACCGTGTCCGATAGCGCCTGTACAGTGCCGTACCATCAGGCGGTCCTCGAGATGGGTTATCAATACGCCAGCCTCACGGGAGGGGGCAGCGCCGACAACTTCCCCGAGGCCGAGTGGCGTTTTGGCCTGCCATTCCACAACGAATTCGTTTTCCTGCCACCCAACGAGAATCGCCAGCACATTCCCGGCGCATCTTCCCTTGAGGGGTTCTCGGCAACCACAATCGGCATCAAACACGAAGTGGGCTATACGCGCCGCTGGCTGGGGGCCGTGGAAAGCCTGTTCACCCTCCCCTCGGGAAGCCCGGGGTTCGGTAGTGCCGGATTGACCGTGGCGCTCAACGGAATCCTCTCTTATGCAACGAGCGCCAACACCAGCGTGTCGCTGCAACTCGGCGCCACCTCCCAGACCAATCCAGTGCTCGCCGGCGGCGGGCGTTATGCAAGCGTCAATCCGGATGTCACCTTCACCTGGCAACCACGCTGGGATCTGCAGCTTTACGGGGAAGTTTTCGGCCAGAGCCGCACCGGTCCGGGACTTGGTGCCGGTTTCGATGCGGACGGAGGCGTTCAGTATCTCGTGACGCCGGATTGGGAAGTGGATCTTGAAGAAGGCACCCGACTGAGCGGCAACCTGGGCGGATTCACGCATTACTTCGGGGCGGGAACCGGCCTCATCTTTTAGCATGCAAGCGCTGCGCTTCCGGGAATCAGCAGACCAAGACCCTTCACGCAGAACGCAAAAAACATGCCGGTGACATCATCCAATCGGCCGCAACCCGCCACAGCCCACATAGACCAGGACGACCATCTGCCTTTGGCCTCTGTGTACAGCACCGCCGCCTTCTTCAGCTGATTCGCGGCCTCGCCGTGTATCCATCCCCGCTCCCGCCGCAGACTCTCCCGTCCACTACGCGCGGCGCTCGACCCGGGTCTTCCACAGGGCATAGGAGATAAGCCAGGACAGCGCAAACATCGACACAATGATATAGCCGATGGCATTGAATGACAGTCCTGCGATGGCGGCGGCGATAACACCGTGCAGACCGAATTCCCCGATGAAAACCTGCGCAAGCTCAATCGAGCCGATCACCAGCGCCACCGCGACCGACAGCGAAGTCGTCGCCATGTTATAGAAGATCCGGCGCACCGGATTGAAAAAGGCCCAGCCGTAGGCGCGGGTCATAAGAACCCCATCCGCCGTGTCCATCAGGGACATGCCGGCAGCAAAAAGGGTCGGCAACGCGAGTACTGCGCCGACGGGGATCTGGCTTGCCGCAGCACCCCCCGTCAACGCCAGTAGCGCGATCTCGGACGCCGTATCGAAACCCAATCCAAACAGGAAGCCGACCGGGTACATTTGCCAGCTCCGGTCGATCAGCTTGGTCAGCCGTTGACCGAACAGGCGGTTCAACAACCCCCGCCTGGACAGGAATTCGTCCAGTCGGGCATGACTATGCGCGGCATGACGCCGCCGCCACACCTGCAACATGCCCAACAGCGCGCCCAGATTGAGCAGTCCAATGAGCCACAGGAACAATCCCGAAATGAGCGTGCCCAACACATAGCCAACATTCTCGAGGCCCGGCAGATGGCGCTTGACGAGAGCCGCAGCGAAAGCCGTCAGCGCAGCGAGAAGGAACACTACCGTCGAGTGTCCGAGGGAAAAGAAGAAGCCCACCCCCAGTGGACCACGCCTTTTCTGCAACATAAAACGCACCGTGTCGTCCACGGCGGCGATATGATCGGCATCGAAGGCGTGACGCAAACCAAAGAGATAGGCCGATAAACCCAAACCGAGCAAAAGAGGGTGCGCGCCCGCATACGCCAAACAGAGCCCCCAGCCAAGGACGTGCAAACCCGCGATCGCTGCACCGTAACCCGCCAGCGAACGGCGCTCGGCGCGCGTAAACGGCCCCCCGGACTCCGAAGGCGGCGTGATTGCATTCATGCTCTCCCCTCCCGGCCACTCGGATGTAGCATATGACTTCATTCAGGTCAGTGCCACTCCCAAGGCGCACCTTGCCGGTGGTTCCCGAGGCCGGGCACCCCAAAAAAACCGTGTTTAGCTGCCCACTTTTTGGCCTTGTCAAGGAAGCCGTCCATGACGCCGGTGACACACTCGACACTTCCCTTCTTCGACCAACATTGACGCAGGCGCCGCTGCACATTACGGCCGGCGGATGACAAACAGCCGCCCGCCGTTTTCTGGTTGCGTCGAAGCCGGGTCCGTCGGACCGGTCCGCAGAACAATGGGTACGTTCCGGGCCATTTTGCGCGGCCAAGACAGCGTGATGCCGCCCACGGCAGAGAGCGCCGAAGGCACCCTCTGTTGTCGCAATGCGCAGACGGACCCTATGTCAGGTGTGTCAGTACGCGCTGGTTAAAACAACATGCGGACTTCGCGCATATTACCCATCTACTCATCACCCCACGCCTCCGCTATCGTGTCCGTGGAAAAGAAGTAGTCTTCGAACCGTTTTATTTTTCCTCCTACAATCTTAACTGTGGATACGCCCTTGTTTGCGAATTCCTTCCCGTTTCTATTCGTGGTCCTGACGCTCCATGCAAGAGTCATGTCATTGGAGGAGCCCATGGCGAAACAACGGCTAATGCAGACGTTATGACAGGTGAAATGCGCCTGCGGGAATTGTTCCAGAAAATGTGCCCACCAGGATCGGATCGCTCGTTTCCCCGCATGTTCTCCGCTTACGGATGCGTGACCCGGGTAAACGAATACAGCATCCTCTGCCCAACTCTTCATGAATCGGTCGAGGTCGCGGTCGTTCAGGTTTTTAAAGCCGCTCCTTGCCTTCGTCGTCATTATTATTGAACCGATCATATCGCATACCCCCACAGATGACATCGCATCACTACTAAACAGACACGCTGTTCGTATTCGATTACACATCGGCGTTGGTCTTTGTATTCTGAATTTCCCACAAACTCGGCCTTTCTGGTATAGATCTTATTCCTCATTCATGTGACAAGGCGGGGCGCCGGTAAAAGGCCGCGCCCCCCAGTGGCGCGGAATCTGCTCGGAGTCTGCGCACAGGATGTGCCCGCGTTCCGCGAGCTGACAGGGGCTGCTTCGGGAAACAACACGCGGCTTAACGGAATGACTATGACTTCGGGCGAAGATCTGCCTTCTGAAAGGGGAGCGGGATCGCGCCGCTGTAATGATGCTTTCGGGCGTTGATGTACATGCCGCGTGTTTCCGGCCACCGATTTATGCCCCGCGACCACCCGGCGCGTGCGGGCGGCGCTTGCGGCTTGAGCGCAAACCGTGCCGGAAGGGTTTCGCAACGTACAGGCCGCAGGCATCTTTCTGGCCGGTGCGCCGATAGCCGGCACGGTCGACTTGTTAGCGGGGATTGTCGGCCATGTCGCTGCAGAGCATTTTTTGGCGGCCACCGTCCACCGGCTGGATTGTGAGGATGACCATCATCGCCTCTGGATCCCTAACCAGCTCTACGACCGTGCCGCGGCCAGCGCCGACGGCGCTTAGTCCACGAAGCGCGTGACACTGCCGATTGATACAGACTGTTGCGGTAGTCCTCGCTTTACGGCGCCCTCTTATTGTCCGTGTGCGGGCCGCGCGTTCCGCTTTTTGGGGGCCGCTTGCATGTCCTGGCACCCCTCTCCGTGCTTTCGCCCGAGGGCGTACCGCCGGTCGCAAACTTCAGGTGGGGGTACGCAGGATATACTGGCGGAGATGCTCGTAGGCTATTTTCCAGCCACCCATCACGAGCCATGATGCCCCGAACGTGACTGGCAAAACCGATACGGGACAGGAGTAGACATGGAGGTGCGATGCGTCATGCTGCGCAAAGAGTGACTCAATCCATTCCCTGCCGCTTAGCTCGACCCGCAGTGTGTGGACACCGGCGTCTGTCGAGAACAAGGATGTCCCGTAGGCGAGAACGGCACCGGCTGCGGTCGCGCCTCGAATCACCTCTGGCGCTTTATCGTACTGGAACCAAGCCGCGAGCGCCGCCACTCCCAGAAAGCAGGTAATCCAGACAGCGTCGCTATGCACATTCCACGGAAAGAGCCAGACGACAGACGACGAATCGCCCCACGCAACCGTCACGTTGACAGGCAGAAATCCCGCACTGGCCACAAGCGTGCTGCCAACAAGGCCCTGCAAGACGAGTGTCGCGCGCGGGTTATCCTTGGCCAGCGTATACCGGCCCCGGAGCCGTAACGCGACGACCGAGGCTGCTACTGCAAACACCAATCCTGAAATCAGCATGTCGCCCGCTCCCTTCTGTTGTATGGACTACCCGCCAATCAAAGCGCGTTACCCTGCCGCCGGGCCTGCGCCGCGCGCTGCCGGGCAGCTTGCTGTTTCATCTGCCGCTTCATCCGGGCGCGCATGGACGGGTCTATCAGATTCAGATAAGTCGTCGTATTGGGCCAGCCGCGCGTGACCCTCACCTCCATGCCGTCCCCCATGTTCCATGTGGCGGTGACGGCTCCCAGGGCGTAGTTACCGCGTAACACGGGTCGGCGCGCCGTATTGGGCTTTCACCGTGCCAATGACGCGGCGCACGAGCCCTGTATCCCCAAGCCCGGGAAAGGTGTACCGCGCGATGGCAAAACGATTGTTGTATGTGTAGCCCACCATGAGCCTCGTGGCCCCTTTGACCCGTCCGTTGACGTCGTACTGGTCAGACCACCACTGCGCGCCGACTTGCCCCTTGTGCGGGGCAAGGCCGGCAGACACCAATACGGGCTCAAGTTGTCCGCGGGTGATTTCCTTCAGGCCAGCACCGAAAAGCTTCAGCGGACTGGATTGCTGCTCCTGAAACGCCGCAAGGTTGGAGCGGGCCTTCGCATACCCCTGCGCCGCGGCCTTGCGAAACCAGTAGATGGCCTTGGCATGGTTCTGCGGGACGCCCGGACTGTCCCGATAGTCGATGCCCAGGGCGTTCTCTGCCCGGGCATACCCCTGCACTGCCGCTGCTGTGTACCAGTAGCGCGCCTTGGTGCTACTTTGCGGGACGCCCCAGCCGTTGTCGTGGTTCACCCCCAGGTTGTATTCTGCAGCGGCGTTCCTTTGCATTGCGGCCTTGCGGTACCACGCGACTGCCTTTATGTGGTTCTGCAGGACGCCCCAACCCCGGTCATACAGAACTCCGGCGTTATGTTGTGCGCTGGCGTATCCGGCCCACGCCGCCAACATGGCTCGGTACACGGCTTGGGTATTACCCGCCCGGGCCTCTCTCACGAGCGTCCGGTAAGGGGTTAGGGCCGCGTACGCCCAGATTGCCATGATCGCCATAAAACAAGCGGCGCCTGCAACCTTATACCCGCTCCTGTTCGTTCCCATTCTGGCCCGGCCCCCGCTTTCCTGCACCATAGATATAGACGAAATGGTAGCCGTACGGTACATCGCAGGCCAAGGCATTACTGCATTTGCGCGGCTGTCATCACGGCACGGCGAATTTGCCAGCAGTTTTCGCAGGGCATTCCCCTGCCTTGGAGACACTCGCCAAAATGCGGCAGTCATGCCGGGCCGGACTGGCCGTACCTCTATTGTAGAGACGGAAACATAGTAACGGGCTTATTGATCCGGCGTCTTGAAGGTTGAAGTCATCATGCTGCGCACTTGATGCGCGGATCCCGGAAGCAGGCCTTCACGCGTTCTGGGTTGGTCTCGATGGATTTCATGTGCCCAGTGGCGGTGGCATGCCGCCTGGCTTTCGTGCGCACAGGCACCTTGCTGGCCGATGGCATGCTGGAGATCGGCGTTGGGCCGTTCGTCCGGATTCGGTTCCGGGCTGTAACCGGGCAGGCAGAAGACCTTGATCTCATCCTTGCGCTCATCAAGCCAGGCCTTGACCGGTTTGCAGTGATGGACGCCAGGCTTGCCGGGCATCAGGAAGATTTTCTTGCGCGCACGC
>JAJYDN010000038.1 GCA_021777535.1 Pseudomonadota bacterium
GGCAGCTTCCTGCAGGGCCTGCTCCTGACGCCCCCCGATGTCCTGGTGCCCGAGGACTTCCTGTCGGATCCCGCGCTGCGATCGGCGCGCGCGGCCGTCATCCGGCTTTTGCGCAGTGGCTTTCGCGATCCGGCTGGCGGCCCTTATGGCCGCTATGTGGACGCGCGCCACGGGTTGCCGCCGGCGGACATTGCCCGGTTGCGCGCTTTCAACGCGTTCGCGACGATCGTCCCAAAAGAGCTGGGCGGACTCGGCTTCAGCAAGGCGCAATATGCCATCCTGACGGGCATGCTGATGGGGCGCGCCGATACGGCCGCCGGGTTGCTGGTCATGGCCAGTACCAGCATCGGCAGCATGCCCGTGATGCTTGGCCTCACCAAGGACCTGCCGCGCCTGAGTGCCGACCTGGCGGCCTGTGATGCGGCGACCCTCGCGGTTTTACGCCGCCTGGGGCGCCGCCTCGAGCGGCTCGCCAACCGGCCGTTTCCGCCTGCCATCAAGCGCACGCTCGTGCGCATGGACGAGATCCTGCAAAGGATCTTCCTGCAACGCGGATCGGCCATCAAATATCTCGCGGCCGATCTGCTGCGCGGCTTCGAGACGCTCATTCAGCGCGCGCGCGCCCGGGATCTTGCCGGTCTTGCTGCCGCCGCATCCACCTTTGGGCAGCTGCTCGGCGCGTTTGGCGAGCGTGCGGCCCGCGAAAGGCGCGAGCTTCCCGAGCGGCGTCTTGCGCACGAGCAGTTCCTCCGTTTCCTCGCGACCGGCCAGATCAGCGCCTTTGCGCTGACCGAGCCGGTCGCCGGCTCCGACACCGGCGGCATCGTGACTCGCGCCCGGCGCGTGCGCGTGCCCCTTGCTAAAGAGGGTGACGGCCTTTATCGCTTCGATCTCGATGGGCGCGTCCACGTGCTGCTCGACCAAAGGCGCCTCGAATTTCGTGATCGCGCGGCCTTTTACCGGCTTGAGGACGGGCGGCTGGCCCGGCTTGACGACAGCGAGTGGGATCTGGCGGCGCAAAGCGGCAGGCGGTGCATCGTGCTGCCCGAAGGCGGCACGCGCGCATTCGATGATATCGGCTGGCCGCAGCAGGACGGACAGAAACTATTTTACGAATTTTACGCCATCACCGGCGCCAAGATGTGGATAACCAACGGCTCGGTGGCCGACCGCTACTGTCTCTACGCGCAGACGGAGGACGGGGAGACCGGATTCATGGTCGACCGCCGCCAGCGCGGACTGCGTATAGGGGCCGACGAACACAAGCTCGGTCAGCGCGCATCGCCGACAAACGAACTCACCCTGACCGCGGTGCGTGCCTGCACAAGCCACGTGATCGGTTATCAGGGTCATGGCCAGGTCAATGCGCTCGAGACGCTGAGCGTGGGCCGCGGCGGCCTGGTCAGCGGATGTGCGCACCTGCTCGAGCGCATGATCGCCGACTACGGGACGCTGTGGGCTGCGCATCCGCAGGCCCATGCGGTGGCGGTGCATGAACAAGAGCGCGTGGCGACGCTGGCGGCGCGGCTGATCGGCCTCATGGACCGCGTCGATCTCACCCAGGGGGATTTCCGGATCGAGGCGGCGCTGTCGAAGTTTCTCGCGTCGGAGGGGCTTCACCGCGTGCTGGCGGTCCTCGAGGATGCGCGCGGACCGCAGGCGGCGGCGGTGGAGGAACTGATCGAAAAGTGGCGGCGCGATGCGCGCATCCTGAACATCTACGAAGGCACCAACGAGATCCAGCGCTTTCTGATCCTGAAAGATCTGCCCGCCTGGCTCGCACGCGCGCCGGGGCGGGGCACCGGTGACGACAGGCTCGATGCCGCGCTCGCTACGTTCCGTGCGTTTGTGGCGCCCCATATGCCGGCACTGAAGGCGCGCATGGCCTGCGGCGACACCGAGATTCTGTATTTCCCGGTGATCGACTGGCTCGCCGAGCTCTACGTCTGGTGTGCGCTGTCGGAGCGGCGGCGTGCGTGCGGCGGGGACCAGCCGGGCCTGCGCGATCTGGAGGCGGATGTGGCGGAGCGGGTGGCCAGCCACGAAAGCCACGTGCGCGCCCTTTTCACCGACGGCGCACTCTACGAGGACGCCGTGCGCGCCCTGGCCTGCCGGTCCCCCCTGCCGGCGGCGGCACCCGTGCTTGCGGCACTCACGGAACCAGTGACCGTGCTCGTGCGCTCCCGGTATGGTGCCGGGCCGGAGGAGGGGCGTTTTGCCGGCCTGGATGACGCCGACCTCGGCGTTCTCGATGAGGCGCTTTGTGTCGCCGATCAGGCGGGCATGCCCGTCACCGCCATTCTCATTACGCCTGCGCCGCGCCCCGACCTCGCGCAACGCCTGATCGCCGCCGGCGCCACCGTTTCCGCCTTCGTTGCCGAAGGGCTCCTGTCGCCGCAGGCGCTCGTGCCCGTGCTTGCGCAAGGCCCTGCGCGCGTGATCCTCGCCGGCACCAGTGACCTGCCTTTTCTGGAGGCGCTTGCGGGGATGTTGTCCGGCGTGATGCTCGTGCGCCCGGAACGCCTGTGCGCGACCGCGCGGGGGCGACTTGCCGGTCTTGAGCGCCGTCCGCTCGCGGCGGCCCGGTATCTGGTCGCATCCATCGCCGCTGCGCCCTCGGGCCGCAGCGACCGGTTCACGGTCCATTCCTGGCTTGCGGCCCTGAAGACGCCCGTGCGTATCACGGCAGCCGCCACGATGCCTTCGGTGGTCTCCGGGCCCATGGGCGGAGGGGATCATCCGCCCAAGGCCTTTGTGTCGGCCGCAGAGCTTGCGCAGTGGCTGAAGACCCAGGCGGTGGCACATGTGGCGCCGCCGGTCATCACCGGGCAGGCCGCGGCCCCGGAAACCCCGGTGACGGCGGTCATCACCAGTCCGCAGTCGGCCGCGCAGGTCGCGGGGCTTGCCCGGTCGCTGGGTGAGGCCCGTACCGTCTGGCTGCAGGTGGCGGATGCGCCGCTCGCGGCAGCCGCAGGCCCTGTCGTCTGCCGCGCGCAGGTGCGCGGCTTCGGTTACGCGCTGTGCGCGTCGCTTGCGCCCCGTCTGGCGCTGAGCCCGTTGCTCGTACTGGGCCCGGATGCCGCCGCCCTTGGAGGGGCCCTCGCGCAGGCGCTCGGCCGGCCTTTGTATCCGCAAGTCCTGGGCCTCGATGGCGATCTCGTCTGCCAGCAGGGGGGCCAGGCCTGGCGGTCGCCACGCCCGCCGGCGGCGGTGCTCGTGCTTGCCCCCGGCGCCTTTGTGGCCCCGTATTCGGAAGAGACGGTGGCGGTCTGTGAATGGGGGTCGCTGGGCGGGCGGGCGGTGCCGCCGGTGAAGACGCCCGCGCGCGGCGCGCTCGCCGAAGCCGAGGTGGTGCTGGACGTCGGTCTGGGTGCCGCCCCTGACGCCGCCGCCATGGGGGCCCTCGTGGAGCCTTTGCGGGCGGCCCTGGCGGAGAGTCTGCGGCTGCCGGTTGCCGTGGGCGCTACCCGCCGGGTCGTGCGTGAGGCTAAGCTTCTTGCAGCAGACTGCCAGATCGGCCAGACCGGGACCCTTGTTGCGCCGCGCCTGCTGCTTGCGGTCGGGGTTTCGGGTGCACCACAGCATCTGGCCGGTATCGCGCCTGCCACCCAGGTGATCGCCATCAATCAGGATCCGGCGGCGCCGATCTTCGGGGCAACGACGGGCGGCAAGGCCGTCATCCGCTGCGTGGGCGACGGGCGGATCTGGATGAAAGAACTGGCGCGCGCTCTGCGCGAAGGAGGGCCGTAATGGGGGCCAGGGTGTTCATAGTCGACGGCGCGCGGACGCCTTTTCTGAAGGCGCGCAACGGGCCAGGACCATTCAGTGCGGCAGAGCTTGCCCTGATCGCGGGCCGCGCGCTCATGGGCGGGCAGCCGATTCGCGCCTCCGATCTGGACGAGGTGATCCTGGGCTGCGTCATTCCGGCAGCGGACGAGGCCAATATCGCGCGCATAGTCGGTTTACGGCTGGGTACGGGTGTGGCGGTACCGGCTTTTACGGTCCAGCGCAACTGCGCCTCCGGCCTGCAAGCCCTGGCGAGCGCCTTCGATCACATCCAGGCGGGCCGCGCACAGCTTGTGCTGGCCGGGGGCACGGAAGCGATGAGCCGCGCGCCCATCCAGTGGAACCGGGCCATGAGCGGCTGGCTCGCCCAGATGCTGCGCGCCAAAACGCCCCTGGATCGCGCACGCACGCTGATACAGCTGCGGCCGGCGCACCTGCGGCCCGTGTTTTCCCTTCTGCTGGGCCTGAGCGATCCGGTGGTTGGCCTGTCGATGGGCCAGACGGCAGAGATCGTGGCGGCCCGCTTTGGCATCGACCGTCACGCGCAGGATGCCTATGCCCTGCAGAGCCATCAGCGGGTCGTCCAGGCGCGCGAGCGGGGCGAATTCGACGGTGAGGTCGAAATCGCCTTCGAACGGGGCGGCCGCTATCACGCCGAGGACGACGGAGTGCGGCTTGATTCGGATCTCGACAAGCTTGCGCGCCTGGCACCTGCGTTCGAGCGGCCATTTGGCAGCGTGACGTCGGGCAACAGTTCACAGATCACCGACGGGGCCGCCCTCCTGTTGCTTGCAAGCGAGGAGGCGGTTGCACGCCGGGGCCTGCCGGTGATCGGCGAGATCCTCGATTACGACTGGGCAGGCGTCGAGCCGGCGCAAATGGGGCTTGGGCCGGTGCACGCCACCGCCAGGCTGCTTGGCCGCCATAATCTGCATACGGGCGATCTGGCTCACGTCGAACTGAACGAGGCGTTTGCAGCGCAAGTGCTCGCCTGTCAGGCGGCGTTTGCAAGCCCCGAATACGCACGCGAGGAGCTGGGCCTGGACGGGCCGCCGGGGGCGATCGATCCGGCGCGGCTGAATCCCGACGGCGGGGCGATCGCCGTGGGTCATCCGGTGGGTGCCACCGGCGCCCGTCTCGTGCTGCACCTCGCCAAGGCGTTGCGGCGCCGCGGCGGTGGCCTGGGGCTCGCGACCTTGTGTATCGGTGGCGGACAGGGCGGGGCCATGCTGGTGCGCTCCGTCGAGTCGGCAAGGGAGGGTGCATGAGCAACTGGACGTTTCGGGAAACGGCCGGCATGGGCGAGTTGCTGCTCGATGTCGAGGGGGCCCGCCAGAACGTTTTGTCCCACGCTGTCCTCGAAGAACTCGATCAGCTCCTTCAGCAGATCCGGACCGAGCGGCTGCGGGGGCTCGTCCTGCGCTCCGGCAAGTCCCAGGGCTTCATCGTCGGTGCCGACGTGCGCGAGTTTGGCCGCATCCGGGATGCGGCCCAGGCGGTGGAGCTCACGCGTGCCGGGCAGGCCGTGCTGCGCCGTTTCGCCGCGCTGCCTTATCCGACGGTCGCCCTCATCGACGGCCCGTGCCTCGGCGGGGGCCTCGAGCTTGCGCTCGCATGCAGCTATCGGGTCGTCTGTGACAGCGAGCGGACGACGCTCGGCCTGCCCGAGGTCAAGCTCGGCATTCATCCGGGTTTTGGCGGTACCGTACGGCTGCCGCGGCTGATCGGCGGCCTGCCTGCCTTGTCGCTCATCCTGAGCGGGCGCAGCGTCAGCCCCCGTGCCGCCAAACGGCTCGGCCTTGCCGACATGGTCGTGCCCTCCCGCCATGCGCTCGCCGCCGCCCACAAGCTTTTGCGGGATGTGCCCCCGAAAGGGCGCCCCGCCTGGTATCAGACCTTTCTGGACATCCCCGTGCTGCGACCTGCCGTGGGCGCGTATGTGCGGCGCACCCTGAAGCGCCGCGTGAACTGCGCGCATTATCGTGCGCCCTGTCAGGCGCTGTCTTTATGGGTGGCCGATGGCAACGAAGCCGCGGAGGCGCAGTCGTGCGCGGAACTGCTCGTCAGTCCCACGAGCCGCCGCCTCGTGCGGCTTTTCGAGCTGTCGGAGGATCTGAAGCGCGCGGCGCGCGCGCAGTCCCATGACATCCGCCACATCCATGTCGTCGGCGCCGGCGTGATGGGCGCGGACATCGCCGCGTGGGCCGCCCTCAAGGGATTGCGCGTCAGCATGCAGGATCGGCAGCCGGATATTCTGGCGCGCGCCCTGAGCCGTGCCGCGCGGCTCTTTGGCCAGCATCTCAAGGGTCCGGCCGTCGCGGCCGCCTGGGACCGTCTGCTGCCCGATCCATCCGGGCGCGCGGTGCGCCAGGCCGATCTCGTCATCGAGGCGATCATCGAGGAGGAAAGCGCCAAGCGGGCGCTCTTTCGCGACATCGAGACCCGCGCCCGCAAGGACGCCCTGTTTGCCACCAACACGTCGAGCATTCCGCTGGACCGGCTGGCCGAGGGACTTACCAACCCCGGCCGCCTCATGGGCCTGCACTTTTTCAATCCGGTGGCCAAGATGCAGCTCGTCGAAGTGATCGCCGGGTCGCAGACCGATGCCCAGGCGCTCGCGCGCGGCCGCAGTCTCATGGTCGCACTGGAGCGGTTGCCGATTGACGTGCGCAGTGCGCCGGGTTTCCTCATCAACCGCGCGCTGATGCCGTATCTGCTGGAGGCGGTAGCGCTGGCCGACGAGGGCGTACCGCTTGCGGTCATCGATGCCGCCGCCGTCGATTTCGGCATGCCCATGGGTCCGATCGCGCTCGCTGATACCGTGGGGCTCGATATCTGCCTGTCGGTGGCCCGCACCTTGAGCGGGCCCCTGCATTGGGAGGTGCCGCCGCTGCTCGAGCACAAGGTGGCTGCCGGGGAGCTCGGGAAGAAGGCCGGCCGCGGATTCTACGTCTACCCGGAACCACGCGACTGGCTGGCGTCCTTTGCCTCGCCTCCTGAAATCCCCGCCGGGCTCGCCGAGCGGCTGATTTTGCGCCTGGTAAACGAATCGGTGCGCTGCCTGCGCGAACAGATCGTCAGCGATGCCGACATGGTCGATCTCGGCCTTGTGTATGGAACGGGCTTTGCGCCGTTTCGGGGCGGTCCCCTCGGCTACGCCGAGAGTCTCGGCCCGGCAGAGATCAAAAACCGCCTGAATGCGCTGCGCGAGCGCCATGGAGAGCGTTTTACGCCCGACAGCGGCTGGGACGACGCCGCCCTCATGCACCGCCGGTCGTTCGCGGCCGATACCCAGGGGGCCGGTCCATGACGACCGTCTCCATGGTCCGTATCGGTTCGCTCGGGGCCCTCTGGGAGGCGCGTGTCCGGGCGACACCCGCAAAAGATGCGTACTGGAATTTCCATGAAGGCGGCTGGCACACCCATACGTGGTCGGCGATGGACGAGGCGGTCGGCCGTGTGCGCGCCGCGCTCGTGGCAGAAGGCCTGCAGTATGGTGACCGCGTCGCCATCTGTGCGCGCAACAGCGTCCGCTGGGTGCTGTGTGATCTGGCGGCCTTGTCCCTCGGACTCGTGGTCGTGCCACTTTTTTTCAATGACCGCCCCGAGAATCTCGCTTACTGTCTGGAAAATTCCGGCACGAAGCTCCTTTTTACCGATCAGACACCCGCACCGCTTCTGCGCGTCTTGCCGCTGCGCATCATCGGAATGACCCGGGATGCGCATGATGCGACGCCCTGGACGGCGTGGGTGAGCGATGCGCAGGCCCCCGCCGTGGCGGTGGCAGCGGGCGATCTCGCCACGATCGTCTACACATCCGGCACGACCGGACGCCCCAAAGGCGTGATGCTGACGCACGACAACATCCTGGCCAATTGCACCGATCTGATGGAAGCCGTGTCCGAGGTGGTGGAGGGCGATCACCGTTTCGTGTCCTTTCTGCCGCTTTCCCATATGTTCGAGCGCACGGCCGCCCATTTCATCGGGATCGCCATGGGAGCGGAGACGGTATTCGCGCGCGGGATCCCCGAGCTGGCCGAGGATCTGCAGACCTTTCGTCCGACCCTTCTGGTGAGTGTCCCCAAGATCTTCGAGCGCAGCTACGCGCGCATCCAGGCGGCACTGGACGCGAAGCCCCGCATGGCGCATCTCGTGAAGAGGCTGGTGGCAAGCCGCGTGGCGGTCTTCAGTGGCCACGCGAATCTGCGGCAACGCCTTGTCGCGGCCGTGCTCGACCGGCTTCTCGGCGCACGCTTGCGCGCGCCTTTTGGCGGCCGCCTGCAGTATGTCCTGCTCGGCGGCGCGCCCGCGCAGCCCGCACTGCTCGCATTCTTCGTCGGCATCGGCCTGCGTTTTCTGCAGGGCTATGGGCTGACCGAAGCGGCGCCCGTGCTTACCTGTAACCGCGTGGCCGACCGGCATCTCGCATCCGTGGGGCGGCCGCTGCCGCGGGTCGAGCTGCGCTTTGCCGACGGGGAACTATGCGCCCGCGGCCCCAACATCATGTCCGGCTACTGGCACAATGCAGAGGCCACCGCGGCCGCCATCGATGCCGAGGGCTTCCTGCATACGGGTGATCTCGGACGCATGGAGGAGGGCGAAGTGTACCTCACGGGCCGGCTGAAGGACATCATCGTGCTGAGTAACGGCGAAAAGGTCGCTCCCGCGGATGCCGAACAGGCCATACTCATGGATCCGGCCTTCGAGCAGGTGCTCGTGATCGGCGAAGGGCGGGGCGCGCTCGGGCTGCTCGCGGTGACACGGCTTACGGATATCGACGAGATCGTCGAGCGCGCCAACCGCCAGTTGCACGCGTTCCCGGGGTATGCGCGGATCCGGCACGCGGCGGTGGTCCCGGAACCCTGGACGATCGAAAACGATCTGCTTACGCCGACCCTGAAGGTAAAGCGCCAGGCCATAGAGGCGCGCTACGCGGATCTGATAGACGCCCTTTACCGCGGTCCGTAGGCGGATGGTCAGGCGATTTCATGCGATCGCGTCTTGCATCGGCCCCATCAGTCGGGCTATAGATAAGAAAGCCGCGGCATCCCGGCAATGACGCCGGATCGAAAAAAGCGGTTACACGCGGGAGGAACGATGGTTTCGGCGAAACAGGCGACAAAGGCGCTCGGGCAGACGGTTTTTGGCATGATGCTGGTGGCGGGGATCGGCCGGGCGCAGGCAGGCGAGATCCACCGGATCGTCGATTTCGATAACAACATCAGTCTCGCCTTTGTGCACAGTCATGTCGAATACGGCGAGCGCCTCAATCCACCGAAAGGCGCCTATCTGGATACCGATTCAGGGTTTGTAAATGGCGGGCGCGTGTCGTTTTCGGCCATGGGCAGCGACGTGTTGCCCAACATCTATATCCACGGCAGTTATCAGCAGACCACGGGCAGTCTGGGCTATACGGGCGGCATCATCGGCACGACCACATCGCTTTCCATGGGCCAAAATTCCAGCATACGCGACTACGGCTTCCGGCTGGGCCAGGGCGTGCCGATCGCGGGCTGGTCGATGCTGGTGCCCTTTTTGACTTACGGTACCCACCACTGGGTGCGGGGCGAGGCGCCGACCGTTACGTCCCCCTATGATTATCAGGAAACCTACAACAACAACTATTTCGGTCTGGGGGCGATGTGGCAGGCCATGCTGGCCCATCATCTCGTGACCAGCGTCACCGCCATCTATGGGCGGACGATGAATCCGACGATCGAGACGCCGTTCTTTTCCGAAGGTCTGGGGCCCAAGGCGTGGCTGCGCGGCGGCCTGAGCATCGATTACATCCTCGGCCGGCACGAATCGGTGTTCGCGGGCGTGACCTTCACCAAGTTCCAGTACGGCGCGGGCGCGGGCGTCAGCCTGGGGACGGCGGCCTACGGCTACGAGCCCTTCAGCCAGACCGAGACCACGGACTACCGGATCGGTATCCGCTTTCTCATCTAGGGCGGCGGGAATTCCGGCAAATCCGCGCGGTGCCAGTAACCGACACATTCGTCTTGCGTGGTGGCAAGCCACAGGAAGGGGTGTTCGGGATAGGCGGCCTCGAGGGGGACGCGGCTTGCGCCTACTTCGAGGACCAGGCGTCCCCGCGCAGTCAGATGATCGGCCGCCTGTTCGAGGATGGGCAGCACGATGTCCAGACCCTTGCTTCCGGCCACCAGCGCAAGCGGCGGCTCCCGCCGGTACTCGGCGGGCAGCCGGCGCATCCGCGTCGTGCTGACATAAGGCGGATTGCTCAAGATCAGGTCGTACCGGCGCCCGGCGAGCTCCCCGAACAAATCCGATTCGATCAGATGCAGGCGGCGCTCCAGGCGGTGGCGCCGGCGGTTGCGCGCGGCGACCTTCAGGGCGTCTTTCGAGATGTCGACTGCGTCGATGCGTGCCTTCGGAAAGGCGTAGGCTGCGGCGATCGCTATGGCACCGCTGCCCGTGCATAAATCGAGGATGCTCCGGATCCCGCGGGGCGCAAGCGGCGAAGGGGCGCCCGGCATCAGGAATTCGCCGATCAGTGACCGTGGCACGATCGCGCGCTCGTCTACGTAAAAAGACCGTCCCGCAAACCACGCCTCATGGATCAGGTAGGCAAGCGGTGCGCGGGTGCGGATGCGCGCAGCCAAAAGACGGCGGATCGCTGCCCGCGCCTTGGGGGTGGGGCGTTCCCGCAGGCGGCGCGCAAGGCCGGCGGGCGTGGCGCCAATGGCGTAGCCGACAAGCCATGCCGCTTCGTCCCGGGCGTTCTCGGTGCCGTGGCCAAAGCCCACATGGGTATCGCGCAACCGCCGCTCGGCAAAGAGGATGTAATCCCGGACGGTCTGCGCGGCCCCTGGCTTCACGTGGTGATCCGTCTTGCGTCTGGCGTGCGCAGCGTGGCGGCGATCAGGATGTGCGGGCCGCGGCCAGCGGATTGGGGGGGTAGTGGGCTGGATAGGGCGCCTGCGCCACGCCCGTATCGATCGCCGCCTGTGCCACGGCGGGCGGCACCCAGGCCAGAAGCCGCGGATCGAGCGGCTTTGGCACGAAATAATCCGGTCCGAACGCGAGTTCCTTCAGCCGATAGGCCCGCAGGACCTCTTCGGGCACCGGGAGTTTCGCGAGCGCGCTCAACGCGTGTACGGCGCCAATCTGCATCGCCTGGTTGATGCGCTTGGCGCGCACGTCGAGCGCCCCGCGGAAGATGAACGGGAACCCCAGGACGTTATTGATCTGGTTCGGGAAATCCGAACGGCCGGTGGCCATGACCAGATCGCGCCGTGCCGCATGGGCAACCGCGGGCAGGATTTCCGGAACGGGGTTTGCGAGCGCGAAGACCACGGGGCGTGGCGCCATGCCTTTCAGCAGGCCGGCATCCACGAGTCCCGCGGCGGAAACGCCCACGAACACATCCGCGCCCGCCATGGCATCTGCCAGCGTCCGCGACTTTGTCTGATGGGCAAAATGGCGTTTATAGCTGTTCAGGTCGCCGCGCCCCTGGTGCACGACACCGTGGCTGTCGACCAGGGTGATGTTCTCGAGGGTTGCGCCCATGGTCACGAGCAGCCGCATGGAAGTCAGTCCGGCGGCCCCCGCTCCCAGGCACACGATCCGCGCGTCGCCCAGTTTCTTGCCCTGCAATTCGAGTGCGTTGATGAGGCCGGCCGAGACGATCACCGCGGTGCCGTGCTGGTCGTCATGAAAGACCGGAATGGACAGTCTTTCGGAAAGCGCCTGCTCGATGGCAAAGCACTCAGGGGCCGCGACATCTTCCAGATTGATGCCGCCGAAGGTCGGCGCGACCGCCGCTACGGTCTCGATAAAGGCTTCCGCGCTCTTCGTCTCGATCTCGAGATCAAACACGTCGATGTTGGCGAAGCGCTTGAAGAGCACCGCCTTGCCCTCGAGAACGGGTTTGCTGGCCAGTGCGCCGACGTTGCCAAGACCGAGGACGGCGGTGCCGTTCGATACCACGGCCACGAGGTTGCCCTTCGCCGTATAGCGATAGCTGTCTTCCGGGTTGGCGGCAATGGCGCGCACGGGCTCTGCCACGCCTGGCGTGTAGGCCAGGGCCAGATCGTCTTGCGTCTCGCACGGCTTGGTCGCCGTGATGCCGATCTTGCCCGCCGGCGACTGGGCGTGGTACTTGAGCGCCGCCGTGCGCAGGTCTTCTTTCATCCTGCTTATTTGCGCAGACCGTACTTCTGCCGGAACTTCTCGACGCGGCCCGTGCTGTCGACGATCTTCTGTTTGCCCGTATAGAAGGGGTGGCAGACGGAACAGACTTCCACCTGCAGATCGTGACCAAGCGTCGATCCCACCTGGAAACTGTTGCCACAGGCGCAGGAGACGTTGATGGGTTTGTATTCGGGGTGAATCTCGGGTTTCATGGTCCTGCCTCGCAAGCGCGTGGCTTGCCCAAGGTCGAAAAGCGCGCACTATAAGAAAAACCGGCGCCTCATGCAAGGTCTGCGGCGGTCCCCTTGGCCAAAGGGGGGTTTGGGGCGGGCTTTAAGCCCCCCGCCAGCGCACGCAGTCGCGCCCCGCCTTCTTGGCGGCAGAGCGCCCTGTCGGCCCGCGCAAAGGGGCCGCCCGATGCCGCGGCCGCCCCGCTGGATCGAGGTGGCGCTGACGGCGGCATGACGAACTATTCCCGCCAAGCCGGTCAGGCGATGGCGTGAGTTTCGTGCTTCATCGCAGGCGCTTCGGGATTTCCCCGCAGGGCGGGCCGTGCCAATCCGCGCATTCCTGGGTGCGGACGCACCGGGCAACGCGTGCCGCGATCTTCCCGGGGCGTCTGGTACAGCACGATCCCGAACCCTTCCCCGCCCAGGCGGCCGGATAGCTCCGCATCCCGCCGTTCGGCGCGACGGCCCGCGTCACCCGTACCGCACTCTATCTTCTGCCAAGTGTCCTTTATTATCGTTTATTGTCTTGAAACAAAAGATATCATCCGCGAACAGAGAGAGAGGGGTTTCTGGTGCCGGCCTGCAACCCGCAGGGCCCCGGTCGCGCGCCAAAGACAGGCGCACCGGCGGGCGATGCCGGTCAGCGGACCGGTCGTCGCCAGCCGCTCCCGTTCACGCCCCCGGCCTTTGCGGTCTGTGATGTCGCGCCAGATCCCTTCGATACCGAGGAATCCCGCCCTCGGCGTCGTAACTTTCCGTATGATCGGTGCCGGTTGCCGGCTGCGCGACCCACCGCACCACAGACGGTCTGCCGTGATGCGGGCGCACGGGTGCACGAAACGGCGATGCAGCACCGGCACTCCCAAAAGGCCGGTTCCCGTTATCGGAAACAAAGCCCCGCCGGCCGCCGGATCGCGCCGTGGTCTGCGTCATCCCGGTTCATCCCTTCTTCATGATTTCCGGCATTTGGGTCCTGTAGTATGGCGCGCGTACACTACCGGCTTTTTTGCGGCGGTCTGTTCCCGGAGGCCTGATGTCCCGTTCCCGCACCTTCCCGCTTGCGGCCCTTGCCCTTTTGGCCCTGATCTGGGGCTACAACTGGGTCGTCATGAAGGCAGCCCTTGCCGATTGCCCGCCGCTCGTCTTTGCGGCGCTGCGGGTGCTGTTGGGTGCGGCGGCGTGCGTTCCCGTTCTCCTCTTCAGCGGCCGGCCGCTTGCGCCGCCGCCTGTGCGCTATGTGGTGCCGCTCGGGCTTTTGCAGACCACGGGCTTTGTGGGTTTCGCGCTCTGGGCGCTTGCCCATGGCGGGGCGGGACCCACTGCCGTGCTGGTATACATGATGCCCATCTGGCTCATGTTGCTGGCCTGGCCGCTGCTCGGCGAGCGTATCCGCGGGTTGCAGTGGCCCGCACTGTTTCTGGCATTTGCCGGCGTCCTCTGCATCGTGGCGCCCTGGCACGCGCGCGCACCAGTGCTCGGTACGGCGCTGGCTTTGGCATCGGGCCTCTTCTGGGCCCTTTCGGCAATCTGGCAGAAACGCAAGGCGCCGCCCGGCCTCGATCTTCTGAACGTCACCTTCTGGCAGATGATGGTGGGCGGACTGGCGCTGGCGGTGCTGGCGGCGTGTGTCGGCCCCTTGTCGGTACACTGGACCGGGCTTTTTGTCGGGGCGCTTCTCTATAACGCCATCCCCGGCACCACGATCGCCCTGGCATTATGGGCCTACGCCATTCACCATCTCCGTCCGGGCGTGGCCGGGATGACGACGCTCGTCACGCCGCTGATCGGTGTCACCGCGGCATGGGTGCAGCTCGGCGAGCGGCCCCATCCCTGGGAAGCGCTCGGCATGCTGGCCATTTTCGGGGCGTTGATGCTTGTCGTCTGGCAACATCTAAACGACTAGCGCGGGGTGCCCTCCCTCACACACTCCCGTGTTTGCGGGCCCACCAGGGCGGCGCGCCGATTCCGGGCGTGCCGTGCCCCAAAACACACAAGGGACGGCCACGGCCGACGGGCTTTTTTGTCCTCGCCGGCCATTCCCGGTGCGTAGGCGGCGGATCGGGATGAGAAGGATCCAGGACGCTTTCATCGGCATACCCGTATAATGGGGTATCCCGTTTGCACGGGGCGGTCTCGCCGCAGTGCATTCCAGGACCCCGAAGACTCATGCACGCCATCCATGTTCTTGCCGGCTTGCCGCCCCCGGCGCTTTTTGCTGCCCCCTGCGGCAAGGTCCCGTCTTCCCTGCCCGGGTGAACACCGCAGCCGGCTTCTCCCGGCCCTTTTTTTGCGGTACCGGAACGCACAGCTTCCGGTCGCGCAGGCTGTTACGGGACTTGGCGGGCAAGCGCCCCATGCGGCAGGACATTCCCGCAGGCTCCATGGCACGTGTGCCTTCCGGAGGAGGCGCCCGAAGTGATCAATGGCCCTGCCGCTGCCCTTTGTGTCACCACGTGTCTACCATTCCCTGTCACGGGGGATGCGCGCCGGCCTTATCGCCGGTGCCTTCGCTGCCGCCTGATCTTCGTGCCGCCCGCCCACTGTCTGCCGCCGCAAGCCGAGAAGGCGCATCACGATCTGCATGACAACCATCCCGCCGATCCGGCTTATTGCGTGTTTCCGTCATGCCTGCCCGGGCCCGTGCGCGAACGGCTGAGCCCGCCGGCCCGCAGCCCCGATTCTGGCGGCGGACCGGGATCGACACTGTCGGGAATGCTTGCCGAGGCCGGCTATGCCATGACGACTTACGATCCTTTCCATGCCCCTGATCCCCCGGCGCCCGAGAAGGCCTACGATTTCATCAGCGCAAGCGAAGTGGCAGAGCATCTCTACGCCCCGGTGACGTATTCACCTCGCGCCTTCGGTTGACCCGGCGAGGCGGCTGGCTTGCCCTGATGACAAGTCTGGTGGGTCCGGGAACCGTCTTTGCCCGCTGGCACTACAGGCTTGATCCAGCCCACGTCTGCTTCTTTTCCCGCTGCACCTTCGTCTGGTGGGCAGCCCAGCATGGTTGCGAAGCCCCTTCGTCGCTCTCCCGTGTGTCATCCTTCTGCAAAGGCCGTCGCATTTGCATGCTCCTGCATGAACGTGCCTGGTGCGCCCGCACCATTCATGTACTTGGGCTGCGCCCGCACTTTCCGGCGACGTTTCGCGAGGCAGTACGCCCTTTGCTGCGGTTTCCCGGCCATTTCGTCTATGATGTGCCTGTAGGAGGGGTGTCTGGGCGCGGACTCTGCTTCGTCGCCGGCCATGCCACCAGGGAAGCGGTATTCCCGGGCATGCGCCCATGCAGGCAGAGCCCTCTGCGGGTGTCGTCTTTTGGGCTTGTGTCACTTGACCGGGACGCCCGGACGGGCCGGCCGCTGGCGCGCGGTGCACCGCGCGCGCCCGCGATGCGCGCAGGGAAGCCACGACACGGGGACTTGCGAAATGAAGATCAACCCAAAGAAGTTCCGCGTCCGGGAAGGTGTACGGGTCAAGCTCGATGCCTGGCCGACGCGCATAAGGCCGGTGTACCGGACCAAGGAGCAGTATCGCGAGTACCTGGAAGCCGACATCGCCAAACTGAGCTCCCTGCAACAGCTGCTGTATGCGTCGAACCGCTACTCACTTCTGCTGATTTTTCAGGCCATGGATGCCGCCGGAAAAGACGGCGCCATCCGGCACGTGATGTCCGGCGTGAACCCCCAGGGCTGCCAGGTATTCAGCTTCAAGCATCCCAGCGCCACCGAACTCGAGCACGATTTCATGTGGCGCACGACCCGGTGTCTGCCCGAACGCGGACACATAGGCATCTTCAACCGGTCCTACTACGAGGAGGTTCTGATCGTCCGCGTTCATCCGGAGATTCTCCGGGGCGAGAATATCCCTCCGAAGTTGCTGGACGAAAAGACCCTGTGGCAACGACGCTACCGCTCGATCGTGGATTTCGAGCGCCATCTTTTTCACAACGGGACCACTATCCTCAAGTTCTTTTTGCACCTGTCAAAGGAAGAACAGAGAAAGCGCCTGCTCGAGCGCATCGATGATCCGGAAAAAAACTGGAAATTCAGCATCTCGGATGTGGAAGAAAGACGATTCTGGAAGCAGTACATGCAGGCCTACGAGGATTGTCTCAGCGCGACCAGCACCCCCCATGCGCCCTGGCATGTGGTGCCAGCCGACGACAAGGACAACGCCCGCCTCATCATTTCCCGCATTGTCCTCGACGCGCTGGAGGCGCTCGATATGAGCTATCCGCGGCTCACCCAGGACCAGAAGAAAGAGCTGCTGTCGCTGCGCAAGCGGCTCGTGAAATAGGCTCCATCACGGCTGACTGGAGACAGGCATGACATCGACCCACACGGAACAAAGAAGGGCCGCGCTGCACCGGCACATGGTATTGCGGCAGGTCTCCCCCGATTTTCTTGATCCCCGGCTCGAGTGGCGCCGGATCTTCGCCGAACTCTGGGGGACATTCCTCCTGGTCCTGGTTGCGGCCGGCGGCGGGGTTGTCGCGGCCCGCAGCAACGGAGCGCTTGACCCGGCGGCCGCCGCGGTGGCGCCCGGGCTCATGGTGATGGTCATCATTTATTTCATGGGCGCCGTGAGCGGCGCCCACTTGAACCCTGCGGTTACCGTCGCGTTTGCCGTGCGGCGCAATTTTCCCTGGCGCCGCGTGCCGGGCTACATCCTGGCCCAGGTGATCGGAGGTCTTTGGGCGGCCTTGTTTCTGCGCTCCCTGTTTGGCACCGGCGGCGCACTCGGCGCCACCGTACCTGGCCGCGGCATCACCGCCGGGGTGGCGCTTGCCATGGAAATCGTGCTTACCGCAGGCCTTGTGAACACCATTCTCGGGACCTCATCGGGGGCGCGCAACATCGGAACCAATGGTGCCATTGCCGTGGGGGGTTACATCGCGCTCGCAGGCCTTTGGGCAGGCCCCATCAGTGGTGCGTCCATGAATCCAGTCCGTTCGTTCGCGCCAGACCTGCTGCGTGGCGATCTGCATACCACCTGGATCTACATCCTGGGGCCCATGGCGGGCGCGCTCATAGGGGTCGTCTTCGAGTGGATCCTGAAGGGGCCCCCGACTGTCGCGGGGGACATTGCGGCCCAAGGCTCCCTCGAGCTCGACGAATCGCAGGCTCCCCGCTAAACGGTACGCCGCGTGCCGCCGTTCCCACGCAAGCGGCGCCATGGCGGATTCCGGCGGGGCATGAGCAGGCCGCGCCCGCATGTGTGCGTACCCTGGGCGACGAGGCCGGCCTCGCTCGTCCTCTGCTCAAAAATCTTGATCCTCCCCTGTGGTGCTGAATGCGGCCACGACCCGCGCCTATCGAAGACGGTCTTCCCCGATCGTTCCGTGTGCTCCGCCGGCGCGCGGGGGCCCGCACCCACACCAGACGGGAAGTGCAATGCCGCTTGATCCTGTGCAGCCCCTTTCCTCCATGCCTGTGGCTGCTTGCGCGGGTATGCGTGCCCCTCAGACGGCACAAAACCTGCCGGTCCCCGATGACACAGGCGGGCCGTTCCTTCGGGGAGCCCGTACATTCCTGCGCCCCTTTCCTTGTGCGATGATGATCGTGCGACAATGAGCCGATGCGAGGGAGGTCATTGGACAAAAAGCCCGCGATCCTGATAGCCATCATCGCCGCGGTCGCTGCGATAACGCTTCCCATTGTCCTCAGCATTCAATTCGCAAGACAGCAGGGACTGGCTGCGGAAGAGTCGAAGGCCCTGAGCTACGCGCGCGGTGTGCTCCATAGATCGGACCTCATAGCCGATGAGGTGACCGCGGGCTTCAAAAAACTGCGTTCAGTCGGGGGCCGCCGTCCGTGCTCCGCCGCGCAGCTTGCGGCGATGCGCGCGATGGATCTGGAGTTGACCACGGTCCAGGCGTTCGGGTTTGTATCCCATGGCAAGCTCATCTGCTCGTCTCTCGGCCGCAAAATCGGCCTCGTGGCGCTGGGGCCCGTAGATTACGTTACGCGTCACGGGATGCGCGTCCGCGTCGATGCCACATTTCCTTTCGCCAAGCATAGACGGTTCATCGTGCTTGAGCGGCATGGTTATGCGGCGATCATCAACAAGCAACTCTCTCTGGGCGTCGCAACCTATGGTAAAGCCCCCTCCATCGTCGTATTCACGCCCACAACCCATAAGATCATCGCTTCGCACGGCCCGCTGGATCCCCAATGGTTCCATGTCGCCGGGAACCAACAGCAGGTAACGCGGCAGATAGGCGGGTATGTGGTGGCGGCATTGAAGTCGCACAAACACCGGCTAAGCGTTGTCGCAGCATTGCCCATGACAGATGTCGACCAACGGATCCGCGATTTTGCGCTGCTTCTCGTGCCGGTGGGTGCCCTCGGGGGGATCGCCCTTGCCATCGCGGCGCTCTACCTGATGCGTCTTCAGCAGGCGCTGCCTACGGCCCTGAAATATGCCCTTCGGCACAACGAGTTGTTCCTTGTGTACGAGCCCATAGTGGACTTGCAAACCGGCAAGTGGGTCGGCGCGGAAGCGTTGCTCAGGTGGCCGCGTCCCGGAGGCCTGCTGGTGCGGCCTGACATATTCATCCCGGTGGCCGAGGAGGGCGGCTTCATAGAGCGCGTCACCGCATACGTCATGGATGTCTTTGCCAGGGATGCGGGCGACATCTTCGCGCGCTATCCACGCTTCCATATCGGAATAAATGTCTCGGCAACCGACCTGGAGTCCCAGAGAATAGTCGACGGGCTGAAGGCGCTCCGCGAGAAAACCAATGCGGGCAAGGGCAACTTCATCATCGAGGCAACCGAGCGGGAGTTGTTGAGGGCGGAGAAAGCGAGAGCCGTGCTGCATGTGATACGCGGAGAGGGTGTGCAGATCGCAATAGACGATTTCGGAACCGGGTATTCCGGTCTTTCATACCTGGGTACCTTTGATCTCGATTACCTGAAAATCGACAAGTCGTTCGTGGATACCATCGGCACCGATGCCGCGACGAGCCATGTAGTGTCACATATCATCGAAATCGCCAAGGCACTCAAGCTGAAGATCATCGCAGAAGGCGTGGAGACCGAGATGCAGGCGCACTTCCTGCGCGAGCGGGGTGTTCAATTCGCGCAGGGCTGGCTATTTGCCAAACCGATGTCCTTTGCGGAACTTACGACGGGCTTGGCGTATTCGGGCTGAAGGACTCCGGCGATCCCTTGCCGGGCAGACCAAGGCGGAGGCCGCTGCAGGATCTTTCCGGGCGCGGTATTGCCTTTCCCTTGAGGGCGGCCCCATAAGGCCTGCGTCTTTTGCCAACCACGCGTATTTCGCCACCGCCCACACTGTGAGATGCAGGGTGCCGCTAAGTATTTCGATCCATGACCGTCACCTTTCGATCTTGTGGCGCCCAGCGTCCCGGCACCATGACGGCCAGGTTTCCGTTCCCACCGGATTGCCGATCGCCATGGCGGCAATCGGTCAGCAAATTTCCTCGCGAACGCGACGCAGGTCCCTTGTGACGCCACCCCGATCCCGTTGCAATTCGCCGGGTATTCAAGGTTGCGTCGGGACCGATGGTGCGAATGAGATGTTCCGGCCGCTCATGCCGAGGTCCGGCGCACAAACCGCACTTCTTCGTAGACGCGTATGGGGGCTCGTCCCCTACGTTCGCCCGCGCGACCCTCTTCCGGACGTTTTCGGAATGGCTCGCAAGCCACGTGAGGATGTACGCCGCACTCCAGGGAGGTAGCCACCCTCACCGTCCCGGATCACATTCTCCCGGGCATCGAGCTTCCGGGCAGTTACGGGACCGAGACACCGAATCCTGCCACGATATCGTCCACCATTACGGCACCCCAGTCCTTCCTGCGCGCGTGGAAAGCTCCGCGACAAGGGGAAAGCCGAAAGCGGAGCATGGGCCGCCCAGAGGCGGATCCTGGCGGCACTGCGCCACCGCGCCTCCCATCACTCGTCCAGCTGAACGACGCCTTCGCCCTGCTTCTGGATAAGTTGAACGCGTCATGCGCCATGTGAACGCCTCAAGCCGGAATCGCCACGGACGGCTGGAGCGGCCGGCGCTGGAACCTTTGCCCGGCACCCCCTACGAGCAGGCGCGATGGCGTGAGGTCCGGCTCCATGTCGACTACCCCGCGCAGTTTGATAAACACTATTCCAGCGCCTCTCATACGCTCGGCAACGAGGCGCTTCGGGGTACGCGCCACTTCAGGCACCGTCGATGTCCATCACAAGGGTAGCCGGGTAGCCTCCCATCCGCGGAGCTCTATCCAATATCCCTGCAGCACGATCCCCCGAACACCGCCCGGCCTCGCACCGCGCGATGCCCGAATGGACGCCGTCGCGGTTGATGGAGTGGGGCCAATCGATCGGGCCCGCGACGGGCGCCCTTATCGACCGCGTCACCATGCCAACCATTCGGCGGCCCATAAAGGGCCGTTCAAGCCGTTGCTTTCCCTATGCTGGGCACTACACTTGTCTCAAGACCAGGGCGTGGAGGTGCTAACGCCCAGCATCGACGCCCTGCCGTGGTTAAGACCCGTACAGGCGGGCCGCGACACGGCGAAGGATTAGACGGGCCATCGTCCCGGATGGAGTTATTGTCAAATCTGGTGTTTAGCAAGCTGAATCAAGCGGCGACCTGATCGACTGCTGTGACCTCGACACCATCTTTGAATTGGATTCCGGTAATCACCTTCGCCAAGTAATCGAAA
>JAJYDN010000063.1 GCA_021777535.1 Pseudomonadota bacterium
GTCTTGCCCGACCCGTCGAGCCCCTCGAGACTCAGGAACAACGGCCGGCGGGGTGCTGTCGATCTCATACTTACGGATTGCCTCGTCTTGCGCCTGGAGAGTATCAGAGAATACATGACCTCCGCGTCCGGTGGCCACAAAATACAAGGCACGCGTCTTGTCGGGGTGGAGCGCGGCATAAAGGGTGCGGGCGCTGCATAGGCCGATGGGTGTTGGCGGCAGCCCATAATGGAGGTAGGTGTTGTAGGGGCTCGGGTATGCGAGATCGGTGCTGGTGAGGACCCCGTGGTAGCGTTTGCCGAGACTGAAGATCACCGTGGGGTCGGTTTCAAGCCGCATACCAAGACGCAGGCGGTTGACGAACACGCCCGCGATCTTGCGCCGCTCGCCGGCCTTGGCGGTCTCCTTCTCGATGAGGGATGCCAGGATCAGGGCCTGCTGCGGCGTGCGCAGAGGCAGGTCGGGGGCGCGTTTGCGCCAGTCCTTACCGAGCAGCGCGCGCAGGCGTTTGCGGGCGCGCGCCAGTACCGACGTGGCCGATGCCCCATAGGTATAGTAGTAGGTGTCCGGGAAAAACGCCCCCTGGAGGCTTGCATGCATATGCAGCGCGGCGCGCACCGCGGCATGCGAGCGGCCCCCCACGTCGTCTGTGAGATGCGGCGCGCGGGCCAAGGCCTGCCGCACCTGATGGAACGTCCAGCCGGGCACGAGCGTGAGCGGATATTCGACGACCTGCCCGGTCACCACCCTGTGCAGGATACCAAGGGGGGTTGTCGGGTCGGGAAACCGGTACACGCCGGTCTTCAAGGCATCGCCCTCCCCCGTGAGCTCCGCAAGCGCCACGAAGGTGTTTGCGGAATCGATTACGTGGCGCCTTTGAAGCAGTTCCGC
This sequence comes from Pseudomonadota bacterium, assembly GCA_021777535.1. GTDB lineage: Bacteria > Pseudomonadota > Gammaproteobacteria > Acidiferrobacterales > Acidiferrobacteraceae > JAJYDN01. Next base: position 892 of record JAJYDN010000063.1, read on the forward strand.
GAAGGCGCGCATGGTGGTCCCGGTGGGTAGGTGGAAGGTCTTTACGCCCGGATGCAGCGGGCGATCGGCGAGCAGATACCATCCGGCCGCCGAGAGGCCACACACGACCAGGGCGCCGAGGCCCCACTTAGAGAGCGGGCGCATCGCCACAGGCCCTCAGGATCTCCGCCATCCGCGATGTCACGGGAGCGCGTCGCCACCGGCGCTCGGCAAGACATAGGACCGGGCGTACACCGATCACCGAATTGCTTAAAAAGACCTCGTCTGCCTCCATGACCCGCGTGCTCGTCAGATTGTCGAGGCGCACCACCATACCCGATTCGCGCGCGCGCCTCATCACCTGATCGCGCATCACCCCCGCGACCCCCGCCTGATCAAGGATCGGTGTCGTCAGGATGCCGCCCTCGACCACGAACAGGTTGGTCATGGTCCCTTCTATCACCCATCCCTGCGTGTCCTGCATCAATCCTTCCCAATAGGGGTCGACAAATTCCCGCTGCGCCAGGACCTGCTCGAGCCTGTTCAAATGCTTGAGGCCGGCCAGGAGCGGCTGCCGCGCAAGCGCGGTACGGCACCAGAAGACCGGCGCCTGCTCGTCTGCCGGACGGTTGGGCCAGGGCCACAGCGTCAGGATGCGGTCGGTCGCGGCGGCCGCCGGCCGGTAACCTCGCCCCTTGGTCCCGCGCACCACGATGATCTTCAGGATAGCGGGGCTGTGTGCGGCCGCCAAGCCTTCGGCCTCGGCGGTGAGGAGCGCGGCATCGATGGGGGCGAGCCCCAGTCGTTCGATGCCGGCCATGAGCCGTCGCACATGTTGGGACCACAAGAGCAGGCGGCCGTTGTGAATGGCCACCGTCTCAAACAGTCCGTCCCCATACTGCAGACGGCTTGTCACGGCCATAAGCGACTGTGCGCGGCCGTTCACGAGGCTCGCAAGCGGATTCATGTCGCGGATCCGTCGCGGCTCGCGTATGCCGTGGGCTGCGGCGCCGGGAACCGATGGCGGGGATGCGCGCGGGATGGGGGGTTCTCGGTCATGACTGGCTTGGCGATCAGCAATGACCGGTGATCCCCAGGGCGCGCACAAGGCCCGCAGCCTTGGCCTGGGTCTCGAGCAATTCCCGTTTCGGATCGGAATCGGCGACGATCCCGGCCCCCACGCGAAACTCGATCTCGGGTCCACGCACCACGAGCGTGCGGATCAGGATGTTGAGGTCGATGTCGCCGCGCTCGTTGATATAGCCGAGGCTGCCGGTGTAGGCGCCGCGCGCGCGGCGCTCGTTCCGCGCCAGGATCCCCATGCAGTGTATCTTCGGACAGCCGGTAATGGAGCCGCCCGGAAACAGCGCACGAATGAGATGCGATGGCCGGATATCGCCACGCAACGTGCCCTCCACGTCGGACACCAGATGGTGGACGGTCGCAAAGCTCTCGATGCGCATGAACTCCGGGACCCGGACGCTGCCGGGCACGCACACGCGACCGAGATCGTTACGTTCGAGATCGACGAGCATGAGATGCTCGGCGCGCTCCTTGGGGTCGGTGCGTAAACCGCGCCGCGCCGATTCGTCGGCCAGGGCCCCGGGACCGCGCGCACAGGTCCCGGCAATGGGCTGGGTCGTCACCTGTGATCGCCAGCGCCTGAGGAGCCGCTCGGGAGACGCGCTTGCGATCAGGGTGTCGCCAAGCCGCGCCATCGCGGAAAATGGTGCCGGGTTATGCCCGCGCAGGCCCTCGAGCAGCGCACCGGCCGGGGTACCGGCGCGGATACGCCCGGAATAGCGGCGGGACAGGTTGGCCTGGAAGATCTCCCCATGGGTGATGCGCGCCTGAATGTCGCGCACTCCCCGCTCATAGTCCTCGGGGGGGTCTTCATTCAGATGCTCGAGTGCTATCGGCGACCATGGCCTCGTGGCAGGAAGGTGCTTGAGATCGGCGGCGATCCTCGCGACCACCGACGCATCCCTGCCGGTGATGATCGCGCGGCCCGCGTACCGCTCCCGCAAAACCGCCCCTGAAAAGCCCTGTAGCCAGGCGAGCGGCACATCCGCCGGCAAGGGAAGTGATGCCAGTCGCGACTCCCATGCCGTGACAAGTTCGTAGCTCAGGAACAGAAAGTGCCCGTAGTAAAACGGGAGCGTCTCGTTTGGCACGGTACCACCCGCCGCAAGGCCCGTGCAGTCATCAAGGATGGTGAAGAATCGCGCACAGTCGGCCGGGGTCGCGTCCGCCCGCAGGATGACCGGATCCTCGGGTTCGGCAAACAGGATGTCACACCCCCACCCCTCCCCTCCGCGGCCTTCGAGCAGATGCGGATAGCGCTCCGGAAAGGCATCATGGATGCGCAGGAGGTCGGCGCCCTCCGGGATCACCCGAATCGCCACGCCGTCATCCATGGGGTTAGCGGAAACGGCCGAGTACCAGCGTCCCGTTCGTGCCACCAAATCCAAAGGAGTTCGAAAGCGCGTAGGTAATGGGCATCTCCCGCGCGGTGTGCGGGATATAGTCGAGGTCGCAGTCCTCGCTTGGCTGATCGAGGTTGATGGTGGGCGGCGCAACCTGTTCGTGTATGGCAAGCGTCGTGTAGATCGCCTCTATGGCGCCCGCCGCCCCCAAAAGATGCCCGGTCATCGACTTGGTCGAACTGACCGACAGCTTTTTGGCGAGATCACCGAACACGCGCTTTATCGCTATGGTCTCGGCACGGTCGCCAAGCGGGGTCGAGGTTCCATGGGCATTGATATAAGAGACATCGGCAATATCGACACCGGCATTGCGCAGGGCATAGCGCATGCATCGCGCGGCCCCATCCCCATCCTCCGGCGGACTTGTCATATGGTAGGCATCACCGCTCATGCCAAAGCCGAGAAGTTCGGCGTAGATGCGCGCGCCACGCGCCCGTGCGTGTTCGAGCTCTTCCAGCACCACGACCGCCCCGCCCTCGCTCAACACAAAGCCGTCACGATCACGGTCCCAGGGGCGGCTGGCCCGCGTCGGATCGTCATTGCGCGAACTGAGCGCCCGCGCATTGCCGAAGCCCGCCATCGAGGTCGGTGTCACCGCGGCCTCGGCGCCACCGGCGATCATGATGTCGGCGTCCCCGTACTCGACGATGCGGCCGGCCTCGCCTATGGCATGGGTCGATGTGGTGCATGCGGTCACGACCGAGAGATTGGGGCCCTTGAATCCATATAATATGGACAGGTTCCCCGATATCATGTTGATGATGCTCATGGGAATGTAAAAAGGGGAAATGCGCCGTGCGCCTTTTTCCAGATACTGGCGCGTGGTCTCCTCTATGGTGTGGACGCCACCGATACCCG
>JAJYDN010000064.1 GCA_021777535.1 Pseudomonadota bacterium
ACTCCTTGTTCGATCCAGTGTGGGTTTTGAAACATTTTCTTTAACAGTTTGTTGAAATTCGCCCCGTTTTCAAGGAACGCGGCCTGTATTCATGGGTCATAAGAGACGCATTCGTCATCAGAAGAAAGGAGGAGCGATGCGCGGTGCCGATGTGATGCAAGAAAGCCTTTTCACCTACATGACGCTGAACGATTTCGTGCCGGCGAACCATCCGCTGCGGGCCATCCGCGAGATCGTGAACACAGCGCTCTCGGCGATGGATCGGACGTTTGAGGTCATGTATGCCGACGCCGGGCGCGATTCGATCCCGCCCGAGCAGCTGCTGCGGGGTCTCATCCTGCAAGCTCTCTACGGGATCCGCAGCGAGCGCCTGCTGTGTGAGCAGTTGTCCTACAACATGCTCTATCGCTGGTTCGTGGGATTGGGCCTTGAGAAGCGCGCCTTCGACCATTCGACCTACACCAAGAACCGCGACCGCCTCATCGAACACCAAGCCGTACGCGAACTCTTCGAGCGCGTGCTCGATCAGGCGCGGGCGAAACATCTGCTCTCCTCGGAACACTTCTCGGTCGACGGCACGTTGATCCGCGCGTGGGCCTCGCAGAAGAGCTTTGTGCCGAAGGATGGTCCACCGAGCCCAAGCGGCGGTGCCCGCGCCAACCCCGAGGTGGACTTCCGGGGCGAGAAGCGCACGAATGACACGCATGTGAGCACGACCGATCCGGACGCGAAGCTCTATAAGAGAAGCCAGAAAGTCGCGGCGATCCCAGCCTACCTGGGGCACGTGCTCACCGAGAACCGCAACGGCCTTGTTGTGGACGAACGTCTGACACAGCCAAGCGGCACGGCCGAGCGCGAGGCTGCCCTCGAGATGCTTCGCGCCCTGCCGGGCGAGGCGCGCAAGACCGTCGGCGCCGACAAGGCCTACGACATCGAACCCTTCATCGAGGGCTGCCGGGACATCAACGTGACACCGCACGTGGCCCAGAACACGACGCGCCGCCGCTCCCGCATCGATGAGCGCACGACGCGGCATGCAGGCTACGGTTTGAGCCTCATCTCCCGCAAGCTCATCGAGACCGTCTTTGGGGATGCCAAGCAGCACGGCATTCTGCGCCAGGTGAAGCTGCGGGGGCGCAAGAAGGTCGAACTGCTGTTCACGCTTTCGGCTACCGTCGTCAATCTGCGCCGTCTGCCGAGGCTTCTCGCGATGGCGCCTTGCGGATAGATAGGCGTGGTGCGTCCGGTGACCGGAAACGGGACGCCGGAAACCCCGAAGAGGCGCCGAGACGATCCTCTTGGGGGAACGGTACTCGACAATTTGATGTTCCAGCATCATGGTTCAATAAAGAACGGGTGTTTTTCAACAAACTGTTAAGTGTTTCTTACGTGCGCTCGCGCTCGGCAGTCACCTCCTTTCCGTTTTCTGGGGCGGGTTCACTTGCCAAATCCAGGCGCCGCCACTGCCAGAGCGCATACACCACAGGGATGACCAGCAAGCTGAGCGCCGGCGCAGTGATCATCGCGCCCATAAAGGGCGCCGCGATTCGCTTCATCACATCGGCGCCGGCGCCGCGACTCACGAAAATCGGCAGCAACCCCACGACGATCACCAGCGCCGTCATGTTGATCGGGCGCAGCCGGCGCGTGGTGCCCTCGATCACAGCATCGCGCACGTCCTCCCAGGTCTTCAGGCGGCCTGCCTCCCGGCGCTGGGCCAATGCCTGGTTGAGATACAGGAGCAGCACCACGCCGAACTCGGCGGCCACGCCCGCGGCGGCGATGAATCCCACCGCGACGGCCAGCGATAGCTTGTAGCCGAGCAGGTACAGGAACCAGATGCCACCCACTAAACCGAAAGGCAGGGTCAGCAGGATGATGAGGGGCTCTCCCAGCCGCCGGAAGTTCAGATACAGCAGCAGGAAAATGACGAACACCATGACCGGCACGATGAGCCTCAGCTGTGCGAGAGTTTCCTGGTAGAAGCGGTATTGGCCCGACCAGCGAACGGTGTAGCCGGGCGGTATGGTCACCTGCCTGCCAATGGCCGCCTTGGCCCTTGCGACATACTGGGCGAGGGAGACATTGCCCGTATCGATGGTGACAATGTCATACATTTGTCCACCCTGCGTGTCGATCTCCGTGGGACCGTTCTCACGTGCCACTCGCGCGATGGCGCGCAGCGGGATGCGTTCGCCGTCCGGGGTGACGATCAGACTGTCCTCCAGGGCGGAGAGCGATTGCCGCAGGTGCCGGGGATAGCGCACGACGACTGCGTAGCGGGCATATCCCTGCACCGTGGTTGTTACCCGCCGGCCAGCCATGGCGGTGCTGACCAGACGATCCACGTCGGCGACGCTGAGGCCGTAGCGGGCGGCGGTCGCACGATCCACGTGCGCCACGATGTAGCGTCCCTGGTCGATGCGCGCCGCATAGGCGGAGCGCGTGCCGGGCACGTGCTTGACAGCGCTTTCGATCTGTATCGCCAGGCGCTGGATACCGGAAAGACTCGGGCCGTAGACCTTGATGCCCACCGGGGTACGGATGCCGGTGGAGAGCATGTCCACGCGTGCGGCGATCGGCATGGTCCAGTCGTTAGCGAGCGCCGGCGTGCGCACCGACTGATTCAGGGACTCCTTGAGCTTGCTCAAAGTCACTCCACGGGGCCAGTCGGCGCGCGGCTTAAGGCGGATAATGGTTTCGAACATCGACAAAGGTGCCGGGTCGGTAGAGGTGTCGGCCCGCCCCGCTTTGCCGAAGACTTCCTTTACTTCGGCGAAACGGGCGATGATCTTGTCGGTCTGCTGCAGCAGATAGGCCGCTTCTCCGACCGAGACGTTGGGCAGCACGGTGGTCGGCATGTACATCAGGTTGCCCTCGTATAAGGGCGGCATGAATTCGCTGCCGAGCCGCGCGGCCGGGTACAGCGCGCTCAGCAGCAGCACGGCGGCGGCGGCGAGCGTCAGGACACGGTGGCGCAGCACCCATCGGGCGAGCGGTTCATAGGCCGCATGCAGCCAGCGGTTGAGCGGGTTCCTGTCCTCGGGCAGGATGCGGCCGCGGATCAGGTAGCCCATGAGCACCGGCACCAGCGTAATGGACAGGCCGGCCGCCATGGCCATCGCGTAAGTCTTGGTGAACGCCAGCGGCCGGAACAGGCGTCCTTCCTCGCCATGCAGGGTGAAGATGGGCACGAAGGAAACGGCAATGATCAGCAGCGAGAAGAACAGGGATGGCCCTACCTCCTCGGCTGCCAGCAGGGCGACCCGCCAGGGGTCCGCTCCGGGACCCTGCAGCTCCATGTGCTTGTGCATGTTCTCGATCATCACGACGGCGCCGTCCACCATGGCCCCGATGGCGATGGCGATGCCACCCAGGGACATGATATTGGCGCCCAGTCCCTGGGCCTGCATGATGGCAAACGCCGCCAGGATGCCGACCGGGAGCATGGCGATAGCCACCAGCGCCGAGCGCAACCGGAACAGGAACACCAGACAGACCAGGGCCACCACCAGGGTCTCCTCCACGAGCTTGGAATGCAGCGTGGAAATGGTGCGCTGGATCAAGTGGGAGCGGTCGTAGGTGGTGACGATCCGTACACCCGCCGGCAGGGATTTCTGCAGCACCCTGATTCGCGCGTGCACCTGCCGGATCACCTGCATGGCATTGGCGTTGGTGCGGGCGATGACGACCCCACCGACCACCTGTCCCTTTCCGTTGAGGTCCGCCACCCCGTAACGCAGACCGGGCCCCGTATGGATTCGGGCGACGTCGCCGAGCCGCAGAGGAACCCCACTCGGACCCATGTCCAGCGGAATATCGCGCAGATCCTGCCGGGAGTGTATGTAGCCATGGCTGCTGGTCTGCACCAGGTAGGAAAATCCCCCGCCGGTGTCAACCACGCCGCCGCCGGTTTCACCATTCGCGGCACGCACCATATTTGCCACGCGGGCCAGGGGGATGCCATAGGCGAGCAGCCGGCTGGGTCGCACGTCCACCTGATACTCCCGGTTCATGCCGCCGAGCGTGGCCACCGTTGCAACACCCGGGATCTGTTCCAATTGATAGCGCAGGAACCAGTTTTGCAGGGTAGTGAGCGCCCCCAGATCGTGGTGGCCACCG
>JAJYDN010000009.1 GCA_021777535.1 Pseudomonadota bacterium
GAGAAGGCCAAGCGGCTCGTCGAACACAAGCGCGACGTGGTGATCCTGCTCGATTCCATCACGCGGCTCGCGCGCGCCTACAACACGGTGGTGCCGGCATCCGGCAAGGTGCTCACCGGCGGTGTCGATGCGAACGCCCTGCAGCGCCCCAAGCGGTTTTTCGGCGCGGCGCGCAATATCGAGGAAGGCGGCAGCCTGACGATCCTCGCCACCGCGCTGGTGGAAACCGGCTCGAAGATGGACGACGTCATCTACGAGGAATTCAAGGGCACCGGCAACATGGAGGTCCATCTGGACCGCCGTCTTGCGGAAAAGCGTGTCTATCCCGCGATCAACATCAACCGCTCCGGCACGCGGCGCGAGGAGCTGCTGATCGAGCCGGGCGAACTGCAGAAGCTCTGGATCCTGCGCAAGCTGCTCCACCCGATGGATGACCTGGAAGGTTCCGAGTTCCTGCTCGACAAACTGAAGGCCACCAAGAACAATGCGGAGTTCTTCGACTCCATGCGGCGCTAGCGGTCAGTCCGCTTGCGGATGACCGTAACCCCGTCGCGGATGGTCAGCAGGACGGCCTCCACCGCGGGGTCCTCGTGGACACGGCGGTTGAAGGCGCTCACGCCGAGATCGGCAGGTGTCCGCGGGGCGAGCACCCGGCCCGACCACAGCGTATTGTCGGCCACGATGAGGCCGCCTGCGCGCACAAGAGGCAGCACGCGGTCATAATAGAGACCGTAGTTTTCCTTGTCGGCGTCGATGTACACCAGATCGAAGCGCTCATTGCGCAACGCCTCCAGCGTGGTGGCGGCGCTCCCCATGCGGACATGGATCTTGCGTCCGGCGGGCGTGCGGCCAAAAAACAGCTGGGCGATGGCGGCGACCTCGGGATCCTGTTCGCAGGCGATGAGTTCGCCGTCATCAGGCAGCGCGAAGGCCATACTGAGCGCGGAATAGCCCGTATACATGCCGATTTCCAGGATGCGGCGGGCGGCGGTAAGACCCACCAGCAGCCGCAAAAGCGCGCCCTCGACGGGTCCGCTCAACATGCCGGCGTCATGGCGATGGGCGCGCGTATAGAGCTCGAGCTCACGCAGGACCGGCGGGGCGTCGGCCGTATGGGCGCGGGCGTATTCCTCCAGACGTTCGTCGACAAGGCTCGCCATGGGAGAAGTATAGGCCGCACGCGGCCACGGTGCATGGGCAATCCGGACCCGGGGCGCGCTGCTGACGTCGGGACGCGCCTTGCGTATGATAGGGCGGTCGGTGGCGCGCTTACCCGAGGGGGGGCGCTTTTTGAGGAGGTTTTTGGTATGTCGATGGCCGATCGCGATGGCGTGATTTGGTATGACGGAAAGCTTGTGCCGTGGCGCGAGGCGAACACGCACGTACTCACCCACACCCTGCATTACGGCATGGGCGTCTTCGAGGGGATACGGGCCTATCCGACGGCCGATGGCACAAAAATCTTCCGTCTCGATGCGCATGTGGACCGGTTCCTGCAGTCGGCCCATATCATGGGCATGGCGATGCCCTATGACCGCGCAACGCTGTCTGCGGCGATCTGTGCGGCGGTGCGGGAAAACGGGCTGCAATCCGCCTATATCCGTCCGATGGCGTTCTACGGTGCGGAAGGCATGGGGCTGCGCGCCGACAAGCTGAAGACCCATGTGATCGTCGCGGCCTGGGAGTGGGGCGCCTATCTGGGCGAGGCGGCACTCGAGCAGGGCATCCGCGTGAAGACCTCCTCGTTCAGCCGCCACCACGTGAACGTGACGCTGTGCAAGGCCAAGTCGAACGGCAGCTACATGAATTCCATGCTGGCCCTGCGCGAGGCGCAGCAAAACGACTGCGACGAGGCGCTGTTGCTCGATACCGAAGGTTTCGTTGCCGAAGGCAGCGGGGAAAACGTCTTCCTCGTGCGCCGCGGGGCCCTCATTACGCCGGAACTCACCGCGGCGCTGGAAGGCATTACGCGCGACACCGTCATCACACTGGCAGGCGAGCTCGGCATCCCGGTCCGCGAAAAACGCGTCACCCGCGACGAGGTGTATATCGCCGACGAGGCGTTCTTCACCGGAACCGCGGCGGAGGTGACGCCCATCCGTGAACTCGATCGGCGCACCATCGGCCGCGGACGGCGGGGCCCGATCACGGAAAAGCTGCAAACCCTGTACTTCGAGCAGGTCCATGGCCGCCGCCTGAGCCATCCCGAATGGCTGGCACCCGTGACCGACACGTCGGCGGCGATCTCGAAGAAGGCCTGAAAGATGACGCAAGCCCAGCCCACTGCGAGGGAGCGCCGCCAGGAAGTCAGCAGGGCCGACCTGCCGCTGCATTGTCCGCTGCCCGGCATGAGCCTGTGGGACTCCCATCCGCGGGTCTATCTGCCCATCGAGGCGACCGGCGAGGCGCGCTGCCCCTACTGCGGCACGCTCTACGTGCTGAAGGACCGCTGACCGCTTGGCACAGACGATCCTTGTCATCGGGCCCGCCTGGGTCGGCGACATGGTCATGGCCCAGAGCCTCTTCAAGCAGTTGAGAGCGGAGGATCCGGCCGCCGGGATCGACGTCGTGGCACCCCCGTGGACGGCACCGGTCGCCTCGCGCATGCACGAGGTGCGTACGGTGCTGCCGCTCGATATCGCCCACGGGCAACTCGGGCTGTGGCGCCGGCTGCGGTTTGGCCGCGACCTGCGGGGCCGCTATGACCGCGCGATCGTCCTGCCCAATTCCTTCAAAAGCGCCTTGCCGGCGTTTGCCAGCGGCGCCCGGGTGCGCACCGGGTTCCTCGGCGAAATGCGCCGCGGCCTTCTGAACGATATCCGCCGCGAACCGCCGGGGCGCCCGCTACGCACCGTCGACCGCTTCCTGATGCTGGCAAGGCCGCCTGGCGCCGCCGTCCCTCCGCCCATGCCGCCGGAACTTTTCGCGGACGCCGCCCGCGGACGGGAGACGCTCCTGCGGCTTGGACACGCCCCCGTCGAGGGACCGGTACTCGCGCTGTGTCCGGGCGCCGAATTCGGCCCCGCCAAACGCTGGCCTGCGCGCCACTTCAGCGCGCTCGCGCAACGTTACCGCGCGCGCGGCTTTCGCATCTGGGTGCTGGGATCGGCGCGTGACCAGGCAGTGGCCGCAGAGATCGCGGTCGACGGCAAGGAAGACTTCACGGGCCGGACGAATCTGCTCGACGCCATCGACCTGCTGGCGCAGACGAGCGCCGTCGTCAGCAACGATTCGGGGCTCATGCACGTGGCGGCAGCCCTCGGGCGGCCACTCGCGGCCGTGTACGGATCATCGGATCCCGCGCATACGCCGCCCCTCGACCACCGCGCACTCACCGTCTCGAAAGGGCTTTCCTGCAGCCCGTGCTTTGCGCGGACCTGTCCGCTCGGTCATCTGCGCTGCCTGGAAGATCTGGGTGTCGACGAGGTGGCCGCGGCACTGGAGGAAGCGCGGGCGCGCTAGCGCCCAAGGCGCGCGGGCCGGGCCTTTTTGGGAGCGGACACGCGGGGACGGCTGGTGGTGCGCGCCTTGGGCGCGATGCGCGCACGCACGGACACCGGGGCGGCCGGCCGCGCCGGCAGCCGCGGCTCCAGATCCCTGCGGACCCACCGGTTGCCGCGCCGTTCGTATTCGCCCTTCAGGGCACTGAAAGCGAGCCTGCGCGCAAGCGCGTCGTCGCCGTAGGTCTTCATGGCGACAGTCCGGGTTTTGCGCCAGAGATTTTGCGCGTGGCGGTCGGACCGCTCGATGGTGCCGGGAACGGCAGCAAGCGGGGCACGGCGCGCCTTCGGGGCGCCCGTGGCATGTCGGCGTGGCGGTACTGTGGGCATGAGAGGATCCTCCTCATGATAAACGCCTATTGGAATACGGGTGGACACCGGCCAGCATCGGCCCGATGCCGGAGCCTTGCGTGGACGTTGCCCGCGACTTTCGCTATCGTGGGCGGCCATGTCTTTTGATCCTATCGAGCTTGCCGCATGCCAACGCGCACTTGTCATCAAGCTGCGCCACCACGGTGACGTGCTGCTTGCGGCACCTGTGTTCGCGGCTCTGAAGGCCCTGCGACCCGGCATCGAAATCGATGCGCTCATTTACAAAGACAGCCTCGAGCTTTTGTCCTTCAACCCGGACATCGCGCAGATCCATGTGATCGACCGTGCCGACCGCCGCCGTGGACTCTGGACACGGATGGCGAACGCGTGGCGGTTGCTGCGCGATCTGCGCCGGCGCCGGTTCGACCTCGTCGTCCATCTGACCGAACACCCGCGCGGCGCCCTCGTTGCGCGCGTCCTGCGGCCCCGTTATGCCGTGGCACGCCGGTATGGCGGACGGCGCGGGCGCTGGTGGCGCAAGAGCTTCACCCACCTCTATGATGTCCCGGCACGGGAGCGCCACACGGTCGAGACGCACCTGGACGCACTGCGCAGGCTGGGGCTCGTGATACCGCCTGCGCGCCCTGTGCGGCTGGTAGCGGGGGCGCCCGCCGAGACCGCGATAGACAGCCGGCTCGCGGCCCTCGGTCTCGACGGCAAGGCCTTCCTCGTCGCACACCCGACGTCCCGCTGGCTCTTCAAGTGCTGGCCCGAGGCCCACATGGCGCGCTTGCTCGACCACCTGGCCAGACAGGGCCACCGCATCGTCCTCACGGCGGGACCTGCGGCAGACGAGCGGGCCTGGATGGACCGGCTCATGGCGAAGACCACGGCGCCGCTGATAGACTTAAGCGGGAGGCTCAGCCTGAAAGAATTGGCGGCCCTCATCGGCCGGGCGCGGCTTTTCATCGGCGTCGACTCGGCACCCATGCACATGGCGGCGGCCATGGGCACGCCCGTGGTGGCCTTCTTCGGGCCAAGTGGCGATGCGGAGTGGGCGCCCTGGCAGGTCCCGTCGCGGGTACTGACCGCGCCTTTCAGCTGCCGGCCTTGCGGGCTCGCCGGCTGCGGGGACGGAGAGTTGAGCGAGTGTCTGGCCGCGATCAGCGTCGAGCGGGCGATCGCGGCGGTCGATGCGCTCCTTGCGGAAACTGCCCCGGCATGCGCATCGTCCTGATCCGCCAGAATTACCGCCCCGATGGCGGCGCCGAGCGCTTTGTCACGCGGGCCGCCGAAGCCCTGGGCGCGCAAGGCGTCGACATGGTGCTGGTGGCGCGCAACTGGCCGCAGAATGCGCAGGGGCTGCACATCGAACGCTGCAATCCCCCTTATATCGGCAGTCTCTCACGCGACATCGGCTTTGCGCGCTGCGCCTGCCGCAGGCTGCCGGCCTTGCAGGCCGATCTCGTCCAGGCGCACGAGCGAATCCCCTGCTGCGACGTCTTCCGGGCGGGCGACGGTACCCACCGCGAGTGGCTGATCCAGAGGCGCCGGACCATGGGCCCGTGGGGGCGCCTGCGGCTTTCGCTGAATCCGCGGCACGCCTACACGCTCTGGATGGAACGGCGCACGCTTTTGAGTCCGCGGCTGAAGGCCGTGATTTGCGGTTCGCGCATGATCCGTGACGAGATCGCCCGCCACTTTCCGATCGACCCGCAAAAACTCGTCGTCTTGTACAACGGCGTCGATTGCGCGCGCTTTCATCCGCGCGTGAGAGATGAACGGTCCACCGTCCGCGCCAGACTGGGCGCACGCGATGACCAGTTTCTGTTCCTGTTCGTCGGTTCCGGCTTTTACCGCAAGGGTCTGCGGGTGGCGATCGAGGCGCTCGCCGCCATGCCACGCAGCGACACCGGCCTCGTCGTCGTCGGCCGCGACCGGCATGGACCACGCTATGCAAAGCTGGCCGCGCGGTACGGGGTTGGCAGGCGCGTCTGGTTCGTCGGCGCACAGAGCGACCCGCTGCCCTACTATGGCGCCGCCGATGCGCTCGTGCTGCCCGCGCTGTACGATCCCTCGCCCAACGTCATTCTCGAGGCGATGGCCTGCGGATTGCCGGTGGCGGCAAGCCGCCAGTGCGGCAGCGCAGAGCTCCTGACGGAGGGGGCATCGGGCTTTGTGCGCGACGCCCTCGATGTGGCGGGCTTTCGCGACGCGATGACCGCGCTTGCAGAGCCGGATGTGGCGCCCCGCATGGGCACGCGCGCGCGTACGGACATCCTCCCCTATGACCTCGCCCACATGAGCGGCCGCTTCATAGAATTTTACCGGGGACTGCTCGCGCCTTCGCCCACGCAGGCTGAGAGGGGCGCATGAGCCCGAGGGGAAGATCCCGGTTTCCCATGCGGCTTGCGATCGCAAAGGGGGCGTTGCGGGAAAGCCTCGCCCGGCGCCGCCCGCAGCGGATCGAGCGCATTCTGGTCGCGCACAATCTGCTGCTCGGCGATACGCTGATGCTGACCCCCTTGCTGGCCCGTTTGCGCGCAGCGCATCCGCGGGCACAGATCGTCATGACCTGTGCGGCGGCCTTCCTGCCGCTCTACAGCGGGCGGCCTTACGGGGTCGAGACCATGGCCTTCGACCCGCGTGACCGCTCGACGCTTGCCGCCTTGCGGGCACGCGGACCCTATGACCTCGCCCTCGTCCCCGCCGAAAGCCGCCATGGGTGGCTGGCCCGCGCCGCCGGCGCCCGCTGGGTAAGGGGCTTTGCAGGGGATGCCTGGTATTACCGCGCCTCCCTGGACGAGACCGTGCCCTATCCTGACGAGCTCGAAGCGCTGGCCGACCTCATGGGCCGCCTGGCAGGCGGACCGCTTACACAGGTCTACGATCCTGGCATGTGGCCGGCACCGAAACGGGGAAACGCGACATTTCCAGAAGGACCATACGTTGTCCTGCATCTGGGTGCGGGATCGCCGCTCAAGTACTGGCCCGCCGCATATTGGCGGCAGGTGGCCGAGGCCTTCGCCCACGAGGGCTTTACCGTGGTTCTGAGCACAGGACGCGGCCAGGAAGCCCTGGCGGAAGCGGTCGACCCGGACAGGCGCTTTGTGCGCGCCGCGGGGACTCTCGATCTGGCGGAACTCTGGCACCTGCTCGCCGGCGCGCAGCTGCTCATCGCACCGGACACCGGCGTCGTGCATCTGGCCAAACACACCCAAACCCCTACCGTCGCACTCTTTGGTCCGGGCCAGCAGACGCTGTACGTCGGTGGACGGTTTTTTGGGGGAGCTCCGCTTGCGGGCGTGACCGTTGCCGACATGCCCTGCCGGAACGAGAAACTCCTTTTCAATCGGCGGCTGTCGTGGGTGGACACCTGCGTGCGCCCCGTGCGCGCCTGTGCTTACGATGCCCGCTGTTCCCGGTCGCTGACCGTGGAGGCCGTGTTGGCCGCCGCGCGCGGGGTGATGCGATAGGATCGGCGGCCGTTTCTTGCCAGAAGGCCGCGGGTGGCAGGCGGAGGCGTCGCGATGACGAGCGAGGTTACGACCGACTGGAGGGCGTGGATCACACCGGCCTGCCTACAGGATTCATTTCACCGCGAGCATCTTGATGAAATCGGCAAGCCGCTCCGCCTCGGCGCGGGTGAGATCGTTGGGGATGTCGATGAGCGTCACCACCAAACCCGGGCGCACCGGAAACGCGGAGCGGTAGGTTCCCGGAGTTTCCTCTGCAGTTTGCTCCGCCGGCGCCTCCCTTATTGCGAACTCGCCGTTCGCGATCCCCTTATCCTTCCTGCGGGCGGCGCCGGTAGCGCGGGTCTTGATCGTAAAGTGTGCGGGGTCTTCGCGCCAGCCAAGGAACAAGTCGACCGCTCGACGCACTCGCCGGCTGTATTCCTTTATCGATGCGGGATTGAAATCCCTGGCGCGCTTGTTGGTAAATCGCTTGATGACCGCGTCGAGGTCGAGCTGACTCAAGTCGGCCTTCTCGTCGTCGGCCAGGATGCCCAGGACGTTTCTGGTGGCAACAGCCAGGGCTTGGGCCGTGGCGACCGGCATGAGCCCTCTGTCGCCCGCGTGCTCGAGAAACTGCAGCAGATTGTCCAGCGAATACTCGTTTGCCATGGCGCAACACCTACGGTATATTGACCGTGCATATGCAATATAACGTATTGTCATGGTAGGCGCAAACAACCACTACCCGCGGGTCATTCGCCCGCGGTTGAGCGAGGATCTGCGCCTGTACCCCGTGGTTGCGGTCATGGGGGCGCGCCAGGTCGGCAAGAGCACGATCTGCCAGGAAATCGCGGGCGAGCGGGGGTTTGCGAGGCGCACGCTCGACGAGCGGGATGTTCGCGAACAGGCCATGGCCGACCCGGAAGGCTTCCTTGCCGACCTCGGTGATCGCGGGGCATTCATCGATGAGGTGCAGAGAGCCCCTGATCTTCTGTTGGCGATAAAGGCGGTTGTGGACCGGGACAAGAGAAATGGGCAATACCTTCTCAGCGGATCAAACCAGCCAAAAGTAGGAAAATCGGTAAGTGAGTCTTTGCTTGGACGCGCAGCCTATCGCACGCTGCGGCCACTGACGTTGAGCGAGCTACGGTTCGACGAGGAACTCCGGGGATGGAGCTTCTTGTTCGGGCCCGACGAAACGGTCGTGATCGGCGAGCTTGAACGGCGTGCGGCCTCTAGTGGGCCGCTGGATTGGCGCACGGTCGTCCGGACAGGGGGGTTCCCGCGGGCTGTTGCCGCCCCACCTGAACAGCGGCTACGGATCCTTGACGACTACGTGGAGATCTTTTCCCGTCGGGACATTCTGGACATCCTGGCGGTCGAGTCGACACCGCGACTCGAGGCCTTCGTGCGATTGACGGCTGCCAGGACCGGGCAAGAGCTCAACGTGACCGGGCTGTCCAACGACCTGGGCATACCGGTCGCCACGATTCGCCGTTGGCTTTGGGCGCTGCAGCGAAGCTACCTTGTCGAACTTATTCCGCCCTACTCGCGAAATTCGGGCCAGCGGGTGATCAAGGCGCCAAAGCTCTACAGCGTGGACCCGGCTCTTGCGATTGCCGCCGCCCGTGATACCACGCCGACGGGCTTTCATCTGGAGACCGCGGTCGCGAGCGACCTGCTGGTCTGGAGGGATGGCGCTCCTATGCGCGGCCTCTTTCACTGGCGACTTGGCTCCGGGCAGGAGGTCGACTTCGTCCTCGAGGAAAACGCGCAGCTGCTGCCTGTGGAGGTCAAGGCGAGCAACGCGGTTGGGGCGAATGAAGCACGACACCTGGTCACGTTTCGCGAACGTCACGGCAACACACCCCGTGGCGTGTTGCTGAGCTGCGATCCCCACATCAAGGTCGTCAGACCGGGGATCCTCGCCTGCCCATGGTGGGCGGTCATGTAAGCAGAAGGGGCTCGCAGACAGGCCGGCGCACACGGAAGGCCGGACCGTATTCCCTCGAGCGGCCTTGCCTTTCGAGGCACAGCGGCGGCGAAACCGGTTTTGCCCTCGGGAAACCCGCGCGGTGGGCCAGTGCCATGTCGCTGCGATCACACAAAATGCCTTCGCGATGCGATCCGTTGATCCCGGATGGGGCGCCACCTGCGCACCTACCGCGGCTTTGACCACCTGCCGTTTCGGGCGCCGCGAAGCGCGCCTCGTCGCGACCCGCTTTGCGGTGCGCAGCCCATGATCGTTTCCGGCACTCCCGGCGTGGCCGCGCCCCAGAATCCGATGGGGCCCATCACAGGGTGAGCGGCCACTTGATTTCGTCATCCCGATTTCGGGACCAAGGTGTCGGTCCGCGGAAACATGGGGCGGAGACTGCGAGCGGAAGGCCTCCCGAAAAACCGAATGGAAGACTCTCATGCTGTCCCTGCCCGAGAAGCCCCCGAAAACACGAGATCCGGCAAGCCGGAGAAAGAACCATACCCGGGCTACAGGTCCGCGCCGCGCTTTCCCCGACGGCACACCGCAAAATCGTGGCTCATTCGGCGCCCGTTGGCTGTCCGGTAAATCCTTCCAAAGTCGTGGCCAAAACCAGCAACTGGTAGACGGGCTCGGCGAGCTTCCCTTCGCCTTGGCGGTAGGCCGCCACCAATTGATCGACCCGTGCTCGATGGAGTTGTCCGCTGGTGACTTTATCGAGCCGGTGACCAAGCTCGGGCAAGCGATCGGCGAGCTCCCGGTCGAGCCATTCCCGCAGCGGGGGATTGAAACCGCGCTTCTTGGCGTGCAGAAGATCGAAGTTCCGGCAGACATCGCAGCGCGCGACGAGCGCCTCCTTGGCAGGGCGCGTAAAGCGCTCGGCCCTTGGCAGCGCGTAAACGGCCTCCACCAGCTTGTGATCGAGGAGCGGTGCGCGCATCTCGAGCCCATGCGCCATCGTGGCCAGATCGCCCTTGCGCAAAATGTACTCGGGCAGATAGTTCGCCATGTCGATGTCGATGAGTCCCTGCAGGCCCCTGGAGACGGGCGGAAAATTGCGCCAGTAGGTGGCCTCGACCGGATAATCCGGCTCCAGGAAGCGGCGCGTGGCGGGCGACAGACCGGAAAAACGCAGGCCATAGGCCTCAAGCCACGTAAGGCCCAGTTCCTCGCGGCGGCGTGCGCTGCGTGACCAGGGCGGCAACTGATCGGGCCGCCGCCACCGGAGATTGCCCCGCCAGGCGGTGCGCATGTGCTGGGCGTAGCGCTTGTAGCCGGCAAACAACTCGTCGCCGCCGTCACCCCCGAGGACAACTGCGACCTCCCGGCTCGTCTCGCGTGCGAGATACCAGAGCGGCAGGGCGCTGGGGTCGGCGAAGGGCTCGTCGAGATCGGCCACGAACCGGTCGAAGTCATCCCGCAGCCGCGGGCTAACGGGAATCAGGCGATGGGGAAGACCGAGGGCCTTGGCATGGCGTGCCGCGATGTCGCCTTCATCGAAGCCGCTGCCCGGAAAGCTCGCCGTATAGGCCGTGATGTTCGTGTAGCCCTGGCGCGCCAGACTGGATGCCACCACCGCCGAATCGATGCCGCCGCTCAAGAAAAGTCCGACGGGGCGATCGGAGCTCGTGCGCAGCCGCACCGCCTCATCGAGCGTTTCGGCCAGCGGGCGGGCGGCCGGTGCAGGCGCCCAGTAAGGCGCTGTTTTGAGCAGGGAGCGCGCAAGATCCAGCGAAAGGATGTGGCCGGGCGGGAGCCGCTGCACATGGTCGAAGAGAGACAGCGGGGCAGGGATGTACCGGTGCGCAAGATACGCATCGATCGCCTGGGGACGTACATGCGCCCTGTGGGAGCCTAGATACGGCAGGAGGGCCCGCCCGATCGAAGCGAATGCGAAATCCGTCCCGTCCCAGAAATAGAGAAGGGGCTTCAAGCCCAGCCGGTCGCGGGCCGCGAACAGACGCCGTTGGCGCAGGTCGAGGATCACGAAGGCGAACATGCCCCGCAGATGCTCGACGACCCGCTCACCCCATTCGGCATAGCCATGGAGGATGAACTCGGTGTCGCTGCGGGTATGGAAAACGTAGCCCTTCGCCGCCAGATGCGCCGCGTCGTCCTCGTAGCCGTACACTTCCCCGTTATAGCAAATCCAGAGGTCGCCCGTGGCGTTGTTCATGGGCTGATTGGCGGCGGAACTGAGATCGCGGATACTTAAGCGCGCGTGCAGGAATCCGGCGACCGCGCTCGGGGATTCAGGACCGGTCCGGCGGAAATCCCGATCCCAGAGCGCAACGCCCCGCGCGTCGGGTCCACGCTGCGTCAGGGCGTCCATCATCGCATTCTGCGCGTCTTGCGAGAGAACCTTGCTGCCTACAAACCCACCGATCCCGCACATGGCTCTTTAGCGCTCTTCGAGGAGCTGCCTGTAAAGCGCCGACAATCGATCTGTCACAATCTGCCAGTCGAGTTGTGCGACGGCGTGGTTGCGCGCAGCAGACCGGATTTTTTCGAGACCGGCCAAGTTGTCGAGCGCCTGTGCGGTAAGCGTATACAAACGCTCCGTATCCCCCGGGCTATCTACAAGGTAGCCCGTGACACCGTGGACGACGTTTTCAGGGATGCCTCCGACACGCGTCGTGATCGTAATGCACCCGGCCGCCATGGCTTCTATCATCACCATACCTTGGGTTTCGTTATGAGATGGCGCAACGACGACGTCTACCGCTTTCAGGAGTTCGGCGAGCTGCGCATGGGGCATGGGGGCCCATTCTCGATAAAATCCACGGACCGCCAATGCGTTGCGCCGCCCAGCAAAGCCCTCGTCGCTGTGTCGGCCGGGGCCGGCGCCGACCGCGAGTATCGTCACGGCGCGACCGTCATCTGCGAGGCGTTCGGCAACGGCTAAAAATTCGGGGAAACCTTTCGCGTGGTGCTTACGGCCGACAAAGGCGACCACGGGTTGCTCCGGCAAACCAAAAGCGGCTCGGGCACGGCTCTGGTCGGCATCGGAAGATGTGCAGAAGAGCGCCGTGTCGACGCCGTTGCCTATCACGGTGACACGCTCATCCGGATATCCCAGTTCAAGGAGCGAGCGGCGCACATAATCAGACACGGCAACATAATGATCGGCCCCGTTCTCGGCATCAAAGCGATCACTACGCAGCGAATGAACGTGCACAACTACCGGCGTGCGGGGATCGTATTCCCGCCGCCAATGCGCAACAGGAAACTCGAGTTGATGAACGTGCAGAAGGTCCGGAGGGTAGCGGCGGCAACGAGCAACCAGCGCGGGATCCAGTGGCCGCCAATCCTTCATGCCCCACTTGCGCAAGCGCTCATAAACCCTTCGGCGGCGCGGGCGGTAGACCTCTATGCCGGCGATCTCCTCTGCGGAACCTGCGTTCTCGCGAGCACACACAAAAGCTGTTTCGACAGACGAGAGGCGCGTGGCGAATTGCCACGCCACTATGGCTGGAGCGAATCCGCGGCGATCCGGGACACACCCGTGCGGGACATAGGCCAAGACGCGAGGGCGTCTTTGAGCGGCTGTCACAGCGGCGCCGCGCCAGTGTTGGCATCTCGGCTTGTGACAGAATCCAGCGAAACAAGCAGAAAGCCGGCCATAAAGAAAAATTCCTGGAGCATGTAATCCTGGAGGTTCGCGTCGACGAGGTTGCGAGAGCAGACGTCGAGCACTATAAGCAAGAGGGCGAGCGCAAAGAACAGCCGCCTGCCGGATAGGCGTTGCGCCGCCGACCGTAACGTCGCCGCGATCCAGCCAAACCAGAGCAGGACACCCGGCACGCCCACCCCCACCGCAAGATTCAAGATGCCATTGTTGGTGGACGTCGCGGGAAGGTGGCGGCCATAGCGCAGGAAGAGCGCCGCACCAAATGCCCGGCGGCTGTAGCCCACGCCCCACGGGTAGGCAAGAACGCATTTCAGTCCTTCCTTGATCCAGGCGATGCGCAGGTAATTGGACTGGCTGACCGGCTGACCATTGGGAAGATGGGGCAGTGGAGAACCCGGATATTGCCAGGCCAGATGGTAAAGCTTGGTATTCCAGGCGATCGGCACCGTGGCAAAAAGGGTATCCCAGCGGGGATCGAAGGCCACATCGAGGCCGACCGCCAGGAGGGCGCCGAAAACGACGGCCCCGAGCGCGACCCAGGAGCGCACTGTCATGCGATGCCGCCGCTGCCAAACAAGGCGGGAAACGACAAATGCCGCGAGGATCAGTATATCGCCGAGCCCGTTGCGCATGGCCTCGAAATAGAAGCTCAGGAAAGCGGCAGCGACGACAAGCGCAAAGCGCCTGTTGGTGAGAAACGTAAACCCCTGCCCTTCAAGGCGGCTCATCCAGGCGGCAACCACAAGATCGAGGAGGAGATTGGTCAGGTAATTGGCCTTGTCGGGTCCGGCCGTAAGTCCCTTGATCCGCCGGCCGGCGAGATCATGCGGCCAGCTATGATGCGCCACCATCCACAATAAGCCTTGCCAATCGACGACCAGCACATGAAACAGCAATACGGCCGCAAAAAGCGCTGTGACGGTGCGCGCCCTGGGCAGACCCTGACCCCCCGCGGCGACCAACATGCCCAGCAGACCGGCAAGCAGTGCCGACAGCCACTGGCCACGGACGGACATGAGGGCGCGCCCCCAAAAAGGCGTAAAGACCACCTCGACAACCATCCAGAGGGTCAGGGCGCCAAGCCAGAGAAGGGGTGCGCGGACGGGCGGCGAAAGCACGAGCGGCCGCAACCGGGCCAAGGCCGCCCTGCCCGCCCAGACGCAGAGGACAAGCAGCAGCGCATTGCGCAGGGCAATCGTGCGCGATATCGGCCAGATGATGAACAGGACAGTTAAAAGGGCTCCGAACCAGAAGGATGCCGTTTTGATTGGCCAATTGCGCGGAAACATACGCCCTGCGGAAAACAAAAGTTGGGGCAGTGTAATATGAAAGGCTGCGCGCTCCAAGCCGCGGCCGCCCGGTTGAGGGCCGTGTGGCCCACAAGTAAGATACAGGCGGCGGGAGCCCCCAAGGCAAAGAAAGCCCGGGAACCGACAGAGAAGCGAATCGACATGGCAAATGGCGCCAACGTAATCTTTTCCGAACCACGCCGCATCCTCGTGATCCGGCGCGACAACATCGGCGATTTGGTCTGCACCACGCCTCTTTTTGCGGCGTTGCGGCAGCGCTTCCCTTCCGCCCACATTGCGTTGCTGACAAACACGTATGCGGAGCCGGTCGTCCACGATAACCCGGACTTGAACGCCATCCACGTCTACGAAAAGGGTAAGCACGCAAAGGCGTGGCGCCGGCCCGCGGCGTACTGGCGCCGGGCGCAGATGCTGATGGCATTACGCCGCACGCGATTCGACTGCACCATTCTCGCGGCGGCGAGTTATTACTACCGCGGCATAAAGCTCGCCCGCTGGGTAGGCGCGCCGACGATCGGCTTCGCGGGTGACCACGGTGAGCGCGAAGGCGTGGATCACGCGCTTGCGCGCCCGACACGCCCGATCCACGAAGTGGAAGACCTGTTTCAGCTCCTCGCACCCCTGGGGATCGACGGGCCGATCCCGCCGCTTACGTTTGCGGTCGACCCTGAATTGTTACGCCGCGCACAGGCGGCTCTCATCAAGGAGGGACTTAAACCCATCGGCCTGCATATCAGTGCGCGCGAACAGGAAAACCGGTGGGCCCCCGAGAATTTCATCGAACTCATCCGGCAAGGGGCATCGCGGGGGCTGAGCTTTGCCCTCTTCTGGTCGCCCGGAACGACCAAAACCGCCGAACACCCGGGCTACGACGAAGTGGCGAGACACATCTTGTCGGCGACGAGCGGGCTGCCTGTAGTCGGATACCGCACAGCAGGCATTCCCGAGCTGGCAGCGGGGCTTGCCTGCTGTCAACGGGTGGTCGGCAGCGACGGCGGACACGTCCACGTGGCGGCGGCGGTGGGCACACCGGTCCTTGGGCTATACTGTGACTACAAGGTCGTGCATTGGCGGCCCTGGGGCGAGAATCACAAGGTCCTCAGCGCCAGGCGCGTGGGCGACATACCCGTGGCAGAGGTTTTGCAGGGATTGCTGTCTTGAAGTCGCCCGTCGCGCACACACTCCACCGCCGGTCTCGGCCGCGCGGCCACCGCTGGATTAAATGAAGATCTCCGCAATTCTCATCACCAGGAACGAAGCGGCGATGATCGGCCGGGCGCTCAAGTCCGTTGCCTGGGCCGACGAGATCATCGTCGTCGACTCGGGCAGCACCGACAATACCGTGGAACTCTGCCGCCAGGCCGGTGCCAAGGTACTCGTCACCGCCGACTGGCCAGGCTTTGGTCCACAGAAGAATCGGGCACTGGCCCTCGCAAGCGGCGAATGGATCTTTTCGCTGGACGCCGATGAGTGGGTGACCCTGGATGCCCAGCGGGAGATCCGCGAGGCGATCGTTCACGCAAACGGCAAGCAGGCGTTTCGCATGCCGCGGCGCTCGAGTTACTGCGGCCACTTCATGCGCCATGGCGGGTGGTGGCCCGATTATGTGGTGCGCCTGTTCCGGCGCGAGCGGGGACGGTTTTCGGAAGACCTCGTGCACGAACGGCTGATCCTAGACGGCCCCGTGGGCACCCTGAAGGCGCCTCTTCTGCATGAGACCTATCGCGACTTAGACGAGGTGCTCGCCAAGATCAACCGGTATTCGACGGCCGGTGCACAGATGGCATTCGCAAAGGGCCGGCGTTCGTCGCTCGCGGGGGCCGTTGCGCACGGCAGCTGGGCGTTCATGCGCACCTATGTGCTGCGCCTGGGGCTGCTCGACGGCGCCGCCGGTTTCATGCTGGCCGTCTCCAACGCCGAAACGGTCTATTACAAATACCGGAAACTCGCATTGCTTGCGCGCACGGCCGGCCGGGAATCCTGAAAGGGCACGGCATGCGGATCCTGATCGTGAAGACCTCCTCACTCGGTGACGTCGTGCACAATCTGCCGGCGGTATCGGATATCGCTGCGCACTTGCCGGATGCCCGTATCGACTGGCTGGTCGAAGAGGCGTTTGCCGACATCCCCGCCCTGCATCCCGCCGTGGAGACCGTCCACCCGATCCGCCTGCGGGAATGGTTGCGCACACCCTGGCGCCCGGCCACCTGGCGCGCCATGAAGGCTTTGCGCAAACGGCTGCGCGCAGAATCTTATGATGTCGTTCTCGACAGCCAGGGCCTTTTGAAAAGTGTCTTCGCGGCGCGGCTTGCCGGCCGCCCCGTATGGGGCGCCGACCGGCTGTCGGCACGCGAACCGCTGGCCGCTTCCTTCTATCAAAGGGGCATCCATGTGCGCCGCGATGAGCATGCCGTCACGCGCAACCGTGTGCTCGCAGCCGGCGCGTTCGGCTATCCGGTGCCCGCGGACACGCCCCGGTATGGGATCGGCGCGCGTACCGAGGCGTACGCGGGACCGCGACCCTACTGGGTCGCCCTGCACGCGACCAGCCGGCCCGCGAAGCTCTGGTCGAGCGACCACTGGGTCGCGCTCGGGCAATCGCTCGCCCGCCTGGGTTTTGCCACACTGTTGCCCTCCGGGACCGACCGCGAGGCGCAGGCGGCGCGGGCGATCGCGCAGGGCATCGGTCCGGCCGCCACCTGCCTGCCGCGCATGACGGTCCGCGCGCTGGCCGGGGTGCTGGACGCCGCCACGGCCGTAGTCGGCGTCGACACCGGTCTCGTTCATCTGGGGGCCGCCCTCGGACGGCCCACCGTCGGCATATTCTGTGACACCGATCCCCAAAAAACCGGTGTGTTCGCGGGCCCGACCGCGCTCAATGTCGGCACCATCGGCGCGGCCCCCACGCCGGCTGCGGTGATGGGGGCCCTTGCGCAACTCCATGCCTTGCCATGTCTGTGAACGGGTCGCGGCGCATCTACCAGGCGGCGGCCTGGCTCATCCTGCCGGCCGCCCTGGCGCGCGCCGCATGGCGGAGCCGGCGCCACACGCAAGACCGGGGCCGCCTGCACGAACGGCTGGGCTACGGGAAGGCGCTTCCCGAGGGGTGTCTCTGGGTCCATGCGGTCTCGGTCGGTGAAACCCGCGCGGCGGCACCCCTCATCCGCCACTGGCTCAAGGCGCAGCCCGCGTGTCCGGTGCTGGTGACGACCACGACGTTTACGGGCGCCGAGCAGGTCCGGATGCTCTTTGGGGGGCGCGTCGTCCACCGCTTCGCGCCCTATGACATCGGCCCCTTCGTCGAGCGGTTCCTTGCGCGTACCCGCCCCCGTGCGGCAGTGATGTTCGAAACCGAACTCTGGCCCGTTCTCTACAGGACGCTCGCCAGGCGGCACATACCCCTCATGATCGCCAACGCGCGCCTGTCGGAACGATCTTTCCGGGGTTATCGGCGCATACACTCACTCATGCGGGAGACTCTCGCGGTGCCGCGCTTCATCGGGGCCCAGGGGGCCGACGACGCGCGCCGCCTGATCGCCCTGGGGGCCTCCGCGGCCACCACGCAGGTGACGGGCAACATCAAGTTCGACATCGAGGTGCCGGCGGATCTTGCACAGACGGGGGCTGCCTTGCGGCAGGCCTTGGGGAGCGAACGTCCGGTCTGGGTGGCGGCAAGCACCCACGCGGGCGAGGAGGAGGCGGTACTCGCCGCCCACCGGGCCGTACGGCAAGCGTGCCCGGGCGCCCTCCTGATCCTCGTGCCCCGCCATCCCGAGCGCTTTGCGCAGGTGGCGCGGTTGTGTGCGCAAGCGGGTTTTGTCGTCGCCCGGCGCAGCGCGAAAGACGCGGTCGCCGCCGGAACCGAGGTCCTGCTGGGCGACACCATGGGGGAACTCCTGCTCTTTTTTGCGGCGGCGGATTGCGCCTTCATAGGCGGCTCGCTCGTGCCGACCGGCGGCCACAACCCCCTTGAGGCGATGGCGGTGGGCCGGCCGGTCGTATTCGGTCCCCATATGTTCAATTTCAAGGAGATCGCCGATCTCGCCCTGGCGGCGCGGGCGGCGCGCACCGTAGACGACGCCGCCGCACTGGGGGCGGCGATTGGCGAGTGCCTCTCTGATCCGCGGCGGCGGCAGGAGACGGGAGAGCGGGGGCTTGCCCTCGTGCGCGCCCAGGCGGGGGCGCTTGAGCGCACCGTGGCGCTCGTCGAAGGCCTCTTGGACTAATCGCCCGGCGCAAGCGCCTTGATGAATGGCGCCAGATCACGAAAGCGCGGATGCGCGGCGTCGCGCAGCCATTCAAACACCGCCGACTCGGCGGTGACCAGCGGCACACCCGAGTGCGCGAAGCGGGTGGTGGCGAGATCATGACTTTCACGGTGGCGGGAGCCGCAGGCATCGGCCACCACGAAGGGTGTAATCCCGCGGTCCAGGAGATCGAACGCGGTCTGCAGGACGCACACGTGGGTTTCGATGCCGGCTACCACCACCTGGTCGCGCTCACCCTCGAAAAGCCCCGCAATCGCCGGATCCGCCAGACAGGAAAACGTCGTCTTGTCGCGGCAGACGACTGCCGCCGGCAACGCCTGGGCGAGCGTGCCGGGGAGGACACCGAGACCCTTCGGATACTGGCGCGTCACGATGGTCGGGATATCGAGCAGCTCGGCGGCCTTCAACAAGAGCCGCCAGCGTTGCGCAAGGGCCTCGGCGCGCGCACCAGGCAGTGCGGAAAGCAGCCGCTCCTGCGGGTCGACCAGAAGGAAAAGGCTGCGGCGGGCGTCGAGAAGCACGGCAGACGGCCTAGTAGCGCGGCATCGCCGGGTCGACCTCGCGCGCCCAGGCATCGATGCCGCCGCGCAGATTGACGACCCTGACAAAGCCGTTGTGCTCGAGAAAACGCCCGACATGGAAACTGCGCACCCCACTGTGACAGTACACCACGATCTCTTCCTCGGGGTTCAGGCGGCCGATCGTGGCCGGCACCTGCTGCATGGGGGCGTGCAGGGAATCAGGCAGCGCGCAGAGATTGCGCTCCCAGGGTTCGCGCACATCGAGGAGCACGATCCGTTCGCCTGCGAGAAGGCGGGCCTGCAGATCCTTCGGGTCGATCTCGCGCATGGTCTTAGAACCGGAAGCGCTCGGGCTGGGGGGCGTTCAGGAGGGCCGGCACGTCGGTTTCGAAGAGCGAAACCTCGTGAAAGCTCTTCTCCCCGAGACGAGTGATGAGCCGCACCTCGATGGCAGGCGACTCGCCGACGAACGCGACCATGCGGCCGCCTGTGGCAAGCGATGCGCCAAACGCGCCGGCTGGACCAAGCGGCAGCGCGCCGCTTATGAGAATCGCGTCGTAGGGTGCATGCCGCGGCCACCCGCGGGCACCGTCACCGAGCTCGAGCGCGACATGACGAAAACCAAAGGGTGCCAGATTCTCCTCGGCGCGCAGCTTGAACTCCGGGATGATCTCGACACTGTGCACGGTTGCGGCAAGACCGGCGAGAACGGCCGTGAGATAGCCGCTGCCGGTGCCGATCTCGAGCACCCGGTCGGCGGGCTTCACGGCCAGCGCCTGCAGCAGACGCGCATCCAGCATGGGGGCGAACATCACCTGGCCACGGCCCAGGGGAATGGCGGTGTCCGCAAACGCGAGCGCCCGTTGCGCACGTGGCACAAAATGCTCGCGGGGCACCGTACGCAGCTGCGCGAGCAGGCGTTCATCGCCCACGTCGGCGGTGCGTATCTGTTGCGCCACCATCGTGAGGCGCGCGGCTTCCATGGGTGCCTGGGACATAGGAAATAAACTGGGTCTAACTCAGGTTTTCGCAGGGTAAGCCTTTTGGCAAAAGGGTGCAAGCTAACCAGTTGCGCATGGATAGATACGGGGCCCGGGGCCTGCTCCTGCCGGCCGGGCGCGGCCGAACCGGAAGCGGGCCGGCCGGCTCATCGTGGACACACTCCGGCGATCACATCGTCGGCGGAGGAGCGCTCCCCGCCGTCTCTTCATCCGCTGTCGCCCCCGGGCATCCGCTGCGGGGGACGCCGCACGGCGCCTTGCATTCACCCCGGGAATCCATTAGTTTTGGAACACCAACGACGCGCTCGCGTCAGCTGCCTTTTATGGCCCGCCAAGGGCTGACCCTCTGCCATGTGAAGGACTCGGGCGATGAACGCTAACCCACAGACGCTGTCTCCGATCACCCGCGCACTCGACGAATCGATGACGAGACCCTTTCCTGCGTCCCGCAAGGTGTATGTCGAACAGAACGGCATCAGAGTGCCCATGCGGGAGGTGTCTCAGGAGCCGACCCCGGCCGCCTCGGGAATCGAGGACAATGCGCCGGTACGCCTCTACGACACGTCGGGCCCTTACAGCGACCCGCACGCCGTCATCGATCTGAGCGCGGGCCTTGGGCCTTTGCGCGCGGCATGGATAGAAGGCCGCGGCGACACGGAGGCCGTCCCGCTCGGATCCCAGTACGCCCGCGAACGGGCCACGGACCCGAAGACCGCCGCCATCCGCTTCCCCGGGTCACGGACCGTGCGCCGTGCCCGCGGGGACCACGCCGTCACGCAGATGGCCTACGCGCGGCGCGGTATCATCACGCCCGAAATGGAATACGTGGCGCTCCGGGAAAACACGGGCCTTGATCCGCGCGACCCGCGCGCGATCACACCCGAGATGGTGCGTGACGAAGTCGCGCGCGGGCGCGCCATCATCCCGGCGAACATCAATCACACCGAGCTCGAACCCATGATCATCGGCCGGCGTTTCCTCGTGAAGGTGAACGCCAACATCGGCAACTCCGCGCTCGCCTCGGGCATCGAGGAGGAAGTCGAAAAAATGGTATGGGCCGCGCGCTGGGGCGCCGACACGGTGATGGATCTGTCGACCGGCCGTCACATCCACGAGACGCGCGAGTGGATCATCCGCAATTCCCCGCTGCCGGTCGGCACCGTGCCCATCTATCAGGCGCTGGAAAAGGTGGACGGCGTCGCCGAGGAGCTCACCTGGGAAATGTTCCGGGACACGCTGATCGAACAGGCCGAGCAGGGTGTCGACTACTTCACCATCCACGCCGGCGTGCGGCTGCCGTTCATTCCGCTCACGGCCAGGCGGCGGACGGGGATCGTCTCGCGCGGCGGCTCGATTCTGGCCAAGTGGTGTCTTGCGCACCACGAGGAAAATTTCCTCTATACGCATTTTCGCGAGATCTGCGAGATCATGCGCGCCTACGACGTGTCCTTCTCGCTTGGCGACGGCCTGCGTCCGGGCTCGGTCGCCGACGCCAACGACGAGGCGCAGTTCGCCGAACTTGACACGCTGGGCGAGCTCACGCAGGTTGCCTGGGAATACGACGTGCAGACCATGATCGAAGGTCCCGGCCACGTGCCCATGCACCTCATCCGGGAGAACATGGACCGCCAGCTCAGGGTCTGCCATGAGGCGCCCTTTTATACGCTCGGGCCGCTTACCACCGACATCGCGCCGGGCTACGATCACATCACCTCCGGCATTGGGGCCGCGATGATCGGCTGGTACGGCACGGCGCTGCTCTGCTACGTGACCCCGAAGGAGCATCTCGGATTGCCGGATCGCGAGGACGTCAAGGACGGGTTGATCGCCTACCGTATCGCCGCGCACGCCGCCGATGTCGCGAAAGGACACCCCGGCGCCCGGGAGCGCGACGATGCGCTCAGCAAGGCGCGCTTCGAGTTCCGCTGGAACGACCAGTTCAACCTGTCGCTCGATCCGGAGCGGGCGCGCGCGCTGCATGACGAGACGCTGCCCAAGGAGTCGGCCAAGGTGGCGCACTTCTGCTCCATGTGCGGACCGAAGTTCTGTTCGATGAAGATTACCCAGGAAGTGCGCGAGTATGCCGATCAGCAACGGCTGGTGACCGCCGGCCTCTCGGAAAAGTCGCGGGAGTTTGTTGCGACCGGCAGCAAGATCTACCACAAGGTGTAGGCGATGCAGGGCGCGCATGTAACAGGCCAGCTTGGGCGATTCGCCGCGCTACTGACCGCGCTCCTTGCCTCCCTTGGCGCGCTCTTGAACTACGGCATCATCGCCACCCAGAATCAGGCCATTCTGCTGAAGAATGACGCCGTGATTGCGCTGATCGCCGCCTCGCGCCCGCCCGCACAGGGTTCGCCCAGCGCGGCGGCAGCCCTCGCCCAGCGCCGGCTTCTCGACCAGCAGGCGGCCGACATGAGCCTGCAAAGCGACCGTCTCATGATGCCGCACACCCTGTACGCACAGGCGCTGGTGCTGGTGGAGATCGCCGTGGCGCTGGCCTCGGTGGCCGCGCTTGCCGAGCGCACATGGCTTCTGGCGGGCGCCGGTGCCGTCGGTCTCGCCGCGCTTGCTCTCGCGCTCGCCGGGGCCCTCTGATGCGCGCCTTTCCGGTGGCAGCGGCGACCGAGCGGGGCAAGTGCCAGCAATGCACGGGGTCGATCTGCTGCACCTACATCACCCAGCACATACCCGCGCCGCGCTCCCGCGACGACTTCGAACACATGCTCTGGCAGGTGAGCCACGACGGTATCGAGATCTACAAGGACGAGGATGGCTGGTACCTGCTGATCCATGCACCCTGCGGCCACCTGGGGACCGACGGAGGTTGCGGCATCTACGCCAAACGCCCCGCCGTATGCCGCGCCTACAGCAACGATTTCTGCGAGCTCGACGAACCGGCAGAGCGGCACTTCGCGCTGCATTTCCGCAGCTATGACGAACTCTTGCGCCACTACCAGAAGCGCTTTCCGCGCGCGCGCTAGTCTCTTTGCGCTTTGCATCCTGCTGTCCGCGCGGGCACGGGCAGGCCTCCTGTATGGCCCCATCGTCTCCGTGCGCCACGGTGTCTATCATGTGGCGGCGGCGTTGCTGGTGCGCGCCCCCATGCCCCGGGTGTTCGCCGCGCTCACCGATTACGGGCACATCGGCCGCCTAAACCGCGAGGTGCGCAGCAGCGCGATCCTGGGTTTCCCGAGGCGGGGTGTTACGCGTGTCGGGATGGTCGTCCGCAGCTGTGTCCTCTTTTTTTGTTTCCACGTGCGTCAGACCGAGGACGTGCGGACGACCGCTGACCGCAGTATATATGCCCGCATCGTGCCGCGGCTGTCGAATCTGCGCTATGGGTATGCGCGCTGGCGGTTGACGCCCTTTGCGCATGGCACGCTGGTGCAGTTCCACAGCGCCGTCCAGCCGGATTTTTTCATACCCCCCCTGATAGGACCCTTCCTGCTGCGGCTTAAGCTGCACCACGAAATACGTGTCACCCTGCGCGGCCTTATCGCCGTCGCCCAAAACCGGTATACAGCATCGGACCGATCAGGAGAGAAGACGCGGTCGCCACGAACAATCCGCCCATCACCGCGGTAGCGAGCGGTTTCAGGAGATCGGTGCCGTGGCCGATGCCCACGGCAAGCGGCAGGAATCCGCCGATGTCCGCCACCATCGTCATCAGGATCGGCCGCAGCCGCCGGCGGCAGGCCAGCTCCACCTCGAGGCGGCCCGGGACCGCGCGGTACAGGCGCGCCTGCCCGAAGATCAGGATGCCGTTATTGACGACGACCGCGAAGACCAGAAGCATCCCGAGAAAGGCGGTGCTATCGAGCGGAATGCCGCGGATACGCAGCGCAAGCAGCGCGCCGGCCGCGCTTTGCGCGGTGGCAAGCAGCACCGCAAGCGCCGGACGCTGCGCGCCCAGCTGGTAGCCGACGAGAACGAGCAGCGCAAGCAGCGCGAGCACGAGCGTCACCCCCATCTGCGCAAAGCTGGCCTTCTGCTCCTTGTAGTACCCGCCAAGCCGCGCCGTGATCGAGGGCGGCAACGCCATCTGCCCGACGATGCGCCGGGCCCTGGCGGCGGCCGCGTTCAGGCCCTCGTGGGCACGCGGGTGCAGCTGGATGTCGACATACGGGACGAGATTCTGGTGGTTGATGAAGGGCTGGTGCAGGACCGGGTGTCCGCGCGCCAGATCCGACAGCGGAAGGAGGGAGACGTGGCCCGGCAGGCGCGCCCACGCCTCGGGCACGATACGGCCGGCGGCGGCCGGGGCCGGCGGCACCAGCACGCGGATCGGCAGGATCTGGCTGCCCTGCAGCAGAAAACCTGCGGGGCGGCCCCAGAAGGCGGCCTCGAGCTCATGGGCCAGGGCGTGGGGCGCAAGCCCTTCGAGGAGGGCGCGGTCGCGCGGACTGAACGTCATCGCCGGGCCGGAGTAGGCGGCCGGCAGGCTCACGTTGGAAAACGCGTGGCTCGCAACGAGCGCGGCCTTCAGGCGGACGGCCCAGTGCGCCAGAAGACGGGGGTCCGAACCGAACAGATCGACGTCGAGCGGCGAATGCGCGCCTGTCATGTTGCCGAGTTCGGTGACCAGCATCTGGTGGAGCTTCAGCATGGAAAGGCTGGGCTCGAGTTGCCGGAAGCGGTCGCGCAGCTTCGCGATCACCGCCTCGGTCGCGTATCCCGGCCGCACCGTCAGCACCAGGTCCCCTTTGTTGGCGGGCGCCCGGGGGTTCCCGAGACTCTGCCCGGCGATGATCGAGCCCGTGGCAATCGCGTGATCGGCAAGTGCTGCGTGCAGGAGCCTGCGGCCGACATCGAGCGTCTCCCGGGCGCTCGCGCTCGGTGCCGTACGGAAGGGCACCGCAATGATGCCTTCGTTCCATGCGGGTAGAAACGCCGTCGGCAAACCGGTGAGAAGAAGATAGGTGACGAGCGCAATCACGGCGGTCGCGGCGACACCGAGCAACGGGCGCCTCATGGCGCGGCGCAAGAGGCGCGCGTACACGATGCGTGCGCGCCGCACGGCGCGGCTGCGGCGTGGCGCACGCGGCATCCGGCGGCTCATGAAGCCCGCGAGCAACGGCGTAACCGAGAGCGCCACCAGCTGCGAGATGACAAGCGCACTGACAAGCGCCACCGCCATTTGCCGGAAGAGGATGCCCGTCGTGCCCCCCAGAAAGATGAGCGGCACGAAGACGAGCGCGGACGTGAGCGTCGCAAAGGTCATCATCGGCAGGACTTCGCCGCTTGCGGCCAGCGCCTGCTGCAGGCGGTCTGCGGCCGATGCCGCGTGCGCGCGGTGGCTTGCCTGTTCCATGACGACGATGGCGTGATCCACCAGGGCGCCGATCGCCGCCGTGAGTCCCCCGAGCGTCATGACATTCAGGCCGAGACCGAGTCCATGCAACACGACGAAGGTGCCGCCGAGCGACAAGGGCACCACCAGCACGGTAGCGAGCGCTATGTCGGCGCGCCCGAGGAACACGAAGACGACACCGAAGGTGATGAGCGTCCCGATGATGAGCGCAAGCCACACGTCGTGCAGGCTGGACGCGATCAGCCGCGCAATGTCGTAATCGGCGATGAGGTGGTCCCCGGGCGGCAGGTGGCGGCGCAGGCTCGCGATGCTATGTGCGACC
This sequence comes from Pseudomonadota bacterium, assembly GCA_021777535.1. Classification (GTDB taxonomy): domain Bacteria; phylum Pseudomonadota; class Gammaproteobacteria; order Acidiferrobacterales; family Acidiferrobacteraceae; genus JAJYDN01. The sequence continues at coordinate 25,616 of JAJYDN010000009.1, forward strand.
TGCTGGGCCACGGCCTCCACGTTGGCGTGCGCCTGGGCGGCGATGTCGATCAGAAGGGCGTGCGGCCACCGGCCGGCAGCCGCGCCGCGCATCCGTGGTGGCGGGCCGACCTGGATGCGGCCAAGCGCCGACAAGGGCAGGGTGGTGTCGTGGCCGACCGGTACCGGCAGCGCCCGCAGCCCGGCGAGCGTGGCCGGCCGGCCGGCTGCGGTCAGCAGCCACTGGGAGCGGAAGGTGTGTGCCACGCCGGCGAAATAGGGGCCTTGCCGGGCCCGTAAAAAGCGCGTCACCGAGCCCGACGACAGATGCCATTGCATCAGGCGGCGCGGGGAGAGCGTGACCTGGACCTGCGGCCAGCCGCGGCCGACGCCGGCCACGGTGTAGACACCGGGAATGTCGAGCAGCCGCGGGCGGATCGTAAAGGCGTACGCGGGCATCAGGGCGCTGCTCGTCTGCGTACGCGAGACCAGCGCGTACTCGGCGAAGGGATAGATGTTCGGCATCATGAGCCGCTCGGTCATGTGGGCGCCACGGGGCAGTGGCACCTGCGCGAGGCGCGCCTCGAGCAGCAGGTAGGCGGTGGAAGGCCTGATGGCGCGGCTGAAAAAGACGTGGATCTTGCTCATGCCGTCGGTGGTCGCGGAACGTACCAGCGTGACATCCCGCACACCCTTGGCGGCCTGTTCGAGCGGCTGGGTGACGCGCACGAGCATGACGTGCACCGGGAGGTACCCGTCGCTCACGAACACCGACACCCGGGGGAAACGCACTTCGGGGAAAACGGCCTGCGGCAGCGCGCGATAGGCCTCGACGCCCGCAAACAGGACGAGCATCGCGACCACCAGGGTGGTGTAGCGGTTGGCCCAGAGGGCCCCCATGTAGCGCTTCAAGAGACGGTCCGCACGGTCACACCGGGGGCCAGGCGCGCGGCGTGATCGGCCACCACGCGCATACCCGGATGGAGCGCGCCGCTTACATAGACAAAGCCGTTGCGGCGCGCCCGCAACCGCACCGCCAGCGGCTCGGCCCGGTTACCGACCAGACGAAAGATCTGCGGACGGCCATCGTGGAGGACGAGCGCCGTCTGCGGCAGGCGCCAGGCGCGCCGTGGGCGTCCGAGAATATCGAGACGCAGCACGCTACCGGGCCGCTTGGCGGTCGCCAGACCATCCATGTAGGCGGTGACCAGGCCGGCTTGGTCGAGGTGCGCACCGAACGCGTAGAGGCGCCCGGGCGCCCCGGCCTGGCCGGCGATGCGCACAGGGGCGCCCACCCCCACGGCACGGGCCTGCGCCTGGGTCAGCTCCGCCGTGCCGTAACGGTGCCCGGAGCCATCGACCGTGCCGACCGGCTCATTCGGGGTAAGCCAGCTGCCGGGTGTCGCCAGGTAGCGCACGGTGCCGGCGAACGGCGCCCGCAAAAACCCGTGCCCAAGCCGCACGCGGGCGCTCGCGAGCGCGGCGCGGGCGCGGGCAACGGCGGCCTCCAGACTGCGCAACCGGGCCCCGCTGATGAGTCCCTGCCGCGCCAGCACCCGGCCATTGCGGAGACTCGAGGCCGCGGCCTCTGCCTGCGCCCGCAGGGCCGCGACCGTGCGCCCCTGCGAGACGGGCCACAGCCGCGCGAGCAGGGTGCCGCGCGCGGCCTGGGTCCCCATGGGGACCAGCCATCGCCCCATGAGGGCCGTGTAGGGGGCCCGCAACACCAGATGTTGGGCGCCGTGCAGACGCCCAAGGACGGTCACCGCGGGACGGTATGCGGCCCTGGCGGCCGCCACGACATGGACGGTCAAGGGGGTGGCCGCCGCACTGCCCGTTGCCAGTAGGGCGAAGACAAGGGTCCCCGCGCGCTTCATCGTGACAGTCTCCAAGGTGTTCCGGTGGCGGTCTGCAACGCCACGCGCGCCTGCGCGTAACGGTCGGCGATCGCCATGTCCTGCTCGAGCGCGGATGTCGCCGGGCCCGCGATGCGCAGCAGACGCAAGAGGCCGATGTCGCGGCGGACATGCGCCCGATGCAGATGCCGCACGAGGCGGCGCAGGCGGTGATCGCGGGCCCGGGTGGCGCGCATCTCGCGGTAGAGGCTCGCCACGCGCGCGCGCAGCGCGTAGATCTGGGCGCGGGCATGGGCGAGCCGGGCGACGTAATCCCGGAAGGCGGCCAGGCGGCGGGCACGGGCAATCGCGATCTGGCCCCGGTTGCCCGTGAAGATCGGCAGCACGAGACCGATCTGGATGCCGGCTGACGTGATGCCGGAGGTGTTGCGGGCGCCGGCAAGCCCGAGGCTCAGCTGCGGATACTGGTTCAAAACCGCCTGCAGCACGCCCTGTTGCGCGCTGTGATAGGCGGCGGCGAGCGCGGCGAGATCCAGACGATGCGTGCGTGCGCGGCGAAAGAGCGTGGCCGCGCCTGCGCGCGGTGGCGGCGGCCCGTGCGGCGCGGCAAGCCAGGGGCGCGCCGCGGGTCCCAGGCCGAGATCGGCATTCAGGGCGAGGCGCGCGCCCGTGGCGGCCCGGGCCAGGCGGCAGGCCTGCGCGTGGACCGTCAGGTACTGACGCGCCCAGAGGGCGAACCGCGCCGGTGTGACCACGCCTCGCGCCACATCGGCGGCGAGCATCCGGTCTGCGCGGTGCCACAGCGGCAACACCGCCTGCGTCACGGCGCGTTCGCGCCGCAGCCAGTACAGATGGATGGCGGCCATCCGTGTACGGTTGGCCATCACCCACTCCTGCCACGCCACCTGCGCCTCGACCGAGCGCGCATGGAAGCGCGCCTTGCGCACCGTGGCCCCGTGTGTCAAAAGCGCGGAAAGATCCCACAGGAAGCCGTAGGCGAGGCTCGTCGTATGGCCTGCGGTATTCGGCCCGTAGGGGCGCAGCGCCGCGTAATCGATGACCGGATCCGGCAGCAGCCCGGCATTGAAGGCTTGCGCGTTGGCGACACGATCGCGCGCGCGCAGCGCCCGCAAGGCGGGATTGGCCAGCACACTGATGATGCCCAATTCAGCGCCGGTGAGCGGTTTGCGGAAATCGAGCTTCAGGGGCGCAAGGGGACGCGGGAGGTGGCTTGCAGCAGCGCGCAGGCGCGCCCGCGAGGGCGCCTTCAGTGCGGCGAGGGCGGGCTTTCTTAACGGCCGGGCATGATACACCGCGCATCCCGAGAGAAAGACTGCGGCCGCAAGACCAAGCCGCCGCCACCTCATCCGACAGGCAACAGCGCGCGGAAGGATTCTATCGCGGCGAACTCGCCGCAGTCCTTGTCCGGCCCCCGCAGATCGGGGCGGCGGATGGCGAGGAGGTGGGCTACGCCGTAGGCGCGGGCACAGCGCAGCACCGGCAGGCTGTCGTCGATGAGGAGCGTACCGGCCGGATTGAAGGGTTCGAGCTCCTGCAATTCCCCCCAAAAAGGCGCGTGCTCCTTCGCAAGGCCGATGTCGTGCGCGCAGATAACGGCGTCCATGTAGCGGTCGATGCCGGTATGGCGGAACTTCAGTACCGCGGTCTTGCCGTGGGCGTTCGTCACCAGGACGAGGCGTTTGCCGGCGGCGCGCATCGCTTCGAGAAACTCGAGAACATGGGGCCGAAGGCTGATGCGCCCGGCGACCTCTTCCTTGAGGGCGGGGATATCGAGATCCAGCTCCTCGCTCCAGTAGTCGACGCTATACCAGTTCAGCGTGCCTTCCTCGCGGCGGAAACGCTCGGTGAGCACCCGCTTGGCGTCGCCGATCGGGAGACCCCGGCGCTCGGCGTAGCGCAACGGGACGTGTTCCTGCCAAAAGTGGTTATCGAAATGCAAATCGAGCAGGGTACCGTCCATGTCGAGAAAGGTCGTCTCGATGGCGCTCCAGTTGATCATGGCGTTCCTCCAGCGCCCGAATTATACCGGGACATCGGCAAACCGGCCAGCCTTGAGGCGGCCCCAAGCCCTTTTGGAAGACGGGGACGCCGTGCTAGCCTGTCGCCATGCACGTACCCGCCTGTGTTCTCTGCGAAGCCGGACCGGAAGAGGTCGTCTGGCGTGATGCGCGGCTGCGGGTGATCGTGGCGCCGGTCGACGGATTGGGAGACGTGGCGCGGATCATCTGGCATGCGCATGTCGCCGAGATGACCGATCTGGGGGCGGCCGGACGGCAGCATCTGATGGCGGCCGTATGGACCGTGGAGGCGGCGCTGCGCGAACTGGCAAAACCCGCCAAGATGAACGTCGCAAGCCTTGGAAACTACGTTCCCCATCTGCACTGGCACGTGGTGCCACGCTATACCGACGACGCCTTTTTCCCCGACAGCATCTGGTCTGCGCGGCGGCGCACGGGCGTCATCCACGGTCTCGATCGGGGGCAGCTTGCGGCCGCGCTCGCCGGGCGGTTTGCGTCCGGGGCGCAACCGTCGGCGCCGGCGTGACCGGAAAACGCGGGAGGGCGGGGCCATGAAGGGACCCTTTTATCTGGCTGTCGATCAGGGCGGGCACGCGACGCGGGCGCTGGTTTTTGGCGAAGACGGCCGCGTGGTGGCGCGCGCCCTGGTCCCCGTGGGCGGACGGTCCGACGGCGCCGTGGCCGAACAGGATGCGGAAGCGGTGGTGGCCTCCGTGCGGCAGGCCATCTCCTGGGCGCTCGATTCAGACCCCCGGATCACGGACGGCATCGTCGCCGCCGGACTCGCCACCCAGCGATCGAGCCTCGTCTGCTGGGATACGCGAACGGGCGCTGCGCTTGCGCCGGTGATCGGCTGGCAGGACCGCCGCGCCGCCGCGCTCACGGCCCGCTACCAGGATCATGCCTTCGCGGTGCGCGAGCGGACCGGCCTCGTGCTGTCGCCGCATTACGGCGCCCTGAAGATGCGCTGGTGCCTTGAACACCTGCCTGCCGTCCAGGCCGCCGCGCGCGGCGGCTATCTGGCGATGGGGCCGCTTGCAAGCTTTCTTGCGTACCGCCTGATCGAGCCGCGGCGGCTGCTTGCCGATCCCGCCAACGCAAGCCGCACCCTGCTGTGGAGCCGGCATACCCACGGCTGGGACCCGGAACTGCTGGCGCTCTTTGGCATTTCGGAAGACGTGCTGCCGGTCTGTGCGCCCAGCCGCTACCCGTTCGGTGCGCTGGTCACCAGGGAGCTTTCGGTGCCGCTTGCGATCCTCACGGGCGACCAGAGCGCCGCGCTCTTTAGCGAGGGCGCGCCGCGCACGGACACCGTGTACCTGAACATGGGAACGGGCGCCTTTCTGCAGCGGCCGATCGGTCATGTGCCGGCCGATGGCGAGGCGCTCTTGTGGAGCACGGCCTTGCTCGACGGTCATGAAAGGGTCTATGTGGCCGAAGGCACCGTACACGGCGCGGGCGCAGCCCTCGACTGGGCGGCGGCCCATCTCGGTTTTCCGCAGATTGCGCAGCGCTGCGCGCAGCTGCTTGCCGATCCGGCGGCGCGCCCCCTGTTCGTGAACGCCATCGGGGGGCTTGGTTCGCCTTATTGGCGGACCGACATCGAATCACGCTTCGAGGGTGATGGGTCCGTCGAGGGAAAGGCGGCCGCGGTCCTCGAGAGCGTGGTCTTTCTGGTGGCCGAAAACCTGCTTGCCATCCGCACCGCGAGCGGACCGTTCGCGACGATCCTGGCCACTGGCGGGCTCACGGGCTGCGACACGCTCTGTCAGTCGCTCGCCGATCTGGCGCAGACGCCCGTGCGGCGGCCGGCCGACCCCGAAGGAACGGCGCGCGGACTGGCTTATCTGGTGGCCGGCGGGCCGCGCGCCTGGCCAGGCGGCAAAGGACAGAGTTTTCTCGCGCGGCCCGACGAAGGCGCGGCCGCGCGCTTTGCCGCCTGGCGCGCGCTTATGCCGGTCCCGGCAACGCGGGGGTAAGCGGCAAAAACCGCGTATCGGCCTGCGGCGTGCGGGCGGGCAAGGAGGCGGCCAGCCGCGCCAGGACGCGGGCTGCCGTGAGCCGGTAACCGGTCAGCTTGCCGCCGATGATGCTGATGAGGCGCGGATTGGGCGCATCGGCAAGCAAGGTCACCTCGCGCGGACGCCGTCCGAACGCGCCGTCGGCCCGCACGAGCACGCGCAGTCCCGCGAAAGCGTCTTGCGGCGTGGTGTCGAGGTGGGGGAAATAGGCCCGGAGCACCTCCTGCAGATAGGCGATCTCCTGGGGGAGCGGGGCCGCCTGCCCCGGGTCGCCGGCATAGAGCGTTTCGGTGGTGCCGGTCAGAATGCCGTCGCGCCAGGGCATCACGAATACCGGGCGATGGTCGGCCGGCGCCTCCGTGTAGTAGGCGCCGCAGGACAATCGCCCGCGTGTGAAGATGTGTGTACCCTGGACCAGATCGAGGGCGAGGCGCGGGGGACCGGGGAGGATGCGCCCGAGGACCTGTCCGGCCCACGGTCCTGCCGCGTTGACGAGCGCGCGGGTCATGCAGGTCGTGACGTCGCCGCCGGTCATGAAGCGCACCTCGTATCCGCGCGATTGCCGTTCGGCACCAAGAAATCGCGCAGCCACCCGGATGTCGGCGCCAAACTGTGCGGCCGAATGCGCGATGGCCCGGGTAAGCGCCAGGTCATCCGTCTGCGCGTCGTAATAGCGGTACACGGCCTGCAGATTCCCGGTGGCGAGTCCGTCGAGCTGATCCCACTCCCGCCGCGGCACCGAGGCGAAGTCTCCGTGGGCGCGCGCCAGCAAACGGTAGAGCGCAAGACCGGCGGCCACCTGCCAGGGCCGGCGGTGGCTCGTTGCATAGAGCGGGATATGGAAAGCCTGGCGCGTGACCAGATCGGGCGCGATGGCAAGCAGCGTTTCGCGTTCGGCAAGCGATTCGCGCACGAGCCGGATGTGGCCCCCTTCCAGATAGCGCAGGCCTCCGTGAATGAGCTTGGATGAGCGCGATGACGTGCCGGCTCCGAGCGTGGCCTGTTCGAGCAGCAACACCTGGTAGCCGCCGACCGCCGCGGCCTGGGCCACGCCAGCGCCGTGAATGCCGCCGCCTACCACCACGATATCCAGCATGTCGCTCATGATCGCAAGGCCTGTGATAGCTCGCCGATGGCGAAGGTTTCTATGTAAGTGGCGCCTCGTGCGGCCAGACTGCGGGCCGTGGCCGCGTCATCGACCTCATAGACCGCAAGAGACTGGCGCAAGACGAAGGGGCCTGCGGGCGGCAAGCCCGCGATGTCACAGAACGCAATCTCGCAGGGAAGCGCGGAGACCGCGGCTTCGTCGAGCTCCGCGAGGCGGTCGACAACCACGCCGATCCGCGGCCAGGACGGGCGGGCCGCGGCGAGAACGGCGAGCGAAAAGGAGATGAGAATCGTCTGCGCCCGCACCGGCGCAAGCGCCTGCGACACCGCCGCGAGCACGCCCGCACAGCCGAACTGCTCGACTGCCTGGCGTTTTATTTCCACGAACGCCGTGACATCGGGATGCCGTCCAAGCCAGGCGGCGAACTCCGCCAGCGTCGGGATGCGCGTTCCGCGATAGCGTTCCCCAAAGCGGTCCGGGGCGTAGCTGCTCATGGCGCGCAGCGCATCCAGCGGATAGTCGTGGATGGCGCCGGGCATGCCGCACAGACGGCCGCAATCGCGGTCATGAAAGAGGACCGGCACGCCGTCGGCCGACAGCAGGACGTCGATCTCCACATGGCGCGCCCCGGCATCGACGGCGGCCGCGAGCGCAAGGAGGGTATTCTCCGGGAAGCGTGCCGCGTAGCCGCGGTGGGCGATCAGGATGGGGACGTCGGGTAAAGGCTCGGTCACGCAGTCACACCAATGCAGCCCATGTCGGGCATGAGGGCACATCCGTGCCTGAGCCTCAGTATAGCGGGGCCCTGTGGGTTTGGGACAACGATCCGCCGAACGCGAAGAATGCGCCGACCCCGGAAAGGACGCCGGGGCCTGCCCTGGCCCGCAGGCGGCCTCCCTCCCCTCACGGCGCAGGCGGCACCATCACGCCCGGGAACAGGCGGGCGATCTCGGTGTAGACGCGGGCGGGTTCTTTTTCGTACCGGCGGGAGAAATGGAAGGGAACGAGATGGCGGACGCGGGCGGCGGCGGCGATTTGCGCACACGCGGTCGCGGTGAGGTGGCCCGTGCGGCGGGCGTACTCGGCATCCGCAGCAAGAAAGGTGGCCTCGCAAAAGAGCGTGTGGGCCCCGTCGGCGAGACCGATCAGGCGACGGCGGTTCGCGGGCGTATCCGCGAAGTCGGTGGCATAGGCGAGCTTGCTGCCCGGGGAGACGAGGACCAGCTCCGCCTGAAGGGCCGCCACCGTCGCGCGGCGGCCGCCGGGCAGACTGATGCGCGCCGCATACCGCCGCGCCAGAATGCGGTCCTTCAGTTCGTTCAGCCAGGGGCCGGGCTCGAGGCCTTGCTGGCGGAGGCGTTCGCGGCGGACATTGATCTGAACCGGCGCCTCGAAGGCGTAGGCGAGCACCGGTATGCCGTGATCCAGAGTGACGGCGCGCACCCGGAAAGCCGGTTCGTCCAGCACGGTGCCGGCGACCGCCGCGTGTTCGCCGAACAGGACCGGGCCCGCGCGCCCGGCCTGCAGGGCAAAGAGCCGGAGGCGCCGTCCATGCAGCTCGGCTACCGCGAAACGCGGGCCGCGATCCCCGATGCGGTCCCAGTGGATCCCGTCGATCAGGTGCTGCAGGCGCACGGCCAGACCTGGCGGGCCGTAGACGCGACAGCGCCCACGGACGCCCACGCGGGCCCGCAACAGCCAGAGAAAACCGCTGATGTGATCCATGTGGGCATGGCTGACGAAGACGTCGCTCACCTGGTGCGCGAGCCGCGCCGGCAGCCGCGCGCCGTCGCCGAGATCGAAGAGGAGACTGCGGCGCTGGTGCCGCAGACGCAGGTGCAGCTGGGGATCCCCCAGCGCGCCGTTCAGGAGAACCGCCGCGGCGCTGCCGGTCTGCACCGTGGGGCAGGGGCCGGCAAGCGGGCCCGGCCCTGCGGCGGCAACGGAGGCGGGCAGCGGAAGGGGGCGGGGAACGCGGCCGGCTTGGCGCTCTTCGGTAACCAGCAGACCGCCCGCACTGCGGCGTGCGTCGCGCGCGAGGAGCACCGCGGTGGGCGCGCAGTCGCGCGGCAGAAGGACGTGGATCACCTCCCCGTCGAGGCGGGTGACCTCGCCCATGGCAGCGGTGGCCCCCTTTTCCAGAAAGGCCACCTGCTTGCCGACCCAGGCCGCGGGCGCCTGACGGGGCAACAGACCGCACAGGCGCAAACCCGCCAGCGCGACGGCGTGCTGGCGGCCTCCCTCCAGGTGACGATCCCATGTGCGGGTGCGCTCCCGGTCGCGGCGGCCTTTCCCGGGACGCGCGGCAGAGGCTGCGGCGCGGACGGCGACGACTTCGACACCGGGGTCGGAGAGTGCGCCGGGCAAAGGGGAAATCTGCCCTTCGCGCTGGAGAAGGAGCACCAGATCGATCGCCGCGGCCCGCCACAGCGCCTCCAGGAGTTCGGCGGCGGCGATGCCGCGAACGACGCCCGGGGCATCGAGCAGGAGCGTGCCGGGGGGTGCCAGGAGAGCGAGGGAGGCCACCGCCTCCACGAGCGGCAACCGAAAGCGTGCGGCATCGAGCGTACAGAGGGCGCGCAGATGCCGGGCCGTCCAGGCAGGCGGCGTCCATTCGCCGAGGCTCACCGCGCCGGGGACACCAAAACCCGGGTTACCGGGATCGGCGCCCAGGCACCAGGGCACGGTTGCACCGCACGCGAGTTCGGGCGCGAGCGCGACGGCGAGGGTGGTCTTGCCGATGCCGGGCGGACCGAACAGGAGCGTGCGGCGCCCCCGCATCGACAGCCCCTGGACGAGCCGCCGGGGGTCTTTTGCCGAATACGTTTCCATGGTCTCGCCGGTGTGCCGGGCGGGCGAAGAGGCCATCTTGCGGTGAAGCGCGCGGATATCCGAGAGTCTTCCGGGGTGGCTGCGGGATCCGCGGCAGCCCGGGGACACCTCTTTCACCTGGGTGCCCGGCTTCACGGGTGGCGGCATGGCTGCGCGGGCGGGCACCCGAGGGTTTTGTGCCAGAGCTGCCGGGCCGGGAAAAGAGAAGCAGGGTGGCCGGCGGCCACCTTGCCGGGGGCTCTTTAGAAGCGGAACGTGCCCGCGAGCGAGAAGGAGTTGACGGCGCTGCCCATGAGCGAGGGCATGCCCGTGTACCGGTACTCCGCACGCACCCCTACCTGGGGCGTCACCTGGTAATTCAGGCCGGCACCGATCAGCAGGTGGACGCTCGAGGTGGACTCCTGGTAGTAGGGGAACGGATATTCGTTCACCGTGACGGTGGTCATGGAATCGGCAAGGCCCGCGCGGCCATAGGCGGACAACTGCGGGATGAGGGGCCATGTAAAGACCGCGGAGGCCTCGATGTCCGAGGCCGAGGCATAGGCGGCGCCACCTGTTCCGGAGACGTCGAAGGTCCCGTAATGGTCGTAGCCGACCTCGACCGCGAAGCGGCCGCGGTTGGCGATCCGGTAGGGCAGGCGATAGCCGCCGAAGATCGTAAAGCCCGTCGTGCCGTTGTACCCGGAGGCGCCGTTGAAGTTCACGCCCGCGCCGCCGTACCAGGGCGTCATCTGCGCCGCCGCGGCACCCGCCGCCCCAAATGACAGCGCAAGCGCAAGCGCGGATGCGACAAAACGTGTTCTCATGCTGCAGATCTCCTCAGAATTGTTGTAGACGCGCCCGCTTTCCGTCCATGGGGGCGTGTGGCGCGTTCGTGTTTCTCTATGCAGGTAGCGGACGCATGCGCTTCCGTGCGGCGTGCGCAACGGCCGAGGCCGCCGCGCGGACTATCGCAGCCCCCCGAGAACACTGTCAAGCCTGCCGCCGCCAGGGAGTGGACGACCGGCGGCGCACCCCCGCCGGTCGGCGGGGTCGGCCGTCCCGGCGGCAGTATGGGACCAAAGGGGGCTTTGACAGACATCAATGGCAGAGCCATAGTGATTGCGCGTCTTTGGTGCGCCGAAAGGCCGGGGGCCTTTCGGCGCAGGCCAGGCGCAGTGACCAGAACAGTGCGGTTTAGGAGGTGTTATGGAGTTGCGTCCCTGGGATAGGATTACGCGCCTCATTCATCTGGCGCTGGCGATTACGGTAACCACCGAGATGTTCACGGGTCTCGTCATAGCGGATGCCACGCGGCCCCGATGGTTGCTCATACACGCAGTAATCGGCGTCGCGACGACGGCGATCATCGTCGTGCACTGGATGTGGACATGGGCGCGCGGCGACCTGCGCGTGCTGTTTCCATGGAATCGGCCCGGGTTGCGGTTGGTCGGCGAGGAACTGGGGCAGACCTTCCGCGGGAAACTTCCGGGCTACGGTAACGTAGTCGGGTTGTCGAGCTTCGCGCACGGACTGGGGTTGCTCGCGGTGACCGGCATGGCCGCCACCGGGTTCCTGATGTATTTGGTCATCCCGGGCGGCTACGGCCTGGCGGCGCACTCGAGCGCCTACGGCCTCTTTACGCTGCTCGCGACCTCCCATCTGTGGCTTTCGTATGGCGTCTGGGTGTACCTGGGCGGCCATGTGCTCTTCGCGGCCTTGCAGCAGATCCAGGGCCATCACGTATTGCGGCACCTCTACTCGGTCCGCAACTAGCATCGCGGGCGGGCCAGAAATGGCCCGCCCCTTCCTGTCCGGACACCCCGGCCGTCCGCCCCCGCAGCCGGCAGCTACCACCAGAAAGCGGGAAGAATGCGCGGCTTCCCGTGGCGACCGGGGCCGCCACGGGCGCCTGATCGGCTGTGCACAGGCAGGGCGCCCTTGCCGCTCGGCATGATCGGGGCCGGCCCCGCGGGTTCATCCGCAAACCGGATTGCAGGCGATGGCGGTTTTGGGCATGGCGCCGCCCCCGCTTTGGCTTTTTCCACCGTCACCGCCGCAGGGCGACCGGGGCGCAATGTCCGGGGCGCACGGCGGCAAACGGGCCGACGCGGGAAGAATGGATTGTGGAGAACCGCGGAAGAAGCCGCAGGCTGGAATGGTGCCCAGGGGCGGAATCGAACCACCGACACGAGGATTTTCAGTCCTCTGCTCTACCGACTGAGCTACCTGGGCGAAAGGGCGCATTTAAACCGCTCGGACCCGTTGCGTCAAGGGCAGCAGACAAAAGCCCCGCGTGACGCGGCAGCAGCAGCGGCTTTCCGTTATGATGGGGCCATGCGGATTCTTCTCGCCAGCCCCTACGAGATCGGACGGCAACCTTTCGCGCTCGCGCATCCGGCCGCGGTCTTGCGGCAAGCCGGACATGATGTGCGCTGCGTGGACTTGAGCCTCGGTGCCCTGCCGTGGGACAACCTCGCCGAATTCGGTCTGATCGCGGTCAGCGTCGTCATGCACACGGCGACACGCATCGCGGCCCGCCTGCTGCCGCGCATCCGTGAGCACGCGCCGGCGGCCCGCATCGTCTGCTACGGCCTCTACGGCCCGGCGCACACGGCGGCGCTCACCGCACTCGGCGCCGACACCGTCCTGGGCCCCGAATGCGAGGACGCGCTGCTCGATTTCGCCGGTGACGTGGAAGGCCGCCCCCCGGAAGAGCCCGCCGCGCGCGCGACCTTCGTCGTGCCCGACCGGCGCGATCTGCCGGACCTCAGGCGCTACGCGCAGCTGATCGGGCCGGGCGATGCGCGCAAGACGGTGGCCTTCGCGGAGACCACACGGGGCTGCAAGCATCTGTGCCGCCACTGCCCGGTGGTGCCGGTTTATCGCGGACGCTTCCGGGCGCTGCCGCGCGATGTCGTGTTGGCGGACATCCATCAGCAGATCGAGCGGGGCGCGACGCATGTATCGTTTGGGGATTCCGACTTTTTGAACGGCCCCGCCCACGCAGTGCGCATCGCCGGGGCCTTGCACGAACAATGGCCCCATGTGACGTTCGACGCGACCATCAAGATCTCGCACATCTGCCAGCACCCGGACATCATCCGCCGGCTCGCGGCCTGCGGCTGCGTGCTCATCACGAGTGCGGTCGAATCGTTCGACGACGCCGTGCTTGCGCATCTCGCCAAAGGTCATACGGCGGCCGATACGTTTGCGGCGGCGGCCATCGTCCGGGAGGCCGGCGTCAGCCTCTTGCCCACGTTCGTGCCGTTCACGCCCTGGACGACGCTGGATGGCTATCGCGAGCTGCTTTTGTCTATCAGGGACCTGGGCTGGGTGGATACGGTGGCACCGATCCAGCTCGCGATCCGCCTGCTCGTGCCCGCGGGCTCCCATTTGCTCGACCTGCCCGGGTTCGGGCGCCACCTCGGCGCGTTCGCAGCCGAACAGTTCGGCTTTCCCTGGGTGCACGAGGATCCCCGCGTGGACGCCCTGCAAAGGGCCGTGCAACGGCGCGTGGAGGAGGCGGACGAGAAAAAGGAGACGCGCCGCGATACGTTCGGCGCCTTGTGGGCGCTTGCGCACGGCGCGTGCGGGCTCGCGGTGCCGCCGCTCGCCTGTCCGGACGCGGCGCTACCCGCCTTCCGGCTCTCGGAGCCCTGGTATTGTTGTGCGGAGCCGACGACGGCGCAGCTTGCGGTCGCCGACGCGTCGGCCTAGCGCCGACAGCTACCCGTTTGCCGGGGGGACGTAGCCTTCGGGGGCGCTGGAGCCTGCGCCGAAAAGGAAATTCTCCATCTCCTTTTCCAGGAACTTGCGCGCCTTGGGGTCCATCGGCGTGAGACGGTATTCATTGATGAGCATCGTCTGGTGGCTCATCCACTGCTGCCACGCTTCCTTCGATATCTCTTTGTAGATCCGTTTGCCGAGCTCGCCCGGATAGGGGGGGTAGTCGAGTCCCTCTGCTTCGCGTTTGAGTTTGGCGCAGACGATGGTGCGGCTCATGGGAGGTCCTTTATGCGATTCAACAGGCGACCAACCGGGGCGGACACGCCGGGTGCCGGCTGATCGAGCGGATGCCACATCATATCGCTTCCCGGCGGGGGTGTGGAGGGCCCCGCCCGCACCTGCGCCAAGACAGGCTGGATGTGCAGCGCAAAGTGCGTGAAGTGATGAACGACGGGCGCGAGAAGCTGGTGATCCAGGAGATCGACCCCGCACGCGCCAAGGCAGTCCCGCGCATCTTCCGGACGCGCGCATTCGGGCAGGCTCCAGAGCCCGCCCCAGATACCCTCTGCGGGGCGGCGCACGAGCAGAACCCGGCGGTCGCTCCGGCGGGCCAGCAGCAAAGTCGCCTGGCGCGCAGGCTTTGCCGGCCGCACCCGCGCGGGCGCATCCCCCGTGAAGCGGCAATCCCCCTTTAGCGGACAATCGAGGCAGGCGGGCACCTTCCGGCAGACGAGGGCGCCGAGATCCATGACCGCCTGGGTGTAATCCTCGATCCGGTCGGGAGGCAGCTTCTCCTCGGCGTATGCCCACAGGCGGCGCGTGAGCACCGCACCCGTTGCGTGTTCATCGTGGTAGCGGCGCAGCACCCGGCGCACGTTGGCATCCAGGATGGGCGCACGGACGCCGAAGGCGAAGGCGGCGATCGCGCCGGCCGTCGACCGGCCGATTCCCGGCAACGCGGCAAGCCCCGCTACGCTGCGCGGCCATTGCCCGCCGTAGTCGGCGACGATCCGCCGCGCGGCTGCGTGGAGATTGCGGGCGCGCGCGTAGTAGCCGAGCCCGGCCCAGTGGCGCATGACGTCTTCGAGAGGGGCCCCGGCAAGCGCCTCGACACTCGGGAAGCGTGCGAGAAAGGCGCCGAAATAGGGGATGGCGCTGCGCACGGTGGTCTGTTGCAGCATGATCTCCGACACCCAGCGGCGGTAGGGGCAGGGAACCTGCCAGGGCAAGCCGCGCCGGCCGTGGGCGTCATACCAGCCGAGGAGGGCGGCGGCGAAAGACCCCGCCATCAATGCAGCCCGAAGATATTTTCGAGCGTATGGCCCAGGTGGCGGACGGCAGAATGGAGTTTCTTCTGGGTGCCGGGCTCGCCGAGCAGGCGGCCCACGGCGATGCCAAAGCGCATGTGGCCGAAGGGGCCCTGGACGTTCACCGGCACGGTAAAGCCGCTCGGCAGCGACACGCGCAAGAGATAATCGAGAGAGCGGTTCGGCAGGTCGATCGTGCCCTGGCCGTGGACCACCGCCCGCGAAGTCTTCATATACAGGTCGTTGGTATGGGCGACGCCATTGACCAGGGTGGCGCTTGCGCGCAGGTTCTGGAAGGCGGTGCCCGCGACCTTTTTCAGGCGGTGGGTGCCGGCCGCGATGCGCGGGTCGGACGCGATGAAATCGAGGTCCAGCCCGCGCAGCATGCCGTGGTCGATGGCAAGATTCGCCTGGCCCGTGAGCGTACGCTCGATCGCCGCGGCGCTGCGCCCCTGGGCATGGAGTTGCGCCTGTCCGCGCAACACACCGGAAAAGGCGCGGGTGAGCCCCGTCGCCCGCAGCAAAGGGCCGACCTGGACGCCCTGGAGCTGGCCGCCGAGCGAGACCGGTGGTACCGCGAGCGCCTCGTTGGCAACGACATGGCCGGCGAAAGACCCGCCGTACAGATCGGCATGGACCGGGTCGAGGCGGGCAAGACCGTGATCGAGATCGAGCGGGACGGTCACGTGGGTGAGGACCACGCGCTTCCAGGTGAGTTGACCGATGCGGAGCAGGCCGCGCACGACGAGCGTGTCGAGGGCGCTGGGGGCGTGGGCGGCGGGCACCTGGGCTGTGGGCGCGGGGGCCGCCTTTGCGGGGGTCGCCGCGGGCAGATAGCGGCCGGGCGCAAAGCGGTCGATGTCGAGATCGGCCCTGTAGATGTGGGTGCGGCTATCGAGGCCGAGCCGGCCTGTCATGGTGCTGTCGTCGAGATGGAAAACGAGGGGCGCGAGCAGGAAACCCGCGGGGCCATATGTAAAGGCTGCGTGCGCCGAAACGCGGGTCCATGCCTTCGGGCTCGTGGGCACATAGTGCAGGTCGAGCGCCTTGAACAAGGGCCGGGGCGCGAAGCGCGGGACCCGCACAGTGCCGTGCGCCTCGATGCCGCCCGAACCCGTGGCCGCTTCGATGTCGCCGTCGAGGGCCAGCGTCGCCAGCTCGAAATGGAAAGGTGAGAGGCGGTAGTGGCCCTGCGAGATCGTCGCCTGCGTGGTCAGGCGGAAGGGTGCGCCAAGAGAGGCGGTATGGAGACGGCCGCTCGCGGTGATCTGGATGGGACGGTTGAGTGCGATGGCGCCGGTGTGCACGAAGAGATGCGAGAGCGCTTCGGTCTTGTGCTGCGCAAGATCGGTATAGCGGACGGTGGCGTCGCGCACGGACAGGCCGGCGGCCTGCAACACCTTGAAGACGGGCGCCTCCCTGGCCTCGGCGGCGGACTGCGCAGGCGTGGAAGAGGGCGCGCTTTTGGCGGTTGTAAACCGCCAGTTGTCGACACCGCTCCCGCGCGTTTCGAGGTTCAGGGTCAGATGCGTCAGGACGATGCGGCGGATGACGAGCCGCTTGTCGAGAAGAGGCAGGAGCCTGACTTCGACTACCGCGTCGTCGACTGTCGCGAGAGGTGCTGCACCAAAACCCGGGGCGTTGCCGATCACCGCGCCGTCCAGGCGTACACCGAGCCAGGGAAAGAGGGCGAGACGCAGATGGTCGATGGTCACGCGGCGTCCGGTCGCGGCACTCAGGGCCGCTACGGCCCGGCCCTTCACCGCGCTCAGGTTCACGAGGGCAGGCAGTGCGAGGACGATCGCGACACATGCCGCGACGACTATGCCGAGTGCGACCAGGAGACGTCTTTTCAAGCGGTCCGTCCTTAAATGGAGATGCCCGTGCCGCAGGTTCCGCCGGGGGAGGCGTTCGCCAGCGCCACTCCCGTCTTAGACCGTGGAGCGGGTGAAGGGAATCGAACCCTCGTCGTAAGCTTGGGAAGCTTCTGCTCTACCATTGAGCTACACCCGCAATGGCGTGCTGCGGCGCGAGGCCATACAATATACCGAGGCGTCCAGATCCACAACCATTCCTATGCAGATCACAGTCAATGGCGAGGCGCGGGGCAGTGAGCGCGCACTGTCGATATCCGCGTTGCTTGAAGAGATGGGCCTTGGCCAGCGGCGCGTTGCGGTCGAGGTCAATGAAGTCATCGTGCCGCGCAGCCTCCACGGACAGCACATGCTCGCCGAGGGAGACCGCGTGGAAGTCGTGCAGGCTATCGGAGGGGGTTAGAGTGAAAGATACATGGAGCGTCGCGGGGCGCGAGTTCCAGTCGCGGCTGCTCGTCGGAACCGGCAAGTACCGCGACCACGAACAGACGCGCGCAGCCATCGAGGCAAGCGGCGCGGAAATCGTCACGATCGCCGTGCGGCGCACGAACATCGGCCAAAAAGAGGGCGAGCCCAACCTGCTCGACGTGTTGCCGCCGAGCCGCTATACGATCCTGCCGAACACGGCGGGTTGTTACAGCGCGGAAGAGGCCGTGCGGACCTGCCGGCTCGCCCGCGAACTGCTCGACGGTCACACGCTCGTCAAGCTCGAGGTCATCGGCGACCAGCAGAGTCTCTTTCCGGACATGGCGGAGACCCTGAAGGCGGCCGCGACGCTGGTGAAGGAAGGGTTCGCGGTGATGGTGTACACGACGGACGATCCCGTCGCGGCAAAGCGCCTCGAGGAGATGGGGTGCGTCGCCGTGATGCCGCTTGCCGCGCCGATCGGGTCGGGCCTTGGCATCCGTAACCCGTACAACATCCGCCTCATCGTGGAAAATGCCCGCGTGCCGATACTGGTAGATGCCGGCGTCGGTACCGCGTCGGATGCCGCGGTGGCGATGGAATTGGGCTGCGATGGCGTGCTCATGAATACGGCGATCGCGGCGGCGCGCGATCCGGTGCTGATGGCCCAGGCGATGCGCAAGGGCGTCGAGGCCGGGCGCGAGGCCTATCGCGCGGGACGCATGCCGCGGCGGTTTGCCGCCGATCCGTCATCGCCGCTTGCGGGCCTGATCGCGTGAACGCACCCCAGCGCCTGGTGCGCAGCTACGTCCGCCGCGAACGGCCGTTCAAGGAAAGCCAGAAGGCGGACTGGGGACGGCTGTGGGCTGTCTACGGCGTAGAGCCCGAAGGCTGGGTCCAGGCGGCCGCGGCACAGCCTGCCATCCTCGATATCGGTTTCGGGGACGCGGAGGCCTTGTTGGCGATGGCGGCTGCCGACCCAAGCCGCCGCTACGTGGGCGTCGAGATGTACAGGACGGGGCTGCTGAAGGCGATGCGCGGCGCCGAACGCGAGGGGCTGTCGAACCTGCGCGTCATCGAGGCCGACGCCAAGGACGTGCTCGCGGTGTTGCCGGCAGGGAGCCTTGCGGGCGCGCATGTGTTTTTTCCGGATCCGTGGCCCAAGACGCGTCACCACAAAAGGAGGCTGGTCAACGCGGCCTTCGTGGGCGCGCTCGTGCGGGTCCTGCGCCCGGGCGGCATCATCCATATGGCGACCGACTGGGAAGATTACGCGGTGGAGGCGGCAGATCTTTTTGGCGCCTTTGCGTTACTCGAGCCCCTTGCACAAGACCGCAAGGGACGCCCGGAAACCCGTTTCGAGCGGCGCGGGTGGCGCCTGGGTCACGAAAGCTTCGACTTGCGCTACCGGCGGCGGGAAGGCTAGCGCAGGCGGATACGGTCGAGCCGGACACGATGGCGGGCGCCGTGCAGGACCTCGAACGTGAGAAACTCCTCGCCCGCCACGGTCTCGATTGCGAGCGGGCGGACACTGTCTTCGTGCCAGGCGCCATTTTCCTGCCACCGCACTGTCAGAATGTGCCGCAACAGGATTGCGCATTCGTATTCATCGTGTAGTCCGCAGGCGATCGGGGTGTAGGATTCGGTCATATTCCGTGGCGCGCTCCATGTCCGAGGCCGCCGCGTTGCGCGAACCTTCCGCGCGGTCGCACCGGCCGTGTGAGAAAGGACGAGAAGCGCCCGCCTTACGCCCGGCCAAGACGCGTCCCGGTATAACCTTCAGTGTAGAGCGGATCCCGCGGGCACCGGGATCGGACACGCAGGGCCGCGCCGGGAGAGGCCGCCGTCAGGCGTTGTCAGACATCCAGATTCGTCGCCTGCAGGGCGTTGCGCTCGATGAACTCGCGGCGTGGCTCGACCTGGTCACCCATGAGGGTCGTGAACATGAGGTCGGCCGCGACGCCGTCTTCGATATTGACCTTCAACAGCCGCCGGACCCCGGGGTCCATGGTGGTCTCCCACAGCTGATCCGGATTCATCTCGCCAAGACCCTTGTAGCGCTGGATGCTGTGACCCCGGCGCGCCTCGTCGAGCAACCAGCGGTAGGCGTCTTCGAAGCTGGCGGCGGACGCAGACCGGCCCTGACGCTCGACCAGGGACCCTTCGGAGAGCAGGCCGGTCAGGCGCGCGCCGAGCGCCGTCATCGCGCGGTATTCCGCGGAGGCGGCGAAGGCGGGATCGAGACGCGAACTGCGCGTCGCACCATGTTCGGTGCGCGTCACCTCGATTTCATAGTGGCTTCCGGAGAGACTCGTGACCGCGGCGACCTGGTAGCGGGCGGTCGCCGGACCTGCAGCGCGCAGCCGCCCCGCGAGCGTCTGCGCAAAAAACTGCGCGGCATCCTCGTGGCGGAGGTTGTCGGCGGTAAGCGGCGGGAGGTAGAGCAGCTCATGCAGGAGGAGCGGGTCATGGCGGCGGGAGAGGCGCCGGCGGATCTGGTCTACGCGCGTGTACTCGTTGAAGAGGCCGGCGAAGCTGTCCCCGACGAGGGCTTCCGCGCCGCTGCCGGTCAGGAGGCGCGCGCCCTCGAGGGCGGTGCTGCCGAGGTAGGCAGTCAACTCCGCGTCATCCTTGATGTAGCGCTCCTGCTTGCCGTGCTTGACCTTGTAGAGGGGCGGCTGCGCGATGTAGATGTGGCCGCGGGCCAGCAGATCCGGCATTTGACGATAAAAGAAGGTCAGTAACAGGGTGCGGATGTGGGAGCCATCGACATCGGCGTCCGTCATGATGATGATGCGGTGGTAGCGCAGCCTGCTGACATCGAAGTCGTCCTTGCCGATGCCGGTCCCGAGGGCGGTGATGAGCGTGCCCACCTCGGCAGAGGAGAGCATTTTGTCGAAACGGGCGCGCTCGACGTTCAGGATCTTGCCCTTCAGGGGCAGGATCGCCTGGAAACGGCGATCGCGGGCCTGCTTGGCGGAGCCGCCCGCCGAATCGCCCTCGACGAGATACAGCTCGCAGGCGGCGGGATCGCGTTCCTGGCAGTCGGCGAGCTTGCCCGGGAGGCCCGCGATGTCGAGGGCACCCTTGCGGCGGGTCATTTCCCGGGCACGCCGCGCGGCCTCGCGGGCACGGGCGGCCTCGACGACCTTGTCGGCGATGGCGCGGGCCACCGCCGGGTTTTCCTGCAGGTAGCGGGTCAATTGATCGTTCACAATGGCCTCGACGACCGCCTTGACCTCGGAGGAAACGAGCTTGTCTTTGGTTTGCGAGGAGAACTTGGGGTCGGCGACCTTGACGGACAGGACGGCCGTCAGGCCCTCGCGTGCATCATCACCGCTGACAGTGACTTTGGCGCGCTTCGCGAAGCCCATTTCCTCGATGTAGTGGTTCAGGGTGCGCGTAAGCCCCGCCCGGAGACCGGCGAGGTGCGTACCGCCGTCGCGCTGGGGGATGTTGTTGGTGTAGCAGAAGACGTTTTCCTGGTAAGAGTCGTTCCATTGCATCGCGAGATCGACGGTGACACCGTCCCGCTCGGCGCGCAGGGACAGAATCTGCGGATGCAGGGGCGTCTTGTTGCGGTTCAAGTCTTCGACAAAGGCGGCGATACCGCCCTGGTATTCGAAAACGTCACTCTTGCTGGTGCGCTCGTCCTCGAGGACGATGCGGGCGCCCGAATTCAGGAAAGAGAGTTCCCGCAGCCGGCGCGCCAGGAGATCGTAGTGAATGACGCAGTCGCTGAAGATCGCGGGACTCGGTTTGAAATGGACGACCGTGCCGGTTTTGTCGGCGGGACCGATGGGGGCCAGGGGGGCCGCAGGTTCCCCGAGCACATAGCGTTGATAGTGTGTTTGGCCGTCGCGATAGATCGTGAGCTCGAGGAACTCGGACAGGGCATTCACAACGGAAATGCCGACGCCGTGGAGACCGCCGGAGACCTTATAGGAGTTTTGGTCGAATTTTCCGCCGGCGTGCAGGACGGTCATGATGACTTCGGCCGCCGAGCGTCCCTCCGAGGGGATGATGCCCGTGGGGATACCCCGGCCGTTGTCGATGACGGTGACCGAGTCATCCGGGTGGACGACGACCCGCACCTCGGAGCAATAGCCGGCGAGGATTTCGTCGATGGCATTATCGACGGCCTCAAAAACCATGTGGTGCAATCCGGTGCCATCGTCGGTGTCGCCGATGTACATACCGGGGCGCTTCCGGACGGCATCGAGACCTTTTAAAACCTGAATACTGCTTTGGTCGTAGACGGGCTGCGAGTCCATAGGAAGTCCCCAAAAAGAGAGGGATTATTCTAACATAAAGACAGTAAAGCAGTCCTAAACGGGGAAACGGCCTTGTTCCACGTGGAACACCGTTGTGGCCGGAACCGGTGCACCTGGTTCCTCCGTGGCGGTCGCGATGGTCTGCGCGCCGGATTCCTGTAAAACCCGATAAAACGCCGTGCGGCGCGCGGTATCGAGTTCCGCCGCCACGTCATCGACCAGAAGGGTAGGGGTTTTGCCCTGCCGGGCCACATATTCCGCCAGTGCCAGCCGCCACGCACTCACCACAAGTTTCTGTTGCCCGTGTGACCCCACGGTCTGAAGTGGCTCTTCTTCGAGGAAAAACTTGAGATCCAGCCGGTGCGCGCCCATCTGCGTGTAGCCCAGGCGCTCATCCGTCCCTTGTGTTCGTTTGAGTGCCTCTTCGAGGCTGCCCGGGCTCCACGGCACCCGCAGCGCGACAGCCCCGCAGCCCTGCACACCGAGGGCCTGGGTGTAGTCGCTGACCCGCGGACCGATTGCGCCATAGAGACGCTCCCACAACCCCAGTAAGGCCTCACCGAGCTGCGCCAGTCCCTGATCGAACATCCGATAGAGGCCCGTTCCCTGCCGTAGCGCTGCGTTCCTCTGCCTAAGGACGCGTTGGTACCGCCGCCAGATCTCGAGAAAGAGAGGTTCCACGTGGAACAATGTCCAGTGTGTCGCGGCCCGCCGCGCGACCCCGTCCTGCAGTGCCACATAATGCGCTTCCGGGTTTATCACCATTACAGGCATCTGCCGCAAGATGGCAAACGCCGAGCGCTGGACCTGCCCGTCCATCATCCATACCTTCCCTTCGGCGCCGCTTTCATACCCCACCACCGCGCCTTCCATGCCGCTTCCATGCGTCACGGTCACCCGTAACCGGCTCGCACCCTTCCTGCATGCCCCCCGTACACCGCCGGTCCGCAACACCCGACCGGTAGCCGCTAGTGCCACGGCCTCCAGCACACTCGTCTTTCCAGCCCCGTTCGCCCCGACGATGACATTCAATCCGCCCCGGGGCTCCCAGACCACCTCCGCCAGACACCGCAGGTTTTCAATCTCTATCCGCTTGAACGTCACCTACAATCTCACTGGCATCACCACATAGACTGCCGCCCCTACATCATCCGCATCCCGGATCCGGCACCCGCCACCTATGTCATTCCAGCCCAATTCAATATTCTTGCCATCCACTGCCGTCACCGCATCGATCAGATACCCTACATTGAACCCGACCTCGAACTCCCCCACGGCCTTCTGCAGTTCCAGTTCCTCGCTCGCCTCATCCTGCTCTGGATTGTGAGCGCTCGCTGTCAATATATTCCCATTGAACTTGAGCCGCACTCCCCGATATTTTTCCGTCGACACGACCCCGACCCTGCTCAGCATCTCTTTCAGCACATCCCGGCCGACGACCGCCACCGACTCCACCCGGGCCGGCACCACCCGGTTGTAGTCCGGAAACCTCCCGTCTACGAGTTTCGACGTGAACACCAAGTCCTTCTCCTCGATCCGGATATGGTTGCTTGCCAGTTTCACCACCACACTGCCTTCCGTACCCGCCAGGACCCGCAGCATCTCGACGACCCCCTTCCTGGGGATGATGACCTGCTTTTCCCCTATATCGATCGTCTCGATCCGCTGCTCGCACAGTGCCAGCCTGTGTCCATCCGCCGTCACCGCCTTCAAGGATCCGGGCATCGTCTCCAGCATCAGTCCATTCAGATAATAACGGACATCCTGTTGCGCCATGCAAAACTGCGTCTTATCGATGAGTTTCCGTACAACCGGTCCATCGACGCTGAATTCCGCCTCCCACGCCACCTCGTCGATATTCGGGAAATCCTCAGCCGGCATCGTACTCACAAGAAACCGGCTCCGGCCGGCCGTCACCTTGAGTCGCCCATCCTCTCTTTGTATTTCCACCATACTCTGCGCAGGCAAGGACCGGATAATATCGAGGAATTTCCGTCCCGGAACGGTCGTTGCCCCTTCCGTTGCGACGTCCCCTGCTGCCCACGTCACCATCTCCACCTCGAGATCGGTACCGGTCAACACCAACTGGCCACCTTCAGCCCGCATGAGGATGTTCGATAGAATCGGGCGCGTCTGCCGTCTTTCCACGACACCCGCCACCATAGCAACCCTCTTCACCAACTCTTCTTTCGGGATCGTCAATCGCATAGCCTGTCCTTTATCCCCAGGGCCAATAATTACGGGTTTATATATTTCTCTTCTGTTGAATCTATTATTACTGCATCCCTATCTTGTGTATAACCCTGTCTATCCCTGTCCATTCACCATTTTTTTTGCCCCATAAGGCTGTGTATAACTTCTCTGGCCCTTGTTGGTAAAGGTGTGGATGAATGTGAATAAAATCGGCCTTTTCTAAAAAAGCCCGTTTTCTTCCTCTTTATCCACAGACTATGTCGTCAATATCCGCATCAAATTCCCATAGTCTTCACTGATCCGCGGATCTTCCTTCAGGAGTTCTTCGACTTTGCGGCAGGCATGGATGACGGTTGAGTGATCCCGTCCCCCGAATTCCTTGCCGATTTCCGGGAGACTGTGATGTGTCAGTTCCTTGGCGAGCGCCATGGCAAGCTGGCGCGGACGGGTAACCTGACGGGAGCGGCTCTTCGAACTCAAGTCCCCCACGCGGATCTTGTAATATTCAGCCACAAGCTTCTGGATATTCGAAATCGTCACCAGTCTTTCCTGGAAAGCGAGAAGGTCTTTCAGGCTTTCCGTAGCCAAGGTCATATCGATAGGACGCCCCGTGAAATTCGCGCTTGCCAATAACCGCCGCAATGCGCCTTCCAATTCCCGAACGTTCGACCGGACCCGTTTGGCCACGAAAAACGCAACATCGTCCGGCAGTGCCACACCTTCCTGTTCGGCCTTCTTTATCAGGATCGCCACCCGCGTCTCCAGTTCGGGCGGCTCGATGGATACCGTGAGGCCCGACCCGAATCGCGATACCAGCCGCTCTTCCACCCCGACAAACTCCTTGGGAAAGCGATCGGCGGTTATAATGACCTGCCGCTGGCCTTCGAGAAGCGCATTGAAGGTGTGAAAAAACTCTTCCTGTGAACGCTCTTTGCCGGCAAAAAACTGGATATCATCGATCAAAAGTGCATCCAGGGAACGGTAATGCTTCTTGAACTCGTTGATCGCGTTGTGCTGCAGGGCCTTGACCATATCCTGGACAAACCGCTCCGAATGAACGTAGCTCACGCGCGCCTCCGGTTTGTGGCTTATCAAAAGATTCCCGGCCGCCTGCATCAGGTGCGTTTTCCCAAGTCCCACTCCGCCGTAGATAAAGAGCGGGTTATAGGCCCCACCGGGGTTTTCTCCGACCTGGCGCGCGGCGGCACGTGCCAGCTGATTCGACTTTCCTTCCACATGTGTATCAAAGGTAAACTGGGGATTTAGCCGCCCGACCGGGGTCTGATTCCGGCGCACCGGCTGGGCGGAGATCTTTACCTGCTCCGTGGCCGCCGTGCCATTATGGGTACCGATAAGAACCGTCACGGTCACCGGCCCGAGCCCGCCCTGGTACTGTTCGGTCAGCTCATTGATCCGTTCCATGAACCGGTCTTTGACCCAGTCCATGACGAACCGGTTGGGTGCATAGAGCCGCAGGTGATTCTTGTTCCATTCCGCCTGGAGCGGCCGGATCCATGTATTGAACTGCTGTGCCGAAAGTTCTTCCTCGAGCCGATCGAGGCATTTTTTCCAGATAACGGGTTGACTCACGGTCGCGCATATCTTGATGGGAGACCTTAAGTCTAGGGTCATGTGAAGTTATCCACAAGCCAGACCCGCGTCTTGTCCCCAGTCATCATGACCGCATGGTACATTGACAAGAAGCCGCCAAGGCCTTAGTGTTCCCGCCTTTTGGCGATCCGAGTTTTTGTAAAAGAGGGAAGGGTTTATGAAGAGAACTTATCAGCCGAGCGTTTTACACCGCAAACGCACCCATGGCTTCCGTGCCCGCATGGCCACAGCCGCCGGCCGGGCCATCCTCAACGCCCGCCGCGCCAAGGGGCGCGCACGGCTCAGCGCCTGATAGAGGTGTCACATCAGGGACGGACTTTTCCGCGCTCCACCCGGCTGACGACCCCCAAGAGCTACCAGGTGGTTTTCGAGGGTGGCCAGCGCGCCCGCAACGGGTTCCTTGGTGGGGTCGTGCGGGTCAATACCCTGAATCACGCCCGTCTCGGGCTTGCGGTCTCCCGGAAGGCCTCACCACACGCCGTGGTACGCAATCGTATAAAGCGGGTCGTCCGGGAGGTGTTCCGCCAGCGCCGGGACCAACTCGACGCGCTGGATCTTATTATTATCGCCCATCCACAGGCGGCGACCGCCACCAAAGCCGAACTGGCGCAGGCGGCCACGCAGCTCGTACAGAAACTGGCCAGGTCGTGCGTAAAATCCTGATCCAATTGATCCGCGTCTACCAGCTGGCCTTGAGCCCGTGGCTGGGATCGCATTGCCGGTTTTACCCGTCCTGTTCCGAGTATATGGCCGAAGCCATCGACCACCACGGCCCTTTCAAAGGGCTGTGGCTTGGTGTCCGGCGCCTCGGCCGTTGTCATCCCTGGCACGAAGGGGGGCATGACCCCGTGCCCCGTTAGTCCACTCAAAAAGACCATGAACAACATTCGCCCTTTTCTCTACGCCCTGTTGGCCGCCATCCTCTTCGTGCTCTGGAACGACTGGGAACATCGCGCGCCTAAAGCCCCGCAGCAGGTTGCCGCGCCCACGGGCATACCCGTGATGCCCACCGCCACAACCCCGGCCGCTCCCGCCGTGGTGGCGGCAGCGCCGCCCGCAAAGGCCGCGCCCGCGCCACTCGGCGCCCGGGCGGCCCTCGTGACCGTGCACACGGACACATTCACCGCACGCATCAGTACACGCGGCGCCGATCTCGTACGGCTCTCGCTGCCCGATTACGAAACACCACGCCACGGACACAAAACGGCCTACGACCTGCTCTCCCCCCAAGGCCCGGCGGAATTCCTGAACCAGAACGGTCTTCTGGGTCATCAGGCCTACCCGAACCAGAACTCCCTCTACACGGCCCGCCACCTCGCCTACACTCTCGGCGCCGGCCAGAAAATCCTGCGCGTTCCGTTCACCTGGCAGCAGGGACACATCCGGGTCACGAAGACCTACACCTTCACGCGGGGCAGTTACGTGGTAGATGTGGCCTATGCGGTCGACAACCTCGGCAGCCGCGCCCACACCGTCTATCTCTACAACCAGTTCGTGCACGCCCCACCGCCGAAGACGCACTTCTATAACACGGCGCCCATTTATATCGGCGCAGCACTCTACACCCCGGAACGGAAATACGAAAAACACCCCTTTCCGGCGATGGCGCGCCACCCGCTCAGCGTCACCGCAAGCGGCGGCTGGGTCGCGGTTTCCCAGCATTACTTCGTGGGCGCCGCCATTCCGCCGCCGGATGTCCCCGTCATTTACTACGACCAGGTCCTGCCAGGACCCCGCTATGTCGTCGGCTACAAATCCGCCCAGCCCGTCACCGTGGCGCCAGGCGCCAGCACCGTGTTGCAAAGCCGCCTGTTCCTCGGACCCAAAAAACCCTCCCTTCTGAAGGCCACAGCACCGGGACTTGCGCTCACCGTCGATTACGGCTGGCTCACCGTGCTGGCGCAGCCGCTTTACTGGGTCTTGCGGCACATCGAGAGCGTGACGAGCAACTGGGGATGGGCCATCATCCTCCTCACCGTGCTGATAAAGCTGCTCTTTTTCCCGCTGTCGGCGGCAAGCTTCAAGTCGATGGCCAAGATGCGTGCACTCCAGCCCCGCATGGCAGCACTCAAGGAGCGTCACGGGGCGGACCGCAACGCCTTCCAGCAGGCGATGATGGAACTCTACCGGACCGAGAAACTGAACCCGCTCGGCGGCTGCTTGCCGATGGTGGTGCAGATCCCCGTCTTTATCGCCCTCTACTGGGTGTTGCTCGAGAGCGTCGCCCTGCGGGATGCGCCGTTCGTTTTCTGGATCCACAACCTCGCGGCGCCGGATCCATACTTCGTCCTGCCGATCCTCATGGGCGCCAGCATGCTCGTGCAGCAGCTGCTGAATCCGGCGATGCTCGACCCGACCCAACGGAAAGTGATGATGATCATGCCTGTCCTTTTTACGGGCTTCTTTCTGTTCTTCCCGGCGGGCCTCGTGCTGTACTGGGTGACGAACAACGTCCTGTCGATTCTCCAGCAGTGGTGGGTCATGCAGCGAATGAAGGCCAGCTGACCCTCATGCCATGAACGACACCATCTGTGCGATCGCCACGCCCCCCGGTACCGGCGGCGTGGGCATCGTGCGGGTGTCCGGTGGCGATGTTCCCACACTGGCGCGCCATCTGCTCGGGCAACTCCCTGTCCCGCGCCACGCGACCTTCGCCCGCCTCACGCACGCAGACGGGACCCTGATCGACCAGGGTATCGCGCTCTATTTTCCGCAGCCTGCGTCCTATACCGGCGAACACGTCCTTGAGCTCCATCTCCACGGCAGCCCGCTGGTTCTGGACCAGGCGGTGCGCCGGCTGATCGCGCTTGGCGCCCGGCAGGCACGCCCCGGGGAGTTCACGGAACGCGCCTTTCTGAACGGCAAGCTCGATCTGGCGCAGGCCGAAGCGGTCGCGGATCTGATCGGGAGTGCGACCGAGGCCGCGGCGCGCGCAGCTGCCCAGGCGCTTGCGGGGGCGTTCTCCGCGACCGCAACGGCACTCACCGACGAGCTCGTGCGCATCCGTGTCCAGTTGGAGGCGGGCCTCGATTTCCCGGACGAAGACATCACGCCGCAAGCCGACGCCGCGGTGCTCGCAGCCTTGCAGGCACTCGGTCTGCGCGTGGCCGACCTGCTGGGCCGGGCACGCGAGGGGCGGCTGCTGCGTGACGGTGCCACCGTCGTCTTGCTGGGCCGCCCCAACGTCGGCAAATCCACTCTTTTCAATGCCCTGTGCGGACAATCCGCGGCCATCGTAAGTCCTGTCCCCGGAACCACACGGGACCTCTTGCGCGAAGTGATCGACATCGGCGGCATTCCGGTGACCCTCGTCGACACGGCCGGCTTGCGCGCCGCGGGCGACCCGATCGAGCTCGAGGGTGTCCGGCGGGCCGAGGCGATGGCACGCGAAGCGCACCTGTGCCTCCACCTTCTCGACGACACCGACCCTGCCCCATCCGCCAGCGCCCCTGCCGCGGAAGACGTCCTGGCCGTTTACACCAAGATCGACCAAAGTGGCCGGCCGCCTGGCGAGGCCTTTTCCGGCATCGCGGT
Source organism: Pseudomonadota bacterium (assembly GCA_021777535.1). Taxonomy (GTDB): domain Bacteria; phylum Pseudomonadota; class Gammaproteobacteria; order Acidiferrobacterales; family Acidiferrobacteraceae; genus JAJYDN01. The sequence goes on from JAJYDN010000009.1 coordinate 54,356, forward strand.
ATCGGCCGTATCGGGCGCGGGTCTCGATACGCTCCGGCACGCGATCGCCGATCGTCTGCGCGGCACCGTGATCGCCGAAGGCGCGTTCACGGCACGCCGTCGTCACATCGCAGCCCTCGAGCGCGCAAGCCGCGACATCCATGCGGCCCAGGCCCGTCAAGAGGAGGGCGCGCACGATCTGGCCGCAGAAGATCTGCGCCGGGCCCAGGAGGCGATCGCCTCGATCACCGGCCGCTTCACGAGCGAGGACCTCCTCGGGGAGATCTTCGGGAGTTTTTGCATAGGGAAGTAAGGTGGCCGCGGATTGGTGACGCACGCCGCCGCTTAGCTGCGCGGAGCGCGCGGCAAAAACCGCCAGACTGCGCGCCGCAGCGCCGGCAGCCGGTGCTTTTCGCCGCCGTAGCGGATCCCGATGTAGGCCTGTGTAATGTGCTGCACGGCAGGCCCCAGATCGGGCCGCGCGCGGATGACGCGCGCACAGAATGCAAGCGGCCCCTCGCCGCCGCGGGCCGGCAACCCGATGCGCGCAAGCCGTGCCTGATAACGCTGATAGAGCGCAAGCGCAGGATCGGCCGGGCGTTTTTGCCGGCCCCCGTACAGGCGGACGACGTAGAGGAGAAGGGCGGTCAGACCAAGAAGCCCCGCTGCCAGCGATATCCGGTGCGCACCCTTCCACCCAAGCTGCGCCAACAGGCGTTCCTGCCGCTGCCAGCCGTAGCTCACGATCCAGTTGTCCCATCCGGTGACCGCGGCATCGTGCCAACCGGCAAGGAAGCGCGCAAGGCGCGTCCATGCGTCCAGTCCCAGCGGGCCTTTTCCGGTCTGTCCGCGCGCCAGCATCCGGGAGAAGGCCCCAATGCCGTACCGGATCGCCCCGGGCGCCACCACCGCCGTGGGATCGAAACGCTGCCAGCGGCCGCCGATCCAGCACTCGTCCCACGCGTGGGCATCGCGTTCGCGGACCACCACGTCGCCGCCATCCGGGTTGTAGCGGCCCCCCACGTATCCGACCACGACGCGCGCCGGCACGCCCGCGGCACGCATCAGGATCGCGAAGGCCGCCGCGTAGTCTTCGCAGTAGCCGGCGCGGACCGTGAACAGGAATCGCGCCACCGGACGCGCCCCCATCGGCGGCGGGGTGAGCGTGTAGACAAAATGCCGCGTGAGGAAGTAGCCGAATACGCGCCCGGCAATCGCCTTCCCGCCTCCACCGCCGGCGGCCAGACGGCGGCCAAGCGCCACGACGCGCGCACCGATTCCCGCCGGGACCCGCAGATCGGCTGCCCGTTCGCGCGCGGTCAGGGTGGCCATGCGGGCCGGTCCCGACGCCAGCCGGTAACGCAGCAGATGGCGGACCGGCTGCGCCGCCGCCAGTACACCGCCGCTTTCGAGCCGGTAGGGCGCGGGCGCGGCCAACGGCCAGTCGAGCGCCGGCAGAGCCTTGTGGTCGCTTGGATTCAGCAACACCGTATACCGGATGCGCGGCCTGCCTGTCGTCACGCCTTTGGCAAACGGCGCCCCCGGCCGCCAGGTGCGCCCATCGGTCTTGCTCAGCACATAGACACGGAAGTAGCGGGCGGCAGGCGGTGGCGGCGTCCCATCGAAGATCACGCGCAGCGCGACCTTGCGCGACTGCACGAGGTCGCTGATGCTCCCCGGACGCAGTACGCGGCTTACCCCTGTCTGGCCTATGGCGACATTTTGATGCCCCCAGAAACCACCGGCCACGCGCGGGAATACGATGTAGACAAGCGCCGCCACCGGCAGCGCCTGCACAAAGAAGAGGCCGGCCTGCCGCACGCGGGCACCGAGGGGCACCTGGGGGCTGACGATGCCGGCGAGTACGGTAAACGACAGCACCAGAAAGCCTGCGCTGAAAAACCCCATGCCGATCCCGGGGTCGTACAGCATGCCACCCAACAAGCCGACATAGCTCAACAGGGCCAGCACCATGAGGTCGCGCCGCGTCTCGGTCTCCGTCAGCTTCAGTCCATAGAGCATCATGAAAAAGGCGATGCCCGGGCGTTCCCCGATGAAGGTGTGGAAGCGCAGGAAGATCGCCAGCGCCACCAGGATGGCGGCCAGCCAGCGGACACTGCGCGGCGGCAACGGCAATAGCGGCGTGCCAGTCAGGCGCCAGATGACGAGCGCAGACAGGCTAAGGAGGATCCACCAGGGGATATGGCCGACGAGCGGCACCACCGAGGCCAGCATGAGCAGGCCAAGCGGCAACGGCAGCGTCCGGATCGGAGTGTCCCTAGTCACGTCCCTTGTACAGGGCGAGCGCCCGCAGACAACCTTCGTAATGGCCGGCCCCCTGCCCCGGGGGCAGCCGTCTCTTGCCAAGCAGCAGACCGTAGCGGTAGCCGGTGCGCTCGGCGTCGATGACCTGGCGGCTTGCGCGCGACAGGCGCTCCTCGAGGCCGCCCGTGCCGCGTACAGAGATCCATATTTCGAGATCGCTCTGTCCGGCAAACCGCTTGACCAGCAGGCCGCGGCCGGCTGCGGCCGCCTTCCAGTGGATGTGATGCGGGCTCTCGCCTGCGCGGAATGCGGCAAGTCCCGCGAAATCGCCGCTTCCGCCGGTGACGGCCGCGTCGGCATCGGCATGGGTCCGCGGCATGGTCCCGGCGGGCAACGCGGCCTGCACTGCGGGCCGTGGGTAGGCAACCGCCGGACGATGCAGCGTGAGCCGGCCCGAGAAGACGCGGAGCAACCCGAGCGGATACAGGCTGGTTATGCGCAGCACGGGCGGGGGCACCAGTCCGCGCCGGGCGGCCGCCTTCGGCAGTTCGATCATGCGCTGTTCGCCTGGCGCGAGATCGACGGTAACGCCCTCGCCGCCGATCACCTGGACGGTCACGCCGTGGCACGCCCCCGCCGCGGGCGCCATCAGCATCACCCGGAAACCCACCGTGCGCCCGGCGAAATCCGCACGCGACTCCACCTCGTGGCACGCGAGGCCCACCAGATTGCGCTGCGCGCCGATCATCGATACCCCGGCCATGGCCGCCAGCAGGAAGCTCGCTGCGTATGCGAGCCCATTCCCGTAGTTGATGGCGGCGAACAGCACGACGACTACGATGGCAGCGAACGCGCCCCCTTCGCGTGTCGGCAACAGAAACACCATGCGGCGGGTGAGTCTGCGCTCGAGCCCCGTCATGGGACGGCGACGCGATCCAGGAGGGTGCGGACGAGTGGCTGCGCGTCGTTGGCCTCGAGCCGGTGGGCGAGCACGGCGGGCGCGACGGCCTGGAGGTCTTCCGGGAGCGCGTAGCCGCGTCCGGCCAGCAGCGCGTACGCCCGGGTGGCCATCAGCAAACCGAGCCCCGCCCGCGGCGAAAAACCGCCGTTCATCTCGGGCATGGCGCGGCTCGCCGCGAGGAGGTCCTGCAGGTAGTCGATGAGCGCGCCCGCGACCTGCACCGCCTGGGCCGCCTTTTGTGCCTGCGCCACCTGCTCGGCCGACAGCACGGCCACCTGCCTGTCGAGCATCGTGCGGCGCGGATCCTCGGTGAGCAGCCGCCGCTCGGCCGCGCGGTCGGGGAAGCCGAGATCCAGGCGCATCAGGAAGCGGTCCATCTGGGACTCGGGCAGCGGAAAGGTCCCGATCTGGTGGCGGGGGTTTTGCGTTGCCACCACGAAAAAGGGCTGCGGCAGCGGATGCACCGCGCCGTCGACCGTCACCTGGTTTTCGGCCATGGCCTCGAGCAGGGCGCTCTGGGTCTTGGGTGTCGCCCGGTTGATCTCGTCGGCGAGCAGCAGCTGCGCGAAGACCGGGCCCCGGTGAAACGCGAATTGCCGCGTCTGCGGATCGAAAATCGACACGCCGACTACGTCGGCCGGCAACAGATCGGCCGTGAACTGCACGCGTTTCACATCGAGTCCCAGGACCGCGCCGAGCCCGTGCGCGAGCGTGGTCTTGCCCATGCCGGGGGCATCCTCGAGAAGCAGATGCCCCCCCGCGAGCAGGCAACAGAGCGCGAGCCGCACGCGCTCGGGCTTGCCGACCACGATGTCATCGAGCGCCCGCTGCGCGCGGGAAAGTACCGATGCGGATTGGAGGTGCGCGTTCATGCAGGCAGTATAGCGAGCCTGTCCGTCCCTGTGTAAGGCGGCCATACGGTACCGCTGGCGCGTCGTGATATCATTTTCGGATGCTCTACGCAGAACACTATGACGTGGTCGTCGTCGGCGGCGGCCACGCGGGCACGGAAGCGGCGCTTGCGTGCGCGCGCATGGGCCGCAAGACCCTGCTTTTGACGCACAATATCGAAACGCTCGGACAGATGTCCTGCAATCCCGCCATCGGCGGCATCGGCAAGGGCCACCTCGTGCGCGAGATCGACGCGCTGGGCGGGGCGATGGCGTGGGCGGCCGACCGGGCCGCCATCCAGGCGCGCACCCTGAATGCGCGCAAGGGCCCGGCGGTGCGCGCGACCCGTATCCAGGCCGACCGGCAGCTCTACAAGGCGGCCATCCGCCAGATCCTCGAGCAGACGGCAGGGCTGCACATTTTTCAGCAGGCGGCCGACGACCTCCTGGTCGACGGGGGAGAGGTGTGCGGCGTGGTGACCCAGATGGGTGTCCGCATCCGCGCGCCGGCGGTGATCCTGACGGCCGGCACGTTTCTGGCGGGGCTGATCCACATCGGCAGCGAGCAACAGACTGCGGGCCGCGCCGGGGAGCCCGCCAGCGTGCGTCTCGCCGAGCGGCTGCGCCAGCACCCGCTTGCCGCAGGCCGCCTGAAGACCGGCACGCCGCCGAGGCTCGATGGCCGCACCATAGACTGGGAGCGCCTGGAGGCGCAGTGGAGCGACGAACCCGCACCCTGGTTTTCCTTCGACCGGCCGCAGCGCTTGCCGCAGCGCCCCTGCCACATCACGCACACCACGGCCGCCACGCACGACATCGTGCGCGCCGCGCTCGATCGTTCGCCGCTCTATACGGGCGCCATCGCGGGCGTCGGGCCGCGCTACTGCCCGTCCATCGAGGACAAGGTGGTGCGTTTCGCCAGCAAGGAGAGCCATCAGATCTTCCTCGAGCCGGAAGGCCTGGCAACGCACGAGATCTATCCGAATGGTGTGTCGACCAGCTTGCCCTTCGACGTGCAATGGGCGCTCGTGCGCTCCATCCCCGGTCTCGAAAAGGCCGTTCTCACGCGCCCCGGGTATGCCATCGAATACGATTATTTCGATCCGCGTGACCTGAAGCCGACCCTGGAGACGCGCGCGATCGCGGGCCTCTTTTTCGCCGGCCAGATCAACGGCACGACGGGCTATGAGGAGGCGGCGGCACAGGGGCTCCTGGCCGGCATCAACGCCGCGCTCCATGCGGCCGGACGCCGGTTTTGCCCCACCCGCGCGCAGGCCTACATGGGCGTGCTCGTCGACGACCTCATCACCCAGGGCGTGACGGAGCCTTACCGCATGTTCACGTCGCGCGCCGAACACCGGCTCCTCCTGCGGGAAGACAACGCCTATGCGCGGCTGACGGAGACGGCGCATGCGCTCGGCCTCGTCAGTGACGCCCGCTTGCGCGCGGTGGAGGCGCGGGCTGCCGCCGTGGAAGCGGAGCGGGCGCGGCTGCGCACCTTCATCATCCGCCCGGGCCAGGCGGGCGTGGGCGCACTCCTCGGGCAGGAACTGGCCCACGAGCAATCAGCCCTCGATCTCCTGAAGAGGCCGCAGGTGCGCTACGCGGCCCTCGTCGGGCTTGCGGGCCTCGGCCCGGGGCTTGCCTGCGCCGAGACCGCGCAGGCCCTCGAGATCGCCGTCAAGTACGAAGGCTACGTGAACCGCCAAAACGACGAGATTGCCCGCCAGTCCCACCATGAAGACCTCGTTTTGCCGGAGAATCTGGACTACGATCAGGTATACGGATTGTCGGTCGAGGCGCGGCAGAAGTTGAGCCGCCACAGGCCGGCAACGCTGGGACAGGCGGCGCGCATCGCGGGGGTGACGCGCGCCTCGCTGTCCATTTTGCTTGTCCACTTAAAGCGCATGAGGGCGTGAGATGAGAGGATCATCCCCAGTCGCCGCCGGCGACGCGGCCGCGGCCGAGCGCCTGCACGCCGGCCTGGGTGCTCTCGGTCTTGCGCTGCCCGCCCAGGCCGAGCACGCGCTGCTCGCCTACCTGGACCTGCTGGCGCGCTGGAACCGGGTGTTCAACCTGACCGCCGTGCGCGACACGGACGAGATGGTGACGCGCCATCTGCTCGACAGTCTCGCAGTGGTGCCCCACCTGCCTCCGGGGGCGCTCGTCGACGTGGGCAGCGGCGCCGGACTCCCTGGCATTCCCATCGCGATCGCCGATCCGGCGCGCCCCGTGGTCTTGCTGGACCGTTCACACAAGCGCATGGGGTTCCTGACCGAGGCGGCCGCCCGGCTCGGCCTGCAGAACGTGACGCCCGTGTGCGCGCGCGCCGAGGATTTCCGGCCGCCGCAGCCATTCGAGGTCGTCATCACGCGCGCCTTCGCGAGCCTCGCCGACGCGGTGGCGGCGACGCGTCACCTGCTGTCGCCGACCGGCGTGGCGCTGGCCATGAAGGGGGCGCTGCCGACCGAGGAGATGGCGCAGCTCCCGCCGGACGTCACCGTCCGCGCCGTGCAGCCGCTGGCGGTGCCTGGCCTGAACGCGCGCCGGCATCTCGTGGTTTTGGCGTACAGCGCATGAGCCGGGTGATCGCCGTTGCCAACCAGAAGGGCGGGGTCGGCAAGACGACGACGAGCATCAATCTGGCCGCTTCCCTTGCCCGCACTGGCAAGCGCGTGCTGCTGGTCGATCTGGACCCGCAGGGCAACGCCTCCATGGGCAGCGGCGTGGCCGGTCACGAAGGCCATTCGGTCTACGAGGTGCTGATGGCGGAGGCCAGCGTCGCTGACGCCGCCGTGGCGCTGCCCCACGGCTATGACTTGCTGCCCGGACACGGCGACCTGGCGGGGGCGGAGCTCGAACTCATCTCGGTAGCACGGCGCGAGCGCCGGCTCGCCGATGCCCTCGCGGCCGTCGCGGACCACTACGATTTCGTCTACATAGACTGCCCGCCGGCACTGAACCTGCTGACCGTCAATGCGCTCGTGGCGGCGCATGCGGTCATGATCCCCATGCAATGCGAATACTATGCGCTCGAGGGGCTGACCGCCCTTCTCGCCACCGTGCGGCGGGTGCGCGAGGGACTGAACCCTGCGCTCACCATCGACGGCCTGCTGCGCACGATGTTCGATCCGCGCAACGGCCTCGCGCTCGAGGTGTCCGATCAGTTGAGCCGGCATTTCGGCGGCAAGCTCTTCCAGACCATCATCCCGCGCAATGTGCGCCTGGCCGAGGCGCCGAGCTATGGCAAGCCGGTCATCGACTATGATCGCGCCTCGAAGGGCTCGCTCGCCTACATGGCCCTGGCAGAAGAGGTGCTGGCGCGTGCCTGACAGCCGGAGACCCGCACATGAAGGATAGGAAACCCAGGCTCGGCCGCGGCCTGGACGCCTTGCTGGGCGGGAGCCCGCCGCTTGGCGAGGGCAAGCCCGCACAGGAGCCCTTGCGCACGCTGCCGATCGAACAACTGCGGCGCGGCCGTTATCAGCCGCGTACCCGCATGGACGCCGAGGCCCTGGACGCCCTGGCCGAATCCATCCGGGCTCAGGGTATCGTGCAGCCCATCCTGGTGCGCCCTGCCGGCCCGGATTACGAGATCATCGCCGGCGAGCGCCGCTGGCGGGCCGCGCAGCTCGCCGGCCTCGCCGCGGTGCCGGTGATCGTGCGCGAGATCCCCGATCAGGCGGCCATGGCGGTCGCCCTCATCGAGAACATCCAGCGGGAAGGCCTGAGCGCCATCGAAGAGGCGCAGGGCCTGCGGCGGCTGCAAGACGAATTCGGACTCACGCACGAGCAGATTGCCGGTCACATCGGCCGCTCGCGCGCGGCGGTGACGAACCTTTTGCGCCTGCTCTCCCTCGCCCCCGAGGTGCGCGTCCTCCTCGAGGAGGGGAGGCTTGAAATGGGGCACGGCCGCGCCCTGCTGGCACTGTCTCCCGGCGACCAGCTCGCGCTCGCCCGCGAGGCGGTCGCGAAGGGCTTGTCGGTGCGCGAGACCGAGCGCCGCGTCCAGATTCATGGCCGCCCGCGGCCACCGAAATCCCTGGCCGACCCCGATGTGGAGGCGCTGGAGCGGCGGCTGACGGACGAGCTCGGCGCGCGCGTCCACATCCGGACGAAAAAATCCGGCACGGGCCGCATCACCATCGACTACCATAGTATGGAAGAGCTCGAGGGACTTCTCGGCCGATTTTCGAAGGACCACAAGGAGGGGTTATGATCCGCTCGACCCGATGGCTGGCCGGCATCGCCTGCGCGTTGCTGACAACGGCCGCCGCCGCCAATCTGCACACCCTGCGGGCGCAGGCCCGGGCGGGTGTACCCAGGGCGCAATTCGAGCTGGGCGAGCTTTACCAGTACGGTGTGGGGCGTGCGGACCATCTCGAGCAGGCGCTCAAGTGGTATGAGCGCGCACAGGCGAAATGGCCGCGCGCCGGGGTTTTCGCGCACCGCCTCGCCGCGCGCCTGTCACCGGCCGAGCGCGCCTGGGTGCAGGCCCACCTGCGGCCGGCATCGGTGGCGCGTCCGCCCCGGCATGCCGCGGCCAAACCCGCGCCCGCGCGGGCGAAGAGCGCGTTGACCAAACATTAGGCACCGCTTATACTGCGCGGCCTTCGGGCCGTTTATAGCATTTCTAAAAGATCATGAAAGCCGCAGCCGATGTGTTTTCTGATCGCGTGCGTCGCGTCCTGCTCTGGCAGGCCGCGACGGCGTGCGCCGTTGGCTGCGCGAGTGCCGCACTGGTCTCCGGTCCGCCGCTTTCAGCGCGCCTCATGGCCGCGCTGGCGGGTGGCGGGATTGCGATGGCAGGTACACTGATTCTCGGTCATTCACTCGCCCGTGCCGATGGGAAAGACGGCGCTGCGGGCCAGCTCTGGCTGTATGGCGGCTTCGTGCTCCGCTTTTTGCTTGCGCTTGCGCTTCTCTTCGTGGCGCTCGGTGTCCTGCATCTGCCGGGCGTGCCCCTGGTTGCCGCCTTCGGCTTCGGGCAGCTCATGTACGCGATGCCGGGAGGACGCGCCCCGTGAAGCACCCGATAGCCTACATGACCGGCCATCTGCAGAATTTCACGGTCGGGCACGGATTCTGGAGTTTCCAGCTCGACACCATCGGGATCAGCTGGGCGCTCGGGATCCTGATCCTCGGGGCCGGCTGGGCCGTCGGACGCCACCTGGACGAGGATCGCCCGACCGGCCTGCAGAATGTCCTCGAGGCGGTCGTCGAGTTCGTCGACGACCAGATACAGGGGATCTTCCCGGTCAAAGATCCGCTCATCGGGCCGCTTGCGCTCACGGTGTTCCTGTGGGTGCTGCTGATGAACATGATGGATGAGCTGCCGATCGATCTGTTGCCGACCGTCGCCGGCTGGTTCGGCGTCCACCACTTCCGTTCCACGCCGACGGCGGATCCGTATACGACGCTGGGCATGGCCTTGTGCGTCTTTATCCTCACGCTCGTCTACAACGTGCGCAACAAGGGGCTTTTGGGCTATCTGAAGGGCTATCTCGTGCATCCGTTCGGGCCGTACCTGTTTCCCTTCAACGTCTTGATGACCCTTGTCGAGGAGATCGCCAAGCCCCTGAGTCTCGGTCTGCGGCTTTTCGGCAACATGTTCGCGGGCGAACTCGTGTTTTTGCTGATCGCGTTATTGCCGTGGTGGGCGGGCTGGGTGGCCGATACCGGATGGGGTATCTTCCATCTGCTGATAATCGCCTTGCAGGCGTTTATCTTCATGATCCTCACGATCATGTATCTGGCCATGGCCGCGGCCGAAGAGGGTGGCGCCCATTAGTGTCGTTTTCTGGCAACTTTCGAGGAGTAAGTCATGACAGATCCGCAGCTTGCCGCAGTCATCGGGTCGCTGTATTCCTATACGGCTATCGCGGTGGGCATCATCATCGCGGGCGCCGCGCTCGGCTCCGCCCTGGGCTGGGGCCTCATCTGCTCGAAGTACATCGAGGGTGTGGCGCGCCAGCCGGAGATGCTGCCGACGCTGCGCATCCAGATGTTCATCACCGCGGGCCTCATGGAATCGTTTCCGTTCATTGCGCTCGCGTTCGCCATGTACTTCACCTTCGTCGACCCGTTTGCGGCCAATGCGCTGGCGGCCATAAAACACCTGGTTCACTGATACCGGAGTGAGGCCATGACCATTTCCGTGACCCTCTTCGTGCAGATGGCGAGCTTTTTGCTGCTCGTCTTCTTCATCAACCGGGTATTGTGGGGTCCGCTGACGGCCCTGCTGGCGCGCCGGCAAAAGCGCATAGCCGATGGCCTGGCGGCCGCCGAGGAGGGCCGCCGTGCCCTGGACCGGGCGCACAACCAGGAAGAGGAAATCCTGAAGCTTGCGCGGGAACGCGCCGCGGCGATCCTTGATCATGCCGATCACCGCGCGCGGGGCCTGGTCGACGAGGCGCGCGAGCGGGCCCAGCAGGAGGGCGAGCAGATGATGGCATTGCTGCGCGCGGAAGCGGCCGCCGAGACGACGCGCCTGCGCGAGGCGCTGCGCCACGACGTCGCGCGGCTTGCGTTGCTCGGTGCCGAGCGGGTCGTGCAGCGGGAGATAGACGGACGCCTGCACGAAGACCTTCTCCATCAGGTCATGGAGCAGCTCTGAGATGGGCGCGCGTGAAGTCGTGGCCCGTCCGTACGCGCGCGCCCTGGCCGACGCCGCGCACGCGGATCTCGCCACTGCTGCGGTGTGCCTGCAGGCAGCCGCGGCGGCGGTAGCCGACCCGGAAGTGGCGGCGCTCATCGCCAACCCCCGGACCGGCGCCGGGGCGCTCGCCGGTGCGTTCGCCACCGAGCCTGTCTGCGGGGCCGTTACGCGCCTGATCGGCGTCATGATCGACAACGGCCGTCTCGATCACCTGCCGGAGGTGGCGCAAGCCTTCGCGGAGATGAAAGACGAGCAGGAAGGGCGCGCCCGCGTCCGCGTCGTTACCGCGCGGCCGCTCGCTGCGCAGGATGGCGAGGCCTTGCGCGCACGCCTTGCCGCGCGGCTTGGCAAAACCGTCGAGCTCGACGTGGCGGTGGAACCGGACCTCCTCGCCGGTGCGATCGTGCAGATCGGCGACACGGTTCTGGATGGTTCGGTGCGCGGCCGCCTGCGCGCGCTTGGCCGCGCCATGGGATCTTTTTAGAGGACAGCAAGATGGCAATCAAACCGAGCGAAATCTCCGAGCTCATCAAGCAGCGCATCGAACAGCTCGCGCCGCCTGCGGCGGCGCTCACGGGAACGATCGTAAGCCTTGCCGACGGCGTCGCCCGGATCTACGGCTTGAGCGCCGTCATGCAAGGGGAGATGCTCGAACTGCCCGGCAACACGTTTGCGCTCGCACTGAACCTCGAGCGGGACGCCGTCGGCGCCGTCATCCTCGGCGACTACGGGCATCTGACGGAGGGCGACGAGGCGCGCGCGACAGGGCGCATTCTCGAGGTGCCGGTGGGCCCGGCGCTTCTTGGCCGCGTCGTCGACGCGCTCGGCCGCCCCATCGACGGCCAGGGCGAGATCCGGGCCGACGCCACGTCTCCTGTCGAAAAGGTCGCGCCGGGCGTGGTCGCCCGCAAGTCGGTGACACAGCCCCTGCAGACCGGCATCAAGGCGATCGATGCCATGGTGCCGATTGGCCGCGGCCAGCGGGAGCTCATCATCGGCGACCGCCAGACCGGCAAGACGGCGCTCGCGGTGGACGCCATCCTCGCGCAGCGCGGTACCGGTGTGCTGTGTGTCTATGTGGCGGTCGGCCAGAAGGCGTCCAGCGTGGCGGCCGTCGTCCACCGGTTGACCGAGGCCGGCGCGATGGCCTACACGACCGTCGTCGCCGCCAGCGCCGCCGACTCGGCGGCCATGCAGTATCTCGCGCCCTATGCCGGCTGCGCCATGGGGGAATATTTCCGTGACCGGGGGCAAGACGCCCTCATCGTCTACGACGATCTCACCAAGCAGGCCTGGGCGTACCGGCAGATCTCGCTTTTGCTGCGCCGGCCGCCAGGCCGCGAAGCCTATCCGGGCGACGTCTTCTATCTGCATTCGCGTCTCCTCGAGCGTGCCGCGCGCGTCAACGAGGCCTATGTCGAAAAGTGCTCGGGCATCACCGGCAGGACCGGCTCGCTCACCGCACTTCCCATCATCGAGACGCAGGCGGGCGACGTGTCGGCCTTCGTGCCCACCAACGTCATCTCGATCACCGATGGACAGATTTTTCTCGAGACGGATCTTTTCAACGCGGGCATCCGGCCGGCCATCAACGCCGGGTTGTCGGTGTCGCGGGTGGGCGGCGCGGCGCAGACCAAGATCATCAAGCGCCTCGGCGGGGGCGTGCGCCTGGCGCTTGCGCAATACCGGGAACTGGCGGCATTCGCCCAGTTTGCCTCGGATCTCGACCAGGCCACGCGCAAACAGATCGACCGCGGGCGCCGGGTCACCGAGCTCATGAAGCAGGCGCAATACCAGCCGCTGTCGGTTGCCGAGATGGCGGTCTCGCTGCTGGCGGCCAACCTCGGGGTGCTGGACGACCTGCCGGTGGAGAAGGTGTCGTCTTTCGAACAGAGCCTGCATGGCATGCTGCGGCGGGAACGGCCCGATCTGCTTGCGCGCATCAACGAGCACGGTGATTACGTCGAAGATGTGATAGCCGAGCTTACGCGGCTCATCCAGGCGTTCAAGGCCGAAGGGACCTATTGATGGCGCAGGGCAAGGAGATCCGCAGCAAGATAAAGAGCGTACAGAACACGCAGAAGATCACGCGCGCGATGCAGATGGTGGCCGCCGCCAAGATGCGCAAGGCGCAGGAACACATGCAGGCGGCGCGCCCCTACGCGGAATGCCTGCTCGCCGTCATGGGCCATTTCCGTGCCGCGCACCCGGAGTACCGCCATCCCTTCATGGCGGTGCGCCCGGCGCGGCGGGCCGGCCTCCTCGTGGTGAGCTCCGACCGGGGGCTTGCGGGCGCGCTCAATGCGAACGTCCTGCGCGTGGCGGTTACCACCTTGCGCACCTGGCAGGAACAGGGCGTCGAGGCGGAGATCGGTGTGTACGGGGGCAAGGCCGCCGCCTATTTCCGGCGCCTGGGGGCACCGGTGGTGGCGCAGGCGGCGCCGCTTGGCGACCGCCCCGCGCTGTCGACGATCCTGGGGGTCGCCAAGGTCATGCTGGATGGGTACCGCACCGGCCGCATCGACCGCCTTGTGATCGTCTTCAACCGGTTCCAGAACACCATGACGCAGCGCCCCGTGGCCGATACGGTGCTGCCTTTGCCCGCGACAGCGGACGATGCGCTGGCCCATCGATGGGATTATCTCTATGAACCGGACGCGCGGTCGGTGATCGACGACGCGTTCGAGCGCTATATCGAAACCCGCATCCACGGCGCCCTCCTGGAGAACCAGGCGAGCGAACAGGCGGCCCGGATGGTCGCCATGCGCGCCGCCACCGACAACGCCGGGCAGCTCATCGGCGACCTGCGTCTGGCCTACAACAAGGCCCGCCAAGCCGCGATCACGCAGGAATTGGCCGAAATCGTCAGCGGCGCGTCCGCAGTCTAGGGGGTAGCATGTCATCCGGAAAAGTCATCCAGGTCATCGGTGCGGTCGTCGACGTCGAGTTTGCGCGTGACGCGGTGCCGAAGATCTATGACGCGCTCACCGTCGAAGGAGGTGCGCTCGTGCTCGAGGTGCAGCAGCAGCTCGGTGACGGTGTCGTCCGCACGATCGCCATGGGGACCACCGACGGCCTGCGCCGCGGTCTCGTGTGTACGAACACGGGCCACCCCATCACCGTACCGGTCGGCCTGCCGACCCTCGGGCGCATCATGGACGTCCTCGGGCGTCCGATCGATGAGCTGGGCCCGATCAGTGCCGACAAGCGCCTGTCCATCCATCGTGCCCCGCCCCGTTTCGAGGAGCTTGCCGCAAGCACGGAACTTCTGGAAACCGGCATCAAGGTGATCGATCTCATTTGCCCGTTCGCCAAGGGCGGCAAGGTGGGGCTGTTCGGCGGCGCCGGTGTCGGCAAGACCGTCAACATGATGGAACTGATACGCAACATCGCCATCGAGCACAGTGGCTACTCAGTGTTTTCGGGTGTGGGCGAACGGACCCGTGAAGGCAACGATTTCTATCACGAGATGAAAGAGGGCGGCGTGCTGGACAAGGTCGCCCTCGTCTACGGCCAGATGAATGAGCCGCCGGGCAACCGCCTGCGCGTCGCCCTCACCGGGCTTACGATCGCCGAGTATTTTCGCGACGAGGGGCGGGACGTTCTCCTGTTCATCGACAACATCTACCGCTATACGCTCGCGGGCACCGAGGTGTCGGCCCTCCTTGGCCGCATGCCATCGGCCGTCGGCTATCAGCCGACGCTTGCCGAGGAAATGGGCGTGCTCCAGGAGCGCATCACGTCGACGAAGACCGGATCGATTACCTCGATACAGGCCGTGTATGTGCCGGCGGACGATCTGACAGACCCGTCGCCCGCGACCACCTTTGCCCACCTCGACGCCACCGTGGTGCTGTCGCGCCAGGTCGCGGAACTGGGGATTTATCCCGCGGTGGACCCCCTGGACTCCACGAGCCGCCAGCTCGATCCGCAGATCATCGGCGCGGAACACTATGAAACGGCCCGCAAGGTGCAGGCGATCCTCCAGCGATACAAGGAACTGCAGGACATCATCGCGATCCTCGGCATGGACGAACTGTCGGCCGACGACAAGCTCTCCGTATCGCGGGCCCGCAAGATCCAGCGCTTCCTGTCGCAGCCGTTTTTCGTGGCCGAAGTATTCACGGGCAGCCCCGGCACCTATGTGCCCCTGAAGGAAACCATCCGCGGCTTCCGCGGCATCGCCGACGGCGAATACGACCAATTGCCGGAGCAGGCCTTCTACATGGTGGGTACCATCGACGAGGCGGTGCAAAAGGCGGGACGGCTCTAGCCATGCAGACGCTTCACATCGACATCGTCAGCGCCGACCGGGCCCTCTACAGCGGCGAGGCGAGTCTGGTCGTAGTCCCGCTTGCCGAGGGCGAGGCCGGCATCCTTCCGGGCCACTCGCCTTTGTTTGGCAAGCTGAAGGCGGGTGCGCTGCGCGTGACGAACGCCGAGGGCGTGGAAGAAGGTTTTTATGTGAGCGGCGGGTTCGTCGAAGTCCAGCCCGGCCAGGTCACGGTGCTCGCCGACAGCAGCGAACGGGCCGCCGATCTCGACGAGGCGCGCGCGGCCGAGGCCGTGCGCCAGGCGCAGGAGGCACTGGAAGACCGGAAGGCCGAAATAGATTATGCTCATGCGCAAGCGGAACTGGCCGAGGCGATAGCCCGGCTGCGCGCCATCCGCAATCTCAAGGTTCGCCTCCGTCACACCGCCGGTTGAGGACGGGAGTATTGGATTGACTCGAAAACAGGAGGCCGTCATGGTCGTTACCAAAGACAAGGTGGTGTCCCTCACCTATGTGTTGCACGATCAGGACGGCGAAATCTTCGAGTACACGGACCTGCCCGTCCACTATCTGCACGGGTCCGGCCAGGGGCTCTTCGACAAGATCGAGGAGGCGTTGGACGGCCACGACGTCGGCGATGTGGTCGAGGTCGAGTTGCCGCCGGCCGACGGTTTTGGTGAGCGCGACGACCGTCTGGTGTTTACGGACGACCTGGCGAACGTGCCGCCCGAGTTCCAGCAGGTGGGCGCCCAGGTGGAGGCCGAAAACGACCGTGGTGAAAGCCTCACCTTCGTGGTTACCCGCGTCGAGGCCGGTACGGTCACCGTCGACGCCAACCATCCTTTGGCCGGGCAAACGGTGCGTTTCGTCGTCACCATTCGCGACGTACGCGACGCCACGGACGAAGAACGTGAGACAGGCCGTCCCGCACAGGTACTGCACTGACCGCTTCCGGCGTTCGGGCATTGCCTTTGCCGGTTAAGGCGGCTCTAATAACGCCATGCAGGGCTCGCTCTTCCCATTGGATATCGTGATTCTCGCCGCCGGCCAGGGCCGGCGCATGGCGTCGGCCCAGCCCAAGGTGCTGCATCCGCTTGCCGGGCGCCCGCTGCTCGCGCACGTCATCGCCACCGCGCGCAGTCTCAATCCGCGGGCCGTACACGTCGTGTACGGGCACGGCGGTGATCTGGTCCGCGAGGCCTTCGCCGGCCAGCCCGTCGAGTGGGTATTCCAGCCGGAACGCCGCGGAACCGGCGATGCGCTCCGCCATGCCCTGCCAGGGCTTGCGCGAGACGGGCGCGTCCTCGTACTGCTGGGCGACGTCCCGTTGCTGAGTTCCGCGACTGCACGCGCGCTCCTCGATACCGCACCCGACCACCTGACGCTGCTCACCTTTTTGGCCGACACCCCCAATCAGTACGGACGCATCGTGCGCGATGCCAGTGGCGCGGTCACCCGCATCGTCGAGTGGCGGGATGCCACCCCGGCCGAGCGGGCCCTGCGCGAAGTCAATAGCGGCATCCTCGCGGCGTCGGCCGCCGATTTGCGGCGCTGGCTGCCACAACTCACCGCCGACAACGCGCAGGGGGAGTTTTATCTCACAGACATCGTCGGGTTGGCGCGCGCCGAAGGGGCGATGGTCGCGGCCATCCATCCGCTTGATCCGGCCGAGGTCGACGGGGTCAACTCGCGCGCCGATCTGGCCCGTCTCGAGCGCGTCTACCAGCGCCAGGCGGCCGACCGCCTGCTCGAGACCGGCGTCCAGCTTGCCGATCCGGCGCGGTTTGACGTGCGCGGCACGCTCGCGGCGGGTCAGGATGTCGCGATCGACATCAATTGCCTGATCGAGGGCGACGTGCGGCTCGGTGATCGCGTGTGCATAGGGCCTGGATGCGTCATCCGCAACAGCACCATCGGCGCCGACGTCCGGATCGAGGCCTACAGCGTCATCGATGGCGCCGATATCGGCGATCATGCCACCATCGGCCCGTTCGCCCGCCTGCGGCCGCAGACCCGGATCGGGGCCGGCGCCCGCGTGGGCAATTTCGTGGAGACCAAGGCCTGCGTGATCGGCGAAGGTTCGAAGGCCAACCATCTGAGCTACATAGGCGACGCCGAGGTCGGACGTTACGTCAACATCGGCGCCGGGGTCATCACCTGCAACTACGACGGGGCACGCAAACACCGGACGATCATCGGTGATCATGTGTTCGTCGGATCCGATACCCAGCTCGTGGCCCCGGTCACCGTCGGCGCCGGCGCCACCATCGGTGCCGGATCCACCATCACCAAGGACGCGCCGGGCGACAAATTGACGCTGAGCCGGTCCTTGCAGAAGACGGTGAACGGCTGGCGCCGGCCCGCCAAATAGGGAAGGGGAAGGAACGGGGGTATGTGCGGAATCGTCGGGGCTGTTGCGCAACGTGATGTGGTGCCCATCCTGGTCGAAGGACTGCGCCGCCTGGAGTACCGCGGCTATGACTCCGCCGGCATCGCCGTGGTCGACGGCGCCACGGCACTTGCGCGCACGCGTTCCGTTGGCAAGGTCCGCGACCTCGAGGCGCGCCTCGACGGCCACATGGCGGGAACGACCGGCATCGCCCACACCCGCTGGGCCACGCATGGCCGGCCCGCCACCGAGAATGCGCATCCGCACATCTGCCGCAAGACGGTCGCCCTCGTTCACAACGGCATCATCGAAAATCATGAGACGCTGCGGCGCGCGCAGACATCGCTTGGATTCGAGTTCACCTCCGAGACGGACACGGAAGTGATCGTCCACGAGGTTTACCGGCATCTGGCCGACAGCCACGATCTGCTGGAGGCGGTGCGCCGCGCGCTACCGGCCCTGCGCGGGGCCTACGCCCTCGGGGTCATCAGCAGCCAGGCCCCAGGCCGTCTGGTCGCGGCCCGGCGCGGCAGTCCGCTCGTGGTGGGCCTCGGGATCGGCGAGCACTTCATCGCCTCCGACGTCGCCGCCCTGTTGCCCGTCACGCAGCGGTTCATCTTTCTGGAGGAGGGCGACGTCGCCGACATCACGCGCGACCGGGTCACCATCTACGACGCCGGCGGCCAGGTCGTCGAGCGGCCGGTCAAGCAGAGCGAACTGTCGGCCGACGCGGTGGCCCGCGGCGAATACCGGCACTACATGCTGAAGGAGATTCACGAACAACCGCGCGCGATAGCCGATACCCTGGAAAATCGCATTGGCCTCTCCCAGGTCTACGACGAGGCCTTCGGCCGCACCGCCGGCGCCATCTTCGACAAGGTGAAGGCCATCCAGATCGTCGCGTGCGGGACCAGCTATCATGCGGGCCTGATCGGCCGCTACTGGCTCGAGTCGCTTGCCGAGATCCCGTGCGCAGTCGAGGTGGCGAGCGAGTTTCGCTACCGGCGGCCCCGCCTGGGTCCGCACACGCTTCTCGTGACACTGTCGCAGTCCGGCGAGACGGCCGACACCCTCGCGGCGCTCGCGCATGCCAAGGCGATCGGCGTCGAACACACGCTCGCGATCTGCAATGTTCCGGAAAGTGCCCTCGTGCGCAATTCCGAACTCGTGCTGCTCACCCAGGCCGGGCCCGAGATCGGCGTGGCCTCGACCAAGGCCTTCACCACCCAGCTCGTGGCCCTTCTTCTCCTCGTCGCAAGCCTCGGGCGGCGTGGCCGTCTCGGCGCCGAGGGCGAGCGCCATATCGTCGGCCTTTTGCGCAGCCTGCCGGTGCTCGTCGAGCGGGCGCTGAGTCTCGATCCTGCCGTGCAGTCGTGGGTGAGTGCGTTTGCGAACAAGCAGCATGCCCTCTTTCTGGGCCGCGGCACCCAGTATCCGGTGGCGATGGAAGGGGCGCTCAAGCTAAAGGAGATCTCCTATATCCACGCGGAAGCCTATCCCGCCGGGGAACTGAAGCACGGTCCGCTCGCGCTGGTCGATGCCGACATGCCCGTGGTGGCGGTGGCCCCTGGCAACGAGCTCCTGGAAAAACTCCATTCGAACCTTCAGGAAGTGCGGGCCCGCGGCGGTGAACTTTTCGTGTTCGCCGATGCGGACAATGCCATCGGTGCCGACGACCACACCCATGTCATCACGGTCCCTCATGTAGATGATCTGCTGGCGCCGGTCATCTACACCGTGCTCCTGCAACTGCTCGCCTACCATGTGGCCGTATCCAAGGGCGCCGACATCGACCAACCCCGCAACCTGGCGAAATCCGTCACGGTGGAATAGGCCGCGCAAGACACCTCGCATGCACTGCGGGATGCAGATAAAGTCGGTAACCAGAAATTAAAGTTGGTAACTTTGCCTCTTTTGAATTTCGTGTGGGTGCGGCCTGGGGTCAAGGGCGGGCGATAGCCTGGCGGAGCGTACCCTTGACTCCACGTAATCAGATACGCTCGCTCCTGGCTGGGTGCGGCATAATGCCGCATTCGACCGGGAGACGGAAACACGATCATGCACGACAAGCTGTTTGATGCCGCCCTGGGTGTCGAGGCGCCCTGGTACGTTCAGGGCGTGGATTTCGATACCGCCAGGAAGACGCTGACCATCGCGATCGATTTCGTCGCGGGTAGCCGCTTCGGGCATCCGGATGCCCCCGGCCTGCATCCTGTCCATGACACCCGGATCAAGCGGCTGCGGCATCTCGACTTCTTCCGGCACGAATGCTTCCTGGAGGTCAGGACGCCTCGGGTGAAT
>JAJYDN010000065.1 GCA_021777535.1 Pseudomonadota bacterium
CATAAAATTTGACCATCACGAAAGCCGCGAGGCCCCCTACGAGCACTACCCCTGCGGCTCCCAGCGGGACGGCCATATTGAGGTAAGGCTGCGGAAAGGACGTGGCGCCAAGGAAGGCCTGCAGGAGAAGCCATTCCGACATGAAGCCATTGAACGGCGGCACGCCGGCGGCCGCGAAGCTACCGAGCAGCATGAGGGCTGCCACCCACGGCATGCGGCCTATGAGACCGCCGAGCCTGCCGAGGTTGCGCTCACCCGTTGCATGCAGTACGGATCCCGTCCCGAGGAAGAGCAGGCTCTTGAAGAGAGCGTGGTTCATGCAATGGTAGAAAGTAGCCAGGAGCGAAAGCGCGGCCAGGACCGGCATGTGGCAGGCCGTAAATAACACGGTGAGTCCGACACCAGCCAGGATGAGACCGATGTTTTCGATCGAGGAGTAGCTGAGCAGGCGTTTCATGTCGTTTTGCACGGCGGAATAGATTGCGCCGAAAAAAGCGCTTGCGAGTCCCAGCACGAGAATGATGACTCCCCACCACCAGAGAGGCGTGCGCAGCAGTCGGAAAGTGATGAGCAGGATGCCGTAGATGCCAAGTTTTACCATCACTCCGCTAAGGAGCGCCGAGACCGGTGAGGGCGCCACGGGGTGCGCCTCGGGCAACCACGCGTGAAACGGAAGGAAGCCTGCCTTGGCGCCAAATCCCGCAAGACCCAGAAAAAACACGGTGCTTGCGAGAAGGGGTGTCAGCGTGGTGTCGCGCATGGCGCTGAAGGCATAGCCGGCAAGACCGGCATGGGTGGCCGCCTGGAGGATGCCGAAGGCGAGAACCAGTGCGATGGCGCCTGCGTGCGCAGTCACCAGATACAAAATGCCCGCGCTGCGCGCGTTGGCGACGCGGTCATCGCTCATGATGAGCAGATAGGATGTGAGCGCCATCGTCTCCCAGGCAACCAGAAACGCGTAGGCGTCGTCGGCAAGCAGCACGAGCGCGATCGCTGCGAGCAGAACGTGATACTGGCCGGCCATACGCGCAGTGCGCGCGGTCGTCTCGTGTGCGATGTAGTCTGGCGTGTAAAGAGAGATGCCCATTGCGGAAAAACCGAACAGCACGGCAAATACGGCAGACAGGGGATCAAGGGCGAGATGGAAGGACAGATGGGGCAGTCCGGTTCGCAGGACGCAGCGCGAAACCGGTTCGAAGAGCGCACACAACCCGGCTGCGGTGAGCGTAAGCCCGCCGGCCGCACCCAGCGTAAAAAGGGCGCGCAAGGCGCGCGGCCGTGATGATAGTACCAGGCTTGCCATGGCGAGGACGGCCCACAATGCAACGGCGACCAAGGCGACCCTCAAAGGATCGCAATCTGCCCAGACGACCATTCCCGCATAATCCTTCCGATACGTAATAATTGGTATTGCATACGGAAAACTATCGGATCCCCTATGCAATAATTACGATATGTAATGTAATATATCATAACAATTTACAACAGAGGGAATATATGCCGCGTACAGGTGTAACCCGCCGTCAGGTTTTCGAGGCCGCGGACCGTCTGGTCGAGAACGGTCTTTCGCCCACTGTGGCGACGGTGCGCGGAGACATCGGCAAGGGCAGCTTTACCACGATCAACCAGCATTTGAGTGAATGGAAGGCCCTGAAATGGAAGACAGAGGGCGAGGTGGGTGTGCCGGCACCGGTTGAGGCCAAGGCACGCGAGCTGCTGGCGAGCTTATGGGCGCTCGCCTCCCGGGAAGCCAACGAGAGTATCGACAAGATCCGCGAGGCGGCACTGGGCGACGTGGCCGAGATACAGGTCCAGCTCGAAGACGCCACGCGGGTTTCGGAGGCACGGGGGGCGGAGCGGGACGCGCTTGTCCGCGAGCTTGCGCAGGTACAGGCACGTAATGAAGAACTTTATCAGCAGGTGGTCGATCTGGCCGAGGCGCTTGCGGCCGCTACGGCCCGGCTGGGGCGCATGGAGGCGTTGCTCGGTAATCACTTCCCCCAGGCACCGCCATTTTCATGAGATACGGACGGGCATGGGATTTTTTCGGGTTGTCTGTCGTGCCCGGATTGCGGATTGGTCTCAGGGAGGGCCCGTGGCCATAATGGGGAAGTAGCCTTCGGTGCGGAGGGCGCGCCGTGTCGACATGGGTAGTGGAAACGAGCGGACTGACGCGGCGCTTTGGTGCGCTGACCGCTGTGGATCAGCTCGATCTACGGGTGGCTCGCGGGTGCATCTTTGGCTTGCTTGGGCCCAACGGGGCGGGCAAGACCACACTGATACGCATGCTGACGACGCTGCTTCCGCCAAGCGGCGGGCAGGCGCGGGTCGCGGGCTTCGACGTGGTCCGCGAGGCAGCCCGTGTGCGTCAGCGTATTGGCTACGTGCCGCAGATGTTATCGGCCGATCCGGATCTCACCGGTTACGAGAATCTCCTCATTTTTTCCAAAATCTATCGTGTACCCGCCACCGTCCGCCGCAAGCGGATCGACGAGGCGCTGTCCTTCATGGGTATCGCGGCGGCGCGGGACCTCCTGGTGCGCCATTACTCGGGCGGAATGACCCGCCGGCTCGAGATTGCCCAGTCGCTCGTTAATCGCCCCGATCTGCTCTTTCTCGATGAGCCTACCGTCGGTCTCGATCCGGCAGCCCGGCATGCCGTCTGGGAGCACGTGCAGGCGCTCTGGCAACAGTGGCAGACGACCATCTTCTTGACGACGCACTATATGGAAGAGGCGGATGCGCTTTGTCAGGACGTGGCATTCGTCTACAAGGGGCGCATGGTAAAACACGGCGCCCCTGCCGCACTCAAGGCGGAGGCCGGGGAGGGCGCGACTCTCGATGATGTTTTCATTGCGCTTACGCGCATCCCGATGGATGCCGATGCACCCGGGGCGAGGTGATATGCAAAGCGCACTGGGCTGGGGCGATTATGGTGGACAGATGCTGGCGGTGGCCGAGGCGGAAATCCGCAAGCTGCGTCACGATCCCGTGGAACTCATGACGCGCGCCATCCAGCCAGTCCTGTGGCTTCTCATCTTTGGCCAGGTAATGAACAGGCTGCGCGCGATGCCCACCGGCGGCATCCCGTATGTCGATTTCCTGGCACCAGGAATTCTCGCCCAGAGCGTCATGTTTATCGCCATTTTCTACGGACTCTCGGCGATCTGGGAGCGTGATTCGGGTGTCCTTGTGAAATACCTCGTGAGTCCGACGCCCCGTGCGGTCCTGGTGGTGGGCAAGGCGCTCGGAGGTGGCGTGCGCAGTCTTTCGCAGGCCGCCGTCATCTATGTCCTCACGCTGCTGCTCGGCATTCCGCTGCGCCTGCAGGTGTTGCCGATCCTGTTGCTGCTGCTTTTTACCCTCTGGGGCTCTGCGGTATTTGCAACCTTTTCGCTCGTGATCGCCTGTCTCGTGAAGACGCGCGAGCGCTTCATGGGGATCGGCCAGTTGCTCACGATGCCTTTTTTCTTCGCGAGCAATGCGATCTACCCGGTGACGCTGATGCCGCGCTGGCTTGCGGTACTTGCGCGCATGAATCCCCTGAGCTATCTGGTCGATGCGCTGCGCACCCTGATGCTGGCGGGCTGGCCGAGTACTTTCGGCTTAGTGAAGGACTTTTCCGTCCTCACGGGGGTTCTGGTGGTATTGATTGGCATTGCGGCCCGCCTCTACCCGGTGATCCTGGGCTGATTGGCTAATCGAATCCCGCGCCCAGCAACGGTGGAGCATCGAGACGCCTTTCCTGGGTGTGCAAGAGCTGCGCAAGTTCGCGAAAGTGGCGGTCCTCGGAGAACCACGGAAAGGCGCGGGGAAGGGCCGGATCATCCCAGCGGCGGGCAATCCACGCGTTGTAATGCAAAAGGCGCAGCGCGCGCAGCGGTTCGATCAGCGCAAGCTCGCGCCGGTCAAAGTGGCTAAACATTTCATAGCCGGCAAGGAG
>JAJYDN010000066.1 GCA_021777535.1 Pseudomonadota bacterium
GGGGAACCTGGGCGCGCAGCGCCCGTGGGCCCACGCCCCTTACCTTGTACCGAAACTTCCGCAGTTCCGGTTCCGCTTCGGTGACGCTTTCGTTCCGCCTGAGTGTCGCCGGCATGCCGCGCGTTCCGGCGCTGGTCCGCGTCCGTGACGTCTGCATGCCACACCGGGAACAGCGGTGTGACCCCGGTGGCACGATTGTTCCGGCTGGGGTCTACCCGTGTTCCACCAAAGTGCCGCGCGCGTCGCAGATCCGTTCCGCTTCCCGTCTCACGGATTCAGGAGGAGGGCGAAAGCGGAGCCATACCCGTGGGCCGAAGGACCGATGAGCTGGAACAGCTGACGGCGACCTGGAAACAGATCGCTGAGGGACAGCTTGTGGCGGATGAGGTGTCGTACTGGGCGGCGGTGCGGATCCTCACCGACCGGCTCGCGGCCTTGGTGCGCCCGGGGGAACCGACGCAGCCCTATGTGCAAGCCTTGCTTGCCCGGGGCTACCGGCGAGCCACAGCCTATAAGGTGGTCAAGGCGGCGTTCGCGATTGCGGCGGAACGGAGGGTCCAAACCGCTGCACCCCCGTCCCGAGTGGCGGCCCGCAGCGTGCCCGCGCGGCCCGCGCCGACGGTGGCACCGCCGCGCGAGACGGAGCCCGCGGCACCAGCACCCTCGATCCTGGGACCGAAGCCCGCGTCCGTACCCGCCGCGGCATCCCCTGGCCGGCCGTCCCCGCGCGAACACTATCGGGCCGATGCCCTCCCGTCCCATATTGTCCCCGGCATGACGCTGCCGGCGGCTCAGGACGGCGGCCGGGTATGGATCGATTGTCTGCCGTTCGACGCACACCGGGATGCGCCCTTCGGCTATGACGCGCACGGGGCACCGTGGGCGCCCTATGGGCGGGATGCCCAGGGGCGGTTTCGCAATTACTTAGGCGCTGCCCTGGGGGTGGCGGGGCGCACCGGCCGGGGGCATTTCGTGGGGGAGCCGGATGCGCCGTGATGTTCCCGGGCCGCCGATTCCGAAACCGGAACGCCGATCCTGACGGCGGTGTTGGAGCACCGCACGCAACGGGGTCGGTGGGTTCACTACCGCCTGGCGACGATTCAACACCCGACGTCGATCACCGATGGCCGCATCGAACAGGGCTGGAGCCCCGCGGCCGAAGATCGAGGGTAGGTTTAGACGATTGGGCAGTTAACGCCCCCTGGGTCGGGGTTGTATTGCAGGAGCAGGCCTGTCACAATTCATAGGTGGTTTTACATAAATACCAAGGGTATGTGACATAGACCTATGGCCCAGGACAGCGCCCGCAAAGTACTAGCCCTGGCACGCAAACTGGGGGTCCTCCGGCCCCGGGACCTGCCTGCCAGAGGACTGCGGCGAGAATACGTGCAGCGGCTGCTGGCGCGCGGGGATCTCGAGCGCATCGGCCATGGGCTGTATGCGATTCCGGCGGCGAAAGTTTCCGCCCATCGCAGCCTGGCGGAGGTTTCCAAAGCCGTACCACAAGGCGTGGTGTGCCTGCTGTCGGCGCTGCGCTATCACGGACTGACGACCCAGCATCCTTCGGAGGTGTGGCTCGCGCTCCCCAGCAAGGCCTGGCGCCCGCGGCGGACGCCGTTTCCCGTGCGCGTGGTGTACTGTTCCGCTACGGCCTATCGCGCCGGCATCGAAACCCGCATGATCGACGGCGTGGCGGTACGCCTCTACTCGCCCGCCAAGACGGTGGCCGACTGCTTCAAGTTTCGCAACAAGATCGGCATCGACGTGGCGGTGGAGGCCCTGCGGGATTACCTGAAAAAGCACCGCGGCGGCATGGACGCGCTCTGGCGCTACGCCAGAATCTGCCGGGTGCAGCGGGTGATGCAGCCCTATCTGGAGGCAACCGGTTGAGCCGGGAAACGCCCGCCCATCTCGCCGAATCGGTGCGGCAGCGGCTACTGAACCTGGCGCGGCGCCAGGGCGAGGATTTTCAGGTCACGCTCAACAATTACTTCCTTGAGCGTTTTCTGTATCGGCTGAGCCGTTCCGCGGCCCACAACCGTTTCGTGCTGAAGGGCGCTCTTCTGCTGCGCCTGTGGGCGGAGATTCCTTACCGCGCCACGTTGGACCTTGATCTGTTGCGACAGGGCGGGGCCGATCAGGATGCTGTGGCGGAGGACATTCGCGCTATCTGCGCAACCATCGTGGAGCCGGACGGCGTCGAGTTCGGCACGCGCGAGCTGGCGTTGGCGCCGATACGCGAGGATCAGGAATATGCCGGCCTGCGGGCGAACTTCACCGCGAAACTGGGGAACGCGCGGACACGGCTGCAGGTGGATATCGGCGTCAGCGATGCCGTCTGGCCCACGCCGCGGGAGGAGACCTATCCGGCGATGCTGGAGTTCCCGGCCCCACGCGTGCTGACGTACTCGCGCGCGGTGGTGGTGGCCGAGAAATTCGAGGCGATGGTGGTCCTCGGCGCGCGCAACAGCCGCATCAAGGACTTCTTCGACATCCATTATCTCGTCACGCATTTCGCATTCGAGGGCGTGGAGCTTGTCGAAGCGATTCGCCGCACCTTCGACCGGCGCAAGACGCCGCTTCAGGAGGAGGTGCCGGTCGGGCTGACGGAAGAGTATTGGACGCAGGCCGGGCGCGATGTCCAGTTGCGCGCCTTCGTGCGCCGTGCCCGGATGAACGTTCCTCCGCAAACGGTGAGCGGGATCGCGCCGACGCTGCGCAAGTTTCTTCTGCCGCCCTGGGAGGCGCTGAGGAACAATGAACCGTTCGTCCAGCGCTGGCCCGCGGGTGGACCCTGGCGCAAGGTGTAATGAGGGACTGGTTTCAAATTGATCGCGCATTGTACGATTCGTGCACTGACCCGCGGGATTACCGGCCCAAGAAGCTCTGAGGCGTACTGACCACAAGTTGCGCGATTCCCTGATGTCTTCCGACGGGATCGCTGATGATGATGGGTCACGGGCATCGCGATGCGGGAATAGGCGGGGGAATGGATCGTTCCGAGCGATTCTATAAAATAAGAGATATGCTCCGTGCGCGGGGGGCGGTGCCGCTCCAGGATTTCACGGCGGCGCTGGAGGTCTCCGTGGCCACCTTCAAGCGTGACCTCGAATACCTGCGCGACCGCTTCGGAATGGCCATCATCTGGGACCGCGCGCGCCGGGGCTACCGGCTCGACCCGCAGTCGCCCAATCACGAGCTTCCGGGCCTGTGGTTCAACAGCTCGGAAATCCACGCGCTGCTGGCGATGCATCACCTGCTCGCGAACCTTGACCCCGGTCTCCTTGCCTCCCACGTCAAACCGCTGCAAGCCCGCATCCAGGCGCTGATCGAAAAGAAAGACCACCGCTTCGCGGACGTCGCACGGCGCATCCGCGTGTTGCCGATGGCCGCACGCAACATCGAATCGACCTGTTTTCAAACAATCGCCCATGCCCTGCTCGTCCGCCGGAGGCTGCGCCTCGTTCATTACAACCGCCAGAGAAATGAAGAAACCGAACGCGAGGTCTCACCGCAACGCCTTAGCGGCTGGCTTTGGAATGAAACCGTACCACCCTCAGGCATCGTATGGGAAGCGTGAGGTGCGGATTACCGTTGCCTGCCCATCCACCTCCGAGTAGACATAGAGTCTGGCGGCGGCCAGATCGAGCAAGGCAAACACGTACTGGTTGAGATAGGCGCCGGGCAGATCGATGAAACGCTCGAGGACGACGATCCCGATCTCCTCATTGCGCTCTTTCCAGATCTCGACAAAACGGATAAAGCCAATCCGCTTGCCACGCGTGGTGGTGAGGTTCTGCAGGTTGATCGTCTCGCCCGAGCGGTGATAACGAAGCCCCTTCGCACGCAGTCGCCCCTCGAATTTAAACCGAAAGAACTCCTCGGACTCGGCATTGAAACGTGCGCATTCTTGATCGATCGCCG
>JAJYDN010000067.1 GCA_021777535.1 Pseudomonadota bacterium
AACAGCGTCACGACCATCTTTCCGCGCCTCGGCGAGACCGCTTCGACACAGGAAATCATCGGCTTGCTTGCCGCCTCGCATGCAGGCCGCCGCTAGGGCGCCGCGGCCGCGCATGCGCGGCCGTGGACTGCCCGGAACCTGACCCGCCATTCCAACCGGCCCACCATGCCCGAAACTCCTCCGCCCAACACGCCGCAGCGCCCCTCCTCCCCGCAGGCGGCCGATACCGGCCTCTTTGTCACCGAGGCGCAGCCCTGGCTGCGGCTCCTCATTCCCCTTGTCGTCGCCGTCGCCTTCCTGATGGAGCAGCTCGACGCGACCATCATCACCACCGCGATCCCCGACATGGCACACGCGCTGCGCACAAGCCCCGTGCAGATGAATCTCGCGGTCAGCGCCTACGTCCTCACCCTCGCGGTCTTCATTCCGCTGAGCGGCTGGTGGGCCGACCGTTACGGGATCCGCCGCGTCTTCATCGGCGCCCTCGGCCTCTTTACCGCCGGTTCCGCACTCTGCGCAATGGCCGCCAGCTTTCCCATGCTGATCGCCACCCGCGTCCTGCAGGGCCTGGGCGGGGCCATGATGACCCCGGTCGGCCGCTTGATCCTGCTGCGCAGCTTCCCGCGCAGCCAGTTGATAAAGGCCATGACCTATACCACCCTGCCCGCGATCGCGGGGCCCGTGATCGGTCCCCTGCTCGGCGGCTACCTCACGACCTATTTGTCCTGGCGGTGGATCTTTTTCGTGAACCTACCCTTTGGCCTGGGTGGCATGGTGCTTGCCTACCGGTTCCTCAAGCTACTGCCGGCCACCGCCGAAACGACAGCCTTCGACATGCCGGGATTTCTTCTGTTCGGAACGGGCATCGGCCTTTTCGAAGCCGCCGTGGAGGCCACCGGACACTGGCCGCTGGCCGCCCTCGCAGCCCTCATACTGGCCGCCGCCACTCTGGTCTGGGTCTTTGCGCGCCGTGCCCGCAGCCGTGCACACCCCATGATCGACCTCTCTCTTCTGCGGGAGCGCGCGTTTGGCATCGCCACCATGGCTGGCGGATTGTGCCGCATTGCCATGAACAGCCCCGTCTATCTGCTGCCGCTCATGCTGCAACTCGGCCTTGGCATGAGCCCCGTGCAGTCGGGATCGCTCACCGTCCTTGCCGCGCTCGGCGCACCCGTGGTCCGCCTGATCGCAAACGCCGCATTGCGCCGCTTCGGCTTTCGCCGGATCCTGTTCGCGGGCGCGGTTGCCGGCGCCGCAACGCTGG
This sequence comes from Pseudomonadota bacterium, assembly GCA_021777535.1. GTDB lineage: Bacteria > Pseudomonadota > Gammaproteobacteria > Acidiferrobacterales > Acidiferrobacteraceae > JAJYDN01. Next base: position 1,265 of record JAJYDN010000067.1, read on the forward strand.
CCAACTTCGCGTTGATCGGCCACGAGACACCGCACATCCTGATCGCTGCCGACATCATTTTCTTCGGTCTTGCACGGTCCATCCAGTTCATGTCGTCCAACACACTTGCCTATGCGGACGTCACCGCCGAGCGCTTAAGCCGCGCCACGAGTCTCGGCGGCTTGTTGCAGCAACTGACGGTGAGTTTCGGAGTCTCCTTCGGCGCAGCCCTTTTGGGCCTCTTTGCCGTGAATCCGCGCACTCCGAGCCTTGCTGAATTTCATGCCGTGTTCGCCGTTCTCGCGCTCCTGCCCCTTCTGGCACTGCCGGGTTTCGCGCGGCTGCGCCCCGAAGACGGCGCCGTCGTGCGCGGCCGCGTGTAGTGAGCCAAAAATCCGGGGCAAAGGCGCCTTCGAGCCACGAATCTGGTCTGCGCTCTTGGTCCAGGCAAAGGGTCCGGCGTTCTGATCGCAGGCCGCCAGATAGTCGCGATTGACCTGCCCGGCCTCAAGCGACGTGGACTGAGCAAGATCACGCAAACAACCATCGGCCCCGGAGCCACGGTTGAGAGGGCAGATCAAAGTATGATGCTGGGGCTTTTGCCATGCCGGACTGCTGAACTGAGACACCAAGTAATCGACCAGCCGGCGTGTTTTGACAGGCAGGTACTGCCGGGAAGGGTAGACCGTATCAATGCCGATTTCCGGATCCGGGCGAGAACAGGGGGTATTTCTTCTTGCTGAGAAAATCCTTGAGCCGGAAGGCCTGGTTGGCCAGGTCAAAACTGAACGCCTTAACGCCCCTCTGCGTTCAGGATCTCGGTTAACAGCGCGCCGGCCACTACGGCGACATCTTGCGTATCGCCCAGATTGCCTGGTTTATACGGAACCCCGTCTTCCCTTTGAGTCCTTTACCGGGATGTACCACTTTGGCTTGATGCGCCCAAAGTCGGTTCTTCGATTCGTACGCAGACCTTTCTTGGAATCCAGGACGCAGCATTGCCCGTGTTCGCGAACAAATACCGCCCAGTGCCAATATGGCTTGCTGTTTTCAAGATGCCACTTGATGGCCAAAAGGGCGACATCCGGCAGGGATTCCCATGCACAAAAGGGAACTTCACGAGAACCGGGTCGAATGCCGAAATGATTCAGAAGTGCCCGGACAGGCGCGGTTTGCGACCATAGCCTTTTGTCATGGGCGAAAATGCCCAAGGAGTTGGCGATCGACTTCGTTTCTGTATACGAAAGACCCACGATGGCAGAAATGCTCGCGATCCCGCAACCTGTGGGTTCCAACTGAACCACTGGCTTCAAGCCCTTCTCCCACAATCAAATCCGGTTTAAAAATAGGCCAACACGATGCCTGAACCAACACAAAGCATAGTCCAAGTCCCGGACGTCACGCGTTGAATCCTCCATATCCTTGGCGAGCGAAAAAGTACGCTGAAGTCGCAGATGTCTTGGCAAGGCCAGATAACCTGGAGTACGCCAATCCACGCTCCCCGAGTCTACTGCCATTGATAGTTATCGGCAAACCGTTGAACTTCAAGGGGGCCACCCCCACAGCGGACACAGCCAACAGCTGACCGCACGGTGAATCTTCAGCCGATTGGTGTCGGCGATCGGGTTTTCGGCCACGGAGATCGCGCTTCCCGAATCCGAGGAGAGGAAATCGGGATAGCCGTCGCCGTTGATGTCATCGAGCATCACGTCCGGGGGCGACATCGACCAGCCGGTGTTGAAGCCCGGATTGATGATGAGGCTTACATAGAGAAGCGGAATGGGGAACGTGAAATACGCACCACCCCCCTCGTCCGTCGTGCGCGTGCGGCCAAAGACCCCGCTTTCACTTTGGGGGATGGGCCAGAGAACGGGTGATCCGAAGCCGTCACCGGTATTGAAGCGCACGACGAGGTTGTTGCCACTTACCGAAACCTCGTCAGGAAGCCCGTCGCCATTGACGTCGATGAGCGTCGCCTGGGTGGTCGAGTCGTCGTTGTCGAGCGAGATCCCGCCGCCATAGGCATGGGGACCTTCGTTGAAGCCGAGGCTGCCCCCGATGGAATAGCTGTTTGACAGACTGTCGTTGATCGGCATCGAGGGCGCGCCTCTCACGCGTATGGGGGGCGCAAAGCCATAGCCTAGGTTCAGTGAGACCATGCCGTTCTGCGCCGCCCATGGACGAGACCGGACCCCTCGATTCTGTAGATCAAGATCGCCGATCCCCACCAATTCTGCACACCAAAGCTCATCAGCAGGATAAGTACGACAATCCCGGCCAGGGTCCCCCAAGAACGTGACCGCGTGACCCCCAGGGGCAAAAAGACCGAACATCCTCATTCGTTGCTCCAGCAGATGCGTACCATTTCTGGTACGCATGTCGCATGCACAGGAAGCCTTCGCGGCCAATACTGGAGGTTCGCTTCTATCGGACCGAAACGGGGGGGTGAGCCAGTCCGCGAATGGTTAAAATCTCTCCCGGCCGCTGATCGTAAAGCAGTAG
>JAJYDN010000068.1 GCA_021777535.1 Pseudomonadota bacterium
GTCGGCACCCGTGGTCGATACATAGTAGGTCTGCCCGGTGCCCTGGCCCGGGATCACCGTCGCCTCGCTTAAGGGGATGCTGCTGCCGGTGATGGGGGTTGCGGCCAGATCCGCCCACGCCATCGGCGGCAGGAAAACTGCCGACAACAAGACGACCAGATGGCACAGGCCGGAAAGGGATACCCACGCCCGGCGCCTGTTGCCCGCCCCCTTCGAAAACGGCCTTAACATGACAACCCCAGGAAAACTATCGGAAAAATGGTAGGGATCACCCTGTCATGCTGCCAGAGGACAGGCCAGACGCAAACCGCTTTCCGACATGCGCCGGGTTGCTCAGGATGGAGGGAGGGCAAGCGGGCCCGGCAAGGCGCGCCGGAAGGCTGCGGTCTTCTTTATTTCACGCGCCGCAGCGTGGGCGTCCTGGGGGCCGGCGGTTCCGGCGGCGGGGTCGGCTCCGCGGGAGGCGATGGCTCGTTGTCCGGACCACTCTCGAAGGAGAGCCCCTTGCCGTTTTCGCGCGCATAAATGGCCAGGATGGCCGCCACCGGCACCGTGATATTGAACGCCACGCCGCCAAAGCGGGCGGAGAAGGCCATGAGTTCATGATCGTAGGAGAAGCCCCGCACCGCTGCCGGGTCGATGTTCAGGACAATGCGGCCCCCTTCCGCCCGTCCGGGCGGCACCACCACGCCGGGCCTGGAGACATCGACGACGATGTGCGGGGTCAAACCGGACTCTACCGCCCAGTCGTAGACTGCCCGCACGAGGTAGCTGTTCAGCGCGGCCATCAGCGGCGCATGTCGCGCTCGGCGTCAGTGAGACTCGCGCGGAATGGCTTGCGCGCAAACAAGCGCTCCGCATAGTCGAGAATGGGCTTGGCTTGCCGGGGCAGTTCGATTTCGTAGTAGGGAAGCCGCCACAAAAGCGGTGCCAGTGCGCAATCCACCAGGGAAAATTCCTCCCCAAGCACATAAGGCTGGTCCTTGAATACCGGCGATATCACCGTGAGCCCGTCGCGGATTACGGTGCGCGCACGCTGGGCCAGGCGCTTGTCTTCACCCTCGAGATGCAGCAACAATTCATACCAGTCGCGATTGAAGCGAAGCAGCATCAGGCGTGCCTTGCCGCGCGTAACCGGATCGACCGGCATCAGCGGGGGATGGGGCAAGCGCTCGTCGAGATACTCGGCGATGATGTGCGATTCGTACAAGACCAGATCCCGGTCGACCATGGTCGGTACCTGGTTGTAGGGGTTCAGTTCGGCGAGTTCGCGTGGCTTTTTCTTCAGATCCACATGGACGATCTGACATTCCACGTCCTTCTCGAAAAGGACGATCCGCACCTTGTGACTGAAGGGGCAGCTAATCCCCGAATAGAGGGTCATAATGGGTTTACGCACCGTCGGCACTGCCATGTAGATCTCCAAGCCCCGCGCTATAAGTACGGGTTAAAGCAACAATTTCGGGTAGGCTCGTCGTACCCGGAAAGGCACGGCCATAGGCGATGCAGACAGGCACGCTTAACTTCACGTACGCCCAGCCTCTATAATTTTAGCCCACAATGACGAGGCCGCCTAGCCATCGTTCAGGAGACAGATATGCGACTGCGCAAACACCTCATCATGCTGAGCCAGGCTCTCGTCCTCGGGCTTGCCATAGCCTTTGTCGCCGTCCTGCTCTGGCCGCGACTCTTCGCGAGTCGTGGTAACGTCGTCATTCGCGAAGCTAAAAGCACGCCTGGCCGCACGCCTGCACCGGTATCGTACGCCCCTGCGGTCCGTCTGGCGGCCCCCGCTGTCGTCAATATTAACACAGCGCGGGTCGTCGTGTTGCCGCAGCCCCACCTGCTGCAAGAACCGTTCTTCGGAATCCCGCGCAACGAAATCCCCGAGAGGCGCATAAAAACGAGTCTTGGCTCAGGCGTCATCATCAGCAGGTCCGGCTATATCCTCACCAATTACCACGTGATAAAGGGGGCCGATGCGATCCGCGTATTCCTGAAGGATGGCCGCAACGCCAGGGCGCGCGTGGTGGGTACGGATCCTTCGACGGACCTCGCGGTCCTGAAGATCGGCCTGCCCCACCTCCGGGCCATAACGCTTGGGCACGCCCGCAACACCCGCGTCGGCGATGTCGTGCTCGCCATCGGCGACCCCTTCGGCATCGGCCAGACCGTGACCATGGGCATAGTAAGCGCGACCGGCCGCGACGAACTCGGATTGAGCACCATCGAGAACTTCATCCAGACGGATGCAGCGATCAATCCGGGCAACTCGGGCGGCGCGCTCATCAACACCAATGGTGATCTCGTCGGCATCAATACCGCGCTCTACAGCCGTGGCGGTGGATTCCAGGGGATCGGGTTTGCCATCCCGGTCAATCTGGCGCGCCATGTCTTCCGCCAGATCATCCGCTACGGGCACGTCATCGAAGGATGGATCGGCGTGGCCGGACAGACATTGACGCCCATGCTCGCGCGCGCACTCAAATTACCGGCCGACACGCGTGGCGTACTGATCGCCGGCGTCTATCGGCAAAGCCCCGCGGCGCAGGCCGGACTCGAGCCGGGCGATATCATCACGTCCATCGACGGACACCCCCTGCTGACCGCCAATGACGCGCTCGTCCAGATCACAGACACGAATCCGGGCGTAAAAATCACCCTTACGGTCCTGCATCGGGGCGCGCGCCAGACCAAAACGGTGACAGTGGCCAGCCGGCCGCCAAACAGCCCGACCACGATAGAGGGCTAGCGCAGGCGCAAAAACCGCCCCCGGCCACACCCCTCCGGCGCCATCAGGGGCCTGGCGGCTTCCGGGGACGCGGGCGGCGGCGGCGCTTGCCCGGTGGACGTGGGCGCCGGACCTCTGCCGTCAGCGGCGCACTGGCGGTTTGCGCCGCGTCCGCGGCTGTCACGGGAGGAGCGGCAGTAGCCGGCCCGGGTTCCGGTTTTGCGCGTCTGTGCACGCGATAGGCAACCAGGAGACCCACCTCGAACAAACCCCACATCGCCAGCGCGAGCAGCGTCTGCGACAACGCATCGGGCGGCGTCACGATGGCAGCCAGCACGAACGCCGCCAGAATGACGTAACGGCGCTTTGCGGACAGGGTTTCGGGCTTCAGGATACCCATCATGACCAGCAAGACGATCGCAACCGGTACCTCGAACGAAACACCGAAGGCAAAAAAGAGACGCAGCACGAAGTTCAGATAGGCATTGATGTCCGTCATGACCCGGACGCCGGCCGGGGCCGTCTGCGCGAAAAAGTGGAAGGCCAGGGGAAGGATGAAAAAATACGCAAACGCCATGCCGAGATAGAAAAGGACGGTACTGGAGATCAGCAGGGGCGCCACCAGACGCCGCTCCTTCTTGTACAAACCCGGCGCAACGAATGCCCACAGCTGATAGAGAATGACGGGAACGGCAATGGCGGCCGCGACCGCGAAGGTGAGTTTCAAGGGCGCGATGAAGGTGGCGGCCGGATTGGTCGCAATCATCCCGCCGCTCTTTGGCAGGACCGCCGTCAACGGCCGCGCAAGCAGTGCGTAGAGTGTGTTGCGGAACGGAAACAGGCCGACAAACAGGAGCAGGACAGACAGCGTGGCCTTGATCAGGCGCTGCCTTAATTCCAGAAGATGCTCAAGGAATGTCGCCTCGACGCCTTCAGGCGCCTTCGCCAGATCGGA
>JAJYDN010000069.1 GCA_021777535.1 Pseudomonadota bacterium
GCATCGTCGAGCAGTTCATGATGGGGTGCCAGCCACGAAGACCGACCCTGTCGTGGCTGATGCGTAACGACATCCCCGCGCTTTGGCCAGACCAGCGTCAGTTGCTTGAATGCTTCAAGTAGGAGGCGGGATATCCAAGAAGCACTACGGCAGGCAGACAGGCCGCCCAATCACTCATAAGCTCCCAACACCCGCCGCCGGCGTGCGACTGGAAACCTTTGTCCCCTGGACGCTGGTGAGGTGAGGATGGAAGAAGCGGATCATCACGCCATTGGATGCACCGCAGGAATTTCTGTCGGCGGCCACTCAGGAGTGGACGGCTCGGGCGGCGGCGCAGGACAGTGCGCTGATGCGGGTGCCCGGACTGGCGCACCATTGGCCGTGATCTCCAACGTCGAGGGTATGGACGTGACGCAGGTGCGCCGGGTCATGCGGCTTACCCTGTCGGCCACGGGGGTCATCGGACGGTTGGTGGGTGCATCCGACATCGTGCCGGAACAGGTGATGCGCCGCCCCTGGCCCAACGGCTGGAGTGACCAGATGCGGGTGCTCTCGCCGCCCGCGTGACCACATCGAGCCCAGCGCCAGCAACCGCCTCCGGGCGTTTTTTTTGCGTCTGCTCCGTTCTCTGCCGCCACCGCTACGGGAGTTGCCAACCACAACCGACTGCCTCTAACCCTTTGTCGGCAAAGGACGTGACCTCAAGGACGCGCGCGAGACCACCAGAGAAAACGGAGAACGGAGAAGCTTCGGTGGGGGCAGAAACGGCGGGTTCTCATGTAGAGCCGCTCGCGCGGTCGTGCCCGGAATCCGCACCAACACTGGAGGGAACAGACGAAAAAACCAACCGGGAACGATTGGTTTTGGGGATTCTGGTGGAGCGGAGGAGGATCGAACTCCCGACCTTCGCATTGCGAACGCGACGCTCTCCCAGCTGAGCTACCGCCCCAAACCACGCGCATTGTAATACAGAAAAGGACAGAACGAAAGCCTGCTGTCGCTGTCTCTGCGTCGGGGGCGGGCCCGGTGTTTCGGCATGGGGCGCAGCCGAGGTCTTGGGGTTGGCGGCCCCACCTTTCGCTGGCATAGTGGCCGTTGCCCCATGGGGTGGGGCCGCTTTTTCATACGGAATACCTGAATTTCCTCCTACTTTGGTCCGACTTTGAGGGACCGGCGCGCGGCTACTATGGCCGAGCACGCATAAGTTTTTAAGGAGAGTCTCCATGACAGAACATTGCGAGGATGCCGGCAAGGGGCTGCACCGGCCGCCACTGACGGGGCGCGTGGCGCAGCTTGGCGTTGCCTGGATACTGGGTTCCGTTCTGACCCTGGCGCTCATTGGTACGGTGACCGGCATGGGGCTTTTTGATCACTCGGCGATGTCTGGAAGCGTCGTTGCGCCGGCTGCCGACCGTATCGTGTTGACGGCTGATGCGCCACCGCCTGCGCTCTGGTCCAACCGCTGGCTCGGGCACCATCCTTATCGCGCCATTGCGTTTGACGGCTTGTCTCATTTTGCGACCGGTTTTGTCTTAAGTGTCCCCAATGTGCCGCAACGCAGCATACTGCGGCGCTGGGGTCCGTATGTTTCCACGCGGATAGTCCGGTGGCGGCATGACATGTCGGTCGTTGGTCATGAAGCACTGTTTGCGCGGGTTTCCCTCTAGCGACGGCGCGCCGCCGGCCTGCGCACAGTGGCCTTCCGTCGGCGCCGATGATTCGCGTATGAGGAAAGATTCCGCATATTTTCGCCGCGTACACGCCTGAGTCCGGTAGATGGGCGTGATCACCGAGGGTGGGGGTGTGTGTGGTTGACGGCTATAATGCGCCAATGCATGTGGATCAATGGGAAAAACGCATCCATCTCGGCGCTCTGGGTGACCGCGTTTTACGCGGCCTTTCGGTACCCCGTGTCAGCCGGATCATCAACTTAACCGCCATCGTGCTGTTTGCGGCAAATCTCGCCCACTGGACGTGGAGGCTTACCGTTGTGCGCCACACGCAGGATGTGGTGGTATCGGCGCCACCCGTTGCGGCACCGGGCGCGTCTCTCGATCGGCTGCTGCGGATCCATCTGTTCGGCGACAGCCAGCAGACGCGCATGGCGGCCATTCCGCTCAGTCATCTGGCGCTTACCGTATCGGGGCTCGTGATGGGCGACCCGGGCCTGGCCCTGATCGGCGCACCCGGCAAGCCCGTGAAACCCTATCGGGTCGGTGACACGGTGGCAGAGGGTGTCGTTCTGGAGGCCGTGGCTCCGGACCGGGCGATTGTCCGGCAAGACGGTGCCTTACAGAGCCTGCCCCTGTATCCGCTGGTTTCCGCGGCGACGGGCGGGGGCGCTGTGGCTCCCCTGCCGGCTGCACCGGAGGCAGGCGTCCCGGCCGTTGCCAACGGGCCGGCGGAAGATGCGTCCGTGCCCGTCGCGGTGAGCGCCACCGTGTTGCGGCGCATGGCGGCAGCACCCCAGAAAATCGGCCAGTGGCTGAAACCGGGGCCGGCCGGCGGTCTCGTGGTGCAGGGTGGGCCAGGAAACGCCTTTGCGGCGCTGCATCTCCATCCGGGTGACATCATCGAGCAGATCGACGGGCGGCCCGTAAACAGTCTCGGTGCCGCCATGACTGCCTACGGGGCCGCGGCCAAGGCGGGTGGTATCAGTCTCGACGTGGCGCGCAACGGGCATATCAAGGTTTTGCGCTACACCTTGCCGTAACCGGGTGTCGTGTGGGGTCCAGGACGGATCCGGAAACACTTCAGGGAATGGAGCCGACATGGGTAAGGCTTTGGGGCATGTTCTGTGGGCTGTGGCGATCACCGTGCCGGCAGCGCTCTGGTCGCCGTGCGCGCACGGAAATACCGGTATGGCGCCGGCGTTGGCCGATCATCCGATCGTCGGCGACAGGACACCTGTTGCACCGGTGCCCTCCACGCAGCCTGCCGTAAACCCGGCGCAGGCAGCAGCTCCGCCTGCGGTACCCGCAGCGGCCGGCGCGCCGCCCGTGAGTACGTCGGCGCGTATCCCGAGAGGGGAGATGCTCTTCAATTTCGACGACGCCGACATCCGTGCCGTCGTGCGCACCATGGCTACCCTGACCGGCAAGAATTTCCTGATCGATCCGCGTGTGCAAGGCAAGGTCACCATCGTGTCGGCCACTCCGGTGACGATTCGGGCGGCGTATCAGATCTTCCTGTCCGCCCTGAAAGCGCAAGGCTTTACGGCGGTCGCAGGACCCGGCGGCGTGGTGAAGGTCCTGCCGCAGTCGAACGCCCGGCAGGCGGCGCCCGTGCGCCGCGGCTGGCCGCGGGGAGGGGACACTCTGGTTACCCAGGTCATCCGTATCCGTGATGGTGAGGCGACGCAAATCGTTCCGCTCCTGCGGCCCCTCATGTCGAGTACCGGCGTGGTCTCCATCTACGCGCCGACCAATACACTGATTCTGACCGACTACGCGGACAATGTACGGCGTCTGCTGCGGGTGATAGGCGGCATCGAAGCAGCGTTGCGCGCCCCCATTTCCATCATCCCGCTGCACTACACGTCTGCGGTCAGCATGGCGCATCTGCTCGTGCGTCTCGGCGAAGGCCAGCTCATGAGTGACAGCGGCGCGCCGCTCGGCAATTACGCCGCTGCCATGATCGTGCCCGATACACGCAGATCGGAA
>JAJYDN010000070.1 GCA_021777535.1 Pseudomonadota bacterium
AATGATACATGGTGGTTATTCAGTTGTGAAGCATCGCCGCTACGCGGCGGCGCTACGACCGAAGGAAGTCCCTGTGGGATCCCTCCCCGCCCTGAATGGCGGGGATTCCCGCGCAAACTGGTTGAACCGGAGATATGACAATTGGTTATGCGGCGCAGATACGGGAGCGTGAACCCTAAGCGGAGATTGCGCGTCGTGGAAACGGCGGAACGAGGCGCCTTGGAGACGCTTGCCCATGGGGTGCGGTATGGCGGAAACCCTGGTCATAAGAAGAATCCGGGGGACTTCGGGCTTACGCCGCCCAGTGGTGCGCGTCTCGGGGCGTGCCTTTGTGATGATGTGAACGTCGTATCGAAGGCCGAGGCCCTGAGGTACCTCCAGGAGGGATTGCGTCGAGGGCTTATCAGTGAGCTGCGACGCGGTGACTGGCCGCAGAACGTCTGGGCGGTCAGCGATGCGGGCTGGCCGCTGGAAGCGCAGCATGAGAACCAGGAGAAAGGGACCTATCATGGCTACCCCCTATGTGAGGCAGACCCGCTACGCGAGGAGATTCTGAGGCGATGGTCGGGTTCGTGAGCGGCTTGCGGTGGACGTGGGAGTGGGCGGCCTCGGAATATGATGAGGTTCCGGAGGTTGCGGACACGATAGCACGTCTAGCACTCCATGTGGGACCGCATAACCTCATGCGCCATGAAGATGCATGGTCCCGAGATCCGCAGGAAGCGATCTTGGCATCGGCTTACCCATTGGCGCTGTGGTTTGCGTCATCGTGGTGGCGCCTCCATTGGGAGCCCCTGCCGCCAGACCGTGTGTCACCGACCGTAGAGTGGCGTATGGCGCATGAACTCGCTGCTGCGGGGCATGGTTTCGTGTGGCCGCGGGTGTTGTTCGCCGCCGACGGACAGCGCATGCGGATATGGGCCGTTGCCTCTCGGCCAGACGCGCGGCAGTCCTTGCGGTACCTTACGAGCCTGGAACAGCCGGCCTCTGTCTCGTTGGATGATTTCGCGCACGGGATCGAGGCGCTTATCGCGGCGACCCTGGAGCGTTTGGATGCGCGGGGGCGTCGAGAGAATGATTTGCGAGCCCTGTGGGACCTCGTAAGCGAAGATCGCGCCAACGCCGAGAGCGCGGTTTACCGGAGAGTGGAGGCGGAGTTCGGATTCGAGCCTGATGAGGCCCCAGAGCCGTTCATGGACGCGGCGTTGCGGTTACGAGGGATCCTGGGGCCGAGCTTGTCGGAAGTTGCGGCCGTATATGGCAAGGGGACGGGAGGTCCAACGGAGATCGAGGCGCTTATCCACGCGCCCGGTGTGTCGGGTAAGCCCTTCGATCCCCGCCCGTCGGGCTCGGCTTCGACATGGGCTCGCGGATCAGCGCGACCCTGGGAGGAGGCCGTGCAAGCGGCGCGTGGCATACGGACGGCCCTTGGAAACACGGAAGATCCCCTGGATGAGAGGGTGTTGTACGACTTATTGGGGATCGCGGCCGGCGAGATGACGTCGTGGTCTCCAGCCGCCCAGCGAACGAAGGCGGTGCTGGTCAAGCCCTTGAGTCACGGCCGGTATCGGTTCGCGCCGCGCAGGGGTCATCCGACGTCACGGCGTTTCGATCTCGCGCGACTATATAGCGACTATCTGTTGCCGGAGGCTACCCGCGGCTCGTGGCTCGCCAGCAGTGATCTCGGCACAGCGCGCCAACAGTATCAGAAGGCATTCGCGGCCGAGTTTCTCTGCCCGATCCGGGCGCTCACCGCGTTTTTGGAAAACGATTATTCGGATGGGGCAATCGAGGAAGCGGCCGGGCATTTCGGTGTCAGCCCCCTGGCCGCCAAGGCCTTGCTCGCCAACAATGCCATTCTGGCGCGAGATGGGGGCGACGGACACGCGCAGCCGTCTCGTTATTATCCGATCTAGTCTGGATTTCCACGGCGCAGCTTCGGCCTAACGGCGGCGACTTATGGGCCGCCGCTTCTTCCGTTGATTGTATTCCCATCTGCGAGTGAGCGTTAGGCGTTAGGTGCTCCTACGTGAGGGTATTCAGCTGCGCGTGTCGTCGGCAAACGCGGTTATTGCCGTCACGCACCCGGGCGGCAAGAACCCGGATTAGGCCGGTATCCATAGGGTTGCGGTCATACAAGGGATGGTAGCGAAAAACTGTTGGCAGCTACAGGTTGTATGTATCAAGAGGCGTGCATGGGTATAGGCGCACCACAGGACATAACAGCCCGCCGTCGCTTCTTCGCGGAGCCGTCCCACCCCCGTCAGCGCATGTACGAGGCCCTGCGCGCCTATTTTCTCGAAGGCCGTCCGTCGCATGAAGTGGCGCGCGCCTTCGGCTATAGCGCGGGGTCCTTTCGCGTGCTCTGTCATGCGTTTCGCCACGATCCCTCTCCGCAATTCTTCGTTTCCCCGAACGCGGGGCCGCGTGATCAACCGAAGAAATCGAAGGCGCACGATCTGGTGATTGCGTTGCGCAAGCAGAACCACTCAGTGTATGAGATCGCCGAGGTGCTGAAAGAGCGCGCGGTGCCGTTGAGCCCGACGGCCATGCGCGAGGTGTTGCGCGCGTGCGGAAGGCTTCGCACCCTTGCCGCGGCGCCTGGATGAAGAGCGGGCGGTTCTGCCGGGGCCCCACCGGGGAGCCGGTGGCAGGCGCGCGGGCCTTTAGGCTGACGCCGGACACGCAGTTTACAACACGATGCGGTGGGCTATTTGTGTTCGTGTCCGACCTGGTGCGCATGGGAATCGCGAATCTGGCCGGCGTGGCCAAGTGGCCCGGGTCGGCGATGATTCCAGCGGAGCATGCCTTACGGGCGGCGCTGGCACTCAAGCTGTGGTCGATCGAACGCAAGAGCCATGTGATGGCGCTGGTCGCCGACCCGGGCTTGGCGCGCGGAAATCCAGGCTAGGCGAATAGATGGTGCGCGCCAGGTTGTCCGGGGAGGCTCGCCATCCCGGCTTGGGCTGGACTGCTCACAAGACAGGGCGTAGGATTAAATCCTATTCACTTGTCAGAGCGCCCAGTATGCGAACGACTCAACAGTTAAGCATCACCCTCACCAAGGAGATGGCTGATGCGGTAAAGGACAAGGTGCGCTCGGGTGAGTACGCCACCGAAAGCGAGGTCATCCGGGACGGCCTGCGGGCGCTTCTCGCGCGCGACCAGGCCGTCGAGAAGTGGCTGCGCGACACTGTGGTGCCAGCAGCGGAGGCGTTGCGAGCCGACCCAGGGCAGGCCCTTACCGCAGATGAAGTGCGCGAGCATTTGGTGAAGCGCAGGAAGGCGGTCGCCAAGCACCGAACGTGAGCCACACCGTGCAGTTTTCTCCCGCGGCCCGCGACCAGCTGGCTGAACTCGAGGACTACTTAAGCGAGGCCGCGTCACCTGCCGTCGCCTCCCGCTACGTCGATGCCATCATCGCGTATTGTGAAGGGCTTGCCACGTTCCCGATGCGTGGCCGTGGGCGCGACGACATCCTAGCGGGTTTGCGTATCACAAACTACCGTCGCCGTGCCGTGATTGCGTTTCTTGTAGACGCCGAAGCGCAGATCGTGTCCATCGTCGGCGTTTACTACGGGGGCCGAGATTTCGAAGCCATCCTTCGGGGCGCCCCCGAAGATGATCGCCCGCCGGATC
>JAJYDN010000039.1 GCA_021777535.1 Pseudomonadota bacterium
CGCGTGATGGAATCGAGCAGGATGACGACGTCGCGCTTGTGCTCGACGAGCCGCTTGGCCTTCTCGATGACCATCTCGGCCACCTGCACGTGCCGCGTGGCGGGCTCATCGAAGGTCGAGGAGATCACCTCGCCCCGCACCGACCGCGTCATCTCCGTCACTTCTTCCGGACGCTCGTCGATCAACAGCACGATCAGGACGCACTCCGGGTGGTTGGCGGTGATCGAATGGGCGATCTGCTGCAGCATCACCGTTTTGCCGCTCTTGGGCGACGACACGATGAGGCCGCGCTGGCCCTTGCCGATCGGCGCGATCAGGTCGATCACGCGGGACGTGAGGTTCTCCGCGGATGCGTTGGCTTGTTCGAGCTTGAGGCGCTTCAGGGGGTGGAGGGGGGTCAGGTTTTCGAAAAGAACTTTGTTGCGGGCTTCTTCGGGCGGCTGAAAGTTGATGTTCTCCACCTTCAGCAGGGCGAAGTAGCGTTCCGATTCCTTCGGTGGCCGGATGTTGCCGGTGACCGTGTCGCCGGTCCGCAGATTGAACCGGCGGATCTGGCTCGGGCTCACATAGATGTCGTCGGGACCTGCCAGGTAGGAACTGTCGGCCGACCGCAGAAAGCCGAACCCGTCCTGAAGAATCTCCACCACGCCTTCGCCGACTATATCCTCGCCTTTTTTCGCCTGTGCTTTCAGGATGGCAAAAATGAGATCCTGCTTGCGCAGGCGGCTGCCGCCTTCGAGATCCAGTGCGGCGGCCATCTCGACGAGCTCGGTGGCGGGTTTTCGCTTCAGTTCAGAAAGATGCATAGTCATTTTTTTGAGAAACCATCAGGCACGGGTGTGCGGGTGTGATCCCGCGGCCTAATCAGAAAGGGGTTGAGGAAGAGGGTTAAAGTCAAATTGGGTCGAGCGCGAATCCACCTAACCTTACCACTCCATCCGCCGAGCGTCCAGTCCTCTTTGCGGGCTCGGCGGTGGCAGCGGTCAGAGATTGTCGTCGAGGAACGCCGCGAGCTGCGACTTCGACACGGCGCCCACCTTGGTCGCTTCGACGTTGCCGCCCTTGAAGAGCATGAGGGTCGGGATGCCGCGGATCCCGTACTTTGGTGGCGTGCCCGGGTTGTCATCGATGTTGAGTTTGGCGATGGTCACCTTGCCTGCGTAATCCCGCGCCACCTCCTCGAGGACCGGGGCGATCATTTTGCAGGGACCACACCACTCGGCCCAGTAGTCGACGAGAACCGGGCCGCTTGCGTTCAGAACGGTTTCCTGAAACGTATCGTCGGTCACATGAAGGATGCCTTGGCTCATGTTTTTAGATCCCAAGCTTGGTTGAATGGAAAGGAACGACTGCGGTGCCGTATTGTGGACGCAAGCGCTCGCCGTTGGCAAGGGAGCGTGCCGGCAAATACCCCCGTTTCCCCTGCGTCATCTTTTTTTGCTATTCTAGGCCATTAATGACAAAGACCTATTTGAGTCACCTGGCGTTTTCCGACCTGCCGTTGCCTGAGCCCGTTCTCAAGGGTATCCAGCATGCCGGTTTTGTCCATTGCACACCGATACAGGCGGCCGCGCTGCCGCTTGCCCTTGCCGGGCGCGACGTGGCCGGCCAGGCGCAGACGGGTACCGGCAAGACCGCCGCATTCCTGGTGGCGGCCTTCGCGCACCTCCTCGCGCAGCCGGCGCCACCCGACCGCAAGCCGAATCAGCCGCGCGCCCTGATCCTCGCGCCGACGCGCGAGCTCGCGATGCAGATCCACAAGGACGCCGAACAGCTGGGCGCATTCTGCGACCTGAAGATGCGGTTGGCTTACGGGGGCACTGGCTACGAGACCCAGCGTAAGGGAATCGAGGAAGGCGTCGACGTGCTGATCGGTACACCCGGCCGCCTGATCGATTATTTCAAGCAGCATGTGTTCGACCTGCGCGCGATCAGCGTGATGGTGCTAGACGAGGCCGACCGCATGTTCGATCTCGGCTTTATCCGCGACATCCGTTTCCTGCTGCGGCGCATGCCCGAACCCGCGCAGCGGCTCGGCATGCTGTTTTCGGCAACGCTCTCCTATCGCGTCACCGAGCTTGCCTATGAGCACATGAACAATCCCGAACTGGTGCGCATCGAGGCCGAACAGATCACGGCCGAGCGCGTGCGCGAGCGGCTCTACCATCTCGGCAGGGAGGAGAAGCTGCCGGCGCTGGTAGGTCTCCTGCGCAGCGAACGCGTCGAGCGGGCGCTCGTGTTCACCAATACCAAGCACGCCGCCGAGCGCGTGCAGTCATGGCTGGCCGCCAACGGCGTGGGGGCCGAGGTGCTCTCCGGTGACGTACCCCAGACGCGCCGCCAGCGGCTCCTTGGCGAGTTCAGCGAGGGCAAGTTCGCGGTCCTCGTCGCCACGGATGTGGCGGCCCGCGGTCTGCACATAAGCGACGTGACGCATGTCTTCAACTACGATCTGCCGCAGGATCCGGAAGATTACGTCCACCGCATCGGCCGCACCGCGCGGGCGGGTGCGGCGGGCGACGCGATAAGCCTTGCCTGTGAAGAATATGCGTTCTCGCTTCTGG
This sequence comes from Pseudomonadota bacterium, assembly GCA_021777535.1. GTDB lineage: Bacteria > Pseudomonadota > Gammaproteobacteria > Acidiferrobacterales > Acidiferrobacteraceae > JAJYDN01. The sequence continues at coordinate 2,565 of JAJYDN010000039.1, forward strand.
ATATCGAGGAGTACATCGGCCACAAGATCCCCGTGGAGCGGGTGACCGACGCGCTGCTGATTCCGCTCGTGCCGCCGGTCCGTGTGCCGGAGAGCGGCCGCCCGCAGGACAGGCCGCGTGCGGCGCATCGCCGCGGCCGCCCCGGTGGCGGCAAGGGCGCGCCGGCACATCCGCGCAAAGGCGCGTCCCATACGGCGGCCAAGGCGGCACCCCCGCCCGCTGCAGAGCCGCCACAGCGGCCTGCCGCAAAGCCCGTTCCGCCGCCCCCGGTGCCCGGTCCCAAGCGCTTTGGCAAAAAGGAACCCGAAAAGCCGGTTCTGGGCTGATCGGCGCCCGGACCGATTGACGCCAAGACCGGTCGGTGTGGTCCGCCAACGTCTGACTTGCGTCCCCCCGCCCGCTGTCCGTGGCGCCCGGCCGGTCGGCCACATAACGAAAAGCGCGTTGTGTTTTTTCTGAGGCCACAAGAGCCGGCGCCCGGTTTGCACGGGGGCGGTTTTGCTCCCTTGCGCATGCGCGCGACCGCCCACCCGGCCCCCGGGTAGTGCGCCGAATGCCGGCCGCATGTTCCGGCGCGTCCCGTTCCGTCCCGAAACGGCGCGAACGAGCGTTCGGTTCAGGGCGCCTTTCGACGAGGGGCGGGATCTGGCATTTCTACGCGCACCACCTGGTACGCCAGGGAACCGCTCAGCCGATACCGGTACACGGCTACCCGGACAGCATCCCCTGCGAGCGCGGCAAGGCCAGAGGGCATCGCCGCGTCCACCTCCGTCCCGTTTGGCAATGCGACGCGCGCGATTTCGCGGGGGACATGATATGCGCCGGAGCCATCCATGGTGATGCCGACCACTTTCCCGTTCAGGGTGCGGACCGGACCCACGGCAGAGTTGAAATCCATCACCACGAACAGGGCCGCGAACCCGAGCAGCAGCAACCCGACTGCCAGATAGGTCTTGGCCGCGGTCTCCCACGCGAGGATCGATAGCTTCCTGTGTCTTCCCTTATCCATACGAGCGCCCCTCCCCGTCCTGCCCGGTCGCGGTCCCTGCTGCCGCGCAACATGACCTTCCCTTGCCGCCGCCCTCATTTCCCGAAGTGCTCACGCTGCGCGTACCACCAGCGTCCCCAAAACAGCGTCGCCACCAACGAGGCCGCGATCGGGAGCAGGCTTTCGACAAAGACATGACTGCCTTGTCGATCAGGCCGGAAACCCAACGCAAAGACCGCCTGCGCGAGCAGGAGCACAACAAAACCCGCCCGCCAGGCCAACAGATACCGCCGATAGACGCCGTAGGACAGGCCGAGCAGGAGGGCACCCTGCAACGCGCCGAGAGGCCGATACACGGGGTCTGTGAAATAGGCCCCGACCGTGCCCACCGGTCCGGCGCCGAAGGCCTGGGCGCCAGCCACGCCCGATGCGATGGCCATTGCGCCCGCTACGGCAAGAAACCCCGCGGCAAGCGCAATCGCACGGGGGGGCCGGTTACCCGCGATCCGTGCGTCCACAGCAAGACCGCAAGGTGCGGTCATCTCCGGCCCCGGCCCGGCCAGCGCGCCGCGAATGACGGTGGAAAGCCATGCCGGATCATTGCGCGAAAACCATCCACCAAGACTCACCATCCCGATCCCGGCAAGCAGTATCCCCGCGGCTGGGGGCACAAACAGGCTGCCGCGACGGGCATGGCCGGCCGCCATCACGAAGGTCGCGATGGCGAACCCCGCGCCCCCGAACCAGAGCGCCATGAAGATTCGCACAAACGGATGCATCCGGAAGCGGCCTGCCAAAACGACCCGGCCGTCGCGCCATGCGAAGCGGCCGATGAAAAACGGCTTGAAGGAGTTACCGACCATGGGTATGGCGCGCTGGAGCGATACCCGTGACTCCTTGACGCTCCCGGCGGCCACTTGATGGCCCACGCTCGACCATATCGAGAAGCGGCGCGTCGCCGCTTTCAGGCGCTCGACGGATTCCGCCATGCCGTAGGCGCTCTCGAATTCCACGGGTTCTGAACCAAGCCAGGTGTTCCTGAGCCAGTGAGACATTCGCCCCCCTTGATTCGTTGGCCACGCCCTGTCACACAGGACAGTACCCGGCCTCATCGCGCAAAACGGCGAGCCGAGACGGCCACCCTGAAAACCCGGCCTACCGCATCGGGATCCGGGGAAAAGGCAGCTGTCCGGCACCGGCGCTTTGCGCCAGCGGATAATGCCGGGTGATGCGTCCCGTCCGGCCGTGAGGTAAAAGATCCGATCCAGCGTCCCGGTCTTGTTGGCCCGTACCGGCCGCGACGGCGGGCCGCTCATGGTTTGGTGGCCACCCACCAGCCGATGGGGGTGATGGTGCCCGTAGTCTTCGTGATCGTAAGCGACGCGTAGTAGCCTGCGGCATTGGCGAAGCCGACGGGCGTGAAGGTCACCATGGACGGCAAGCCATCTATGAGCGTAAGCGGCAGCCAGTGACCGTTCTTTTGTGTAAAATAAAGCTGTTCATGCAGCCGGTAGTAGGGCACATATCGGCCGTTTTCCGGAAAATAACGGACACCGATCTCGCACAACAGGGAAGCGCCGTTGCGCTCTTCTGCAAACACCTTGACCTCGGTGTCGGGCTGCGGCGCGCTCCGGTCGGCGCCGGGCTCGATGGTCCAGCTCGATGCGCCGACATAAGGTGTCGGTGCCGGATACTGTCCCGCCGTGGCCGGCACCGGCAGGTTGATCGCCTGGCCGTCGTGGACATGATGGAAAACGAGCAGCGCGGGCGTATTGCCGAAAAGGCCCAAAAAACCCGGGAGCAAGGCCGCCACGGTCCGCCTGTCTGTCCACATCGCGAGGCTACGGCGCAGGAGACAGAGTGTGGATTTGATATTGGGCATCTTTTTCGGCATCGTCGGTAGCGCCTATTTCGTGTACGGGCGCAAGCAGCAGCACGGCATGGCGCTCATGAGCGGCGTCGCCCTCATGATCTACTCCATGCTGGTGAGCGGCACCGTCTGGCTGGTCGTTCTCGGGATCATTTTCATGGCGTTGCCGTTCGTCGTTTCGTTTTAGGTGTCGCCGCCAGCAAGGCACGCAACGCGCTGGCAGGCGGGTCGCCCATGATCGTATGGGCGCGGCCGTCGGTGGCGCGGTAGACCACGAAGGGAACGCCCTGCGCCCCGCCTGCGCCCAGCAGGCCCTCGTTGGTCCGCAGGGCCTGGGCCACCGGGGGCGTGGCCCGCCGTGGCGCCGTCGCGCCGCCCGCGGGCCCGAATCCGTTTTCGCTGGCTGCGAGCGCTGCGAGCGGGTCGTGTGCCCGCAGGAGCGCCGCGGCCTTGCCGAAACTCGACATCGTGAGGATCCCGACCGGAATCCACTTGACGGACATCGGGTGGGCAGCCAAAAGCGGCTGCATCTGCTCGTAGAGATGGTGGCAGTAGGGGCAGTTGGGATCGAAGAACACGACGAACGCGACCGGTCCATGGCCTTCGCGGATGCTCGTAGCAGCCTGCAGGCGCGTCCAGTAGCCCGCGGGGGCAAGGCCCGCCGTGGCGCTCACGCTGACCACGCACAGGACGATCGCAAGCAAGGCGGCAGGCAGTCTCATCCGTTTGCGCGGGAAACCCAGGCCTTGGGGCCCGGGGGGGATAGCGCCGCGATCAGAAGACCGCCCCATTCCCGCTTCTCCTTGTGTCTGCAGGGCTATCTGTGTGGATTCCAAGTGCCCAGTATAGGCGATCGGCACTATTCCGCCAGCCAGTCCCGCGGGACGAGGTAGCGCGCGTAGAGGGCGGCCTCCGGTGTACCGGGTTCGGGCTGCCAGTTGTAGCAAAACCGCACCGCGGGGGGCAGCGACATGAGGATGGATTCCGTCCGGCCGCCCGACTGCAGGCCAAACAGCGTGCCGCGGTCATATACCAGATTGAACTCGACATAGCGGCCACGCCGGTAGAGCTGGAAATCCCGCTCCCGCGCCCCATAGGGATGGTCCATGCGCCGTCTGACGATCGGCTCGTAGGCCGCGAGAAAAAGGTCGCCCACGCGCTTTAGGAAGGCGAAGTTGTGCGCAAAGCCCCCCTCGTGCAGGTCGTCGAAGAAAATGCCGCCGATGCCGCGCTGTTCACCGCGGTGCGGGATCACGAAGTAGTCGTCGCACCAGGCCTTGAAACGGCGGTAGGAGCCGGCGCCGTGCGGGGCGCAGGCGTCACGCGCGGTCTCGTGCCAGTGGCGGGCGTCTTCGTCGAACCCGTAATAGGGGGTCAGATCGAAACCGCCCCCGATCCACCACGTCCGCGGTTCGGTGTCGGCCTCGAAGTAGCGCAGATTGCAGTGTGCCGTCGGCACATACGGGTTGCGCGGATGGACGACGAGTGACACGCCGGCGGCCCGGAAACGGGCCGCCTCGAGCCGTGGCCGGTTCGCGGTTGCGGCCGCCGGCAGCCGGTCCCCTTCGATGGCCGAGAAATTGACCCCTGCCTGTTCGAACACCGGGCCTACCAGAACGCGCGAGCGTCCCCCGCCCCCGCCGGGGCGTTCCCACGCGTCTTCCCGAAATTCGCCTCCGTCGAGGGCGCAAAGCGCCGTACACAGCCGGTCCTGGAGGTCACGCAGATATGTGCTGACCTGGTCGAACGGGGCGTTCATGGGCCCTTGTTTTCGCGGGGCGGCGGCCGGTTACCGATGTCGTGGCGGAACTGGGCGCCCTTGAAGTGCACATGCTGGACGCGCGCATAGGCGGTTGCCCGCGCGGCGGCGAGATCGGCGCCCAAAGCGGTCACGCCCAGTACGCGTCCGCCGTGTGTCACCGGCCCCTGCGCCGTCGATTGCGTGCCGGCGTGAAAGATCTTGCACTCGGCCGTATCCTCTCCCAGTCCCGTGATGAGGTCGCCGGTTGCGGGTTCTCCCGGATAGCCGCCTGCCGCCATCACGACGCAGAGCGCGGGGCGCGGATCGAATGCGGGTTGCATGCGGTCGAGCGTCCCGGTGACGGCGGCCTGCACGAGCGGCACCAGATCGCTTGCCAGGCGCAGCATGATCGGCTGGGTTTCCGGGTCGCCAAAGCGGCAGTTGAATTCCAGGACCTTCGGCCCCGACGCCGTCATCATGAGGCCGGCATACAAAAAGCCCGTGTAGGGGCAGCCGTCGTCGCGCAAGCCCTTCAGGGTCGGCTCGATGATCGTCTGGCGGATCACCGCCTCCCGCTCGGGCGTGATGGCCGACGCGGGCGAAAAGGCCCCCATGCCGCCCGTGTTGGGGCCGCGGTCGCCGTCATCCCGGCGCTTGTGGTCTTCGCTGGTCGGGAAGGCGACATAGGAGCGGCCGTCCGTCAGGATGATATAGCTCGCCTCGACCCCCACCAGACATTCTTCGATCACGAGCGTCGAGCCTGCCGCACCGAAGGCGCCGCCGAGCATGCTCTGCGCCGCTGCCTTCGCCTCGGCGCTGTCGGCGGCGACCACCACGCCCTTGCCGGCCGCCAGGCCGTCCGCCTTGACGACGAGTGGTCCCGGGTGGGCATCGATATACGCGAAAGCGGCCTCCTGGCTTGTCACCGTGGCCGCCGCCGCGGTAGGGATCTTGTGGCGCGCCAGAAAGTCCTTCGTAAAGGCCTTCGATCCTTCCAGCCGCGCGCCCTCCCGTGTCGGCCCAAGACAGGCCAGGCCCGCCGCCTGCAGCCGATCCGCGAGTCCTGCCACGAGAGGCGCTTCGGGGCCGATCACGGTGAGGTCGGGACGTTCGGCGCGCGCCCGTTCCACGAGGCCGTCGATGTCGTGCGCCGCGACCGGCACATTGCGGACCTTCCGCTCGATTGCCGTGCCGGCATTGCCGGGTGCCACCAGCACCTCGCGCACGAGCGGCGAGGAGGCCATTTTCCAGGCGAGCGCATGCTCGCGTCCGCCGTTACCGATGATGAGGATCTTCATGACCGTCGTTTATCCGTGTGGGCGCGCCGCGCGGGTCCCCCGAAGGTGGCCGCGGGCACGCCGTTGCCCGTGCCTTAAGCGTGCCGGAAGTGCCGGCGGCCCGTGAACACCATGGCGATATCGTGCTCGTTGGCCGCGGCGATCACCTCGGGATCGCGCATCGAGCCGCCCGGCTGAATGACGGCGCGCACACCCGCCCGCGCGGCGCTGTCCAGGCCGTCCCGGAAAGGCAGGAACGCCTCCGAGGCCATGACGCTGCCGCGGACGCTCAAGCCCGCTTCCTCGGCCTTCCAGACCGCCACCCGGGCGCTGTCGACGCGGCTCATCTGGCCGGCGCCGATCCCGATGGTCCGGCCTTCATGCGCATAGACGATCGCGTTGGATTTCACGAACTGCGCGATGCGCCACGCAAAGAGGAGATCATGGATTTCGCTCGCCGTAGGCTTGCGCGCGCTGACGGGCGTGAGCGTGACGTCCGTGTCGGCCAGATCACGATCCTGGACGAGCAGACCGCCGCTCACGCGCCGGTAATCGAAGCCGCGGTGCATGGGTTTTTCCATGTTGACGACCAGCACCCGCACGGCGGATTTGCGGGCGAGCGCCCGGGCTGCCTCGGCCGTCACTTCCGGTGCGATGATGACCTCGACGAACTGCCGTTCGATGATCGTTTCCGCAGTCTTCCCGTCGAGTGGACGGTTGAAGGCGATGATGCCGCCGAAGGCCGACGTGCTGTCGGTGGTGTAGGCGCGTTCGTAGGCCTCGCCGATGTCGCTGCCGACGGCCGCCCCGCAGGGGTTGGCGTGTTTGACGATGACGCAGGCCGGTTCCGCGAATGAGCGCACGCACTCCAGTGCGGCATCGGTATCGGTCACATTGTTGAACGACAGCTCCTTGCCCTGGATCTGCGCCGCGCAGGCGATCGATGCCACGCTTGCCTGTGGTTCCCGGTAAAAGGCCGCCCGCTGATGCGGGTTCTCGCCGTAGCGCATGGTGAACGCGTGCTGGAACCGCAATTCCAGTACCTCGGGCAGGAGCGTTTCGCGGCCCTCATTGCCGGCCAGATAGGCCGCGATGACGCCGTCATAGTGCGCGGTGTGCGCAAACACCTTGGCGGCGAGCTGCCGCCGGACGTCCGGGCCGATGGCGGTGCCGCGGGCCAGCGCGCCGGTGACGATGCCATAGTCGCTGCTGTCGACGATGACGACGACGTCGGCGTGGTTTTTTGCCGCCGACCGCAGCATCGCCGGTCCGCCGATGTCGATCTGCTCGATCGCCTGCGCCACCGTGGCGCGCGGATCCTGGATCGTGCGCTCAAAGGGATAGAGGTTCGCCACCAAAAGGTCGATGGGAAGGATGCCGGCCCTGGCCATCGCCTCGACGTGATCGGCGCGGTCCCGGCAGCCCAGCAGTCCTCCATGGATCCGGGGATGCAGGGTCTTCAGGCGCCCGTCGAGCATTTCAGGGAAGCCCGTGTAGTCGGCCACCTCCGTCACGCGCACCCCGGCCTTTGCCAGCAAGGCCGCGGTGCCGCCGGTGGACAGGATCTCGACGCCGGCCTTTTGCAGGGCCTGCGCCAAATCCACGATCCCGGTCTTGTCGGATACGCTGAGGAGAGCTCTTTTCATGATCGATTGCCTGATGGGGTTTTCGTGCCGCGTTTTTCCTCGAGCCCGCAGGCCTTGAGCTTTTTGCGCAGGGTGTTCCGGTTGATGCCGAGGATGCGCGCCGCTGCGCACTGGTTGTTGTCGGTGTGCCGCATGACGACCTCGAGCAGGGGGCCCTCGACTTCCGCGACGACAGTCTCGTAGAGCGCGGAACCGGGACACTGCCCGTTCAGGTCGGTGAAGTACTTTTCGACGGCCGTGCGCACGCACGCGGAGAGGGGGCCATGGCCGGCATGTTCCGGCGCGTCCTTATGGTGCGTCATGCGGCAAGTCCGGCAGGACCGAGGAAAAAGGTCTCCAGCAGCTGCCGCTGCTCCGAGACGCCCTCCACGGTGTTGATGGCGTGCCGGAATGCGGCACCTCCCACCAGCCCCTTGCTGTACCAGCCGATGTGCTTGCGTGCAACCCGTACGCCCAGATGTTCGCCGTAGAATGCATAGAGATTCTCCAGGTGTTCCAGCAAAATCGCGTACAACTCTTCGCGCCCGGGCGACGCCAGCAAGTTCCCGGTTTGGAGGTAGTGGTCGATTTCGCGGAAGATCCACGGCCGCCCTTGCGCGGCGCGCCCGATCATGAGGCCATCCGCCCCGGTTTCGCGCAGGACCCGGGCGGCCTTGAGCGGATCGGTTATGTCGCCATTGGCGATCACCGGAATCGAAATGGCGGCTTTGATGGCGGCGATCGTTTCATATTCCGCCTCCCCCTCGTAGAAGCAGCAGCGCGTGCGGCCGTGCACGGCGAGCAGCGCCACGCCACAATCTTCCGCGATGCGGGCGATCTCGACGCCATTGCGGCTCTGCTTGTCCCAGCCGCTGCGGATCTTCAGTGTCACCGGCACCGTGACCGCGCCGACCACGGCCTGCAGGATTTGCGCGACCCGCTGCGGCTCGCGCAGCAGTGCCGAGCCCGCCATGACGTTGCAGACCTTTTTGGCCGGGCAGCCCATGTTGATGTCGATGATCTGCGCGCCGTGGTCGACGTTGTGGCGCGCCGCGTCGGCCAGCATGCGGGGGTCGGCGCCGGCGATCTGAACCGACTTGGGTTCCGGCTCCCCTTCGTGGTCCGCGCGCCGGCGGGTCTTCGCGGAACCGTACAGCAGGGAATTCGACGCCACCATTTCCGATACCGCCATGCCGGCACCGAGCTTGCGGCACAGTACACGAAACGGCCTGTCCGTCACGCCCGCCATGGGCGCGAGAAAAAGGGAGTTCCTGAGCCTGTAAGGTCCTATAAGCATGTGCGCGTCCGGGAAGGCAGTCATCATACCGGCAAACCGGATGGGCTGAAAGGTCCGGGACGAAGCGTGCTGCCGGTCCGACGGGCGGCTTGCTGCCTAGCGGATGGCGGGCCGCGGGTAGATCCCGAGCCGGAACGCGGCCGCGGCCTGCGGGCCGCGCAGGTCGAGGCGGATGGGTGCGCGCTCGTGTGCGCCGATACGCCTTTGCGCGTGGACGAGATAGTCCGCCGGGGGCAGTATCCGGCGCACCAGCAGGTCGCCCTGGGCGTCGAGGAGGCTTACGGCGAGCAGGGGGGGCGTCTGACTGAACCCGGCATCATTGGCCAGTTGCCCGCGGATGTGGACGACGCCGGGGACGCGGCCCTTCGCCACATCGAGTCCCCGGATATGGAATGCGTCTACGTCGATGGGGCTCGGCAGGCTCAAGCCCAGCCGCTCGATGAGCCGCACCGTCTGCCGATGCCACGGCACGACGGCGACGAGCTCGGCCCGCCACCAGTAGGCGGCCTGGCCGGCCAGGCCGATGGCGAGCAACACGATGGCGAGCACCCAGCCCCCGCGCCGCCGCCGCGCCGGCGGCGGTTCCTGCGCCCCGGCGTCGCCCAGGCGATAGACGTCCGCCTGAAAGACGGTGCCGCAGTGCCCGCAGCGCACCGTGCCGCCGCAGGCGGTCTGCTCTTCGTCGCTCAGACGAAAGAGCGTCCGGCAGGCGGGGCATTGGGTCAGGATCATGCCCGTGTCCCTATCAGAAGACACCAGCCCTCCTCGAGGCGGCGCTCGAACTGAAACCCGCTATAGGCCGCCGCCATGGCATCGGCCTGTTCGGCAAGCAGGCCCGTGAGCAAAAGCCGGCCGCCCGGGGCCACTGCCGCGCTCAAGGTCTCGCGCAGCGCGAGCAGCGGCCGCGCCAGGATGTTGGCGACGACCCGGTCGAACGGTCCGGCGGGCGCCTCGGTGCCGAGAGACAGCCGCGCGCCGACGCCGTTCAGGGCGGCATTGGCGGCACTTGCTTCGAGCGCCAGCAGATCGATGTCGACGCCGCAGGCGTGTCCGATGCCAAGACGCAGGCCGCTGATCGCGAGTATGCCGGATCCGCAACCCATGTCGAGGAGGCTTCCGGCTTGCCGTGTGCGCGTATCCGCATAGAGCCAGCGCAGACAGAGGCGCGTCGTCGGGTGGTTGCCCGTGCCGAACGCAAGCCCCGGATCAATGGTGACGGTGAGCCCCCCGGCGGGCGGGGTCATCCAGCTCGGATAGATCCAGAATCCCTCTTCGATGGCGATGGGCTGCCAGTCCTTGAGGGCCTCGCGTTCCCAGCCCTCCTCCGCAACCTCCGTGCGGGCGGTCACCGGCGCGATGCCGGCGAGCGCGTATTCCGCGAGATCAGCGCTTGCCGCCACCGCGAAAAATCCGATCACGGCGGTGCGCGGCCAGTAGCGGGGTTCCGCCGCGAGACCCTCGTCGTAGAGCGGCGGCCCCTCGCCTTCCTCGAAGCGGACGGCGAGCGCCCCGGCCGCTTCGAGCAGTTCGCCGACGGCTTCTGCCTCGCGCCCGGCCACCGTGAGTGCCAATTGCGTGATCACGGCTGCCCGTCAGCCAAGCCGGGTCTCGAGATAATGGATGTCGACTGCGCCCGCCTGGAAGAGCGCATCATTTAGCAGCAGCTGGTGCAGCGGTATGTTCGTCTTGATGCCGTCGATCACCATTTCGCTCAGTGCGATGCGCATGCGCGCCTGTGCCGTTGCCCGGTCATCCGCGTACGCGATGAGTTTCGCGATCATCGAGTCGTAGTAAGGCGGCACCACATAATTGTTGTAGATATGGGAGTCGACGCGAATACCCGGTCCGCCGGGCTGGTGATACTGCGTGATACGCCCCGGAGACGGCATGAACGTCACCGGGTCCTCGGCGTTGATGCGGCATTCCATGGCATGCCCGCGCATGACGATGTCTTCCTGTCGGTAAGCGAGTCGCTCGCCGGACGCGATCAACAGCTGCTGTTTGACGATGTCGACCCCGGTGACCATTTCCGTTACCGGGTGTTCGACCTGCACGCGCGTGTTCATTTCGATGAAATAGAACTGGCCGTTTTCGTACAGGAATTCAAAGGTCCCGGCGCCCCGGTAACCGATGCGGCGGCAGGCCTCGACGCAGATCGCGCCCATGCGGGCGCGCACCGCGGGCGTGATGCCGGGCGCCGGGGACTCCTCGATGACCTTTTGATGCCGGCGCTGCAACGAGCAGTCCCGTTCACCCAGATGAATGACGTTGCCGTGTTCATCGGCCAGCACCTGGAACTCGACATGCCGGGGCTTTTCCAGGTACTTCTCCATGTAAACGACGTCGTTGTTGAACGCCGCCTTCGCTTCGGCACGGGTCATGCTGATGGCGCTCAGCAGGTTGGCCTCGGTATGGACGACACGCATCCCCTTGCCGCCACCCCCACCGCTGGCCTTGATGAGCACCGGATAGCCGATGCCATGTGCGATCGACAGCGTGCGCTGGTCATCCTGATCGAGCGGCCCATCGGATCCTGGCACGCAGGGGACGCCCGCATCCTTCATGGCGCGGATCGCCGAGATCTTGTCGCCCATGAGGCGGATCGTTTCCGGCCGCGGACCGATGAAGATGAAGCCGCTCTGCTCGACGCGTTCCGCAAAATCCGCATTTTCCGACAGGAAGCCGTAACCCGGGTGGATGGCGACGGCGTCGGTCACCTCCGCGGCGCTTATCACTGCGGGAATATTGAGGTAGCTCTTCGCCGCCGGTGGGGGCCCGATGCACACCGATTCGTCGGCCAGACGGACATATTTGGCATCCCGGTCGGCCTCCGAATGGAGAGCCACCGTCTTGATGCCGAGCGCGCGGCAGGCGCGCTGAACCCGCAGTGCGATTTCGCCGCGGTTCGCGATAACCACTTTTTCAATCATGGCGCCCTACTCGATGATGAACAGGGTCTCGCCATATTCTACTGGCTGACCGTTCTCCTTCAGGATCGCGCGGACCACGCCGGCGCGGTCCGCCTCGATCTCGTTTAACATCTTCATGGCCTCGATGATGCACAGCGGATCGCCGACGCTGACGGTAGAGCCGATCTCGACGAACGGATGGGCATCCGGGGATGGTGCGCGGTAGAAGGTGCCGACCATGGGCGACGCCACGGGGTGCCCGGTCTGTGCCGGACGCGCCTCCGGGGCCGCCCCGCCGCCTGCCGGCACCGGCGGAGCGATCGCCGGGGCCGCCACGGCGGCCATCGGTACCGGTGCCGCCACCGCGGCGGTGATGGTGGAGCTTCCCCTGCTGATGCGAATCGATTCCTCGCCTTCGCGGATCTCGAGCTCGCCCAGGTTGGAGGCTTCGAGCATTTCTATGAGTTTTTTGACTTTTCGGATATCCAAGGATGTTTACCTAAGATTGCAAATGGGAAATGGCCGCCGTGAGCGCCAGCTCGTAACCAAGTGCCCCAAGGCCGGTGATGACCCCGAGCGCGATGTCGGAAAAATAGGAGCGCTGCCGGAATTTCTCGCGGGCGTGTATGTTGGACAGATGCACTTCGATAAAGGGTAGCCCCACCGCGGCCAGCGCGTCGCGCAAGGCGATGCTCGTATGCGTCCATGCGGCGGGGTTGAATACGATGAAGCGCGTGCCGTCGGTTGCGGCCCGGTGGATGCGCTCGATCATCTCCCGTTCGCCATTGCTTTGCAGGAAGGCGATCGAGTAGGCCGTTTCGGCCGCCAGCTGTGCCAGGCGGTCCTCGATCACGGCCAAGGTGACGGCGCCATAGTGCCCGGGCTCGCGCGTGCCGAGGAGATTGAGGTTCGGGCCGTTCAGTACGAGTAGCTCCGCCATGGGCATCCTGTGGGGGCATTCCCCGGTGCGCGCATTGTGCTCCGCCGTGCGCTTCTTGTCCAGATAGCTGCAAATCGCCGCTGATAGGGGAAAATCACCCTTTCTTCAGGATGCCCGCGATGTCTGCGTTCAGCTGCCGGCCGGTAAATGCCCCGAGTTGTCCGCCGATGATGCGGCCTTTGGGTGTCACGAACAGGCTGAACGGGATGGCCCCCTGGAGGTCGCCGTATTTGTTCAGCATGTAGAGCCCCTGTTCCCCGCCCAGGAGCACCGGATACCGGATATCATGGGTAGTGACGTATTCCTGGACTGCCGCCCCGTGGTCGAGGGCGATACCGACCACCACCAGGCCCTGGTTCCGGTAGTTGACGGCGGCGGCCTTCAGGAGCGGGATTTCGTCCCGGCACGGCGGGCACCAGGGCGCCCAGAAATTCACCAGATAGAGCTTGGCCGGCCAGTGCGTCAGGTGCCGCACATGGCCCCGGAGGTCGGGCAGCGCAAACTCCACACGCGCGGGGTGCCGGCCGTGATGCGCCGGGGATACCTGCGTCTGCCGGTGTAATCCCCAGAAATACCCGGCCGCCAGCGCAACGAACGCAAGCGCGGCCCATACCGCGTGTCCATATTTCTTCATCACCCACCTCTTCAGAGAGACCGTGTTCGCTGGATGTCCGGCCGGGGCGCCCTTCTACAGGCCCTTGACGCGATCCAGGATGGCCGCAAGCCGCCGGGGCCCCATGTAGCCGTAAAAACTGTCAGCGGCAAGCAGACGCCCGTTGCGGTTGAAAAAGAGCAGTGCCGGGGGCCCAAAGATCCCATACCGGCGTTCGAGTGCGCGCGTCGCAGGGGTATCGTCGCTCACGTCGGCCTCGATCAGCATGAACCCCTTCATGGCCCGCTGGACGCGACTGTCGGGGAAGGTGTGACGCTTTAGCTGCTGGCAGTCCACGCACCAGCTTGCCGTGAAATCCACGAGGACCGGCATCTGGCTCGCGTGCGCCTGCGCGAGCGTGGCCCGCAGACCGGCAAGCGTAGTCACCTTATGGAAGCGGGCAAGCGCTGCCTGCGCGCGCACACCCGCCGGGGCGGCAGACAGCGACAGCGGCCGCAACGGATCGCGGTGGCCCTGGAGGTCGCCCAACAGGCACAGGGCGCCCCAGAGCAGGAGTACCATGCCGATGCCGGACTGCACCCGTTCATGCAGCGCCGACGCGGCCGTTGTGCGGCCACCACCGAGAACCACACCGACGACGATCAGGAGCGCGCCCCAGAGGAGCAATACCGGCACCTGCGGCAGCAGGCCGAGCAGGTAGGTGGCGACCCCGAGCAGCAGTACGCCAAAGAAATTCTTGACGCTGTCCATCCAGGCCCCGGCTTTGGGCAGGAGATGCCCCGCCCCGATGCCCAGAACGATGAGGAAAAGGCCCATGCCGAGTGCGATGGCGAACATCACGGCAGCGCCGAGCGCTGCCGAATGGGCCGATATGGCAAGGCCCAGGGCGGAGACCAGAAGGGGCGATACGCAGGCGCCGACGACCAGCGCCGACAGCAGGCCGAGCGTGTAGGCGCGCGCAAGCGAGGCATGGCCGCCGCCTGTCCGGCCCTGCACGCGCGACTGGATGACGCTTGGCATCTGCAGGGAGAAGACGCCAAACAGGGACAGCGCCATCAGCACGAACAAAAGACTCAGGATGCCGATTCCCCACACGTTCTCGAAGCCCGCCTGCAGCTCCTCTCCGGTGGCGCCGGCCAGCGCGCCGGCGACGGCATAGGTCGTGCCGGTGCCGAGCACGTACGCGAGCGACAGCAATCCCCCGCGGGTTTTGGTGAGCCGTTGGGCACCCTGTCCGACGAGCATGCTCGAGACGATCGGAATCATCGGCAGCACGCAGGGCGTGAAGGTCAGCAGAAGGCCCACGCCGAAGGCGGCAAGGATCGCACCAAGCCACGTCGACCAGGTGAGCGCCGGCCGCCCGGCCACCGGCGCCCTGGTTGGCGCCACGGCCGTTGCCGCCGGTGCCGCGGGCTGGTGGAGTCTGGAGGGCGGCGGCGGCGTCGCCGGCGGCGGGGTTTTGGCGGGTACCGCGGCCGGTGTCGTGATGTCGACCACCTTGGTGACCGGTGGATAGCAGATGCCGGCGGTCGCGCAACCCTGGTAATGCACCTCGATCTGCAGGGCCTGGCCTGCTTTCGCGCCGGTCAAAGGCAAAGGCACGACAAAAGATTTCTTGTAGATGGTGAGCGTGCCCAGATACGGGTTGTGTTCGATGGAGGCCGGCGGCAGCGCCACGGGCCCCAGTGTCACGCCGCTTTGCGGCTTGAGCAGCTTGAAACGGACCTTGTCCTGGTAGAGGTAGTAGCCGTCGGCTACGCGAAAATGTGCGTCTATCACGCTCG
>JAJYDN010000040.1:0-736 GCA_021777535.1 Pseudomonadota bacterium
GCCTGGTCCTCGTCGATGGCGAGGCGGAAAGCAAAGCCACCCGCAGTCTTTGCGGAAACGGGCGGTACCGTGTCGAAGCCAACGACATGAGCGCCGTCGGGCTGAGCGCCGGTACGCCCTTCGTCGCCGGCGCGACCCTCAACATCTACAACGAACACACACTCTCGCTGATTGCCGAGGCGGGTGCCACGCGTTTCGTGGCACCGATCGAACTGGGCGCTGCCCCGCTTACCCAGTTGCGCGGCCGGCTGCCTGCGCTCGAATGCGAGATCCTGGCCTTCGGCCGTCCCGCACTCGCCTATTCCGCGCGCTGTTTTACGGCGCGCAACTACGACCGCGGCAAGGACGCATGCGAACGCATCTGTCTGGATCACGCCGACGGCATGCTCGTCGAGACCCAGGAAAACGAGGCCTTTCTGGTACTGAACGGGCTGCAGATCCATGCCGCAAAACCGCTCAACTATGCCGGCGAACTCGAGAGCCTGCGCGGCGCCGGGGTCGACATCCTGCGCATCATGCCGGAGAGCCAGAACACACCCCTTGTCATCGACGCCTTTCGCGGTCTGCTTGACCGTCGCTACACGCAGGAAGAAGCGGCTGCGCGCCTGGCGCCTTTCATGACCATCGGCAGCGCCAATGGATACTGGCGGGGCCAGGCCGGACGCCTCTCGTGTCACTGACGTTTCGCTGGTACGACGGTGGCGTCGTGCCACCCGCCGCCTTCCCGGCGCATGAA
>JAJYDN010000040.1:746-17186 GCA_021777535.1 Pseudomonadota bacterium
AGCGCTTGTCGCGCGGGAAGCGGCCGGAGGAAGGCCCGCCGGCGCCCTCGTCCGCGTCGAGCGTTGCGCACTGATCGGCGCCTATGAAGAGCCGCCGCGCGCCTTGCGCCTCTCCTATGCCGAAGGGCGGTTTCCGATCGTGCGGCGCCGGACGGGCGGCGGGAGCCTGTCGCTCGACCCGGGCAGCCTCTGCCTCATTGCCGCCTTTCCGCACGGTGATGGCCGACCCCAGCGGCTCGCTCGCTGGGTGGAACGGTTTGGCGCAGCACTGGCCGATGCCCTGCAGGCTGCGGGGATTGCCTGCCGCTTCGATACCCCCAATGATCTTGTCCATGATGGCCGCAAATTCGCCAGCGTGTTCGTTGCGATTGAGCGCGAGGTGGTGTTGTGCGAGGCCGTTGTGGCCGTCACACTGGATGTCGAGGAGTTGCTCAAAACCCTGCGGTTGCCGCTCGAGAAGCTCTCCGAGGCAGGACTCACGGCGGCCCGTGCCCGCTTTGCGCCGCTTGGCGAGCGCATTCCACCACACGGGATCGCGGCACTCCCGCAAACACTGGCAGCAAGCCTTGCCCGGCTTGCCGGCCAGCCCCCGCAACAGGTGGAGCCGCCCGCCGCGATCTCCCGGATGGCGCCTCCCCTGGAGGCGGCGGCACCGGCGGACCTTGCCGTGTTCCTGAAGACGGCCGGCGGCGTCTTGTATCTCGACCTTGAGCTCGCCGCGGATCAAACCGTACGCGGAGCCCGCTTCAGCGGAGCCGTGCAGGCCGGTGAGCCGGGACTCTTTTCCCGATTGGCGCAAGCCCTCGTCGGGCGGCCCGTCACGGCCCTCGAGTCGGCCCTCGACCTTAGCATCGGGCGGGAACCGGACCTGCTCCACATCGAACGCGACGATCTCGTTTACCTGGGCCGTCTCGCAGCCGGCCGCCACTGGTTCGCAGAACACCTGGGGATTGCGCAGGCCAATCAGGTCACCGTCTTCAGCCCGCGGCGGGAAGAGGATCTCGAAGGATTGCTCGGGGCCATCGACACCGTACTGCTGCCCTACTGCGCGAAACCCGCATGGTGTAAATGGCGGCATCGTGACGGCTGCCCGGAATGCGGACACTGCGCGGTCGGCGAGGCCTACGGGCTCGCGCGCGAGCGCGGTCTCCCCGTCACCACCATCACCAATTACGAGCATCTGCGCGCGGTGCTCGCGGATATGGCGGCGGGCGGCACGCGGGCATTTCTCGGGGTTTGCTGCACGGACTTCTTTTTAAAGCGCGACTACGCCTTCATCGAGGCCGGCATCGCCGCCCTCTTTCTCGATATCGGGGGAGAGACCTGCTACACCCTGCGCGCAGAAGAGGACGCCTACGCCGGACAATTCACCGCAGAAGCGGTGATGGACGCCGCTTTGTTCAGGCAGGTCCTGAGCCTGCGCGACCACATCCTCAAGAATACGCCGGAACCGCTTGCGCACGACACGCCCGCTGCTGCGCCACGGGTGCCCCCGCACCCCGGACACTGACTCGCCGGGGCATAGGGAGTGTCGCCTGCGGTCAGGACGGTGATTTGGGCCGGATGACGGACATCATCTTGTCCAGCCACTTCTGGCGGCGATAAAGCGCCTTATCGAGGGCATGCCGCAGGTGGAGGCCGAGAGCGGTGTCCCCTTCGATCGCCAGACGCCGGTCAAAAAACAGGGCATCGGCATCCTCTGTCTGCAGAAGCAGGGCAAGAAAAGACGCGGCGTCGCCCCGGATGCATACGTCCCACGGCAACGCGGGCGCGGGCCACAGGCGGCCCAGATGGATGACGAAACCGAGCTTCACCGCAGGTTGCGTGAACTCCAGGCAGACACGCCGCCCCGACAACGGCATCAGGCTCGAGTCCAGACCGAGCGCGAGATTGCCAAGTGTTGCGGTCGCCAGTGCAAGCACCGGCGTAGGAACCATGTCCCCGCCGACCTCGACGAGCCGGGTTGCGAGCGAAAAAGGTGCACTTGTATGAGTCATGATGACCGCATTATCAGTTTGCGCGGTCCCGTGGTTATTGATCCCCGTCAAACTCCCGTTGCCTTATGTCAAGAGCCGCTTTGGACGAAGTTGCTAGAGTCCGGCCGTGCCCTTCGCCGACATCCGACAATTTCTCGCCGACCTGGAACGCCAGAATCTCCTGAAGAGGATACAGGCACCCGTTCGCTCGCATCTTGAAATCACCGAGATCTGCCGGCGCGTCATCATGAAGAAAGGGCCGGCCCTGCTCTTCGAGAACGTCGACAATGGGGCCATGCCCGTCCTTGGGAACCTCTTTGGGACGGTCGAACGCGTCGCACAGGCGATCGGCGTGCGGGATCTCGCGGGACTGCGGCAAATCGGCCAGCTCCTCATGCAAATCAAGGCGCCCACCTGGCCGCACGGACTGCAGGATGCCGTCGACCACTTACCGGTACTGAAGCGGCTGTGGACCGCGCGCCCGCGGGTTGTGACCGACGCGCCGGTCCGCGAATGCGTGATCGAAGGCGACGATGTGGATCTGGGCAAGATCCCGATCAGCCAGTGCTGGCCGGAAGATGCCGGGCGCCTGCTGACCTTCGGTCTCGTCATCACCCGCACCGGCCTGAACGGGCGCCACAATGTGGCCATCTACCGCCAGCAGGTGATCGGCCGCAACCGTCTCATCATGCGCTGGCTCGCACACCGCGGGGGTGCCATGGACTTCGCCCATTGGCGCGAGCACTTTCCCGGCAAGCCCTTTCCGGTCGCGGTCGCGATCGGCGCAGACCCGGCCCTCACGATCGCGGCCGTGGCACCGGTCCCCGACACGCTGTCGGAGTATCAGTTCTCGGGACTGCTGCGCGGCGCGCGCACCGAGGTGATCGCCACCCCGGCCGGACTGCTCGCGCCGGCGCGTGCGGAAATTCTGCTGGAGGGCGTCATCCACCCGAATGACGTGGCGCGCGAGGGTCCATTCGGTGACCATACGGGCTACTACAATGGCCAGGACGATTTCCCGGTCATGACCGTGACACGCATCTCGCACCGCCACCAGCCGCTTTATCAGACGACCTACATGGGCCGCTCCCCGTATGATGAACCGTCTGTGCTGGCGATGGGCCTGAATGAAGTCTTCGTGCCACTCCTGCAACACCAGTTTCCCGAGATCGTCGACTTCTACCTGCCGCCGGAGGCCTGTTCCTACCGCATCGCCGTAGTGAGCATCCGCAAGCGCTACCCCGGGCATGCCCGGCGCATCATGATGGGTATCTGGTCCTACCTGCGCCAGTTCACCTACACGAAATTCATCATCATCACCGATGATGACATCGACGTGCGCAACTGGTCCGAGGTCATCTGGGCGCTCGTGACCCGCGCCGATCCGGCTCGCGACGCCATGATCTTGAGCGAAACGCCCATCGATTATCTGGATTTCGCAAGCCCCCTGCCCGGCCTCGGCGGAAAGATGGGCCTCGACGCCACCATGAAGACGAGCCCGGAGACGACCCGGACCTACGGGCGCCCTATCCGGCCCGACAAGGCCGCGCAGGATGCCGTGGCCGCCATCTGCCGGGAACTCGGCTGCTAGTTGACGAAAATCAAGGTGAGCGCGCCCTCGCCCCCCATATTTTATGGTATGGTGATGTGCTTATGAACCCGAAGATCGATGGGGCGCTGGTGGCAGCGTATGGCAATTCGGCACCGCGCTACACGTCCTATCCGCCCGCGACGCAGTTCCACAGCCAGTTCGGCACGGACGAATTGGCGGGCGCCCTTCGCGCGCACGATCCGGCCCAGGCCTGGTCGCTCTACGTCCATATCCCGTTTTGCGCATCCGTATGCTACTACTGCGCCTGCAACAAGATCGTCACCAAGCATACCGAGCGCTCGGCGGCCTACGTCCGCCGTTTGGGTGAGGAATTGCGGTTGCTTGCGCCGATGCTCGGACCCCACCCCACCCTGCGCCAGCTTCACTGGGGCGGCGGCACGCCAACCTTCCTGAATCATGACGAGATGCGGATGCTCATGGGGCTCATCGCCGAGCGCTTTGCACTCGAGGAAGGCGACAAGGGCGAATACTCGATCGAAATCGATCCGCGCCATGCAAGCGACGATACGCTCCGTCTCCTGCGCGCGCTCGGTTTCAACCGCCTGAGTTTCGGGGTCCAGGATTTCGACCCGCGCGTACAGAAAGCCATTCATCGGGAACAGCCATACGCGCTGGTGCAGCGGGTCGTCACGACGGCACGGCAGCTGGGATTCCAGTCGCTCAGCGCGGATCTCATCTATGGCTTGCCGCACCAGAGCCGCGAGACCTTCGCGCAGACCATTGCGCAACTTCTGACGTTGTCGCCTGAGCGGATATCGCTCTTCAATTACGCGCATCTGCCGGAACGGTTCGCGCCACAGCGGCGCATCCAGGCAGCCGATCTCCCGCCCGGCGACGTCAAACTTCGCATCCTGAGCGATACCATCGAGAGCCTGCGCGGCGCAGGCTATGTGTATATCGGACTCGATCACTTCGCCAAGGCCGATGACGAACTGACCCGCGCCCAGCAGGACCGTAACCTCGGCCGCAACTTCCAGGGATACTCGACGAACGGGGATCTGGATGTCCTCGGAATCGGCGCATCGGCCGTGAGCCGCATCGGGACCATCTACAGCCAGAACACCGCCGAACTCGAGGAATACGAGGCATCGCTCGATCGTGCCGTGTTGCCTGTCCGGCGCGGCTTTTCCTTGAATGGCGACGATGAATTGCGCCGGGAGGTAATCAATACCCTCCTCTGCCACATGGATCTCGACGTCGCGGCCTTCGAGCGCCGGCACAACCTCACGTTCCGGACTTATTTTGCATCCGAACTATTGCGGCTTGAACCCATGCAGCGGGACGGGCTGGTTGAGGTCAAAGAGGATCACATCCGCGTCACCGCCCAGGGGCAACTACTGGTGCGCGCCATCTGCGCGGTGTTCGACCGCTACCTCAAGACGTCCAACAGGCGGCAGTTTTCCCGTGTAGTATGAAGGCGAAGTCGGTCCGCCTTGATACGGATCAATGAATACCTGACCGGGCAGCCTATCCTTTAAACCATGAAACCATTGAACCTGATGTCCCGACTCCCTCGGCTCAACCTCCGCGGCCGTTCCGTCTTGCCCATTCTGCAGGGTGGCATGGGTGTAGGCATATCGGCGCACCGGCTGGCCTCGGCGGTAGCCCGGGAAGGGGCGGTGGGAACGATCGCCAGTGTCGATCTGCGCCATCTGCATCCCGACATCATGGACCGCCTGCGGCGCTGCCGGGACACCAATGACCTTCTCACCGGCAATCTGGAGGCGCTGGACCGGGAGATACGGGCCGCCCGCGCCGCCGCAGGGCCGGATGGCTTTATTGCGGTCAATGTGATGCGCGCGCTCAACCAGTATGATGAATTCGTCCGTCAGGCGTGCGCGAGCGGCGCCAACGCAATCGTCATGGGGGCGGGCCTGCCGCTGGATCTGCCGGAACTGACTCAGGGACAGGATGTGGCCCTGATCCCCATCCTGTCGGAAGAACGGGGCATCGAAGTGCTCCTGCGCAAATGGATGCGCAAGGGGCGGCTGCCCGACGCGATCATTATCGAACATCCGGGCAAGGCGGGGGGCCATTTGGGGGCAACCCGGCTCGCCGACGTCAGCGACACCCGCTTCGATTTCCGGCGGGTCCTGAAAGAGGCCGGCGCCGTACTGAAGCGCCTGGGCCTGTCGGGTGAACGCATACCGCTTATTCCCGCAGGCGGCATCGATTCGTTTGCGCGCATCCAGGAACTGCTCGAATGGGGCGCTTCGGCGGTTCAGCTCGGCACGGCCTTCGCGGTAACGGAAGAGTGCGACGCCCACATCAATTTCAAGACGGTTCTTGCCCAGGCGCGAATGGAAGATATCGTGACTTTCATGAGCACTGCAGGTCTGCCCGCCCGCGCCGTGCTGACACCCTGGCTCAAGCGCTACCTTGCACGCGAGAATCTGCTGAAGGCGCGCGCCTGTGAAGAACGTCACGGATGCGCGAGCAACCTGGAATGCCTCAGTCATTGTGGATTCAAGGACGGCAATCCGGACGCCGGCCAATTCTGCATTGAGACCCAGCTTGCCGCGGCGGCAAAGGGCAACATCACGCAGGGACTGTTCTTCCGGGGACTGACGGTTCTGCCCTTCGGGACCGAGATTCGCCCTGTTTACGATCTCTTGCACTATCTCCTGACGGGCCTGAAACCGGCAGCCGAACCGATACCCGCCTAAGGCGGGCATGGCGTACAGCTACTACCTGGATCTGCGGTTCGTGCCGCCGGGCATTGTGCATCACATCCATGCGTACGCGGTCTTGCGCGAACTCGGTCCACACGAAATCCTCAAGGTGCGGAGCCCGTACGACCCGGCGCTGTTTCTTTTGCCATTGCAGCACCTCGTGGATCACACCCTCGTGACCGCAGTCACCCCCGACGGGGGCGGATGGACCATCGAGGTCCGCACGCGCCGCACCGATGAGTCGCTGATCGATACGCTGCACCGCGACCACAATCAACTGGATGACCGGTTTGCCGATGCCATCCGGTGCTCGGTACCGGCCACCATGAACAAGGGTTCGGGGCACTCACAGACATCGACCGCGCGCTGCGGACCCACATCGCCACCGAAAACGACTACTGGCACCGCTTGTACACAAGACCGCGGTGGCGGCGACCGAACGCATGCTCCACGAGCACCGCGACCTCTTGACGCAGCTCGACATCATTGCCTCACGCGGCGCCGCAATGACACCCCTGGAGCCCGAGGCGTGGATAAGCCTCCTTGCTGCCGCATTCAACAAGCATGAATCCCGCGAGGAAACCTGCCTTTTCCCCGAATGGCAAAGGGCGCTCGCGCGCCGACCAGACCGCGACGGGCTGCTCGCGGAGGCACGCAGGCGATTGACGGCGCCGGGAACCGGGCCGGTCTAGGCGCCCCGCAGGGGGGCGTACACGACATAGAAAAGAACCGCCCCGTATTGGGTGACGCTTCCGGCGAGGACGAACATGTGCCAGATTTCGTGGCCATAACGCCATTTTTCGTCAAAGACGAAGAACAGGATGCCCACCGTGTAGAAGAGCCCGCCCGCGACCAGCCACTCGAGTCCCGATACCGCCAGATGGCGCATGAGCGGCTCGATGGCAATGACGATGAGCCATCCCATGACGACATACAGGATCATGGAGAGCCGGCGTGTACGCTGGGGAATGAATTCCTGGACAATGCCGACGACCGCAAGACCCCACAACACACCAAACAGCGACCAGCCCCATGCACCGCGCAGCGGGCCCAGCGTAAAAGGGGTATAGGTGCCCGCAATGAGCAGATAGATGGCGATGTGATCGAGGCGCCTGAAAACCCGCCGCGCCCGGCCTTCGAGACCGTGATAGAGGCTCGATGTCGCATACAGGAACACCAGCGTGACGCCGTAGATGGTCACCCCCACCACGCGCCAGCCCTCGCCGCGCAACGCAGCGAGCACGATCAAGACCACCATGCCCGACAGCGCCAGCGCCCCGCCCACGATGTGACTGACGCTGTTGAAGATTTCCTTGCGTTGCATACGCCCCCGATGCGTCGTACAGGATACCGCCAATCCCCGCGCCATCGTGGTGGTCACCGGCGCAGGAATTCCTCAGGAGAGCCGCCGCGGGCGGACCCTGAGGCTGGGTGCGCCTTCAGCTTACGCGCGATTCGGTAAAGAACCGGCGCTCGAGATATTCACCCTTTTTTCCTTCATTGAACGAAGCCACCGGCCGGTGATACCCCATGACGCGCGTCCACACCTCGCAAACCTGCCGCTCGGATTCGAGTAAGGTCTCTCCCGTTTCCGGGGCGTTCACATCACATGCTTCCATTTTGTCTCCTCCTGTCAGGTATGGGCCCGCGCTGCCTTGCGGCGCATCCATGCCTCCTCGTCACAGCGAGGGCAATAGTGATGCTCGCCGGCCAGATAGCCATGTTGCGGGCAGATGGAAAATGTCGGTGTCACCGTCACGTACGGGACACGGAAACGCGTTACCGCGCGGCGCACGAGATCGCGGGCCACCTTCGCGCTCGACAGCCGTTCGTTCATGTAGAGATGCAACACAGTGCCCCCGGTATAGCGGCGCTGCAGGTCCTCTTGCTTCTCCAGGGCTTCGAACGGGTCATCCGTAAAACCGACCGGCAACTGCGAGGAATTGGTGTAGTACGGTTGCCGCGCTGTACCGGCCTGCAGAATACCAGGAAACCGATTCCGGTCGGCACGCGCAAACCGGTAGGTTGCGCCCTCCGCAGGCGAGGCCTCGAGGTTGTACAGATGACCCGTTTCCTCCTGAAACTGGGCCAGCCGCGCGCGGACGTGGTCGAGGAAACGGCCGGCGAACGCGTGACCCTCCTCGTGCACGATATTGACGCGATCGGCAGTAAAATTGCGCAACATCTCGTTGATGCCATTGACCCCGATGGTCGAGAAATGGTTGCGCAACGTACCCAGGTAGCGCTTGGTATACGGGAACAGGCCCTGATCCATGTAGTCCTGGATGACCTTGCGCTTGATCTCGAGGCTGACCCGCGCAAGATCCAGATAGCGGTCGAGATCCCGGTACAGGGCCGCCTCGTCACCGCGGTGGAGATAACCGAGCCGCGCGCAGTTCAGGGTGACAACACCCAGCGATCCCGTCTGCTCGGCGGACCCGAACAGGCCGTTACCGCGCTTCAGCAGCTCCGTGAGATCGAGCTGCAGGCGGCAGCACATCGAGCGGACCATGTGCGGCTGCAGATCAGAATTGACGAAGTTCTGGAAATAGGGCAAACCGTAGCGCGCGGTAAGCGCAAACAGCCGCTCGACATTCTCCCCTTCCCAATCGAAATCCTTGGTGAGGTTGTAGGTCGGAATGGGAAACGTGAACACACGTCCCTTGGCGTCGCCCTTCTCCATGACTTCGAGATAGGCCCGATTGATGATCGCCATCTCGGGCGAGAGCTCACCATAGGTAAACGGCATCTCCTCGCCACCTATGACGGGCACCTGGTTGCGCAAGTCTTCCGGACAGGTCCAGTCGAAAGTAAGATTCGTAAAGGGCGTCTGCGTACCCCAGCGCGAGGGGATGTTCAGGTTGTAAATGAGCTCCTGGATACACTGGAGCACATCCTCATAGGACATGCGATCCTTGCGCACGAATGGCGCAAGATAGGTATCAAACGAACTGAACGCCTGCGCGCCCGCCCATTCGTTCTGCAACGTACCCAGAAAATTGACGATCTGGCCGACCGCGCTCGACAAGTGCTTGGGCGGACTCGCCTCGACCTTGTGCGAGACGCCGTTCAGACCTTCCGCCAGCAGCGTGCGCAACGACCAGCCGGCACAGTACCCGGAGAGCATGTCGAGATCATGGATATGGAGGGCGCCGTCCCGGTGCGCCTCACCGATCTCTTTCGGATAGACGTGATTCAGCCAGTAATTGGCCACCACCTTGCCGGAGATGCTGAGAATCAGACCACCCAGAGAGTAGCCCTGGTTGGCGTTCGCCTGCACCCGCCAGTCACGGCGATCGAGATACTCCTCGACCGTCTCCTCCACCTCCACCTTGACCTTGCCCTGTTCGCGCGTGACCCGCCGTTTTTCGCGATAGAGAATGTAGGCGCGCGCCGTATCCCGATACCCCTCGGCCAGCAGTACGTCTTCGACGATGTTCTGTATGGTTTCGATATCGGGACTTCCAGGCGGCAGCCGCCCACACGCCAGAGCGGTGAGCCGATCGGCGATGTCGCCACCGTATTCACCAGTCGAACGACCGGCCCGCAACAGCGCGTAGCGGATCTTGCTGGCATCGAAAGGAACGGTACCGCCGTCACGCTTACGCACCGCAGTTACGGTATTTTCCGCCATCATCGCTATCCCTTGATATTAACGTCCTGCGTTGATACTACATCCAGCGTTTTGAGGCCTGTTGACGTGTATCAAAAATTTGCTGCCCGGACCGGCCGTGATCCCGTCGGGAAAGGACGGACTCGCCATTACGAGGTCGGTGAGTGGCCTTGCGCAAGCCGGTCTTTGCGACAAACCGGGGGCGGGACGGCCGGAGATGAAACGGGGAAAACGTGGCGCACGTCCCTGTGCACCCAATGCACCCACTGCAGACCAGCAACCTGGAGATAGGAGTTCCCCAGGCCGTCAAAACGCATATGGCAACCCGGCCAGCCGGGACTTCCCGGCCGAATCTGCCCTCTGTTCATTTCCCGGGCGTCAAACCGGGACATACCGACAGGGCCTGCGGGACCGATAAGACCCCCTTTTTCCCATGCCGGCTTTGAGCCAGCACCGGGCTTGCTTGCCCCGAAAGGGCCCGGCAACCGCCGGCCAGGCCCCATGAAGCGGAACCGGAGCTGAATCATAAGGCCCGCCCCCGCGACCGATGTTGACGTTCGTCAACCCACCTGCCGCGCCGTTCTTCAGGCCGCCCATCCAGGCCGGCACCGGAACCGTCATGGATCCGTCAACGCGCGGTTACACAACCATCACGGTCCCTTCATACAACCCGCACATCCCTGTCATGAGCGGACGCGATAGTGCGGCCTCTACAAGATATTTACCAACAATCCCGGGAGGAAGTTACTGTCATGCATCGATCCCTGCCTCACTTCACCGTGCAGCCTTTGGTTCGCGCCATTCAGATCGCACTGGCCCTGTGTGCCGCACCGCTGGCCCCGCTCGCCCACGCAAGCCAAGGCGTTAACGTCGGCAAGGTTCAGGCCAAGGCCATCGCGAAAGACCGCAAACTGCTGAAGGCCACCGACACCAAACTCACGAAAAAGCACATCCTGAAGTCGACCCAGTCGGAGATAACCCTGGGACAGCGCGAAATCGCGGCCGTGGGACCGGCAGCCGGCGCGGCCCAGGCACTCGGGCAGGCGCCCGGCGTCGCCGTGCGCGGTTACGGCGGTATCGGCGGGAGCGCCCGCTACGAAATCGCCGTACGCGGCGTCAAGGTGGGCTGGTCCAGCGTGAACGGCGACATCGAGCGCAACGGCATCACCGTGCTGTTCGACGGCGTGCCCATGAACAACCTGACCGCGCACAACGGCAGCTGGGACTCGAACGAGATCCCGATTCTCGCACTCATTTCCGGCATCAACGTGATCTACGGTCCCGGCAATCCGGCGACGCGCTGGTTCGACAGCATCGGCGGTACCGTCAACTTCGTGCCTGTGCAGCCCACGCGGAAAGCCGGCGGGACCGTTGGGCTCACCTACGGCAGCAACCAGACCGAAGGCGCCAACCTCATCATGAATACGGGTACCCACGACGGCTGGTCGACGGTGCTCGCCTACGGGTTCAGCCGCAACAATACGTTCCGCACGGGCCCGTTCACCGCGCCGGCGCGATCATCCGCCTTCTTCGGCAAGACCGTGAAGACCTTTGAGAACGGTTCATTCAGCATCGGCGGCTATGCGGATGACACCAAGGAATTCCGCCCGAACTTCATCCCGGTAAATCCCATTCCCGCAGGACCGGGCGGCACCGCGATCACGGTCGACGGGACACCCGACACCCCGCTTTACAGCCAGTCGACCACGGGCTTCTATTCGTCCCTGCCGGCAACCGTGTGGTTCAAGCAGATCACGGTCCAGGATCACATGATCTACTCGAAACTGGAACTCGATCTCGAACGCAACCTCACCTTGCACGACATGTTCTGGTACCGGCACGGCCAGCGCATCCACTGGCGGGTCGACAACTACAATTACGGCGGCGCCGCTCCCGGTACGGTCAATTCCGAGTGGTACGACCCCACGTCCGACACCTACGGCAACCGTCTCGCCCTCGACTGGACGCTGCCGTACAACGTGGTCGAGGCAGGCGGTTCGTGGATCACGCAGACCTACAACACGCCTTACTACGGGTACAACACCACCTTCGGCACGAGCCCGAGCAACCCCGTGCAGTACAACAATGACACCATCGACAACACCTATCTGACGGGCTTCATCCAGGATGCGGTCTCGCCCATCAAGTCGCTGACCATCACCCCCGGCATTGCCGCGGTCGATTATCAGACGGCTTTCTTCAACAACGGCGCGACCTATACGCCGCCTGGCGCCACCAACCAATCGACCGCACCGAACGACAACAAGGTCTTTACGCGGCTCGAACCCTCCGTCGGCGCCCGCTGGATGGTATCCCGTCACTGGTCTGTCTACGGCAACTGGGGCACGACCTACCAGAACCCGAGTGACAACGCGTTTGGTGCCTACAGCGGATCGAATGCCATCGATCTCGCGAGCCTAAAGCCCGTCAAGAGCATCGACTACGAGATCGGCACACGCTTCCTGATCCGCCGCGCCGGCCTGCTACGGCATTTCGTGCTGAACATGAACCTCTATCACGAGAAACTGAGCAACGAGACGCTCGCAACGTACATCTCGACGGGCGGCAATTTTGCGACCACCGAGTTTGCCACTGCAAGCGCGTCGTATACCGGCCTGAACATCGCCATGCAGGACAGCCCGACGTGGCATTGGCACGTTTTCGCCAACGCCGCCATCTCGCGCTCGCACTTTGATTCCTATGTGCCGAACGGCAGCACCACGAACTACGGTGGCTACCCGATATCCTATAGCCCCCACCTGAGCGCGACTGCCGGCGTCAACTACCGGATGGTGGCCGGATCGCTCCTGATCTCGCCGGGTCTGATGGATCAGTTCACCGGCGCCCAGTACCTGTTCAACAATATGACGAATGCCCCGACCAATAACGTGCAGATGCCGTCTTACAACGTCATGAATGCGCAGGTCGCCGTCAAGGCCGCAGCCAAGGTGGCCGGACTCTCGTCGGTCACGGTCACGGTCGGTATCACCAACCTGTTGAACAAGCACTATGACCCGATCGAGTACATCACGAGCGGCGGGTATTTCGGCGGCAACAGCGCCGGCGCGGTTCTGGCCGACCCGGGTGCACCGCGGCAGTACTTCCTGAACCTGTCCGCAAAATTCTGAATCTCCCTGCTTCCTCTGTGCCCGGACGATCTTTCGTCCGGGCTTTTTTCTGCACAAACCACCTTGTCTACACAGAGGGAGCCGCCTCGCGCGGGTGTCAGCCGGTCGCCTGCAGTGGTACACTGACGCCTCTCCAGGCAGACGGCGCCGTTGCGCGGACCTTCCCGCGCCAAGGGCCCTGCCCGAATCCCGTAGTATCGAACGCAGGAGCACCTCATGAGCAAAAGCCACTCCGAATGGAGCCCGATCACCCGCATCATGCACTGGGGTTTGGCCGTCACCATCAGCGCACAGCTCCTTTCGGGGCTTTTCGTCTCCGATCCGCATACGCGTCTCTATTTCTACTTTCACGAATACGATGGACTTGCCGCAAGCTTCTTCATTCTGGCGTTCTGGATGTGGGTCTATGCGAACCAGGAAGGCGGCCTGCTCTTTCCCTGGAACGCGGAGGGGATGGCTGCGGTACGCGCGGATTTCCGGGCCCTCATGCGCAAGAAGACGCTGCCGCCTGGGGGTCAGACCGTCGGCCTCGCAAGCTTCGGCCACGGCCTTGGCCTGCTCGCAGTGACCATGATGGGGATCACCGGTATCTGGATCTTCTTCATCATCCCCGGCGGCCATGGGGCCCAAACCGGATCGACGGATTTCCGCGCCTATATGGACGCAACCGCCCTGCACACCTTTTTTTCCTATGCGACCTGGGTTTACTGGGTGGGGCACATCGGCTTTGCCCTGGCGCACGAGATCGAGGGCGCGCCGATCCTTCGGGGCATCTTCTGGCGGCCCGCCAAACGCTGAATCGCTTTCTGCGCCGTCTGGACCGGCAGCGGGTCGGGACGGCAAAAGCGGTACAAACCGGGGAGCTTGCGGGACATGCCACGCGCGCAGCGGACTCTTTGCCGGCAGACCGCTACTGCCGTGTAGCCGGTTTCAGCCCCCAAACCCGGCGAGCGCTGCCCGGCACAGGGCAATCAGCGCGCCAACCCACGGCGCCAGCACGACCATGGCAAGGCCGTTCAGGCTCAGGATCCAGCGCAAGTCACGGGCCGCACGAAGCGGCGCGCGCTCAACCGGCGCCTCGAAATACATCAGCTTTATGATACGCAGATAGTAGAAGGCGCCGATCACCGAAAAGAGGACCGCGGCCACCGCAAGCCCATAGAGACCCGCCCCCACGGCCGCCTGGATGACGGCCAGTTTGGCGTAAAACCCGATCGTGGGGGGGATTCCGGCCATGGAAAACATGAAAAGCAGCATCATGAAGGCAAACCACGGACTGCGCTTGTGGAGACCCTTCAGATCCTCGATCCGGTCGGCCTCGAAGCCGTGGCGCGACATGAGGATGACCGTACCAAAGCCCCCAAGCGCCATCAGGGTGTAGACGATGGCATAAAACATCGCGGCCGCGTAGCCAGCCGGTCCTGCGCTCAGGATGCCCAGAAGCAGGAAACCCATGTGCGCTATGGTCGAATACGCAAGCATCCGTTTCGTGTTGGTCTGCGCAATCGCCACGATGTTGCCGACCGACATCGACAGTACCGAAAGCAGGATCAGCATGTCTTGCCAGGCACCGGCGAGTCCATGGAGGCCTGCGACGAGGAGGCGCAGAAACAGCGCAAACGCCGCAATCTTCGGCGCGGCACCGACAAACAGTGTCACCGAGGTGGGCGCGCCCTCATAGACGTCTGGTATCCACATATGAAAGGGAACGGCGCCCAGCTTGAAGGCGAGCCCCGCCACGACGAATACGAGACCGAGCGTTGCCACCATGTCGCCCGGCGCCAGCGCCGGCAATGCCTGGGCCACCCTGCTGATCTCCAGGCTGCCGGTAGCCCCATAGAGCATCGACAGACCGTAAAGCAGCAGACCCGAGGCGAGCGCTCCCAGTATGAAATATTTCATCGCGGCCTCACTCGCCGGAATCGAGTCGCGCTGGAACGCCACCATGGCGTAGAGGCCAAGCGACATGAGCTCCAGACCGAGGTAGAGGGCAATGAGATTCGCGGCGCTCACCATGACGAACATGCCGATGACCGCGAGCAACCCGAGCACGAAATACTCGCCCTTGAAAAGGCCCCGCTCGGCAATGTAATCGCGCGAATAGGCAAAAACCACGAGGGTAAGGAGACAGACGAAGGCTTCGAGCACACGTGTCAGCCGGTCTGCCATGAACATGCCGTGCATCACCACGCCGTTGAAGCGGCCCACCAGCAGGGCCAGCGCGCCCGCGGCCGCAAGACCTGCCTGCGACAGCCAGTAGAGCAGCGATCTGCGCCGGGCGTGCAAAAACAACTCGGCGAGAAGCACCGCGCAGGCCGTCACCAGGAGAAGGATCTCAGGCAATACGGGTCCTATGTGCAGCATAACGGCTGTTTCCTATGGTGCGCCCGCGAGCGTTATGCCCGGACGTGCCAGCAAATGGTGGATGGAAGCATGCATGACCTGCAGCAGCGGTTGCGGCCAGACACCGACAAGGAGAACGGCGAGTGCCAATATGGTCAAAAATGCCGTCTCCCGGCCGGTCACATCCTCCAGGCGGTCGACCGTGGCCTTCGTCACCGGACCGAATATGACCCGCTTATACAGCCACAACGTGTACGCCGCGCCCGACAGGAGCGTGGTCGCGGCCAGCACGGCATACCAGATATCGACCTTGAACGCACCCAGGATCACCATGAACTCGCCGACAAAGCCCGACGTCCCGGGCAAACCGGAATTGGCCATGGCAAACAGCATCATGAGCGTTGCAAAGACCGGCATGCGGTTGGCGACGCCGCCGTAGTCATGGATCTGGCGGGAATGGAGCCGGTCATATAGCACCCCGACGCAGAGGAAAAGCGCGGCCGATACGAAACCGTGCGAGATCATCTGCACCATCGCGCCCTCGGCGCCAAGCCCGTTGAAGAGAAAGATGCCCATCGTCACAAAGCCCATATGGGAAATGGACGAATAGGCGATCAACTTCTTCATGTCCTCCTGCACGAGCGCCACAAGGCCGATATAAACGATCGCCACGAGCGACAGGGCGATCATGAGACCCGCGAGCGCATGGCTCGCCTGCGGGACGATCGGCAGACTAAAGCGCAGAAAACCGTAGGTTCCCATCTTCAGCATGATTGCAGCCAACACCACCGATCCGCCGGTCGGCGCCTCGACATGCGCATCCGGCAGCCACGTGTGTACCGGCCACATGGGCACCTTCACGGCAAACGCGATCAGGAACGCGAGGAAGATCCAGATTTGCGCGGGCTCGCTGAGCGGCAGCTCGTATAGCGATGTAATGCGGAAGCTGTCGCCGGCATGAAAATACAGATACAGCAAGGCGACCAGCATCAACACCGATCCGAAGAAGGTGTAGAGGAAGAATTTGATGGTCGCATACACGCGATTCGGTCCACCCCAGATACCGATGATGAGGAACATCGGAATCAGCATGGCT
>JAJYDN010000010.1 GCA_021777535.1 Pseudomonadota bacterium
ACGTTGCGGGGGTTTTCGTAATGATCCAGGACTTTCGTGCCGTATGCCATGCCTTTCTCCTTGCCACTCTGACTTAATGCGCGGCCCACTGTATGGAATTCAGATCGATACCATCCTTGTACATCTCCCACAGCGGAGACAGATCGCGCAGCTTGCCGATCTTTTCCCGCAGCAACTGGATCGTGTATTCCACGTCCTCTGCGGTGGTGAACCGCCCCAACGTGAACCGGATGGAGCTGTGCGCCAATTCGTCATTGCGTCCCAGCGCGCGCAGCACATACGACGGCTCGAGGCTCGCCGACGTACAGGCCGAACCCGACGACACCGCCAGCTCCTTCAGGGCCATGATGAGGGATTCGCCCTCGACGAAATTGAAGCTCACGTTCAGGTTGCCGGGGATGCGCCGTTCCATGTCGCCGTTGACATAGACCTCCTCGATCGTCTGGCAGCCGGCGAGCAGCCGGTCGCGCAATCCGCGGATGCGTTCCCCTTCGGCGGCCATCTCCGCGCGCGCGATGCGAAACGCCTCGCCCATGCCGACGATCTGGTGCGTCGGCAGCGTGCCCGAGCGCAGGCCCCGCTCATGGCCGCCGCCGTGCATCTGCGCCTCGAGGCGCACCCGCGGCTTGCGCCGCACATAGAGTGCGCCGATGCCCTTGGGGCCATACACCTTGTGCGCGCTGAGCGACAGCAGGTCGACACCGAGCGCATTGACGTCAACGGGCACCTTGCCCGCACTTTGCGCGGCATCCGTATGCAAGAGGATGCCCCGCGGCCGCAGTATCCTGCTGATGGCAGCCAGATCCTGGATGACGCCGATCTCATTGTTCACATGCATGACCGACACGAGGATGGTGCCGGGCTTCAGTGCCGCCTCAAGCGCGGCAAGATCGACGAGTCCGTTGGGCTGCGGATCGAGATAGGTGACCTCGAAGCCCTCCCGCTCGAGCTGGCGGGTGGTGTCGAGCACCGCCTTGTGTTCGGTCTTGACCGTGATGATGTGGCGGCCCTTGCCCTGATAGAAGTGCGCCGCCCCCTTCAGGGCGAGATTGTTCGATTCGGTGGCGCCCGAGGTCCAGATGATCTCCTTGGCGTCGGCACCGATCAGTGCCGCGACGTCGGCGCGCGCCTGTTCGACCGCTTCCTCGGCATGCCAGCCAAAGCTGTGTGAACGGGATGCCGGATTCCCGAACTCGCCGTCCGGTGTCAGGTAGCGGCACATCTTTTCCGCCACCCGCGGATCGACCGGTGTCGTCGCGGAATAATCGAGGTAAATGGGCTTTCTCATGCCGCGGGCCCCCCTGCGGCCCAACCGCTCTGCATTTCCACTGCCACGGTATCGCGCTGCGCCTGCCGGAGCACGACCTCCTGCACACCGGGCTCGGTGACCAGGTCGGCGAGCGTGATCCCGTCCAGAAACTCATAGATCCGCCGCGACAGTTCCGTCCACAGCTGGTGAGTCAGGCAACGCTCCTCGCCATGGCAATTTTCTTCGCCCCCGCAGCGGGTGGCATCGATGTTCTCGTTGATGGCCATGACGATCTGCGCCACCGAGATCTGCGCCGGCGGCATGCCGAGGCTGTACCCGCCGCCCGGCCCCCGCACGCTCGCCACCAGCCCCTTGCGCCTGAGCTTGGCGAACAACTGTTCGAGATAGGAAAGCGAGATCCCCTGGCGGGCGGCGATGTCGCCAAGCGACACCGTCGCTTCCTGTTGGTGGACCGCCAGATCCAGCATCGCGGTCACCGCATACCGGCCTTTCGTGGTCAATTTCATACGCTCTTGCGCCTCACGTCAGATGCGCTGTCAGCCTGACATAGTTGACTAGTTTAGTCAAGTATTGGGCGGACCCGATTCCGCCTTTTGCTCCTCCGCCGGTTCCTCAGGCGGCGTGATCCTGATACCGGCCGCACGCAACTGCGCGCAGACATGCTCCATGCGCCGGTCCGTGCGGTGCAGGTGATCGAGCACCCGGTCGATCGCCTGCGCGACGGGATCGGGCATCTGCGGCATCTGCCCGTAGGCATCGAAACCGATCTTCTGCGCAAGGGCGGCCCGCGACCGCTCGCGCTCACCCTTGACGACGACGCGGCCCGGAATGCCGACCACGGTCGCGCCAGCCGGCACATCCTTTACCACCACCGAGTTCGACCCGATGCGGGCCCCGTCACCGATCCGGATGGGGCCGAGGATCTTGGCGCCCGCCCCCACCACGACGTTGTGTCCAAGCGTCGGATGGCGCTTGCCGCCCTGCCAGGTCGTCCCGCCGAGCGTCACGCCCTGGTAGAGCGTGCAGTCATCCCCGACCTCGGCCGTCTCGCCGATCACCACCCCAAAGCCGTGATCGACGAAAAACCGCGCCCCCAGACGGGCACCCGGATGGATCTCGATGCCCGTGAAAAACCGCGCCAGCTGCGCGATCATCTTCGCGAGCCAATAGAGCCGCACCTCCCACAGCCGGTGCGCGATGCGGTGCGCGCCGAGCGCATGGACGCCCGGATAGAGGGTCAGGATCTCCCACCGCGAGCGGGCCGCTGGATCGCGCTCGAAAATGCTGGCAATATAGCCTTGCTTACCCACCAAACCCCCCTTCGCCGTTCTGGGCGTATTTCGTCATACCCGACTATTCTTGTCAAGTATTCTGCGGGGGACGGCCGGTCTGCACGGCCGTGAGGATGCCGCGCAGGATATGGATCTCGTTCTGATCCGGGGTCGCCCGCCGGAAGAGCCGCACGAGCCTGCGCATGAGCTTGCGCGGGTGCGCCGCATTCAGAAAGCCGATCTCGATCAGGACCGCCTCCAGGTGCGCCAGGAAACCGTTCAGCTCTTCCTGGGGCGCCGGCTCGTGGTCGGGCACCGCGGGCCGTGGACCCAGGGATTGCTTGCGGATCTCATAGCAGAGCACCTGGACTGCGGCGGCGAGATTCAGCGACGCAAACGCCGGATCCACCGGGATCTGCACGAGCCCCTGCGCGAAATCGACGTCTTCATTGGCAAGCCCGCTGCGTTCCGCGCCAAAAAGGAGCGCCACCTCCTGCCCGGCGGCGGCGTGCGCCCAGAGACTGTGCGCGGCCTGCTCGGGGTCGGCGACCGGCCAGGGGATCTTGCGCAACCGCGCGCTCGTCGCGAGCACCTGCACGCAGGGCGCCACCGCCTCGGCGACGGAACCCACGACCTGCGCGCACGCCAGGATGTCGTCGGCGCCGGCGGCGCGGGCGATGGCCTCGTCAGCGGGAAACGCGCGGGGCGCCACCAGTACCAGCGAAGACAGCCCCATGTTCTTCATCGCCCGCGCCACCGCACCGATGTTGCCCGGATGCTGGGGCTCGACGAGGACGATGCGGATACGGGCGAGACTCATGACGATTTCCTGTGGCTCGGCAGATAGGGCCGCCAAGGATAGCATGACAGCGCTTTGCGCCGCGGCCATTGGCCGCTACAATGCAGCGCTTTCGGGGGTTCGGATGCAGCCAATGCTTAATACCGCCGTCAAGGCGGCCCGCCGTGCCGGTACCGTGATCGTCCGCGCCATGCCGGACGTCGACCGGCTCACGATCGAGACCAAGGGACGCCACGACTTCGTCACCGAGGTCGACCGCCGCGCGGAAGAGACCATCATCGATGTCATCCGCACCGCCTACCCCGATCACGCCATCCTCGCCGAGGAAAGCGGCGTGCGCGCCGGCCACGACTTCGAATGGATCATCGATCCGCTTGATGGCACCACCAATTTCCTGCACGGCTTTCCGCAGTTTGCGGTGTCGATCGGGCTGCGCCACAAGGGCCGCCTCGAACAGGCGGTCATCTTCGATCCTTTGCGCGACGAACTCTTCACGGCAAGCCGCGGCGATGGCGCGCAGCTGAACGGCCGGCGCATCCGCGCAAGCCACGTCACGGATCTCGGATTCGCACTGCTCGGTACCGGCTTTCCGTTTCGTGAAACCGATGCCGTGGACCGCTGGGTCCAGATCTTCCGGCGCTTTGCGCTGACGACGAGCGGCATCCGGCGGCCGGGATCGGCGGCCCTCGATCTCGCCTATGTGGCCTGCGGCCGTCTGGATGGCTTCTGGGAGGCCGGCCTGCGTCCGTGGGACATGGCGGCCGGCATCCTCCTGATTCGCGAGGCGGGGGGGCTTACGGGTGACCTCTTCGGCGAGGCCGATCCGCTAGACAGCGGTTGCATTCTCGCGGCCAACCGGCGGCTCTACCCCCAGATGCGCGCCCTCATCGATCAGCTGTCCGCCGACCCCGCCCGCTAGCTGGAAACGGTCGAGACCGCCGATGCGGTCGATCCGCGCAAGCGGCAGGTGGAGCGCACTGCGTCCTTCGCTCTCCACGCGCAGGCTGCGGCCCGCCAGCACCTGCCCCGGGGGGGCCAGGAGCGTGGCAGACCCGCCACCGACGGCCTCGATGAGGATGACGGCAAACGGGAACGCGCGTCCGCGGCCTGCCACACCGCTGTGCGCGGTGCCCAGAATCTCCACCCCGATCGCATACTCCCGCGGCCGCGTGCGCTTCAGCCAGCGCACCCGGGCGGCCTGCCAGGGCGTGCGCCCGCCCGGCTCCCGGATACCCAGCAACGAACCGGGCCGCGGCGCCCGTCCCTGAAAGCTCGTGCCGCCGCTGCTCAGCCACAATCCGCTGCGCCCGGCATCCCGGATGCGCCAGTGCGTGACCGGCACCGCACCCCGCGGGTCCTGCCAGACCGTATCGAGATCGACATAGCGGCGTTTCGTCTCGGCGACCGCGGCATGCAACGCCGTGAACCCCTCGCACACCAGCCGCTCCCCGGACAGCCGCACACGGGCACTGCGCGGATGCGGCTCGGGCAGCCACGATGCCGCGAGCGCCGTCAGCAGCTGTTCGGCGACATCGGGCAACACCCGATTCGCCCACACTGGCGGCAGGGCGCCGCGCACACGCAATGCGGTGCGCAGGCGGCCGACCTCGGCTACCAGCGCACGGCTGTCGAAATAGTAGGCCTTCAGGGCGCCGCCGCCGAGCCGCGCCGGCGCATCCGCAAGCGGCTCGATACGAAAACCTTCCGCGGCCGGCAGCGTGGCGAGCGTCGCGTACTGACTGATGAGCGCCGCCACCGGATCGAGCGCCCCCGACGGCAGCGCGTAGGGATCCGCAAGCCCGAGCAAAATGATCTCCTTGTAGGCGGCCAGGATCGCCGGACCCGGATCCGCGCCGGCGCCGCCAAACAGCTGGTGAATCCGCCGCCAGAGTCCCGGCGGGACCGGCAGGTAGGCCCGGTAGGCGCAGCGCACCACTTCGCTCACGTGGATGAGCGCCCCGAGCACCGCGCGGCGCACTTCCTCCCCGCGCACCTCCGGCACGATGGCCATCTCGTAGCCATGCGCCATTTCCGAATTGACGAGGGTGAGAAAAACGAACTGGTCGCCGGACACCCCGGGACGGCGCAAGGCCATCGCGAGTTCGCGGATGGGATCTTCATAGCGGCCAAGCAGGGCGACCCGCAGGGCGGGCTCGATCACGGTCGCATTGAGTGCCTGCAGGGAATGCCCGAGCTGCTGCAACGCGCGCGCGGGTTCTGCGTAGGGTAACGCGGCCAGCCACTCCTCGAGCCGCCGCTCCCGCCATGACGGCCGTCCGACGTCCAGGTCTGCGATGCGCACCATGCCGAGCCTCCTTGTCAACCCCTTAATATACAGGGCATCTTACCCCCGGGTCCGCCTGCGCGCAAAGCCCGCGGCCGCTTGCGC
This sequence comes from Pseudomonadota bacterium, assembly GCA_021777535.1. GTDB lineage: Bacteria > Pseudomonadota > Gammaproteobacteria > Acidiferrobacterales > Acidiferrobacteraceae > JAJYDN01. Next base: position 5,730 of record JAJYDN010000010.1, read on the forward strand.
CGCGCACGGACCGCGGGGATCCCGCCACGCCCTTGAGCGCCTCCAATTCGATTGGCGCCCGCGCGGGGGCAAAAAGCCCCGCTCCATCGGTTTTCAGTCGCGCGCTCTTGTCCTACACTAACGCTTTTCTGGAGAGCCCCTGTATGGCCTACGTGGTCACCGAAGCCTGTATCAAATGCAAGTACACCGACTGCGTGGAGGTCTGTCCGGTCGATTGTTTCCGGGAGGGGGCCAATTTCCTTGTCATCGATCCCGACGAATGCATCGATTGCACCCTGTGCGTGCCCGAGTGCCCGGTCAATGCCATCTATGCCGAAGATGAGGTGCCGGAAGACCAGCAGGAGTTCATCGCGCTGAATGCCGAACTGGCGGCCGTCTGGCCACCGATCCTCGAAAAGAAGGATCCCCCGCCCGACGCCGATGTCTGGCGGGAAAAACCGGGCAAGCGCGCGCATCTGAAGCGCTGATGCCACCGTATCCCGGCGCGCCGGGATACGGTGGATACGCCCCGGCCGCCTGGGACCGCTTGTTGGGGCATCGCCTGTTGGGATAAGGGCGCGCCGCGCAGCGCCGACCCGCCGTCTGGTTTGGACCGGCACCACTGCCGGCGGTGGATCCTCAGCCGCCCGGGGTCAGCAAGGCGCCGATGAGGCGGTCTTCGAGCTCGATGCGGCAGGCCAGCGCCTCACCGAGTGCCGACAAATCGCCCGCCAGCCGGTCGAGGGCCTCCGTTTCCTGCGCACGGTCGTACTTGTCGTTGAACACGATCGCCGTTTCCGTGCAGCGCTCGATCTGCCCATAGAGTTCAGCGGCGAGTGCCAGCACGCCATGGCGGCGCTCACTGCCGTCGATGATGCGCGCATAGAGCGAGAAATGCGCGGCGCTGATGTAATCGATCAGCACCTGGCAGAACCCCTGCAGCGTACGGGGACCGTCGCCGCCGTCTGTGGCAAACGGCTCGAGCCCCGCCACCCGGCAAAAGAGCACCAGCATCTCCTGCCGCTCCTCGAGCATCCGGCCGATCATCGCCCGGCCCTGGGCACGCCGGTCCGGCACCGCCTCTTTCATGATTACCGCCATCCGCGTCCTCCTCCCTGCCTTTTATAGTGTATGTCTTGCTTTGAATAGATTTTCTGAATGGCACTATAAGGACTTCGCGCAAGCCGCGCAAGCCTCAGAACGGCAGCCCCGGCATGCGCCCCTTGAAGCGCGAGAGCATCTTGCGCATGTCGCCCTTGCCGATCTGTTTCATGAGCCGCTGCGCCTGGGCGAACTGTTTCAGGAGCCGGTTGACCTCCTGCACCCCGGTGCCGGAACCGGCGGCGATGCGCCGCTTGCGCGAGCCCCGGATGATGTCGGGAAACCGGCGCTCGTGGGGGGTCATCGAGTTGATGATGGCCACCAGGCGGCGCGTCTCCTTGCCGTTCAGTTTTTCACGGGCGGCAGCCGGGATCTCGGCGGCCCCCGGCAGCTTGTCGAGGAGGTTTGCCATGCCGCCCATCCGCTCCATCTGCAGCATCTGCTCCCGGAAATCCTCCAGATCGAAGCCGCGTCCCTTCTTCATCTTCTGCGCCAGCCGCTCGGCGCTGGCGCGGTCGACCTTGCGCTCGGCCTCCTCGATCAGGGTCAGGACGTCGCCCATGCCGAGGATGCGCGAGGCGAGCCGGTCGGGATGGAACGGTTCCAGGCCGTCGAGCTTTTCGCCGACGCCGAGAAACTTGATCGGCTTGCCGGTGACCGCGCGCATGGACAGCGCCGCCCCCCCGCGGGCGTCGCCGTCGACCTTGGTGAGGATGAGTCCCGTCAGCGGCAGCGCCTCGTTGAAGGCGCGTGCGGTATTGACCGCATCCTGGCCCGTCATGCTGTCGACCACGAACAGGGTTTCGACGGGATCCAGGGCGGCATGCAGCGCCTTGACCTCGTCCATCATCTGCGCATCGACATGCAGGCGGCCTGCGGCGTCGATCAGGAGCACGTCCATGCCTTCGCGGCGGGCCCGCGCCAGTGCCGCGGCGGCGATGTCGAGCGGCGCCTGGCCCGGTGCCCGCCCCTCGAAGGCCACGCCGGCTTCGGCGGCGAGCTTTTCCAGCTGATCGATGGCCGCCGGCCGGTAGACGTCCACGCTCGCAAGCAGCACCTTCTTGTGTTCCCGCTCACGCAGGAGCTTTGCGAGCTTGCCCGCACTCGTCGTCTTGCCGGCGCCCTGCAGGCCCGCCAGCAGCACCACCGCCGGCGCACGCGCCGCGAGATTCAGCCGGTCGCACTCGACCCCCATGGTCTCGACCAGCACGTCATAGACGACCTTCACGACCGCCTGCCCCGGGGTGAGGCTTTCGAGCACCTCCTGGCCCATGGCCCGTGCCCGCACCCGCTCGATCAGGTCCTTGGCCACGGCCAGGGCGACGTCGGCCTCGAGGAGCGCCATGCGCACCTCGCGCAGCGCATCGCTGATATTCTTTTCGGTGATGCGCGACTCCCCGCGCAGGTTGCGGATGACGCCTTGCAGGCGCGTCGTCAATGTCTCGAACATGGTGACCTCTTGTTACGCGTAGCCGCCCGCGGCGGCTTCCGTTACACTTGACACTTGGCTTTTACGCGGTTGAAACAACCGGGTTGTTGGACATAATGGCGAGCGAACACCCATGATGCAACTCATTCTCCATGTGGCCGCCGTGATTCTCTACGGGCTGTCCGGCCTCCTCTATTGGCGCGAGCTGCCAAAGACCGGCCCGCGCAACTGGAGACCCGCGGCCGCCTTCGGCGCCGCGGCGGTGATCCTGCAGGGCGTGCTGCTCGCAAGCGACCTCGACCGCAACGGACAGCTCGTGCTCGGCATCGGCATCATCCTGTCGCTCGATGCGTGGGCGGTGGCGGCCATCTTCCTGGTCGCTTCGCTCAGCAAACCGCTCGCCAATCTCGGCGCCTTCATCATGCCGACGGCAGCGCTTGCCTCGATTGCCGAGATCTTCCTGCCGCTTGAGCCCGAACCGGTGCCGGCCAGCGACCCCTGGCTCATCGTCCATGTCGTGATCTCGATCCTCGCCTACAGCCTGCTCGCCATCGCCGTAGTGCAAAGCCTGATGCTCTGGCTCCAGGAACGGCGGCTGCGGCGCAAGCAGCCGGCCCACCTGATGCAGGCGCTGCCGCCGATGGAGACCATGGAAAGCCTCATGTTCGAGATGATCCGGGTCGGTTTCATTTTGCTGACACTGACACTGATAAGCGGCTTTTTCTTCTCCGATCAGCTCTTTGGGCGGCCGCTGTCGATCAGCCACCACAGCATCCTCGCGCTCGTCGCCTGGCTCGTGTTCGCCATTTTGCTGCTCGGGCGCTGGCGTTTTGGCTGGCGCGGCCGCAACGCCGTGCGCTGGACGGTGGGCGGCTTCGTGCTGCTCGTCTTCGTCTACGTGGGCGCCCAGGTCCTGCTGAAACTCGCCATCATCCGCTAGAGCCTCGAAACTTGAGGCAGCCTGTGATAGGCTTTTTCGTTCCTTCTTTGTGGAGCCTCTGGGCTTGGACGACGTTCCGCTAGGCACGCTGGCCGGCGTACTCTGTTTTTTGATCCTCCTCTCCGGGTTTTTCTCGGCTGCCGAAATCGGCCTGATGACCGTCAACCGCTACCGCCTGCGCTATCTCGCCCAAAGCGGACACCGCGGGGCGCGGCGCGCCGAGGCCTTGCTGCGCCGGCCGGACCGGGTGCTCGGCATCGTGCTGCTCGGCAACAACTTCGCGAACATCGCCGCGGCGTCGGTGGCGACCCTGATCGCCTTGCGGGTCTATGGCCCGAATGCGATCGCCCTCGTCACGGGACTGCTGACGCTCGTAATCCTGATCGTCGCCGAGACCGCACCAAAGACACTCGCCGCGCTCTACCCCGAACAGGTGGCCTTCGTGTCGGCCTATCTCCTGACACCCCTTTTGCGGCTCATCTATCCGCTCGTCGCCGCCGTCAACTCGATCTCCAATCTCCTCCTGCGGATGTTTGGCATCTCGGTCGCGCCGCGGCGCACCGAGCAGATAAGCGCCGATGAATTGCGGGCGGTACTGATCGAGGCCGGCGGCCTCATCCCGAAGAGCCACCAGGCGATGCTGCTCGGCATCCTGGATCTCGAAAAGATCACGGTCGATGACGTCATGGTGCCCCGGCGCGAGGTCGAAGGCATCGATCTCGACGCCGAGTGGCCCGAGATCGTCAGCCTGCTTGAGAACAGCCACTTCACGCGGCTGCCGGTCTACCGCGGCAGCCTCGACAATGTGATCGGCATGCTGCATGTGCGCCGCGCGCTGAATCTGGTGCTCGGCGGGCGGTTGAACCGCGAGGATCTGCAGAACGCACTGCTCGAGCCCTATTACATCCCGGAAGGGACGCCGCTTACCAAGCAGCTTTTGAACTTCAAGAACTCGAAGCGGCGCATCGGCCTGGTCGTCGATGAATACGGTGATCTGATGGGGCTCGTGACGCTCGAGGAGATCCTCGAAGAGATCGTCGGCGAATTCACCACGCAGCCGCCGGGACCCGAGCGGGACGTGTTCCCGCAGCCTGACGGGAGCTATCTCATCAACGGGGGCGCCAACATCCGCGACCTGAACCGCACGCTCAACTGGCAGCTGCCGCTCGATGGGCCAAAGACCATAAACGGTCTCATCACCGAATACCTGGAGGACATCCCGGCCCCCGGGACCAGCCTCATGCTGAACGGCTATCTGGTCGAGATCGTCCGCACCCGCGGCACCGCCATCCAGGTCGCGCGCATCAAGCCCTACGAGACCGAGACGGCCGAATCGGCGGAACCCGCAGACAAATAGACCGGAACAAAGTCCCTTCCGCCGTAACCGGCCTGATCGGCTGTATCCCGGCATCCAGACACGCCGGTGCGCCCTGCGTCCCCGGCCTCCAGGGTCTTTGCGTCCGCCGTTTATCGACCCGGCAAGACAGACTCCATGCCTCCTTGTCTCATGAGGACCCGCCGGCATCGGGCCTTCGCGGACGTCCGCAGATTCCCCCATGCAAGCGCACACGGAGCCGTCCCATCACTCGACCTGGGGACAACCGCCACCCCCTGCGCGCTTCCCCGGACGGCGTCGCGAACAGGTGGCCCCTGAAAGAAACTTTTCATCGCGCAAGGCGGCTTTTCCCGCCGGGAGAGGATAGTGTACGGACTTCTGTGCGCATTCCTGGACTACGCAACGATTGTGCGCCGACTTTCGGTACGCGCGACCGGGACCTCCAGGCCGCCCCGCGCCATAAGGCTCGGCGCAGCGCACGACCTCGCAGCGAAGCGGCGGGGTGCGTGCGGCCATCCTGCGGCCACGCCGTGCGCTGATTCGACGCACGAGAGACTCGCCCGCCCGCAAGGACCCGGACCCCTTGCCAGCCGAAGAACCGGTCCTGCGGGCCCCTCGCCTCGGCGCTGCGCACCTCCCTTGGTTTGTTCGAAGGACACATTCCGCGAGAACTTCGCGATCATCCGCGGCGACGTCCTGCGCGCCAGTTACGGCATGAACCCCTGGCAGGAAAAGGACCGGGCAGTAACCTCGTCGTGGATCTCCCGCATCGGGGACGCCAAGGATTCCTTGCTGCGCTGCCACCAGGACATGGTCATCGTCGATGAGGCGCACAAATGGAAGACATCGTCTTCCTGTTCCGGCACAAGGCCGGCCCGCCGATGGGCGTCCTCTTGCGCATGATCCTGGCCGCTACCCCCGCCCCCCGATCACACCTTGTCAACAGGAGACGGGCATGCATGCCGCCCAGGGGCTCGCGGATAAGGGGATCGAAGCGCGCCCGATATGAAAGACCGCTACGCGTCGCCCTGACGGGGCGCGATGCGCGCCAGATGGTCGCGGGCGCGGGCGAGCAACGGCTCCGGCAGACCGCTTCTGCCCGCAATGACAAGCCCGTGCGAGGAGCCGCTCTCGCCCACCCGTAATGCATAGGTCGGTGCGAGACGCTCGGCATCAAAGACCATCGTCGCGTTGCTGAGATACGGATGCCGTTCGGCATAGGCCTTCAAGGGGCTCAAATGCGTGGTGATGACCCCGCGCACCGACCGCGCCGCGAGTTCGTCGAGCACCGCCATGGCAAGGGCCGCCCCCTCTTCCGGATCCGTCCCCGTACCCAGCTCATCCATCAGCACGAGCGTGCCTTCGTCGGCCTCGCCGAGGAGCCGCTTCAGGACCTCGACGTGGGCGGCGAAGGTCGAGAGGTGATGCAGGAGGCTTTGGCGGTCCCCGATGTCGACCACGAGCCGCGAGAAATCCCCGACGACCGCCGTCCCCTCCGTCGGCAGATGCAGACCGCAGTACGCCATGGCCACCAGAAGGCCCACGGTTTTCAGGGCCACCGTCTTGCCGCCGGTATTGGGACCCGTGATGAGGAGCATCGGCTGTTCGCCATCGAGCGTGATCGACAGCGGCACGGGCAGCGGACCGCGCTTGTCGGCGTAGGCAAGCAGCATGGCCGGATGGGTGGCGCCGGCAAGCTTCAGGCTGCGCGCCCGTGTCCATTCCACCGGACTCGCATTCAGGTGCACGCTCAAGTGGCCGCCGGCGAAGGCGAGATCGATCCAGGCGATCGCGCCGATCAGCCGTTCGAGATCCGCCCGCGCACCCTGCACGATCGCCGTCAGCCGCCGGCGGATGGCGAATTCCTCGGCATCGCGCTGTCCATTCAGTGTCTCCAGGCGGTTATTGGCGGCGACGGCTTCCAGGGGCTCGATGAGCTGGCGCTGTCCGTGGGCGGCAGGACCCCGGCGCACCCCCTTGATGTCCTGGGCCACCGCCGCCGGCACGGCCAGCAGCAGGCGCGCACCCTGGCTTGCGATCCCCTCTTCGGGGCGGCCCGCCAGTTTCAGCTCCAGCAGTTTTTTCTTCAGGATGTCTTCGACATGCGCCCGGGCATAGGCCACCTCGCCGGCAAGGACCTTCAGTTCGGGACTCGCCTCATCGCGCAGCCGCCCATTGGGGTGCAACGCGCCTTCGAGTGCGGCCTCGACCGCTTGCGGGGGCGCGAGGTCTGCAAGATCCCCGGGATAGAGCCCGGGATAGCGGGTCACCCGCTCGGCAAGCGGCCGCATGGCCGCCATCAGTTGACCGACATGGAAGAGGGCCTGCACGGGGAGCGCACTGCCGGCCTGCGCCGACTGGCGCAAGGCGGCGCGGATGTCCGGCACCCTGGACAAGGTCCCGCTGCCGGCCTCGATGGCTTGGCGCGCCGCACTCACGGCCGCCTGCATGCGCTGCGCCGTTGCCTGTTCGGGTGCCGGTTCCAGGGCGGCCGCCGCATCCGCCCCGTAGGGCGTGGCGGTCAGACGCTCGATCAGGCGGCGAATGCCGCTGAATTCCACCGCTTCGAGATCTGCTTGCATGGACTCATTCTAATCCTGTCCCCGGACACTTGGCCACTTCATCGCGCAGGTACACAGGCAGCGCCTCTTCCGGCGCCACGAGTTCCCCGCGCGCGGCCATCAGGGCCGCCAGAGCCGCGACCGCCGCCGCTTCGGGCGCCACCCCCGCCTGCACCGTCACGCCAAAACGGACGATCAGGATCTCGCCGTAGCGGTCGGCGCCGCTGCCTGCGGCCACATGGTGCGGTGTCGGCGGCGGCGGCATCGCCTGCGGCCCGCAGAGTCCTTCCCGCCCCTGCAGCTGCGGAATGCCCGCCTTATCCTGCGTGAAGTATCCGTAATACAGCTCTTCTTGCCGTGCATCGATGGCCGCGAGCGTCCGGCCGCAGCCTGCCGTGTACGCAAGCGCCTGCAGGGAAGACACCGCGGCGACCGGCCGGTCCAGCGCCAAGGCGATCCCCTGCGCGATGGCAGCGGCCACCCGCAGACCGGTGAAGGAACCGGGACCCCGGCCGAAGGCGATGACGTCCAGGGCCCCCAAGGCCACACCGGCCTCGGCCAAAAGCGGCGGAATCAGGGCCAGCACCCCTTCGGCACGCGCCAGTCCGCCACCTGCCACCTTCTGCTGCGCCTGCCCCTGACACAACAGGGCCACCGAAGCCCTTTCGGTCGCAGTTTCGATCGCGAGAATATTCATGTGCTCCCTTCATCCCAGGCGGATAGGCAGAGCCCCTCCCGCCGGTCCCGGGGGCCGCGGAGGACCTGCTGGCGCCTGGCCGGACCGCTCAACCGCGCCCGCCTAGCCAGCCGTACGCGGCCCTGCCTGCGCATTCTTTCATCGCCGGACTGCCTTGCGCAATGATCGCCCAGGCCGCGGGCCACGACTTGCCATGCGCGTACAGGTTTGATCTCAGAGGTCACGGCGATGCTGCAATCCGCGGGTTTCGTGCAGATCCGCATTGCACCAAAGGACGAGAGCACGGCCTTTATGCAGGATTGGGCGCCGGGGCGGCCCGTCACCGACCCTGTGGTGTCCGCCACCATCGAGGCCGTGAAGCCCCTGGCCTGACCGGCAGGGGGCCGCCTCCCCCGCGGCCGCCTTCGACCGCCCGCGTTTGGCAGCGCTCTGCCAATCCCCGTCCCGGGACCCTCTCCGATACGCCCGGTGGAGGCCAGGCGCGCCCGCCGGACTGCCGGATGGGGACCGGTCTGCCCAAAGGGCGCCTCCCGCAACCGACCTGCGGCGCCGTCAGGCCGCGAGCACACCCGCCGGGACAGGCCACCCCGCGCGGCTCCCGCAGAGGCCCCGGGGTCCGCGCCGATGGGGCAAGGACCGCCCCGTCATCCCCGGGCCCCGGCAGCGCAAAGACCGCGCGCCCGTCCCCAAATCATGCTATGCGCCCGCCTGCAGGCAGCTGCGAAGCGCCGCCTCCCATTGCGGCATGTGGATGCCGAACACACGATCGAGCCTGGCGCTCGAGAGCACCGAATACGCGGGACGGCGCGCCCGCGTGGGATAGTCCGCCGTGGTGATCGGCGTGACCGCAGCCGGAATATGGAGTCCTTCGAGGATCGCCTGCGCAAAACCCCACCAGGTCGTCTCGCCGCCACAGGTCGCGTGATAGATGCCCGAAAGCTCCCGGATACCCGCATGACCGAGAATGCCTTCCGTGGCCGCCGCCAAAGCCGCCACGCTCGTAGGACTCCCCCATTGGTCGGCGACCACGGTAAGCGGTCTTCCCGTCTGCGCCCGCTCGCGGCCCAAACGCTCCATGGTCGTCAGGAAATTGCGCCCCTGCCGGTCGTAGAGCCAGGCCGTGCGCAGGATGTAGAAGATGCCGCCGGCGCCTGCCACCCGTTCCTCGCCTGCGCGCTTGGAGGCGCCGTAGACCCCAAGCGGCGCCGCCGGATCGTCTTCCCGGTAGGGTGTGCGGCCCTGGCCATCGAACACGTAATCGGTCGAATAATGCACAAAGACCGCACCACGCCTGCGCGCCTCTTCGGCCATCACGCCGGGGGCCACGGCATTGGCGGCGTAGGCGCGGTCCGGTTCGTCTTCGGCGCGGTCCACGGCCGTGTAGGCCGCCGCGTTGATGATGATCGAGGGTGCGGCGGCGGCGATGGCCGCCCGCACGGCAGCCGGGTCGCCCACATCGCAATCCGCATGCGCAAGCCCCACGACATCCCGCCGCGCAGAGAGCAGGCGGCGCAATGCCTGTCCGAGCTGGCCGCCGGCGCCAAAAAGGAGGATGCGGCCTTCTGTCCCTTCAGCGGACATCCTTCAAGACGGCCGCAAGCGGCCGGCCCTCCCGGTCTTTCGCCGACACGATCGGATCGCGCACAGGCCAGGCCACACCCACCGCCGGGTCGTCCCAGGCGAGCGTGAATTCCGCCTTCGGGTTGTAGAGGGCCGTGCACTTGTAGATCACATCGGCGGTTTCGCTCAACACGCAAAAGCCGTGCGCGAACCCCGGCGGCACATAGAGCTGGCGATGATCCTGCGCCGACAGCACGACACCGTACCACTGGCCGACCGTCGGTGAGTCCGGCCGGATGTCGACTGCCACATCGAAGATGTCGCCCGTCACCGGGAAGACGAGCTTTCCCTGCCAGTCCGGAAACTGGTAATGGAGCCCGCGCAGCACGCCCCGGCGCGAGTGCGACAGATTGTCCTGCACGAAGGCGCCACCCACGATGGGCGCATATTTCCCGGCGTGGTGGGTCTCCAGGAAATAGCCGCGGTCATCCGGAAATTTCCGCGGCACGATACATTTCAGGCCCGCCAGGGGTGTATCGATGATCTCCACGGCTATATCCCCTGCTCGGCCACGTCGCGCAGATAGGCGCCGTAGTCGCCGCCTGCCGCCTGCGCCAGGCGGCGCAGCTGACCGGCATCGATGAAGCCCTTCTCGAAGGCCACCTCTTCCACGCAGGCGATCTTCAGCCCCTGGCGGCCCTCGATCGCCTGCACGTAATTGGCCGCGTGCATGAGCGCCTCGTGGGTGCCGGTATCGAGCCAGGCGACACCGCGGCCCAGCCGCTCCACGCGCAACTGCCCGGCGCGCAGGTACTGCTTGTTGACATCCGTGATCTCGAGCTCCCCGCGCGCCGAAGGCTTAAGATTCGCGGCGATGTCGACCACCTGCCGGTCGTAGAAATAAAGTCCGGTGACCGCGTAATGCGAGCGGGGAACGGGCGGCTTTTCCTCGATGTCGACCACACGGCCCTCCCCATCGAAGGTCACCACGCCATAGCGGCTGGGATCGCGCACCCGGTAGCCGAACACCACCGCCCCCGCGGGGGCGGACTCGTGCCCGTTCTGCTGCGCGAGATCCGCAAGGTGCGAGCCCAGTCCCGGTCCGTAGAAGATGTTGTCCCCGAGCACGAGCGCGACCGGCTCGCCGTCGATGAAATCGGCGCCGATCAGAAAGGCCTGCGCGATCCCTTCCGGGCGCGGCTGCTCACGATACGCGATCCGCAGGCCGAGATGATGGCCATCCCCGAAGAGCGCCGTGAACTGCGGCAGGTCCCGTGGCGTCGAGATGATGAGGATGTCGCGGATACCGGCCAGCATGAGCGTCGACAAGGGATAATAGATCATCGGCTTGTCGTAGACCGGCAACAACTGCTTGCTGATGACGCGCGTAAGCGGCGCAAGCCGGGTCCCCGACCCCCCTGCCAGGATGATGCCCTTCATGCCCGCCCCTCCCCGGCAGGCGCCGCCACCCGGTTTGCGTATTGCGTCTCCATCCACGCGGCATGGCCCCGGGCGCACACGGCGTCCACCCACGCATCGTGCCCGAGATACCAGTCCACCGTCTTCTTCAGGCCTTCGGCGAGCGTCATGCGGGGCTCCCAGCCGAGCTCGCGCTTCATCTTGCCGGCATCGATGGCATAGCGCCGGTCGTGACCGGGCCTGTCGGTGACGTGTTTGATGAGATCCTTGTGCGGCGCGCCCGCCGGCAGCAGGGCATCGAGCGCCGCACAGAGCTCGCCGATGAGATCGAGGTTGCCGCGCTCACAGTTGCCGCCGATGTTGTAGACACTACCCGGGCGCCCCTTCGCAAGCACCCTGCAGAGCGCCTCGCAGTGATCGTCCACATGGAGCCAGTCGCGCACCTGCCGCCCGTCCCCGTAGACCGGCAGCGCCTCTTTCCTGCGCGCGTTCAGGATCATGAGCGGGATCAGTTTTTCCGGGTACTGGTAGGGGCCGTAATTGTTCGAACAGTGCGTGGTGAGTGTCGGCAGGCCGTGGGTTTCGTGGTAGGCGCGCACGAGATGATCGGCGCCGGCCTTCGAGGCGGCATAAGGGGAATTGGGCGCAAACGGATGGGTCTCCGTAAACGGCGGATCCATCGGGCCGAGGCTCCCGAACACCTCGTCGGTCGAGATCTGCAAAAACCGGAAGGCCTGTGCGGCTTGTGGCCCCAGGGTCCGCCAGTAGGCAAGCGCCCCGTCGAGCAGCACCATGGTCCCGAGCACGTTCGTGGTCAGAAACGCCGTCGGATCCTGTATCGACCGGTCGACGTGCGATTCGGCCGCAAAATGGATGATCGCCTGCGGCCGGTAGGTCGCCAAAAGCCCCGCCACCAGCGCCCGGTCACCGATGTCGCCCTGGACGAAGATGTGGTCGGGATCACCCTGGACCCTGTCCAGGCTATCGAGATTGCCGGCATAGGTCAGCTTGTCGAGATTGACGATCCGCGCAAGGCCGCTCTTGCGCGCAAGGCTCACGAAATTCGAGCCGATGAAACCGGCCCCCCCTGTCACCAGCCACGTGTCCATTGCGTCCTTTTTTGGTTATCCGAAAACGACGGGGTCATCATAGCAAAAAACCGGGCGCAGACAGGGGTGTCCGGACAGGTGTCCGGGCATGGGTTGACAGGCCCGGATGCCTTCGGCAGAGTCCGTCCATGAACTACCGCACGCTCCCGCACACCGAACTGCGGATCTCCGACATCGGTCTTGGCACGATGACCTTCGGCGAGCAGACCGATGAGGCCTGCGCGCACGCGCAGCTCGATTACGCGCTCGATCACGGCATCAACCTGATCGACGCCGCCGAGATGTATCCGGTACCGGGACGCCGGGAGACGCAGGGCCGCACCGAGACCTTCATCGGCCGCTGGCTGAAGACCAAACCCCGCGACCGGATCGTGCTCGCCACCAAGGTGGCAGGCCCCTCGCGGGGGTTCTCCTGGATCCGCGGGGGCCCGACGGGGCTCGATGCGGCGAACATCACGCAGGCGGTCGAAGGCAGCCTGAAACGCCTGCAGACCGACTACATCGATCTCTATCAGATCCACTGGCCGGCGCGTCCCGTGCCCATGTTCGGCGAGACGCGCTTTTCACCGCAGGCCAACCGCGCAGCCGAACCGACGCCGATCGAAGAACAGCTGCAAGCGCTCGCCGCTCTCATCCAGGCCGGCAAGATCCGCCATATCGGCTTGAGCAACGAGACGCCCTGGGGGGTCATGCGCTTTCTGGAAGCGGCACGCGCATACGGCCTGCCGCGCATCGCCACCATCCAGAATGCCTACAACCTCGTCAACCGGGTGTTCGAGCAGGGACTCGACGAGATCTGCTACCACGAGGGTCTGGGCCTTCTCGCCTACAGTCCGCTCGCCTTTGGGCTGCTCACCGGCAAATACATCGGGGGTGCGGAACCCGAGGCGCGCCTCGTGCGGTTCCCGGAGTTCGGTCCCCGCTACCGCAAGCCCTATATCGAGCCGGCCGTACGCGCCTACGCCGATCTCGCCGCCGCCCACAATGTCCCGTTTAATGCCCTCGCCCTTTCCTTCGTGAGAAGCCAGTTCTTTACGGCCTCCACCCTGATCGGCGCCCGCACCCTCGCGCAGCTGAAAGACGATCTCGAGGCGGCAAGCCTTTTGCTCGATGAGCCGATGCGCCAGGCGATCGAGGAGATCCACCGGCGCTTTCCAAACCCCGCGCCCTGACAGACAGACACCCCCACGGGCGGGCCGGCACGGACGCGCAAGACCCCCGTGGGGCCGCCGCCCGTCCACCTTTTGCTTCGTTCCCAACAAATCTGCACCAAGTCCGATTCACTGCCTCAGATACGGCATCCTGGTCAGATTCTTGGGTGGCGAGGGATCTGTCAGTGCGCCCTGAAGCCGCCTTATCGATCGGGCCCTTCAGCAGTACTGGGCGGCATAGCCGACGCGCAGGCCGGGGAAGCAGTCCCTGCGCCCGGGCTCACTGCCGATGGCGGTCATGTGTTTTGCAATCGCGGCGCGAAGCGCGGCCTTGCGGCCAAGAACGTGTTTCAGGCCGCCAAGGTACGCATCACCGAGCGCACCACGCCTGGAGTGCGCCCGGTCATCTTTGATTCGTTAGCCGCCAAAGTCACTGGGGTGGAACACCCCCCCACAGACTTCCGCATCAAACAGATTCGGATAGGCGCCGTTCCATTGTTGGCATTTCCCCGAACCAAGGAGTTGCCACCTTTCGGCTTCCAGTCGGGCCCTCCGGCGCCTTTTACGCTGAAGATGCACGCGGAGTCGCTCTTCTGCGCGCGCAGTAGATTGCGCCAGATGCGCGGCAACGCCCTGCCGGCCCTCTCGCGCAGCGTTTCCGCGAAGCACCACGAGACTTTTGAGGCCCGCTACGACGCGCGGCACAAATCGTTGTTTGCCATGGACTACGACAAGCCTTTCGAGAGTCGTCGGGGGGGCATCCAACTTTAAAATCCTGTTTGCCCCTGCCGACAGCAGGCGACCCTTGGGGCCTACGGCCGCCCAATGATAGTGGATGCCTGTGACCACCGCCGTACCGGGAACGGGACGGCCGTTGTGCCCGCGGACCTCGAACGTGGGCCTGTGGTGAGTTACAAGGATTTTTCCGTTAGTGAGCGCAATGGTGTACCGGGACGTAGCCCCCTTCTCTTTGATACTCTCTAATTGGGTGTAGGGGATATTGCGGGAGGAGAACCAACCCGTGCTTACATGGAGCATGAGCTGGCTTTCGCTGATTTCGGAACCTGCTACCTGCGTAGACCCCTCACCTCCGTTAAAGCTCAGCATCAAAGCCGCACAATAGGTCGACTTGCAACGGCCCACGTGAATCACACCGCCATTTAGTCGCCACCACGCGTTTAATGGCCGGTCAGAGAGGGTTTTTTGCGATGACTGCGTCGCTCCATGGGCTACCATCGGCAGTAGCGCGACGACCAGACCTGTCGCCATGAGGGCGTGTATTGCTATTTTTGTCTTGTTTTTATTCATTCTTATCTTCTCCTGCGCGGCGGCGCCTCTCCGTATCAATCACTCCCCGGGATTCCCGTCACATGTTACTTAGTGGCGCATCCGAGGGGGAGCCTCGGGTGGCCGCCCCCGAGAAACCAGCGACAGCATAGACATGGCAGTTTTACGCGTCAAACGCGACGCCGTCTCCGTTTTCGAATTTTTTACTGGGCCCAATGTTGCACACAGCGTCCAGCAAACCCCGGCCGGAGAGTATGCTGTCAACAATTTCGTCACCATTCTACATTGATGGACCAGTGCGTTTTGGCGTTACCGGCCCGTACGACGCTACAATGGCCGAGATGGAATTGGCCTCCGGGAATGACCGGAAGGAGAGTATGGTGCCGATGACCCTTGAAGAGATTAAGGCCTCCCTTCAGCTCGAAGGCCTTGCGATTGCGAGCGAGGCGCCGCTCGATAACGGCCTCGGCGCGCCGCCTGCACAAGGGGTCCATCGTCAATAGCTTCCACACCGGCCCGGTGCTGGCGGCCGGCTTCAGTCTGCGCGTGAAAAGATTCCCTCAGTACGCTCGGCGGCATCGGGTTGAAGGCAGCGGCCTTCGGCTCACCACATTAACCTACGTGTCCGGACCGCTAGACATCGAGGACAGGACGGCGATACCGATATACGCCGTAGTGGCCGTGCGCCCACCCCATAAGGACCCGTTGAAAATTCGCGAGGCTTTGGTGCCCTCTGTTACGCCATGGGCCCCATCGGCAATTCGCCAAGCGTTCGAGCCTTCGCTGGTACCTGGGCCCCAATATTGAACCCGCCTCGTTCCAAGACTATGCCTCCCCGAAACATCAAAGCGCCCGGCCCCCTCAAGGACATCGACGGGCCGCCACATCCTCAAAAAAAGGGAACACGGTCATGCGCAAGGGAGATCGCGGGATGGGTCTTTTCCTGGCCTTCGGTCTCGTCGGCCGCCAGCAGACGGCGCCCAAGACGGCCTCCACTCCGCTTGCCCGTCCCCAGACTGTCGCCGCGGGAAAACCCCTCCCGTACCCGTCAAACCCTGGATGTGGAGGGCGGAGCCCGCCCGAAAAGTGAACCGGGCGCCAATGCCGTTGCCGGCACCGAAGGGGTGGCCTCCCCCGGCAACACGCCGCCTTCGGTAGGTGGCGCCGCCGCCTGGACCGGCCGTCATGGCGGCCTCTGGATTTTCGGGGGCAGGGGGTAAGCCCCGGAGGCTCCGCCCCCATCCCACCGACTCTGGATTCGCTCGGGCGGTAGACCGGGAAGACCGGCTGGATGCGCACCGGCGGGCCCCACCCGTTATAATCCGGATGTGGATATGGTGATGGCGAGCGTGCCACGGCCATTGAAGGGCACGTTGAGCCTATGGGTGAGCCTCAATGACAGCCAGGGATGAAATCGTCTACACCTGCCCGATGCACCCCGAGGTGCGTCAACCGACGCCGGGAGCTTGCCCCAAGTGTGGCATGACCCTGGAGCTTCTTCGCCCTCCGGGTCCAGCGGCGGCGGCTGCTGCCACCGAGTACGTCTGTCCCATGCACCCCGAGATCGTGCGCAGCGCACCGGGCAACTGTCCGATCTGCGGTATGACGCTGGAGCCGCGTACGCCGGTCGCCGCCGAGGGCAGTCCGGAACTGGCTGACATGACGCGGCGCTTCTGGGCAAGCGCAGCCTTGGCTCTGCCGCTTTTTCTGCTCGCCATGGCGACCGATATCTTCCCGTCTCTTTTCCCCGCGCCCGCGATGTATCCGCGCTGGCCCGTCTTGCTGCAATGGATCGAGTTCCTCCTCGCCACCCCTGCCGTGCTGTGGAGCGGCTGGCCGATATTCCAGCGCGGCTGGACTTCCTTGGTGAACCGCAGCCTCAACATGTTCAGCCTGATCGCCTTGGGCGTAGCCGTGGCCTGGGGCTACAGCGTGGCGGCGATGCTGATGCCCGGGATCTTTCCGCCGGCCATGCGCCCCCAAGGCACGGTGCCGGTCTATTTCGAGGCGGCCGCCGTCATCACGGCACTGGTTCTGCTCGGGCAGGTCCTGGAGCTGCGTGCGCGCAGCCAGACCAGCGCGGCGATCAAGATGCTGCTGGGGCTTGCTCCCAAGACGGCGCGCATCGTGCACCCCGATGGCCGGGAGGGGGACATCCCCATCGAGCAGGTACAGCCCGGCGACACCCTGCGCGTGCGTCCCGGCGAGAAAGTGCCGGTAGACGGCGTGGTACTGGAAGGCACCAGCGCCCTCGACGAATCGCTGGTCACGGGCGAATCGATCCCGGTGGAAAAAGCCGCAGGCGCGCGCCTGATCGGCGCCACGGTGAACGGCACCGGGGGGCTGCTCATGCGCGCCGAGCGCGTGGGGGCGGACACTTTGCTGGCCCAGATCGTCCGCATGGTGAGCGAAGCACAGCGCAGCCGTGCGCCGATCCAGCGCCTGGCCGACCTCGCCGCCTCTTACTTCGTCCCGGCGGTGGTGCTGGTCTCCCTTCTGACCCTGATGGGATGGGGCCTCTGGGGGCCCGAACCGCGCCTGGCCCATGCCGTGGTCAATGCGGTGGCGGTGCTTATCATCGCATGCCCCTGCGCGCTGGGACTGGCCACGCCTATGTCCATCATGGTGGGTACGGGCCGCGGGGCCCTGGCCGGCGTGCTCATCAAGAATGCCGAGGCTCTGGAGGTGATGGAGAAAGTGAACACCGTCGTGGTGGACAAGACCGGCACGCTTACCGAAGGCAAGCCCAAGTTGATGACCGTGCTCCCCTTGGCCGGAGTCGACGCAGACGAAGCATTGCGGCTGGCGGCGAGCCTGGAACGTGCAAGCGAGCATCCCCTTGCCGCCGCTATCGTCGGCGGCGCCCAGGAAAGGAAGCTGGCGCTCGCCCCGGCAGGTGAATTCCGCGCCTACCCCGGCCAAGGCGTCACCGGCACCGTGGCGGGCCATGCCGTCGCGCTGGGCAATCTCCGGCTGCTGGAGGCATTGCACATCGACGCAGGCGAGCTGCCGGTTCGAGCTGAAGCGCTGCGCGACGAAGGTCAGACGGTGATGCTGCTCGCCATCGACGGCCGCCCCGCCGGCCTGCTCGGCGTGGCCGATCCGGTGAAGGCTTCGACGCCGGACGCGGTCGCGGCCTTGCACCGGGAAGGGGTGCGCGTGATCATGCTCACCGGCGATAGCCGCGCCACCGCCCAGGCCGTGGCGCGCAGGCTCGGCATCGACCGCGTCGAGGCGGAGGTATTGCCCGACCAGAAAGCCGCCGTCGTCAAGGCCTTGCAATCGGAGGGACGCATTGTCGCCATGGCAGGGGACGGCATCAATGACGCTCCGGCACTGGCCCAGGCTCAGGTGGGCATCGCTATGGGTACCGGTACGGATGTGGCGATGGAATCCGCCGGCATCACCTTGGTCAAGGGCGATCTGCGCGGCATCGTGCGGGCGCTGCATCTCAGCCGCGCGACCATGCGCAATATCCGCCAGAACCTGTTCTTCGCGTTTATTTACAACGCCCTGGGGGTGCCTGTGGCGGCAGGCGTACTGTACCCTTTTTTCGGGTTACTGCTTTCGCCGATCATCGCGGCGACCGCCATGAGCTTCAGTTCCGTTTCCGTCATCAGCAACGCGCTGCGGTTGCGTCGCGCTGTCCTCTAAGCCTGAAGAAGGAGATGTCATGGAAGGGCTGATTCCACTGCGGCTGTCCGCAGGCCTGTTTTTCCAGACGAGGCGCCTCGGATGCGGCGCTGATATCCGAGCTGGCCCCCATCCCTTGGACAGTTTCTCCTGATTCCTGGAGAGAACATCCGCCAGCCCAACCAGGCGGCCTGAGAAGCGGCGCCGCCGTATAAGCCTGCCACGGTGTCTGCCGGTTCAGTGCCTGATGATGCCTTTCATGATTGTAGCGGAACTTCGGGCTCGCGCCCTGATCCCCAAGGGCCACAGAGTAATTGGAAGCGGTACGATCCAGCTTTAAGGGATACAGACATCCCCGGGGGAACCCGGTCGGGCCTGCGTTGTTTGCGGGCGTCTCCGCGAAAGCCCTTCGGGTGTTGCCGCCGATCGAGAACGGGGCCAGCATGTTCATTTGGACCGACCCGTATTGGGCTATGCACTATTCAGCAGTCCCGAAAAAGAAGGGCCTTCCGGATCACGGAAGGCCCCCGCGGCAGGAGGCGGCCTGAACTGCCGGCCGCCTTGTGGATCCTGCATCAGCTCGCAGGCGTGGCGGCCGGCTTCAGCAGGCTGTCAACCGGCCAGGCGTACACCCAGCCGAAATTGCTGCCGATGAAGAAGGTCTTGCCGATCAGGACGCCATTTTGCGGACCGAAACCGCCATGGTGGGTCTTTACGGTCTCCAGGACATGCCCCGTCTTGCGGTTTAAGACGAAGACGGTCCCATTGGCCGTCGGATAGATCACATCCGTGCCGTAGACGGTCGGTGCCGCCTTCATCTTCACCTTGAGCGGTGTCTTCCAGAGCACTTTGCCGGTCTTGAGATTCATGGCATAGGCGGTGGCCGTCACGGGGCTGCCCGTATAGAGGGTATGGCCCACGATCATGGGCACGGCATCCTTGTTGCGCGGCGGCACCTTGCCCTGACCGAGATCGGTGCTCCAGACGATATGGCCGGTCTTGGCATTCAGTGCCAGTTCGACGCTGCGCGCCTCGCCCTTGCCCGCCTGCTCCTCATACTGCGTCACCACGAGCCCATCGGCGGCCGCCGGGGCGCAATCGCCCATGCTGCTCGAAAACACCCGGGGCGGCGCGGTCTTCCACTGCAGATGGCCGGTCTTGGCGTTCACCGCATAGACGGCATTGGGATGGGTACCCGCCATGATGACGAGATTGCCGTCGCGGGTCGCCGACGACATGCTCACGAACGACCGGATGGGCGTCTTCCAGAGGAAGTGGCCGGTCTGCGCATTCAGGCCGTAGATGTGCCCGTCGCCGTTGCCGAATACGAGCGTGCCGTGCACGTAGGCCGGCGTCGGCATGTCTTCACCCTTCGTGTGGTAGACCCACGCGAGCTTGCCGGTCTTGGCATGCAACGCGTAGACCGCCCCGACGTCGGTCCCGCGCACGATCGCCGACCCCGGATGCGCGAACTTGACCGCCTGCGTGTAGCTGAAATCCGAGTTGCCGGCGCCCACGTACACGAGCCGCTTGGCCCCCATCCCGGCCACGACGGGCGTCGTCATGATCTGGTTTAGCGCATTGAATTGCCATTCCTTCTGGCCATCGGCTGCGTTCAGCGCATAGACGTAGCCGTTGTCGTCGGGGACATAGACCGTCCCGTCGACCACCGCCACACCGATCGGCACGCCGACCAGATCCCGCACGGTCGTGGGGTTGCCGTAGGTCGCGCGGACCTGCTTTGGAGTCATCCCGGCCGGGATCGCGCCCGGCACCTTGTAGATCCAGTGCACCGCCGCGCCAGAACCCGCGAATGCGGCGTCGTGCGCATCATTCAAGCCGTATACGGGCCAGCTCTTGGGCCCCATGTGACCGGCCGCGGCCGCGGCCGCGGCCGCTGCCGTCTGGCCGGACGCAGCCGTCGCCGATGTCTTCGGCGCGTGATGCCCGCAGCCAGACAGCGCGGCGGCCGCCGCAAGCGGAATCGCCATTACCGAGCGCAATATGAATTGGGAACGCACAGCTTCTCCTCCTGGATGGATTATGGTTATGAATGGTCCCTCTCAGCTTTACGCGAGAGGGGGCGTTCCGTCAACCATTTATCGCCGGGAAGGCCGCCTCCTGTTAGCATATGGAACTCCGGTTCGGCTGACGCTGTCGGAGAGACCGGCATAACCCGCTCACGCAGGACACATTCATCGCATGGAACGATTCAATCGCGCCTTCTTCCGCGATACCTGGCGCATCCTGTCGCCGTACTGGAAGGGAAAGGAACGCTGGTCGGCCTACGGGTTGATCGCCATCGTGGTCGGTCTCACGTTCGCCATGGTCTATCTGAGCGTGCGGATCACCATCTGGTACCGGGGCTTCTACGACGCCCTCCAGCACTACGACGAGCCCGGCTTCTGGAGCGACATGCTCACATTCGGGTGGCTCGCCGCACTCTACATATTCAGCTCGGTCTACCGCACGTACCTGCGCGAGATGCTGGAGATTCGCTGGCGGCGCTGGATGACACGCGGTTATCTGACGCACTGGCTCAGCCTGCGCACCTACTACCACATGCAGATCCTGTCGGACACCACCGACAACCCGGACCAGCGTATCGCCGATGACATCAGCGCCTTCATCCGGGGCACCCTGCAGCTTTCCCTGGGACTTTTGAGTGCGCTCGTCACCATCGGCTCCTACATCGGCCTTTTGTGGGTCCTCTCGAGCCGTCTGATCCTGCCCTTTGAGGGGGCGAACTGGACGATTTCGGGGTATCTCGTCTGGGCCGCCCTCATCTATTCGGTGATCGGTACTTTGCTCATCACCCACATCGGCCGCCCGCTCATCGGACTCAATTTCAATCAGCAGCGATACGATGCGGATTTCCGCTTCGGGCTCGTCCGGGTGCGTGAAAACCCCGAAAGCATCGCCCTCTACGGGGGTGAGGAGCACGAGCACCGAAACCTCATGGAGCGGTTCACCCAGATCTTCGGCAACTACTGGCGGATCATGGTCCGGACCAAGCTTTTGAACTGGTTTAGTTCGGGTTACGCCCAGATCGCGATCGTCTTTCCGTTCCTTGTGGTGGCACCCAGTTATTTCCTGGCACACCTCGGCATGGGCGTCATCATCGAGGTCTCGTCGGCCTTCGCGGGCGTTCAGGGGGGGCTGTCCTACATCGTCACCTCATATGCCGAATTGGCCGCCTGGCACGCGGTCGTGGACCGGTTGGCGGGCTTCACCCAGCACATCGAGGAGACGCGCAAGCGGGCACCGGGGGCCGGCCACATCCGCCACACGGACGACGGCCCGCTTTTGCATGTCGAGCACCTGACCTTGCAGGCGCCCGACGGGCGGCCCCTTCTCACAAACCTGTCCTTGCGGGTACCCCCTGGTGACAGCCTGCTGCTGACGGGCCCCTCGGGCAGCGGCAAGAGCACCTTTTTGCGGGCGGTGGCCGGCATCTGGCCCTTTGGGGACGGCAAGATCGAGCGTCCGCCGCGCCAGGAGTCCCTCTTCCTGCCCCAGAAGCCCTATCTGCCGCTTGGCAGCCTGCGGGAGATCCTCCTCTACCCCCATGGCGCCAAAGACACCTCCACGGAGACCCTCGCCAACGCCTTGCGCGCCGTGAAGTTAGACCGCCTGATCCCCTCCCTCGATGACGAACGGCAGTGGTCGCTCATCCTCTCCCTTGGGGAGCAGCAGCGGCTCGCCTTTGCGCGGATCCTTTTGCAGAGGCCGCGCTGGATCTACATGGATGAAGCGACATCCGCCCTTGATGAGGGTGCCGAGGAAGAGCTCTATGTCCTGCTGCGGCGGGAATTACCCGACAGCACCGTGATCAGCGTCGGCCACCGCTCGACGCTCTTGCAGTACCACCGCACGCGGCTCGACCTCAACGGCTTGGGGGGATGGACATTTGCGCCCCCGCAGGTTCGCGCAGCGCCTTGAAGGCCGCACGCCACTCGGCGGGACTCTGGACGGGCTCGTGGAAGGCCATGCGCAGCCGGCCCTGGCGGGTCTGCATGTCGAAACCCTCCGCGTCGATGCCGAGCAAGACGGGCTCTGCGTCGTCGATGCCGCGCATCCGGCAGTAGTGCACCAAAGCATCGCGGTGATCGGCATTCATGTGTGCTACGGCACCCTTTTCGGCGGCAGAGAAATCGGCCTCTGACAGGGGAAGGAGGTAGTCGCCGCCCCGCAGCCAGTGGATGCTGCCAAACCCGCCGATAAAGCGGACCCGCTCGACTGCCAGACGGTAGAAGCGGAAATCATGGATGGCGAGATACTGCGCAGCCTGCGGTAGATAGCGCAGGTAACGGTCCCGAAGGGATTCATCGCCTTCTATCACCGCCACGCGGCCCATCAATGTGGCCCGCGCACCTTCTTCGATGTGGGCCTGTTCGGGCTCGAAGACGATGAGGCTTGCCCGATCGTCCTTGCGCAGGTTGTGGGTGTGCTGGGCGAGATCGGACAGGAGCAGGATGGGGCGGCCCACCTGATCCAGCACATAGGGGGCGACCGACCCGAAGGGCCAGCCTGCCATCTCGACGGACAAGGTTGACAGCACGGCATTGCCCTGGCGGCGGGCCAAGTGGCGGGCGTCTTTGATAGCTTCCTGGTAGGCGCTCATGGGCGGTCATTTTATCCCGGACAAGGCCGGAGTCCTAATTTCCGAGAGGCTTCGGGATCCTTCGGGTCCGAGAGGCTTCGGGATCCTTCGGGTCCGAGAGGCTTCGGGATCCTTCGGGTCCGAGAGGCTCCGGATCCTTCGGGAAAATTGACCCGAGCACCCATCACCGGTACACTGCGGCATCTTTAGGGCGATTAGCTCAGCGGTAGAGCACTGCCTTCACACGGCAGGGGTCGCAAGTTCGAACCTTGCATCGCCCACCAACACAACAAACGGTTAGCTACACATTTAACGCAATGATCCTCGCAGCTCCACTGAGGCTCATTCACACCGAAACCTTATCGGAAGCCTTTACCTCTAAGAAAAAGCATCGTGCTCTATGTCTCGTAACACGTTGTCACGCAGTTTCTCAAAATCGGCATTGTTTGTTCCAAATTTCGCCAAAAAGGCGTCGCCACTCCCATCCGGCGCAACCTCACGCTCTTGCATTGTATCAATCGCATCCGCCAAACTTATGTGATCGATGTTGGGAATACTATAGATCCTATCCGATAAGCAAGACAGATCTTTCCCTTTGAACTGATTTGTAATTACCTTCAACCCAAAGGCTGCCATTTCCAAAGGCGGATAGCTCGGGTGTGGAGATATCATGAGAGATATACCGATTGTTGACTCCCGAAGAATTCTTGCATAGCCGTCCAAGGACAATTTGCCTACAGAGCGGAGTACCCGCCCGCTACCCAATGGAATATCTTCATGTATCTCGCCAACCGACACAAACGACCATTCGACATTTGGATTCCGCGCTACCCATTCACGGAGACCCATCACTATCAGCTGAAACGCGTTTCGCTCTACACTGGGCCGCCCATAGACAAGGATCTGTCTTCTCCGTCCCACGCTTCGCCCGTTCATTAGTGCCCGCAGTCGACCGTTTAGGTACGGCTCAAATGCGTATTTCGTTGAAAATCGATAACCCTCCCCTTCAAAGTAGTCACGCAATATCGCAGTATTAAAGATTGCAACTACCTTTTCCCCATATTTATATGTCGACGCAGCCAGAGCGTATCTCGCCGACCAGGGGTAAAATCCTGGTTCAAAATCCTGAATCAGATAGACGAATTTTTTGACCCTATAGAGCCCGTATCTTTTTGTCTGCCTCTTTTGCAGGCCCTCCGCGAGCATCGCCGTCCACCAAGCTGTTGCAATGAACCTGTCCCCCTTCCCCACCGCCAACGATTTACCTTCGCGGTCCCCCGCAGCAATAATTTGAAGACCCTCCCCATCGCCATCCTGAAGATCCCTAATCTGCCAATCCCCGAATGCGGGGTTATCCTCTCCCCGAAAAATGCGTTGATCCGTAAGAATGATCCGCGCATGCCTAAAGCCTTTTCGGAGAACATGAAAAATCTCTAATGCTGTATTTATTCCCCCAAATATGTACTCAACGGACAGTGCTGGAATAAGCAGATTCAGGCGCCCCTCTTGTAATGGCGACTCTCGCAATTCCAGCGTCGTCACCTCCGGTATCATCTCCTTCGGAGTCTGCGCCTCAAGGTAGGCCGCCCGCAAATAATTTCGAATTTTTTTGTTTCTAAGCACCCGCCTTACCAGCCACCTCATGCCGTATTCCCTTTAATCATGGGCGCCGTCGAGGACAGATCCAAATTCCGATTAAAAAACGGATCTACCTCTTCTTCCCTATATGGCCTATATTTTTCTGCCGACCGCGCATAATCGGACTCGGGAATATTTGATGGATCCCGCGTCTTCGATTCCCAGTGATATAACCTTGCTTCCGTACACAGCACATTCCAGTATCCGCGCTTCTGTATCCGCAGTCCCAGTTCCACATCGCTACCACAAACAATGAACTCTTCATCAAACCCACCTACCTGCTCGAATTTGGAGCGCTGGATAGCCAGACAAGCACCCGTTACGGCAAGCACATTGCGAGTTAAAACTGGCGAGACAAACGGTCCCACGCGGTGCTCCGCGCCCGTATCACGAAATACGTGATCCGCCCATCCACCCATACCAACTACGACTCCACTATGCTGGATCAATCCATCACCAAATAGAAGTAGGCCGCCGACAACCCCCACGTCAGGAAGGAGTGCGTATCCTGCCAAACATTCTAACCAGTTTCCGGTAATTACCGCCGTGTCATTATTAAGGAATACTAAGACATCCCCTTTCGCTTTCGCTGCCGCGAGATTATTCAATCTCGACCAATTAAACGGCTCATCGACACGCATCACCTGAACGCGCTCCCATTCGCGCGCTATTTCCCGCAAATAAGACAAGGTCGCCAAATCCGTAGATCCATTATCCACAATAATAATATCGAAATTCTTCCAGCTCGACTTCTCCCGAATACTTTCTACACATGTCCTTAACAAATCCCCATGGTCTCTTGTAGGGATAACAATCGTTACACTACAGTCATCACGAAGATGAAAATCGAGGGAGTACGTGAAGGCATATTCACCATTTTTAACGCTTACGGCGTA
This sequence comes from Pseudomonadota bacterium, assembly GCA_021777535.1. Taxonomy (GTDB): domain Bacteria; phylum Pseudomonadota; class Gammaproteobacteria; order Acidiferrobacterales; family Acidiferrobacteraceae; genus JAJYDN01. The sequence continues at coordinate 31,069 of JAJYDN010000010.1, forward strand.
TCCCGGATAACGATTCCCAATGTATCTCTCCACGGCTTTGCGTCCCGCATCATGCGCATAGCCCTTCGCGTTAGCGCTTTGTGCGGTTGAATTGTTATGCATACGCCAGTGATACAGAATTTTGGGGATATGGCGAATAACTTTCGCATGTAGAGATACTCGCAACCAAGCATCGTAATCCTGGCTCCCGTTAACTGAACCATCGAACAGCTCACCATTCATTCGACGAAGCACTCTAGACGAAAAACAAACGAGATGTCCCAGATACGCCTGGGAGACGGCTAGGTGGGGAGACCAGTTCGGTTTAAAAAATGGGGCAACCCTTTCTCCCCTCTCATCCAACTTATCCTCGTCGCTATACAACAGGTCGACTTCTGGATTCGCCATAATTTCCGCCGCCAGCCAGTAAAGCGCATGCTCAGACAGCGTATCATCATGGTCTAATAGGGCAATATACTGGCCGCTTGCGATAGCTATTGCTTCATTGGAAGCTTTCGCTATGTGACCATTCCTTGCGCAAAATACTACCTTTATACGCGCATCTTTCCGGGCCGCCTCTTCAAGTACTTTTCTAACATGGGGATCTGGTGAGGCGTCGTCTGCGATACATAGTTCCCAATTAGGGTATAGCTGGCTGGTAACGGAGTCTATGGCGCTAAGCAAAAATGCCTCTGGACTATTATACACTGGCATAATAATCGATATGCGCGGCGCCTTCCTCCATTTTGCAATCGCCTCACGAATCGCTTTTCGATCCTTATCTGACAAAGTATCGTAAGACCTTATCCACCGTTGATACCCTTCATCCCGCGTAGAATTCCGCGTACCGCGCACAAAGGTCCGCACCCTATTCTTCAGGGCGGCGGATAGGGGCAGCCGACGAAACGCTGCTCGGGCGACTCCCTGGCAGTAAATAACCACTTTCTTTCCGAGCAGCCCATCAAACCCCAGCTTTTCCGGTATTTGCACCTTTCGCTCAACCATCTAACGCTGTTCTCCTTAGCGACATGCATCTATCTCTCTGCACACAAACCTGTTCTAATTACCGTCCTTCTGTCTGTCAACAAAATGGGCAACCCTTATTTTATTCATTATTTGCCCTCTGCATAACAGCTTCCTCTAGGCCATACAGGTAGTCGCTCGTTATTACCGGCGCAGACATTACAACTTCCAGAGCATCCGCTTTCGTGATAATGGCCTCGCCAACAGGAATCTCGAACCATGGATCAGAACCGTTTACCCAAAGGCCCATCCCGAATCTTCCAACACTACGAGATCCCAGCCGTATTTGATGGTGATTGGCATGTATAAGCGTTTCCCTTTTACCATTCCATTTCCACAGATCTCTCGCGCCCGTCTTTAGGACTAGACTGTGCAAACGCAGATACGCTTCCTCTTCTCCCGGATCTAGTCGGAGACTTGACTTATTGCAATCCTTCCTGAACGGAAAGACAAGCCGCTCGCACGACGACCCAAGGTGCAACACGCGCGTCAGTTTTTTATGTTCATCAAACTGATCTTTATTAGACCGCCAGTACACGGATACGTTAGTACCTTCTTTCCACAATAAATTCTCCAATTGCGACCATTCTTCGCGCGCAGGCTCAATAAATTTCCCCTTATCAGAAGGTATTGCCTCAATCACAAATTGATAAACATCGCTGTCACGACCTATGGAGAGCGCTTGCCTAAGACACAGAGGTATATTGCTTGCCCTAATTTCCTTCCCGAACTCGCTCATCGCGATATTTAAGCGTATCCTTGCGATTATGCGCGCATTATATCCGTTCCTATTCAATGTTCCGAGTATACTGCGACTCGTATAGAATCGAATATGTGTTTTATCTAGGAGACCTCTATCACGATAAGAAAATTCTCCCATAAACATCTCCAAGATAACTCCAGCATGGGAAATATTCGGTATCGAGAGCAGCAAGCGCCCTTGCGGCGCCAATGCAAATCGAATTGTCTGGAGAAGGGCGTCTGGATCCCTTAGGTGCTCTAAAATATCCGCGCAGACAACTACGTCATACGATCGGCCCGCCAACAATACGCCTAGATCTGTTTTCTCTATGTCACACTCAAAGACGTCTCTGTAGGCAACACCTTTTGCAAGCGCGGCCGCATCATGATCGACATCTATACCATCAACTACGCATCCCTTTGTCTGAACAAGGACTTCCCCAAGACGCCCTACCGCGCAACCGATATCAAGAACTGTTGATCCAGATCGAACACTCAACGCGATTTTGGCTAGCGGGTCTTCTGCGCCCAGATCAAGAGGCGGACGATCATACATCGTAGGTAATTCTCCCGGAGAAAGAGTCCATTTTATCCCGTTTGCTACATCAGCGCTTACCAGCTCTCTGTATGCGCGGCCGGGATATCGAAGCCGCTCTGCAGTCGGTCCTGAAGGGCAGGATCTGGCGTGGCATTCCGCCGAAAGACGAGCAAGAACCTAAAGGGCCCACCTTAGCCGCTCGCGCCGCATCCAGAAACCCCCGACACGCGTGCGCAGCTACTTCGAGAACAAGCACGCCCGGTATGCCACGTAAGTCCACTTTAATTATGTCGGACCAGTAATGCACACTGGGGACATGGCATAGATGGTCATAAATTCGAGGCAGTACGCATGCACCTGCATATCGAACCCGAAAAATCATGCGGGGGCATCAGCCAAAATCGCGGTCTCGCCATCCGTCCCCCATCGGCCGTCTTGAGCGCTCGGGGTCCGTATGGCGAGACCCCCGAGCGAAGGAGGCCCTGTCGTGCGTGGAACAGGAGGACCAGGGGCCCTGCCACCCGCAATGTGCTTCACACCGGACCGCCAACAGGCCTCCCTCCGGGGAAAGACCAGAATGTACATCATCCGTAGCCATCATGTGAATCCGGCCAACAACCAAAAGGCCAAAAGGACGCTTCCCGTCCAATGTTGGCGCCGCATATTCGGGCGCAGAACAAACCACAACCGTTCCCTGAACGATCCCCGCAGCGCCTGCCGCAAACGCGCCAACTTGGCGTTGATATCGGCAGGCAGACCGGGGACAGAATCCTGCAGGGCCTTCGCATGTGCGTCCATGGCATGAAGAATCAGCGCTGGCTTTTTTCTCAAGGCCCGCCACACTCGCCGCCCGACGCTTGCTCCCCCTATAACATTGGCGCCATGCTGCCTGTAAAGGATCTGCGGCACTTCGTCAAAAAATACCGCCCCGCCCAGGGCGGCCACTACGATATAGCTCCACCAATCGTGTACCGAACTCTCCGGCGGTCGCGTCTTTGCAATGACACGCACGGCCGCTTGATTCAATAGCATCGTGCAGCCCGTGGCGATATTCTGGGCAAGCGGGGCCGGAAACGGCAAGGTAGACCGGAATTTCGGTGATTGCCGGAGAGGCCGGAGGGCCTTGTCCACGAAGAACTGTCGCCCACAGTACAAGGCCGGCCCCGATTCCGGCATCTTCTCTATATGATGAACGGCGCGCGCAAGCTTTTCCGGCAACCACACGTCGTCCTGATCCGCGAAGGCGACGAACGGGTAGTCCTGCGCGGCCCTTAAGAGGCATAGATAGCTTTCCAGCACCCCGAGCCGACTTGAATGACTCGTTATTTCCTGACAGCGTCCCGCGCCCACGCGTGTCGCGAACTCCCGCATGAGGGCACATGTGCCATCCGTTGATCCATCATCCCGCCACAGAACGCGCCAATGGGGATAAGACTGGACCTCGAAACTGGCCAACTGCTCCGCCAGATACCGCTCGCCGTTATAAGTGGACAACAAAATCGCGACCGTTTTTCCGCCATTGGTCTCTTTAGTACCCATGTCCTTCCTGCCCTTCCGTAACCCAATCAACCGCGCCCAGGGTCATCCGGTTTCTTGTTAGCCGATCTCTCTTGCAAAACCGGCGCGACACCTTTTTTTCCGGATGCCCGCACCACCTGGGATGACCACGAAATGTGCTGCTTATCTCCATGGTGCACTACCACCGCGCCAAAGCTCCTTACGCGACCCCGCGCGCCTTAGCGAGCGCTTGTGCGTTGACGGTAAGGAGGCCATTTGCGACCCGCGAGCAAGTCCCTTACTCCCTCTTCCGCTGCTCCGGGCTCTTGTCGATCGGTGCCACCAAATCTGGATCTCCTGTCCGACGCTCGCGGCCCCCATCCGGTTCCGGCCTGCACAGCGCAGACCGATGCGGCCGCCTTTCACGTAGGGGCCGATGAGCTGTCGTCCCGCTGGCCAACCAAATCCAGTCCGCACCCTGATATCCCTGATCCCCGCTCCCTCCCGCTGCGATCGTGCGACCAGCCTACCCACTCTGTGTTGCTCCTTGCCCCACGGGATATCTGACTGCGTCTCCAGCCATGCCCATGGCGCCGTCACCGCCCAAAACGCTACGCACCTCTTGGAATTGGATCCATGGGGGTGCTCGATAGATCAATAGAAACCCGCGCTACGACGACGCACACGGCACCTTTTCCCTACTGACTTTTATCAAACAAAACCCCTTATATATTTCATCTCCGGCATATTGTATCGCCGATCATCCCCCTGCTATACATGGGTTCCCTAATCTATTCAATCGTTTATATAAGGAGCCATTTCTATGTACTGGCAGTGGGATCCCTCGCTCAGCGTAGGCATTGGTGTCATCGACAACCAGCACCAGCGGATCGTTGAATACATCAATGAGTTGGCAGACGCCATGGAGCGCAAGGACCGCACCGCCGTGGGACACATTCTCGATGGCATGATCGACTACACCCTGACGCACTTCGCCTTCGAAGAGAGCCTCATGGAGCGCGCCGGCTATCCGATCGTCACCGAGCACAAGCTCGTGCACCAAAGCTTTGCCAAGAGAATGACAGACTACAAAAAGCGCTTCAACGAAGGCGGGGATATCACCCGCGCGCTCTTTTCCGACCTGCAGATGTGGTTGACGAACCACATCAAGCGCGACGACAAGGACTATACCCTGTCGGTGCGCAAAGTCCTCGAGGAAAAGAGCTGGATCAGCAAGACGCTGAGCAAGTTCTTTGGGTAAGGTAGTCCCGGGGTAGGGGCGACCCCGGCATGCAAGACATCCCGCAGCCGCCCTCCTTGAAGGTTTTCAGGCTAAACGGTCTTTTGCCACCGCCGTCGGCGGCGCCGGAAGAGCCCGGTGTAGCGGCAATCCCCTCAGGCCGGCGGTCTCTGCGACGGAGTCCCTTTCGTACCGATGTAGACATCCACCAGCTCGCCTGGGAAAAGCGTCAGATTCGCCGGGATCCTGAACCGGAAAAGGATCGGCAGGACACGGACGTCCACCTGTTCCGTGCGCTGGTTCGAGAGCTCGATCTTCGGCGTCACGTAAGGCTGGATGCGCAGGAACTGGAGGGGGACCGCCACATTGTTGAGCCCCCGGATGAACATCGTCGCCGCGATGTCGCCAGGCGCGGGCAGGCGCGGCACCAGGATTTCATCGAGATAGGCGCGCACCTGCATGTACCCATCGCGCCGGCCCATGACCACGGGGGGATCCATGCCCTGCGTATAGGTACCGTAGACGCCCTGTGGCGAGGCATAACCCCCTTTCGTGACATTGATCCGCAGGACCCGCCCGCCGACGGGTGCGCGCACCACGTACTGGCGCAGCAAGGCCGCGTTGGAGGCGTAGGTCTTCTTGTCCGCCTCGTAGATCGCCGCCTGGTTGCGGATGTCATAGACCCAGGCACCGGCCCTGGTGAGGTTGTACTGCGCCTGTGCCACGCGCAGGTTTTCCAGGGCCACATGCACGGTGTTTTCCGCATTCTTCAGTGCGAGGACGCTTACCGCCTGCGGGTCGAGTGCCTGCTCCTTGCGGACGATGGCAAGCTGCGCCTCTTGGTATACAAGGTTCGCGCGCGCGTAGTCGACCTGGCGGGCCGCCACGATCAAGGTCTGCGGGCGCGGCTCGGCTTGCAATTCCTGCAGGAGTGCCCGGGCCGCCTCCATCTGCGCCTTGTTCTGGGCGACGACCTGGCGCTGGATGCCGTCATAGAGGGAAAAGAGGGCCGCCCCCTTTGCGACGGTCTGCCCGTCTGTCACGTCGACTGCCGTGACGCGGCCAGCGACCTGCGGATAGATGTTGATGTTCTCGCCGTTTACGTCGTAGCTCTCGATGATGCCGTTGGCAAAGATCCCCTTCGCATAGGGGTCCGGGTTGGTGGCAAGCGGTGTCTGCGGCGGTGCCGTGCGCCCGTACCGGTAGGCGCTGATGACACCAAGCAGGACGCCCAGGATCGCCAGGGCGAAGAGTATCTTAGTGCGCATCGGCCACCCCCTCTGCGGGGACTATGTGCCCGTCTTCCATGTGGACCACCCGCGTTGCATATTCGTAGATGCGGCTGTCGTGCGTGACGATGATGATCGCTCGCTTCGGATTAAGGATATTTTCCTTGACGAATGAGACGATCTTGCGCCCGGTGTCACCATCCAGAGACGCCGTCGGCTCATCGAAAATAAGCAGATCAGGACTCGAGATGATCGCGCGCGCAATCGCCACGCGCTGCTGTTCGCCCCCGCTTAGCTTGTAGGGCGGCAGGCTCTCACGCTTCTCGAGCCCCACGATGGAAAGTGTCTGGCGCGCCTTCTCGAGGCTTTGCGCCCACGGCGTCCGGCGCAGGATGAGCGGGATCGCAACATTCTCGGCGGTGGTAAGCCGCGGGAACAGGTGATAGTCCTGGAACACGAAGCCGATCGTCTGCAGACGGAATCCCGCCAGCGTGTCGTTGTCCAACGCCCAGATGTCCTGATCCTTCACGAATACCTGTCCGGAATCCGGCCGCAGGATGCCGGAGATGATACTGAGCAGCGTAGTCTTGCCCGATCCCGAGGGACCGACGATATAGAGCATCTCGCCGTAATCGACGGCAAGATCCACCCCGCGCAAGGCCATCATGCGGCTTGCGCCCTCCCCGAAACTCTTCGTGACCCCGGTGGCTTTCAACATGGCCCTAACCCCGGAACACATCAAACGGATCGATGCGGGTCACCTTGCGGATGCCGATGTAGCTCGAGAACATCGAGATGATGAGCACCATGACGAGCGCAAGACCAAGGGATATGTAGGTCACCATCGCCGCGTAATTGGGGATCTGCAATTTGGCGAGCGCAATCAGGCCCGCGGAGAGCAACACCCCGAAGCCAAACCCGAGAAAACCCACGACGAGCGCCTGGAAGACGATCATCTGGATCAGTTCGCCGCTCTTGGCGCCGATCGCCTTCAGCGCCCCGAAATGCTCGATGTTGTCGAGAATGAACATGTAAAAGGTCTCCCCGGCGATCGACAGCCCCACCAGGAAGCTAATCAGCGTCATCATCATGATGTTGGTGCCCATGCCGGTCTTGAACTCATAGAAGCGGTCGTTGCGGGCGATGAATTCCTGGTCGGTGAGCGCGAGATAGCCAAGCCTGTGGACGGCGGCCTCGATGGGGAGGATGTCGGCGCGGCCTTTGGGCTCCACCAGGATATAGGAGATCTCGTAGCGCGTAGGCGGCAGGTCCTGCGTCGCCCGCGAATAGGTCGTATAGAGCGTCGGCAGCCCGAACAGACCCGGCACCGCGGTGCGGGCCAGACCCACCACCACCGCGCGGTGGTCATTGATCTCGAAGGTCGTGCCCACCTTCGGATCGTCCAGTTTCGCGTAATTGGTGTCCTTCACCATGATGAACGCGTTGTTTTTGTAGATGTCGAGGATGTGGCCCGCGATCATCCGCGGCCGCCCAAAGAGGCTTGCGTCATCGATCCCGATGATGGTGGCCGCCTGATAGGTGCCGTCGTGGAGCTTCACGAGCCCGGCGCCTATGTAAAGCGGCACGGCGAATTTCACGCCCGGGATGCTGCGCACGGCATCAAGCACATACGCCGGCATCGGGATACTGTTTTGCGGCGTCTCGACGGCCGGGTCCATCACCCACATCTTCGCCCCCACATTGATGATGTTGGCGGCCGACTGGTACAGGATCCCGGAAAACATCGAGGTCATCTGCGTCATCAAAAAGGCCGAGAAGGTAATGCCGATGACGAGTGTGGCGAACTTGCCGCGGTCGTTTAGCAAAAGCTTCAAGGCGATCCGCAAAAGCCCGTTCATGAAGGTCCCCGCACCAAAACCTTGCCGCCCGCCCGCACCGGCCGCGGCGCTACCCAGTCATCGCCGCCCAAGGCCACGAAGAGGGCCGCCGTATCCTGCAGTTGCTGCCCGCGCGCGCGATCAAGTGCAATCCGCGCGTTCTGGACCGCCGCATCGGCGGTAAGGACCTCCGCATAGGCGGTCGCCCCCGCGTTGTAGCGCGCGCGGGCAAGCACCCCGTTGGTCTGTGCGGCGGCAAGACTCTGCCGATCAAGCGCCACTGTGCGCGCATCGTGGGCGAGTGCGCGCAGCGCATCGGCGACCTGCCCGAAGGCATCCAGCACCACGGAGCGATAGACCGCAAAGGTCGCATCGAAAGCCGCATAGGCGACCTTTTCCTGCGCGCGCAGCTTGCCGCCCTCGAAGATCGGGGCCACGAGATCGGCGGCGATCCCCCAGACACGGCTTATGGGATTGAAAAATTCGGCCGTATGCAAGGCGCTCGTGCCAAGCGTCGCCGACAAGGTCACGGTCGGAAAAAACTGGGCGCGCGCGACCCCGATCCCGGCAATGGCATAACGCATCTGCTGCGTGGCCGCGCGGATGTCCGGACGATGGCGCACGAACGCGGAAGGCAGCGCCACCGGGATTGCGGCCGGCACGTGGATCCCCGTGATCTGCAAGGGTCTTGCATGCCATGTGCTCGGATAGGCGCCGACGAGGATCGCCATCTGATGCCGCAAGACCGCAAGCTGCTGGCGCAGCGGCACGAGATCCGCCTGCGCGGCGAGCCACTGGGCGCGCTGATCCACCACCGTGTCGTAGGCGACCGCGCCGCCGGCATACTCCGCCTTTGCAAGCGCAAGCAAGCCCCGCTCATCTCCCACGAGGGCTTGGGTCGCATCGATCTCATCGCGCGTGGCGGCCTCGCCGATGGCGGTGTCCACCACATTGCCGGCCAGAATGAGCTGCGCGGCATCGAGTTCGTCGCGCTGATAAAGCATCTGCGCCCGGCTCCCCTGGTAGACCAGGCGGTTTACACCAAAGAAATCGGGATAGTAGGAGACGGCGAGCCCGCCTGAGAAAAGCGAATAGGTGATCCCCGGAAAACGGCCGCCAAAGGAGGCGCCCGAGGTCTTGTTGCGAGACGCCGACAGGCTCCCTGTGACCTGCGGATAAAAGATGCTCGCGTTGACCGCCATGTTGGCGCGCGCCTCCCGCAACTGGGCCTGCGCGGCCGCGATCGTGGGGCTCCTGTGCAACGCCTCTTTCACCAGCGCATCGATGCGCGATGACCGCAAAAGCCGCCACCAGGGGTGTCTCGCCACCTGGCCGTAGACAATCCGCTGCGCGTGCCCCCGGGATGTAGCGGCCGCCAGCGTGGCAGGCACGGGTGTCGCCGTATACTGGGATCCCGGGGGGATCTTGGGCAGATGCAGGGGAATGGTAAAACTGCAGCCCCCGAGTACGGCGAGTCCAACCCCCGCTCCGCAGACACAGAGCATCCGCCGCCATCGGCGGCCTGCGTCCTCATGCATGATTTTTCCCCGGCTGCCGGCGGGCTGCCCATCCGTATGGCCCCATGCGCGCATCATGCCCCCGGCAACGGGCGCGGTCATCCGCACAAAGGCGGTCGGGCCCGGCCGCCAAAAACGCGCCGGCCCATCACCCCTTGGGTAGGCGCAGGCCCCCGGCAAGACCTGCGAAAGGCGCCCGCCATGCGCGCCATCGCAGCCGGCGTCATCGTCACCGCCCAGGTCATCGGGCTTGCGGCAAAAAGGCAGGGGAAGGGCGCGCGCCCGGCGCACCATAGGTTCCGAAGGCCGCTCCGATCGCGCCGCGCGCCTTCCCGTGTGCAATAAGGAGCGCACCCGCGCCCCGAAACCGGGCCAAGGCCGCAATCGCGGTGGCGGGCCTGCGCAAGACCGCTCTGGCAGGCATACGGCCGTCTGCCGAAGTCTTTTCCGAATCACGAACGGCGCGGCATCCATGACCGAGACCCTCGAAAAGATCCCTCCCATCTTAAGCCCGCCGCCCACCGCCCGTCATCTTTGCCGCAGCGGAAGAATGGAATTTCCGGCAGGGCCCGCAAGCGAATCCCGGGATCACATCCCCGCGCAGGGGATGCCCGCCGCCATGGGGTGCGCCGTGCCGCCGCGCAGGCATCCCGCCGCCGTGCGCGTTCCGGCATGGGCATCCGGCGAACCGAAAGCCGTCCGTCCCGGCGGGGCACCCCGCCTGCAAGGGCCGCCCGGACGCAAAACACCGAAGGCCCGGATCTCTGGCCCGCCCGGGCCTATCCGGCGCATGGCCCTCACCACCCCTTCCGGCGCCGTGCCGTGCCGCGCCACCCTTTAAGTCCCAGGCGATACCCTGCCCGTCGCGATGCCCTATGCGCCCTGTCCCTACGCGGCCCGCCCAGCCCTCTTTGGGAACCTGCCGTTCAAGGCATGCGACCGGGGACCGTCGGGCCTCCGGGGCCGGTCCCGCGGGAAGCATCGCCCGGCGCACAGCCCGCGGCGGCAGCGACATAGCGAAGGCCCCATCGATGGTACGCCATGCCCCCCAGCGATATGCCAGAGAGAAACGCGCCGCTCAAGACCCAGGAGGAGACACCGGGTAACCGCGCTACACCGGCGATAAGGACCGTCCACGCAAACCCCACGGTCAGGGCGCCGATGGCATAGCCGAGGGGCCGGGTCACAATATCAAGCCCCACGCCACAGGCCGGACACACAAAGCGCGTCGGTGCATAGCGATACCACGCGCCATCCACGCGCCGGTCATGACACCGGCGAATCCGGTTACGGAAGATTCCGAGTGCGCCATGACAACGGGGGCACGAAAGGCTCATGGGGTCTTCGTCCCTGCCGGGAAACCGTGTTCCCTCTTTATTCCAGTATAGCCACAGCGGGTGCGGGTTGTGGTGAACGGGCGCAAGGCCTGCGGGCGGCACCGGGGCGGCCTTGCCGATCGGCCTCGCGCAGGCCCCCCGCCTATGCTATACGTCCCTTCATATGCCCTGCGCACGGCCGCCACCAGGACGCCGGCGTACAGGCTCCTCGTCCCGACCCTAACGGAAACATAGAAGAAGTCCAACATGAGCGAGGCCCCGCCGTGGCGACAAACAAGAAAGTAAGCCGGACGGGCATTACACGCCGCCTGCCCTGGTATGCGCTGGCCGGTGTCCTCGGTGCGGTCGCGCTCGGGGCCTATTTTACCTACCGGATCCCGGCGGGGACTGTCCACGCAATGCCCGCCGCGCCCCGCCTCCGCCCGCAAGGGACGCTGGCTTCCATCAACAAGGCCGCCATGCGGCTTGCTGGGCAGCCGCCTGCCGCACCGACCCTGTTTGCCCAGGCACTGGCCGTCCGCCAGGCGATCCGCGACCACCATTTCCGGAAAGGCGGCAGGATCCTCCACACCGTCCTGCGCACAAGCCACTTGGGGCCGTGGGCCTTTGCGCCGTTTTCCCGGTTTCTCCATGCGGTGACCGCGCCTGCCGGCGCGCGCTTTGCGCGGGCACTCGACCTCTGGGTCCAGGCCGACCCGGATTCAGCCATGGCGCATCTCGTGCGCGCAAGCTATTACCTCCATCTCGGCTGGTGGATACGCGGCCACGGCACGGCCGCCTACGTACTGCCACGCAATGGCGCCGCATTCCTCTATGCCGTCGATCTCGCCCGCCAGGACATCCAGGCCTCGCTTGCCGAGGATCCGCGGGACCCCGCGGCCTGGGCGCTTGGTCTCGAGATCATGCGCGATGCAGCGGGTAACAGAGTGCAAGGGGCGCTTTTCCAAAAGGCCATCGGGGTCTTCCCGGATGACTATGCGCTCTACCGGATCCGCCTTGCGGCGCTGCAGCCGAAATGGTTTGGCAGCGTAAACGCCATGTACGCGTTCGTGCGCCGCTATGCGGGGCCTACACCATCGGCTTCTCCGCGCAGGCTCCTGTATCTGCAGATGTACGCCGACCTCCTGAGTGCTGCCTCCGCGGCCTGCAGCGGCAACCGGCACGTCCCCATGCGCACCTGTGTCGATACCCTCATGGGCAAGGTGGCGACACACAACCTCGATGTGGCCGCTTATAGTGCCCTGCGGCGCACCTATGTTGCGCGCACGGGCCGCCAGCCGTTTGCGGCCGCCGTCTCGCCGATCCTCTCGGGCATGATCCTGACCACCGGGGGAGGACGGTTTGCGGGGTTTTTTCTCGAAGCCGCGGCGCACGCCCTGCACAGCGACACGCAGCTCGTCGCCACCGACACCGCGGACAACGATGATGTGATCGACCGGATGGCCGCACTCGTCTGGTATGAAGAGGGGCAATTCACCAATGCGCGCACGCTCTACCGGCGGGCACTCGCCGATCTCGCCAACCGCCATTTTCCCGACCGTGACGCGAAAGACGCAGCCCGGGCCCGGATCTACACCGATCTGGCCTCGACCTACAACCGGCTGCACGCCTACCGCAAGGTGGTGATCTACGAGAAGGCGGCAGGCATCCTCTTTGGCGGCGACGGGGCACGGCCGGGCTACGCTGCCCTGGAGTGCGGCGCCCTTTTGCACCTCGGGCTCTATGCGCAGGCCGTGCACACCTGCCGGGCGATCATCCGCAACGACGGCAGCCTGCAGACCCATTTCTGGCTCGGGCAGGTCTATGCGGCCATGAACGACACCAAAGCGGCCCGGCAGCAGTACCGCCTGGTGGCCGGTTCGGAGAGCCCGTACCGCAGTTATGCCGCGATCGCGATCGGGGTGCTCTTCGACAACAAGGGCGATCTGCGCGACGCCCTGCAATCGCTCAAGATGTACCCCTATCTCTTCAGCACGCAGTATGTGGGGCCGTCCACCGTCGCCCTCGCCTACAACAACCTCTGTTACAACGAGATGCACCTGAATGAGCCGCATCGCGCCCTGAAGGCCTGCACGGCATCTTTGCATTACGGGCATCTGCCGGACGCCTACGCCAAGGAGCAGGCACTGCGCGCGATACTGAAGAGGAAAAACGGCTAAACGAAGTGGCCCCTGCGCGGCGGAATGCCCCCGCGCCTTGGCCTGACTTGACGATCGTGGTGGTAGTGTACTGACTTATGTGCAAATTCTTGGACTGCGGAAGCGGTCATGGTATGAGGGAGATGGCGAAATCAACCCAATCCCGTAGGAGGGACCATACCATGACCGCAAGAAAGCATAGCGCCAACACGATCGACCTCAAAGCCCTTGTGACCGAGGACCAGGATCTCTGAAGTCCTTGATGAAAGAGGCCCTCCAGGAGGTCCTGGAGGCTGAGATGACCGAGTTGCTGGGGGCCGGCCCCCATGAACGTGAGGAAGGCCGCCGTGGCTACCGGGCCGACCACACTGAGCGGGGCCTTGTCACCCGCATCGGCAAGCTCGAACTGCGGGTGCCGCGGGATCGGAACGGCCAGTTCCAGACCGCCCTCTTTGAACGCTACCAGCGCTCGGAGAAGGCGTTTGTGGCGGCGCTGGCCGAGATGTATGTGCAGGGCGTGTCCACGCGCAAGGTGAAAGCCATCACCGAGGAGCCCTGCGGCCACAGCTTCTCGGCGTCTAGTATCAGCACGATCAACAAGAGTCTCGACGAGGCCCTGACGGCCTTTGCCGAGCGGCGCCTCGAAGAGCCTTACCCCTCTCTCATCCTCGATGCCCGCTACGGGGTGTCCGGGAGGCCGGGGTCATTCGCTCCCAGGCGGTCTTGATCGCGATCGGTATCCATGAGGGCGGGCGCCGGGAGGTCCTGGCCGTCGATCTCGCCCAGCGCGAGAGCCAGTCGTTCTGGAAAGACTTCCTCACGCGCTTGAGGGACCGCGGCCTGCACGGCGTCGAGTTCGTCGTCTCCGACGACCACGCGGGTCTCAAAAAAGCCCTCACCGAGGTGCTGACCGACGCCGCCTGGCAACGGTGCTACGTCCACTTCCTTCGCAATGCGCCGGATTACCTGCCCCGCAAGGCCGATGACGACTGCCTGCAGGAACTGCGCTGGCTCAAGACCTGCGGGATCTCACGGAGGCCCAACGGGATCTGGCCGCCTGGCTTACCAAGTGGTCTACGAAATACCCCAAACTCACGAACTGGGTCGAGGACCCTATCGGAGAGACCTTGACCTTCACCCGTCTCCCCCGGGCCCACCACAAGCATCTGAAGAGCACGAACAGGCTCGAGCGGTTGAACGAGGAGATCAAGCGCCGCACCCGCGTGGTCCGGATCTTCCCTCACACAGAAATCGTGCTTTAAGGCTTGTGCGCGCCCTGTGTGTCGAGACCCACGAGATGTGGCTTAAGGACAACCGCACCCTCAACATGGAGCTTCTGAAAGAACAGCGCCGCGAGCGCCTTAAGGCAGGCAGCCTGATGAAATCCTCCCTCATACCAGGAAGGAATTTGCACAACTTGACATACACAACTCCACCTGGCCTCGCTTTCTGCCTAAAATCGCTCGTTACGCGGCCGCAGGTCGATTTCGTGGGTCCATGCCGACGGGCCCTGGCGGGACAGCGCGTAATACACATCCGCCACCGCCAAGGGATCCAGGCAGTCTGCCTGGCTAAGCCCGGTCCGGCGGGCGCGGCTGCGTGCCGTCCACAGGACGCCGTCCAGTATCACATGCACGACATGTATCCCCTGGGGCTGGAATTCGCGGGCGAGCGACTGCGCAAGACCCCGGAGAGCGAATTTGGCGGCGGCAAACGGCGCAAAGCCCGCCCCGCCCCTCTGGCTTGCGGTCGCCCCGCTCACGATGAAGGTCCCGCCGCCCGCGGCGATCAGCGCGGGAAACGCCACCTGGGCGACATGCACCGCCGACAGCACGGCGCCCTCCCAGGCGCGGCGGAAATCCCCCGGCGTCTGCTGCAGGAAAGGACCGGTGACGAGCTCGGCGGCGTTGTGGATGACTACCTGCGGCACGCCATGGAGGGCACACGCCTCTTCCCAGGCGCCCCGGGTTGCCACTGCGTCCGTGAGATCGGCGGCCAGCACGGTCGCCGGCCCCGATTTGCGCGCCGATCCGCGACAAAGCCCGATCACCGCAAAGCCCTGCGCGGCAAAGCGTTCGGCAAGCGCCGCACCGAGACCCTCGCCGTAGCCGGCGATCAGGAGTACCGGATCGGCCGTCATCAGACGACCCCCACGGGATTGCGCAAATGGCCGCTCTTTCTGTAAAGGCGGGTACGCGCCACCGCCTTTACGGTCTGCACCGCGCCCGGCGGCAGCCGCAACCATGCCCCTGTGCCATGGCGTCCGAGCTCGTCATCGAAACCCCCGCTGAGCACGAAATATTCCACGCCATCCGGCCAGATCCACGACCCCCAATAGCCATCCGGCCATTCGAGGAGCTCCACCTGTTCGCCATAGCCGGCATACAAGAGGCGCGCCCGCACGCCCGCCCCGTCCGTCTCCCAGCCCGCCGGATCCAGCGTGTCGATACGGACTTCGGCCCGATCGTCGATCTGCATCTGCCGCAGCTTCACGAGAATGGTCGCACCCACCGCAGTCGATGGCTGATGGCTCGACCCCGGCGGATTGCGTACGTAGAAGCCCTTGGGGTAATCCCCTTCCTCATCGGAAAACACCCCATCGAGTACCAGGAATTCCTCGCCGCCCCCGTGCACATGGGCACCAAAGGACGATCCCGGCGCGTAGCGCACGACCGAGGTGGCGCGCGCCACCTCGCCGCCGATCCGCTCGAGCATCCGCCGCTCGACGCCCTCATGCGCCGAAGGCAGCCACGTCAGTGCGGTGCTGTCGATCGCCACCGCGCGCGCAAAATCACCATGAAGGTTCATATCCCTTTTCCCCCTCGTCGAAAGTGCCCGAATTCGCGGGCTTTTGTTTACGCCTCCAGTTACCCATAATATCCCCTGTACCTGCACAGATCAGGCACATGCAGGAAGCCGACAGGGAGACTCTACATCCAAGACTGTACATCCAGGAGGCCTTGCCATGGAAATTCTCGACAAATCGCCATCACGCGTCGTGCTGCGCTTTGCACAAAACGAGCTGCCGAAAATCAGCGACCCCATTCTCGATCACGCCGAAGAATTCGCAAGCAGCACGCTGGACCTCGCCAACATCCTGAAGGAACAGGCGTACCGCATCAGTAACACCTTTCGCCAGCCGCCGCACCCCTTCGGAAACTGAGGCTTCGCCATGCGCATAAAGAACGAAGACAAAGACAGCGTCACGCTCGAACTGTCGGCGGCCGAGGCCGGCCGTATCGCCGCCGATCTCACCGGCCACACCCAGATCGCCGGAGATCAGGCCCTTGCGCTCGCGCGGCTCTTGCGCGACCAGGGATACTTTTTGGAGCCCGCCGTGTCGGCGCGTACCGAGTGGGCAGGGCCCGACGACTAGCCAAAGTCGTGGGCATGCGGCAGGACCTGCCGCCCCGGCGGGCGGCAAACTGGCCACATCGCCGTGAATGTGTCATTCTCGCCCCCCGACCCATCCGGTCACGACGACCGGATGGGAATGGGCTTTTGCGGCATGAGCGGGAACCCGACACCATAAAGCCCGGCGCGGCGGCCTCGCTTGTGGGCTTTCGCTGCGGTGGAAAAACGGATCATGGACCAGAAGAAAGAAACCGTCCCCCTGCTTGCCATGGCGGCCCTTGGCGTCGTCTTCGGCGACATCGGCACAAGCCCCCTCTATACCGTGAGCGCCTGCCTGTCTTCGCTCTCGCTTGCGCCCACCGCACAGAATCTGCTCGGCGTCTTGTCGCTCATCTTCTGGACGCTGATCCTCGTGGTCGCCGTGAAATACGCCTGGGTCGTCATGCGCGCCGACGAGCACGGCGAAGGCGGCATCATGGTCATCACCGCGCGCGCCTCCCGCACGGCCTTAGGAGCGCCGCAGACACGCTACTGGATCCTCGGACTGGGCCTGCTCGGCGCCGCGCTCTTTTATGGCGACGGTGTCATCACGCCCGCCATCTCGGTGCTTTCCGCCCTCGAGGGCATGGAAGTGACCCTGCCCCACATGAAACCCTTCGTCGAACCGCTTGCGCTCGGCGTCATCATCGGTCTCTTCTGGGTGCAGCGGCACGGCACGGCCGCCATCAGCCACCTCTTCGGGCCGGCCATGCTCTTCTGGTTTTTCCTGCTGCTTGGATCAGGCGCCGGCTGGGTGGCGGCCGATCCCCGCGTCTTGTGGGCGATCGGCCCCTGGTTTGCCCTCCATTTCCTTGCGCGCCACGGGCCCCATGGTCTCGTGATCCTGGGCGCGGTCGTGCTCGCCATCACGGGCGCCGAGGCCCTCTACGCGGATATGGGTCATTTCGGCGCACGGCCCATCCGGGTGGCCCTCTTTGGCCTCGTGCTGCCGGCGCTCGTGCTGAACTACTTCGGACAGGGCGCGCTCCTCATCCTGCATCCGCAGGCCGCCCAGAATCCCTTCTTCGAGATGTTTCCGGCCTGGGCCAACCTGCCGATGGTGGTCATCTCCGCCATCGCGACCGTGATCGCCTCGCAGGCTGTCATCTCGGGCGCCTATTCGGCGACCCGCCAGGCCTCGATGCTCGGCTATCTGCCGCGCCTGACCGTCGTCCACACCTCGGAGACCGAGGCAGGCCAGGTCTATCTGCCGGGCCTGAACTGGCTTTTGATGATCGCCGTCATTCTCGTGATCCTGCATTTCCGTACCTCCGGCGCCCTGAGCTTCGCCTACGGCACGGCGGTGACCGGCACCATGCTCTGCACCACCATCCTCGTATTCTTCGTCGCCCATCATGGCTGGAAGTGGCCGCTGTGGAAGGCTGGCCTCTTTTCGGGCTTCTTCATTGTGCTAGACGGGGTCTTCTTTGGCGCGAATCTCCTGAAATTCGTCGAAGGGGGCTGGTTTCCGGTGGCAGTCGGCCTTGCTGTCTTCGTGCTCATGTCGACCTGGCGGCGCGGGCGCGCCCTGCTGGTCGCCGCCCTCTCGCCCGGGCCCACGTCGCTTGCCGACTTCATCAAGATGCTCTCGGTCTCGAGCGTGGGACGCGTGCCCGGAACGTCTGTTTTCCTCGCCATCCGTCCCCATGGCGTGCCGCGCCCGCTCTTGCACAATCTGAAGCACAACAAGGTCCTCCACGAGCACGTCATCGTCTTGACGATCGAGTTCGAGGAGACACCGCGCATCGCACCGGCCGAGCGCGTCACACTCCAGGATTACGGACTCGGCTTTACGCGTGTCGTCGCCCGGTATGGCTTCATGGAACACCTCGACGTGCCGAAGCTTTTGCAGTCGCTCGATTTCGGCTACCCGTGGAATCCGGCGGAGGTGACCTACTTTGCCTCGCGCCAGCGCGTCATCCCCGCCCGCGGCGCCCCGCTCGCCCTCTGGCGCCAGCGCCTTTTCGCCTTCATCCTGCGCGTATCGGCAACCGCCATCGACTTCTTCCAGCTGCCGGCAAACCAGGTGATGGAGCTCGGCGACATCGTGGAACTCGACCGCCCCGAACCAGACGCGCTCGCGCAGGACATGTAGCGGATCCTCAGTGGCCCGCGCGGCGCGCCTGGGCCTTCACGAGCGCCGACCAGTCGAGATCGCCTTCGCCGTGCGCAAGACAGTCGAGCAGGTTGTCGCGCACGATCGCGGCAAGCGGCAACGGCACACGCGCCTCCTCACCGGCCTCCAGGGCGAGTTTGGCATCCTTCAATCCGAGTCCCACCCGGAAGCCCGCCGGCGCAAACGCGCCCTGGGCGATCATCGGCCCATAGACCTTGTAGGCAGGCGCTGCAAAAAGGGTGTTCGCGAGCATGTCGAGATAGGCGTCTTTCGCGATCCCATAGCCGGTAACGAGCGCGGCGGTCTCGCCCATCGCCTCGATGGCCGACGCCAGCATCATGTTGGCGGCGATCTTGACGACGTTCGCCTGCTCGGGCTGCGCGCCAAAGAACCAGACCCGCTGTCCGATGACCTCCAGCAGCGGGCGTACGCGACCGACCGCCTCTTGCGCGCCTGCGACCAGGAGATGCAGCCGGCCTTCGGCTGCCGCATCCGGGCGTCCGAGCACGGGACTTGCCACATAGGCGATGCCCTGCTTGCCATGGCGCGCCGCCATCTCGCGCGCAAGGCCTGCCGACACCGTCGCCATGTTCACATGCACGCTTCCCGGACGCAGCTTCTCCAAAAGCCCGCTCTCGCCGAAAACGCCGCGCACGGCCCCATCATCGGCCAGCATCGAAAACAGGATGTCGCACCCGGCCAGCTCCTGCAGCGACCCGGCAAGGCGCATGCCCTTGCCGACCAAAGCGGCGCATCCGCACGCCGAGCGGTTCCAGCCGAGCACCGCGTGCTGCGCCCCTAAAAGCCGTCCCGCGATCGCCCGGCCCATCGCGCCAAGACCCGCAAAACCGATCTCCATCGCCTGCCTCCTGATGAACGCGTCCTGCACGCAAGGCCACAGCCGTCGCCCTGGGCCCGCCCCGGGTCATGCTCTCATGCCGCCCGTCCGGCCGCCAGCGGCCCTCTGCCGGCCCCCGGGGCGCGTCGCCGCAGCCTTCGCCCCCGGGAGGCCGCGCCTGCCGCGTTCGGCCGCGCGCTCCGTGCTCCCGTGCCTGTCAAGCCCGTCTGACGGGATGCCGCGGCCTTGCGTCCGGCCCGCGTGCGGCGCGCACGGGCGCATGACATCCTGATGACAGGACGGGTCATTTTTCTTTCGACGTTTCCATGGAAAACGGTCTTTCCCCTGTTTACCGCAGGATACCCTTCCTCTAGGATGGGCCGCATTCCAACACGAGACGGGTTTTATGAAGGGAAAACGCCATGAACAGTCCGGCCGCATCGCGGTGTGGGATATCTTCATCCGGATCTTCCACTGGACGCTGGTGCCGCTTGTCGGCTTCGCCTGGTTTTCAGGAGATGAGGGCGGGCGGTGGCTTGCCTACCACATGTGGGACGGGTACCTCATACTCGCGCTCCTTGCGTTCCGGATACTGTGGGGCTTCGTCGGCAGCACGACTGCGCGGTTTGCGCATTTCCTCGCCTCCCCGCGCCGCGCCGTGGCCTACGTGCGCACGGTGGCCGCGGGCCAACCGGCTGCGCACTATGGCCATAACCCCCTGGGCGGCTATGCCGTCGCCGCGCTTTTGCTTTCGCTGTGCGTGCAGGTTGCCACCGGCCTTTTTGCGACCGACGACATCCTTAATGCCGGTCCCTTGAACGCCCTCGTAGGGGCAAGGACTGCGGACCTTCTGACACAGATCCACAAGGTGAACTTCGACATCCTGCTCGCACTCGTGGGTATCCACCTCTGCGCGATCGTGGCCTACCGGATCGCCGGCCGGGATCTCGTCACGCCCATGATCACGGGCTATGCGCGGATTGCTCCGGATGGGCGGCGGCCCATCCTGCAACGCGCCCATCCATGGGTGAGCGCCGCCGCCCTCATCGTCTCCGCCCTCATCACCTACGCCATCGTGCAGGCGTAGGATAGGAGCCCTTCTCTAGCGCGAAAAGCGGTGGTGGCAGGCATGGCACCCATGCGCCACCGCCATCAAGGGCCGGCCCACCGCAGCAAGACCGTGCGGTGCCGCCGCAGCCAGGTCTGCGGCCTCGCTCTCGAAATTGCGCACCTCGCGCGAAAAGGCGGCCGGGTTCTGCCAGATGGTGAACTTCGCCCTCGTGCGGCCGCGGTCCGAGCCCGGCACGAAGGCCGCCCACGGCATGGCACTCAGCGCACTGATCGCCTGCGCCTCCGATTGCAGGGCCGCGGCATTATAGGGCCGCTGGTGGCGCAGCATCTGCGCGATGTGGATGAGATTCCATTGCAGCGCCACCATGACCGCCTTGCGGTAGCCGATATCGGCTTGCATGCGGGTTTCCGCATGGCCTGTAGCGGCGACCAGAACAAGGCTGAGCGCACCGATGCTGCGTGTGATCCAGGGTTTCACTGTCGATTCTTCTCTGTAGGGTAAGGAGGCCGCCACTTTCCCCTTCATCCGTGACAGGACCATGACACAGGCGCCAGCAGCCGACGACAAGGCGCCAAAACCCGTTAGCGCGCAGGCGGGATACCGGCCGAGATATTGCCCCGAAGCCACGGACACTCCCGTTAAGCCACATGCT
This sequence comes from Pseudomonadota bacterium, assembly GCA_021777535.1. Classification (GTDB taxonomy): domain Bacteria; phylum Pseudomonadota; class Gammaproteobacteria; order Acidiferrobacterales; family Acidiferrobacteraceae; genus JAJYDN01. Next base: position 52,217 of record JAJYDN010000010.1, read on the forward strand.
GCTGCCCGAATTAGCCGGGTATCTTGGACACACCCGGGGTACCATCGGGCACGTCGAGCGCCACACCCAAGACCTGGACGAAACGGCGTTCGCGCAGAACGCGCGGGTCCAGGATGCGGCGATCCGCAACCTCGAGATCATCAGCAAGACCCGCCACAACATGGATGAACATCATCTAGACCGCACGGTCCCCTATCCATAATGGCCCGTGGCGATGCGCACCGGTTCGGCAGTGCCATGTCCATGGCCGGACCGCCCATAACGCCGTACCCGGGAAAACGCGTCCGTGGCCGACAGCCTCCCACCGACCGTCAGCGTCGGTGTTTCCCGATGTCTTCTGCCAGCCACGATTTAATGAGCGATTGATAGGGGACATCGCGCTCATTGGCCTCCACTTTTTGGGATGCATGTCGCGGGCGAAATCACGCAGATCAAAGTCCCTGCCGCCCGCAGGATGAAGGTGATACACAAAAAAACGGTTCTCGCCGGTCTTGCCCGATGCGTGGGATCGCGGTTCCTTGACTGTGTTGCATGTCGTGTAACAGCGGCAACGGTTCCCGGACGTTCGAGCGCCCCCTCGCCACCGGTCTCAGCGCAATTCCGGTCTCTTCGCTACGCGATCCTTGCCGCGAACCTGCGGTCGAGCCATGCACTTATCCGGCACCCAAGAGGCTCACCCGCAGGCCATGCGGCTCATGATGCGTGTCGGCGCCCGTACTGTAGACGCAAGCGGCCCTGCCCGCAGGTGCCTCTCCCGCGCGAACCACACACCTGCGCTGCGCTCCCCGTGGCGCAGAACGTACGAGGAACCGGGCAGGGTCATTTCTTCTGGCAGACGGCCCCACCCGGAGCAGGGCGCCTTTATGTGTGCCGACGGGCCCCACCCCGCGGCACCCGCCAGGCCCGCACGGCGAAATAGCGGCACATGCTCTTTAGATGCCAGAGCGCGTACTTCAATTGTCGATGGCTCGCCCGCCGGGCCTCATGGATCACTCCCCCCACATCGGCGACGGCGACTTTGTAGCCCGCGGCACGCAACCGGGCACAGAGATCCACGTCTTCGTAATAAAGATGATAGGCCTCATCAAAACCGCCGACTGCGCGAAACACGTCCCGCTTCGTCAGCATGAACATGCCGCCCACCCAATCCGGATAGCCGATGAGCTCCGCGCCCGAATCGAAGGTACGCGAGCGACCACCCGCGCATTTCCCTAAAATCTCGCCCACGGTGGGGAAATACCGGGCGTTGTCTTCCCGGTGGCCCTGCCCATCTGTTACGCGCGGCGCCACGAGCGCGACATCGGGATGCTGATCCAGGATCTGCGCAAGCCGGCCGAAGGGGTCGGCCTCCAGGCGAATGTCAGGATTCAGGATGCAAAAAAGCGCGTGTTGCGCGTATTGGGCCGCCTGATTGTGGTTCGCGCCAAACCCGAGCGGCCGGACATTGCGCAAAATCCGGATCGGGAAACCGAAATCCCGTTCGTCAAAGGCGACCGGCTCGGGCAGATTCAGCGTCAAAATGATTTCCGCGACCGCCCCCGGGGCCCGCTCCTGCAGGGTGCGCAACAAGGGCGCCACGAGTCCCATCTGACCGTGACTGACGATAGAGACGGATACCTGCGGATACGCAGCACCGGCCTGCGGCGTCATGGGCCAACGCCTGGGTCATGACCGGCAGCACCCGCGCAATCCACGCATCCAGCGGCTTGCCCCGCATCCATCCTGCCCTTGCCATCACGCCGGATGGAAACGCCCGACGTAAGGGGAAACCGGGACCCGTCTTCCGGTATGCCCCGCCTCCCTATGAGGACACGATAACAGGCCTTGCGTGCCGCCAGAGCGCGGTCGCGAAAATGCGGTACGAAAAACCCGTCTTCCGTCACGAAAAAGAGCGGGACCCCGGCCCTTTCGCCCGGAATCGGCGCGTGTTGCGCCACCTTTGTTTCATCCATACCTTCAGTAACTCCCAACAGCCTGTGTATCCTGCCTTGACTCACGGGCCGGCGACAGAACCGTATGCCCCCAAAACCGCTCCAACATGCGGGCTTGCATACCCCCCGTCCTGGACCGGCGGCAGGCACGGATTCCCTGCCACCTGACCATCCTTTGGCGAGAGGATCTTCCATACATTGGCATACCTGGAGGTGTCCCCGGGCGGACCCACCCACGGGACACGGCACGCCCATTAAAGCACATGTACTCCCCCAGATGACCCATGAATCCGATCCATCATGGGCCGATCGGACCCGAGACGCGCAAAGCCCGAACCGGCAGCCCGCCCCCTTGAAATCTTCCTCTCCGTGCCCCTGCCTCGGCACCGACCGGGCATGCATGGCTGCGGCCGCGTCCTGCTTCGCCCCCGCAATCCGCGCATCCAGCGGCTTGCCCCCGCATCCCTCCGGCCCTTGCCATCACCCCGGATGGAAACCCCCGACGTAAGCGGAAACCGGCACCCGTCCTCCGATATGCCCCGCCTCCATGGTCACCACCTCGTCTACGAGCCGGGCAAGTCCCGCCAGACGATGCGTGACGACCATGACCGTCCGGCCCCGTGATGCCGCTTCCAGGGCCGTAAAGAGTTCCTGTGCCGTGCGGCTGTCGAGTCCCTCGGTCGGTTCATCGAGGATCAGCACCGGCGCCTCCTGCAAGAGCGCCCGCGCAATCGTGATGCGCCGCGCCTCCCCGCCGGATACGCGCACACCCCCTTCGCCAAGAAGCGTGCCGTAGCCATCGGGCAGCGCTCTGACAAAGGCCTGAAGCTGCGCGGCCTCCACGGCGCGGGCGATCTCCTCTTCACGCGCATCCCCGGCGGCAAGCACGAGATTTTCCCGCAGGGAGCGGTTGAAGAGCACGGGGTGCTGGCCGATGACGGCGATCTGGCGGCGCACATCATCTCCGTTCACGGCCTCGAGGGGTTGGCCGCCGAAGGTGATCTCCCCTTTTTCGAGCGGATAGAACTTCTGCAGCGCGCGGATGAGGCTCGTCTTGCCGGCCCCCGAGGCGCCCACGATCGCCACACGCGCGCCCGGGGCGAGGTCGAGATCGACGCCATCGAGTGCAAGCGGCGCCCCTTTCTCATAGCGCAGCGCCACCCCCCGGAAGCGGATGCCGGGCGGGCGCGCCATGACCGCCGGCACCGGCGGCTCCCGCAGGGCCGGCTGTACATCCGCGAGCGCAAAGACCCGCTCCGCCGCCCTGGCTGCCGTCTGCGCCTGGATCGCCGCCTCGGGCAACGGCGCCATCAATTCGTACCCCGCGAGCAGGAGCAGCACCAGCATGACCAGGAAAGCGGGCGCCAGATGCCCGTGCATCACCACCGGATAGGCGCAGCCGATCACCCCCAAGACGGCGATCTGCGCGATCAGGGGAGACAGGCTTGCACCGAGCGCCTCGTGACGCGCCATGCGCAGGCGCCGCGCCGTTGCCTGCGCATCGCACTGCATGATCTGGTGCGCCTGCGCGGCGTCCGCGCCCCATGCCAGAAGCTCGGCATGTCCGCGCACCGCATCGATCAAGTGCCCGCGCACGAGTGCTGTCTCCTGCACGACGGCCGCCGCATCCTCCCGCGTCCGCTGGCGGAGCAAAGCCGGCACCGCGAGGGCCGCCATGCAGACCGCCGGCACCACCACGAGCAAGGCCACGGGGAGCCACCACGCAAAGGCGGCAATCAGCAGACCCGTCCCCACCAGGGCCACACCGCCCGGCACCAGGACCACCAGATACCACTGCTCGAGGACATCGATGTCGGCGCGCAGCCGCGCGAAGAGTTCGGCACTGCGCAGCCCCGCAAGGCGCGCGGGACTCAACGGGATGAGCCGGCGCAGGAGCCATCCCCGCAGACGGGCAAGGCCCCGCAGGGCCGCATCGTGCGTCGCCAGCCGTTCTCCATAGCGCCCGCCCGTGCGCAGGATCGCACACAGGCGGATGAGGGCGGCCGGCGTGAAATAGTTGATGGCGGTGCCGGCGGCCCCGGCGAGCGCCATGGCGGCGATGAACCAGCCGGAAACGGTCATGAGACCAACGGCGGCCAGCGCCGCCAGCACCGCAAGCCCAAAGCCCCCCAGCATGCGCAGACGATCCTGCCGCATGAGAGAAAGCAGCCGGCGCAGATTGGCGTATCCCCTCATGGGGCGGCCGCCGCGAGCAAGGCGCTGTAGGCGCCCGCCTGCGAAGCAAGCATTGCAGGCGGCCCTTCCTCCACGACCCGCCCGTCTGCGAGCACGATCACCCAGTCGGCCTTTTGGGCCGCCTCCAGGCGGTGGGCGACCAGCAGCACCGTCCGGGTGGATGCCCCCGCCCGGATCCTCTCCCCGATGCACTGCGCGCTCTCGCGATCGAGATGGGCGGTCGCCTCATCGAAGAGCCACACGCAGGCCCCGGTCCGCAGCCACGCGCGGGCGAGACCCAGGCGCTGCAGTTGGCCGCCGGAGAGCCCCACACCGTGCTCGCCGAGTGGCGTCTCGAGCCCCGCCGGTAACCGCGCCACCACGGTGTCGAGTCCGCTTTCCTTGAGCGCGCGATCCAGCGTGGGGGGATCTGCGGAAGGCATGGCGAGCAGCAGATTGTGGCGCAGGCTCCCCGTGAAGACGGTGGGCGCCTGCGGGATGAGGCTTACACGGGCGCGCCATCCCACCGGATCGAGTGTTGCGAGATCCTTGCCATCGACAGTAACCACCCCGCTCGCGGGTTGCCCAAAACCGAGCAGGAGCTGCAGAATCGTGCTCTTGCCGGCGCCGCTCTCCCCGATTAGCGCCGTCACCTGGCCTGGGCGGATCGTGCAGGAGCACCCCTTCAAGACGGGCTGCCCGCCATAGCCGAAATACACATCCTGCAAGGCCAGTACCGGGGCTGCCGCAGGGGCCGCTCCCTTGCCCGCCGGGGGCGGCCGCCCGGCCCCCTCGATATGCTGTAGTGATTCGGCGGCGGCGAGCGCCTCGAGGCGCGCATGGCGCAGCGTGCCGAGCGCCCGCAGCGGCGCATAGAGCTCAGGTGCGAGGAGCAGCACGAAAAGTCCCGCGGAAAACGCCAGATCATGGGCCAGCAGGCGAAAGCCGATGAACACGGCGATCAGCGCGATGCTGACGGTCGTGAAGAATTCGAGCACGAGCGAAGACAGGAATGCGATGCGCAGCACCTGCATGGTCAGTTGCCGGTAGGTTTCGCTTTCCGCATCGAGTCCATCGGCCACCCGTTGCGCCGCCCCCAGTTCGCGCAAGGTCGTGAGATGGCCGAGCGCCTCGATGAAGGCAGCCCCGAGACGGCGCAGCTGGGCAAAGCGCTGATCGGCCGCGCGCTCGGCGTTATGACCGACAAGCACCATGAAGACCGGGATGAAGGGCGCCGTGCAGACGAGGATCAGCCCCGACACCCAGTCGGCGCGAAAGATGGCGAGTACGGCGATCACCGGCATGATGACGGCGGCACTGGCCTGCGGGAGATAGCGCGCGTAATAGGGTCCCAGCGCATCGATCCCGTCGACCAGCCGGACCATGAGATCCCCGCTCGCCTGCGCACGCAGCGTCAGGGGGTCGAGCGACTGGATGTGGCGCAGAAACCGTTTGCGCAGATCCGTGCGCAGCCCAAGGCTTGCCGCTTCGGCCGTGCGCCGCCCAAGGCTTACCGCATAGGCGCGCACACCGATGGCCACCAGAAAGAACAGGGCAGACTTCCACAAGGGGCCTGCCGCGGCCCGTGGAAACACGATGGCGGCAAGCAAACGGGCGAGAAACCAGGCCTGGCCCACGGTGGCGAAAGCCGCGAGCGCCGTGAAGCCGCCGGCCCGCCACAAGGGCCTGCGTATCCGCAGCGTCTCCTCCCGCAGCCACCGGACTGCCTCCACGCCGACCCCCCGGACCGGACGGCCGCGGCCGCGGCCTGGATGGTGAGAACTGGCCCGCTCAGGGCGCCTTGTGCGCAGCCCCCTTGGCCGCCGCCTCCTCCTGTGTATCGAGCCAGGCGGCGCCCGCCGCCGACACGAGCACGATGAGCGGCGTGCCAATGAGCCACGCGAAGTACCACGCGCCGCGGTCGCCCAGCACCACGGCGAGCAGAATCACGCCGAAGGCGAGCACCAGAAAGAGCAGGAAGTAGGCCAGGGTTTTCATCGGCTGCCCCTCGATTTCAATAGGCGTGTTCGTCATGGGCGATCTCCTCGGCGCGGACCTTGCCCCGCATCACCCAGAAGGCCCAGCTCGTATACCAGAGGATCAACGGCACGAAGACCACCGTAAAGCCCAGCATCCACAGAAGCGTGAGCCTGCTCGAACTTGCGTTCCACACCGTAAGGCTCATCGAGGGATCGCTGCTCGAGGGCAGGAGGAACGGAAAGAGCGCGGCCCCGGCCGTGCCGATCACGCCCGCCCAGGCGAGCGCCCCGCACCACCAGCCGAGGAGATTCCGGTGCGCGCGGGTGGCGAGATACACGCCCGCCATGCCCAGGAAACCCAGCGCCGGCACGAGATAGAGTGATGGGTGCGCGGAAAAGTTGTCCCGCCAGGCGCCGGCTGCACGGGTCACCATCTGCATGAGCGGCGTCTGCAGGATGCCGGGCGCCGGCGCCTTCACGAGACGATAGCCGTCAATGCGGCCTACCCAGACCCCTTCGGCGGCAAAGATCACGATCGCCGCAAGGCTCGCCCAACCCGCCATCTTGTGGGCGCGCTGATAGAGCATCCCCTCGGTCTTGTTCAGCAACATCACGGCCCCCATCATCATCGAGAGCGCAAGCGCCAAAAGCCCCGTCACGACGGCAAACGGGTTCAAAAGGCCAAGAAAACTGCCCGTGTACACCGACGCGAGATCCCACGCGAAGCTATAGGGGACGCCGCGAAAGAGATTGCCGACGGCCGCGCCGAAGATCACCATCGGCACGGCACCGCTCACAAAGAGGCTCCAGTCCCACACATTGCGCCACCTGGGACTTGCGATCTTGCTGCGGTACTCAAACCCGAGCGGACGCACGATCATGGTCCACAAAAGCAGCATCATCACGACGTAAAAACCGGAAAACGCCGTCGCATAGATGAGCGGAAAAGCGGCAAACAGCGCGCCCCCGCCCAGGATGAACCAGACCTGGTTACCCTCCCAGTGGGGGCCTATCGCATTCAGGGCGACGCGCCGCTCGACATCGGAGTGCCCCACGTAGCGCAAAATGGTGCCCACCCCCATGTCCATGCCGACCATCACGCCCAAACCGATCAGGAGTACGCCGAGCAAGAGCCACCATGTCACCTGCAGACCCGCGAAAAGTTCCATGTCAGCCTCCCAGATGGGGTTCCTGTGCGCCCGCCACGTGCACGACAGGGCCACCGTGCGCAGGTTCGGGGCCGCTACGGATCGCCCGTATCATGAGCACCATCTCGACTATGATAAAGGCCGTATAGAGCAGCAGAAAGCCCGCGAGCGAAAACACCATGTAGCCCACGCTGTGATCGGAGACGCTCATCCACGTCGGCAAAATCCCGAAAACGGTCCATGGCTGGCGGCCCAGTTCGGCCACCAGCCACCCGCATTCGTTGGCCAGAAACGGGATCGGGATCATCCACACCGCGGCCTGCAAAAACCGCGGGCGATCCTGGACGACGTTGCGCAGCGTAAAGAGTACCGCCATCACGAAATAGGCGAGCATCAGCAGTCCCAGACCCACCATCGAGCGGAACGCCCAGAAGATCGCCGCCACCGCCGGGATGGTGTCGTCTGCCGCCCGCCTGATCTCCTGCGGGCTCGCCTGGGCAAGGTTGGCCGCATAGCGCTGCGCCAGAAAGCCGTAGCCGACATCCTTTGCATGCGCGTCGAACTGCGCGCGCGCCGCCGCATCCCCCGGATCCTGGGAAAGCGTCTCCAGGGCTTCGACCGCCGGAATCCCGTTGCGGATCTTCCGTTCTGCCCGCTTCTCCAGGGCATCGATCCCCGGCACCGTACCGGTCAGCGAATGCGTGACGAGCAGCGACAGGAGATCCGGGATCTGTACGGCTGCGTGATTGACGCGCTCCTTCTGGTCCGGAAACGCGATCAGATTGAAAGGCATCGGCGCCTGCTCGGTCTTCCAGACCGCCTCCATGGCGGCAAGCTTGGTCGGCTGCACGCGCGCGGCGACGAACCCGAGCGCATCGCCCAGCGTGATGACCCCGATGGTCGCCATCACCCCGAAAAGCGCCGCCATCCGGAACGAACGCTTGGCGAGCTCCAGGTGGCGGCGCCGGAGCATGTAGAAGGCACTCACGCCGGCGACGAACACGGCCGCCGTCACATAGCCCGCGATGCTCGTGTGGACGAACTTCGACTGGGCATCCGGGCTAAACAAAAGATCCGGAAAACTCCTCAACTGCATGCGCATCATCGTGGGATTGAAGACCGCACCCCGCGGATCCTGCATGAAGCTGTTGCCGACCAGGATCCACAGGGCAGACAGGTTCGAGCCGAGCGCGACAAGCCAGGTGACCGCCAGATGCTGGCCCCTGGAGAGCCGGCCCCATCCGAACATCATGAGCCCCACGAACGTCGATTCCAGGAAAAACGCCATGAGTCCTTCTATGGCAAGCGGCGCCCCGAAAATGTCGCCGACGAAACCCGAGTAAAAAGACCAGTTGGTGCCGAACTCGAACTCCATCGTAAGACCCGTGGCGACACCCAGGGCGAAATTGATCATGAAGAGCTTGCCCCAGAACTGGGCCATTTCCCGGTAAATGGGCTTGCCCGTGGTGACGTAGACCGTCTCCATGGCCGCGAGAAGGAAGCTCAAGCCCAACGTAAGGGGAACGAACAAGAAGTGGTAGAGCGCGGTGGCCGCAAATTGCACGCGGGACAGATCGACAACGGTTCCATTGACCATGGCCTATTCCCCGATCACTTGCCGATGTCCGCGCCAGTCCGGCGCGCCACCGACCATGTAACGGCATCTCCCGGAAAAACAATATAGGACTCTTGCCAAGGTCGCAAGCTTGCCGATGGGGCCGCCCGGGAGAACCGCGGAACATGCGCCGGCAGGGCCGCGTAGCCGCCGCGATTACTTTGAATGGCGACCGTTCCCTTTCGAATCGGACATGCACCATGGAAATGTCCACGGGAAACCCAAGCGGCCCCATTCCCGGACACGGCGCGCCCACTCCCGCCGCACGGCACGGCGCCGCCCCCTCCGGGTCGCGCCAAGGTCGCACCGAACGTCCGCACAGAACCCCGGCAGGCGCCGCCCCTCTGGGCAGGCAAGGACATGGATGGCCGCCGCAAGGCGCGGGCGGGCGCATAGGGGCGACCCGGCAGGAGACGGGCACACCGAAAGTCCGGTGGCCATTTGCGGGAAACCGCGCCCACCCGGCCCCGGGATGGCCCTCGCATCTCTTAAGGGCCATCGGGCCCCGCAGGCGCCCGTCGGGCGCAGGCGGCAGACCACAGGCGCCAGCCCCTGCCGCCGCGGCCGCCGGCCCCTCACGATCTGCCCCGGATGCCTGGGGGCGGCGCAGGAACCAGACAAAATGGTCCGCGCAGATGGCGCCAATGCCCGCCAGGCATGCCGGCTATACCCATTCTGGTGCAGTTGATGCGCCATTGTGGTGAGAGTAAAGTCCCGCTCGGTCCACCGTGGGGCATATCGCGGCCACTCTTGGTGCGTCGAAGGCGAAGACCGCGACGTGGATCCGATAAAACCGCATCCGTGCGCCTTAGACTGTACTGCCATGCCTTTACTGCGTGCAGACAAGGCCTGGGGGAGATTTGCCATGATGAAACTCGTCGTTGCCGTCATCAAGCCGTTCAAGCTGGAAGACGTCCGGGACGCCCTGGCCGCAATCGGCGTACAGGGCATGACGGTCACGGAGGTGAAGGGCTTCGGGCGGCAGAAGGGCCATACGGAACTCTATCGGGGCGCCGAATACGTCGTCGCCTTCCTGCCGAAAGTAAAGATCGAGATCGCCGTCAGCGCCGATCAGGTCGACTCAGTCATCGAGGCGATAAGCCGCGCCGCCCGCACCGGCAAGATCGGCGACGGCAAGATCTTCGTGCTGAATATAGAACAGGCCCTGCGCATCCGCACGGGCGAAACAGGTAAAGACGCGCTCTAGGGGGGATCATGCGCAATCTGCTGGCGATCATCAAAAGAACGGGGCTCACGCTCATCGTGATCCTGATGCTCAACCCGTTGTCCGCCCATGCGGCAGGACACGCCGCGACCGCCACCCCCGCACCGGCTACGGCCACCGTGGCACCGCCCGTGCCGATGCCGGCCGCAGCCCCCATCAGTCGCGGCGACACGGCCTGGATGCTCACCTCCACCGTGCTCGTCCTCATGATGACGATCCCGGGACTTGCGCTTTTTTACGGTGGCATGGTGCGCGACAAAAACGTCCTGAGCACGCTCGCCCACAGCTTTGCGACCACCTGTCTCGTCACGATCCTCTGGTACATCGCGGGCTACAGCCTCTCCTTTACGGGGGGCAACGGCTTCATCGGGGGCTTGGGGCGGCTCTTCCTGCACGGCATGGGGCGCGATACCGTGACCGCCCGCTCGATGGCGATCCCCGAGTCCGTCTACATGTCCTTCCAGCTCACCTTCGCCATCATCACGCCGGCGCTCATCTCGGGATCCTTTGCCGAACGCATCAAGTTCTCGGCGGTCCTCTGGTTTAGCGCGCTGTGGCTTTTGTTCGTGTATGCCCCCATCGTGCACTGGATCTGGTCGACACACGGCTGGCTTGCCAAGATGGGTGTCCTCGATTTCGCGGGCGGCACGGTCGTCGAGGTCAACTCCGGCGTGGCCGGTCTCGTCACCGCCCTCGTCATCGGACGGCGCGTCGGTTACCGGCGCGAGGCGATGGCGCCGCACAATCTCGTGCTCACCATCCTTGGCGCCTCGCTCCTCTGGGTCGGGTGGTTTGGCTTCAACGCGGGCAGCGCGGTCTCCTCCGGGGGACTTGCCGGGATGGCGATGGCGACCACACAGATCGCCACCGCCGCGGCCGCCATGACCTGGATGTTCGCCGAATGGAGTGCCCGCGGCAAACCGAGCGTCCTCGGCATGGCCTCCGGCGCAGTCGCAGGCGCCGTCGCCATCACCCCGGCCTCGGGCTTCGTGGATCCGACGGGCGCGCTCGTCATCGGCATCGCGGGTGGCATCGCCTGCTTCTGGGCGGTGACCTATGTGAAGAACCTGCTGGGCTATGACGACTCCCTGGACGTGTTCGGTGTCCACGGCATCGGCGGCATGGTGGGCCTTTTGCTCACCGGCGTATTCGCCATCAAGGCGATCGGCGGAACGGCGGGCGCCCTCCAGGGGAACCCCGGCCAGATCGGCAAACAGGCGATCGCCATCGGCGCCGTCGCCGCCTACGACGCCATCATGACCTTCGTCATCCTGAAAGTCCTCGATCTCGCCATGGGACTGCGGCCGACCGAAGAGCAGGAACGCGAGGGTCTCGACATCACCCAGCATGGGGAGCGCGCCTACAGCGAATAAAGCTGCGCGCCGCCTCCGGACCGCACCGCCGCGCCAGTGCCGGCGCAGCGGTGCGGTCCGTTTCAATGTGCCCACCTCTACAATCGACGCAAGGCCAGTCCGGCCCGCCCGGCGCATCGGTGACCCACCCCCCACCAGTACTCCCGGCCGGCCCCTCTTCCCCGCGCTCCACGCGGCAACGTCCGCCGACCGAGGCGGCGCTGCCCGACGGAGAGTGCGGCGGGAACGCGCAGTCTGGGGCTGACCCTTTGACCACCTAAGCACGCAGATCCCGGCAGATGCCGCAGGCCGCGACGCGGGCCGCGGTACTGCCAATCCAGGCGGTTACTTGATACGCCAGGGCCGATCAGATCCGAAGATCCTTCGCGTATTGGTAGGAAATCACCTGATCCCGCTGAGTTTCGCGGTATCCACGCTCCTTATGCGAAAAATCACGTATTCCGCCCGCATGGAAGTCCCTGAAGTATTCCTTCACTTCCGCGAGAACCTTGATCCCGGAGTCCAAAAAAGCGTCCGTCTGGCTCCCTCCTCGCCGCTCATGTAAACGAACCCGGATATGCTCAGTAAACCGGACCCAGTGAGTGCGCAATGGGTCAAGTCCAAATTCTGCTGTAAATTCGATCCCGTATTGACGTCCCTTTCTTAACTCAATGACACCACGTTATCCAGAGTGGTGACGGAATATCGCGTCGCGAGCCACTCGTGGAATTCATCCATATCGAGATAGTGCCGCTCGGCCCATACCTCATTGTGTTCAGCCAATAGGGCGCCCGCAAGGCGCAGGGCTGACCCGGTGTTCGGGAAGATGCGAATGACCCGCTCCCTTCTGCGAATCTCTCCGTTCAGGCGCTCCTGCATGTTGGTGGTACGCAGCCGCTTACGGTATTTTTCGGGCAGCACGATCACGCTCAGGGCGTCTTCGAATCCCTCCTCCAGACAGGCGACCGTCCTGGGTGCGGTTTTCGCAAAGCGTGCGACGAAGGCGGCGAGCTGCGCGCGGGCCTCGGCGATATCGTTGGCCTGGAAGATCCGTTTGGCGTGTGTGGCCACCTCGGCGCGGTAGCGGCTTGGGGTATGCGCCAGAAGATTGCGACCGTGAGCACCAGGGCATCGACCAGGACAAAGGGATACCCGGCCGTGAGGCGGCGTTCGTTGAAGGCCCGGACCCGGGGATCGAGGCCGGCGCACAGCGCGCTCACGGTGGACTTCGAAAACGAGGCCCCGCACAAGGTCTCGGTGACCTCGGTGACTTTGCGCGTCGAGACCCCTTGTACCACCATCTCCATCAACGCCAGCACGAAGGCCTGTTCACTGCGCTGGGCGCGCCTGAATATCTCGGGCGAGAAGCTGCCGTCCCGGGGTCTGGGGTACCTGCAGGGTGACAGGCCCCACGCGGCTGTACAGGGTCCGGGGACGCACGCCATTGCGATAGCCCTGACGCTCGGCGCTGCGCTCATGCGGCCCGGCACCCAGGTGTTCTGTCATCTGCGCCTCCAGCACCTGGTTCAAGACCGTCCCCCAAGCTTCGCAAGCCCTTCCGGCCCATTCAGCAACCCTGGCAACATATCCCGGCCAGCCCGAACCTGGGCACAAGATTCAACTCGTGACGCTTACATCCTCCCATCAGCCCCAGCAACGTCGGTGGGCGCGTCGCGACCATCAGGCTTGACAAACACAACACATCTGTTATATTGTCCCTGGTAAACTCCAAGCAGATGAAGAAGTGGCTGGAGCAGCAGGGGGCGACCTTTCAGCCCGGCAAGGGCTCGCATCTGAAAGTGTTTTTGAACGGCAAGCAATCCACCCTTCCCATGCACGGGACCGCCGAGCTTGGCAAGGGACTGGAAGCCGCGATCAAACGACAGCTTGGCTTGAAGTGAAGGAGAGAGAGTGATGTTTGACTACCCTGTGACTCTGACCCCTGATGGGGACACCGTGATGGCCACCTTTGCCGATGTGCCCGAGGCAATCACCTTCGGCGCCGACGAAGATGAAGCCCTCCTGAATGCCATAGACGCACTGGAAACCGCCTTGTCGTTCTATGTGGAGGCCCGCAAGCCCCTGCCGGCCGCAAGCCGGCCCGCCCCCGGACAAAAGACCGTGCAACCATCGGCGCTGGAATGCGCCAAGCTGGGCGTATACCAGGCGATGACCGAACAAGGAATCAAAAAAGCGGAACTCGCCCGGCGCCTGGGATGGCATATGCCGCAGGTGGATCGCCTGTTCGATCTCCATCACGCATCGAGACTTGACCAGATCGAAGCAGCCGCGAACGCGCTTGGCAA